>DATMZI010000087.1:0-6806 GCA_035607085.1 Candidatus Eiseniibacteriota bacterium | reverse complement strand
AGATGCGGTCAAAGCAGAAGCACAATTCCGCGAACTTTTGCAGCGCAACCCAGCCTACGTACCTGGCTACCAGATGCTCGCCCAGTTGCTGGCCAAGCAGTCGCGTTCGGAAGATGCGCGCTCTATCCTTATCGAGGGCATCACCGTGGCAACGAACTCGGGCAACGGCCACGCACAGTCGGAAATGCAATCGCTCCTCGCCGAGCTCTAGCTCTCGCGAATCCGCGGTGTTTCCGGATTTGCTAGGTAAACTGAGAAGTCGTCAGACTCGTGCCACTCTGCTATTCTTTGCCTGTAGTCGGAACGCGCCTATGTCCAATGTTCGCCTGCCGCTGTTTCCCCTAAACGTGGTTCTCCTACCCGGCGTTGATCTTCCTCTGCACATTTTTGAGCCGCGCTATCGCCAGATGGTGCGCGAATGTCTCGATACTCAAACGCACTTCGGCATGCTGCTGGCTCTTCCCAACGGAATCGCCGGCACGGGCTGCACCGCTGAAATTCTTGAAGTCGTGAAGCGTTATCCCGACGGCCGCAGCGACATCCTCGTCGTCGGCCGTTTGCCCTTCCGCGTCGTCGAACTCTTTGACGATGAGCCGCTCCTGCGCGGCGAAGTGGACTTTCTTGAAGATCGCGCCTATCCCATAGGCTCCCATATTTGCCGCGAGCTCAACGATCTATATGAAACTTGTCATACCCTGATCTTTGGCGACTGCCCCACGGATCTGCCTTGCGGCAATGATGCAGACATTTCCTACGCCGTCGCCGCCAAACTTCCTATGGACCTTCTTTGGAAACAGCGCATCCTCGAGCTTCGCTCTGAAGCCGAGCGCCAGGAGCGCCTGGTTGCGTATCTTCGCGAGTGGGCGCCGCTTCTAGAGAAGACAACAGCATTGCGCGCTCGAGCCGCCAGCGGCTTAAACTGACCAGCGGCTTACACTGAATCGAATTAACGCTTCGCGCGGCAAAACGCTTTTACTTCGATAACGCATCTAACAAGTGGTTCGCCAGAATTGCTGCATTCCGAACGGGGGTCCAATGACCATTGCTACTTCAACGTATTCTTCCGGAGGCCGCGCCAGGCCCGCGACGCTCGGCGAACTGCGTCGCATCCCGGATTTCGACCCACGCGCCGCATCACGCTCGGTGAAGGACGAAATCCGCGCCAACCTGCTCCGCGCCATCGAACGCGGCGAAACTCTCTTCCCCGGCGTACAAGGCTACGAAGACACCGTTATCCCGCAAATCATAAATGCGCTCCTTTCGCGCCACAATTTTATTCTTCTCGGCTTGCGCGGACAGGCCAAAAGCCGCATTCTCCGCGGGCTGATCAATCTTCTCGACACCGAAATTCCCGTAGTCGCCGGCTGCGAAATCAACGATGACCCGCTCAAGCCCATCTGTCGCGCCTGCCGCGAACGCATCGCCGCCGAGGGCGACAAGACGCCCGTCGCCTGGATGCCGCGCGATCTTCGCTACGTCGAAAAACTTGCCACTCCCGACGTCACCATCGCTGACATCATCGGCGACGTCGATCCCATCCGCGCAGCGCGCGGTGGCCGCGATCTCTCCGACGAACTCACCATTCACTACGGTCTTCTGCCCCGCGCCAATCGCGGCATTTTCGCCATCAACGAACTCCCCGACCTCGCCGGAAAAATTCAGGTCGGCCTTTTCAACATCATGCAGGAAGGCGACATTCAAATTAAGGGTTACCCGCTCCGCCTTCCGCTCGACGTACTGCTCGTTTTTTCCGCCAATCCGGAAGACTACACCGCGCGGGGCAAAATCATTACTCCGCTCAAAGATCGCATCGGCTCCGAAATTCGCACGCACTATCCCAGCACGCTCGAGGAAGGCGTCGCCATCACCACCCAGGAAGCCTGGACCGGCCGCGACTCCGCCTATTGTGTCGAAGTTCCCGCCTACCTCCGCGAACTCGTGGAAGAAATCGCCTTCCAGGCCCGCGACGACAAACGCGTTGACAAGCGCTCCGGCGTCAGCCAGCGTCTCCCCATCAGCGTTCTCGAATCCGTCGTCAGCAGCGCCGAGCAACGCGCGGCCCGCACCGGCGAAAAATTCACCGTCGCGCGCGTCGCCGACGTTTACTCCGCGCTTCCCTCCATCACCGGCAAGCTCGAACTCGAATATGAGGGCGAACTCAAAGGCGCCGACACCATCGCTCGCGAACTTATTCGCACCGCCAGCGGCCGTATCTTTTCCAAACGCTTCGCGGACGTGAACTTTCAGCCCGTCATCCAGTGGTTCGAACTAGGCGGTGAACTCAAACTCGCGGAACTCGCCTCGACCGCCGACCGCTACAATCAGCTAGCCAACATTAAAGACTTAGTTGATCACGTAGGCCGCCTCGGCGTTTCCGACAAAAAGGATCAGGGCCACGCTGGGGCCGCGGCCGAAATGATTCTCGAAGGTCTTTGGGCCCATCGCCGCATCGGCCGCAGCGAAGAGCGCGGCTTCTACGCCGACAAGCCCAAACCGCAACCCGACCTGCGCGAACCCGGCCCCAGTCGCCCTCCGCGCCGGAGCTACAATTGACAACCTGTATCGGGCCCTCAACCTGAGGAGCGGGAGTGATAAAGGATCTGGCGGATGAAATTCACTAAATTCACCAAATACACCGGCGAACCCGCCGGCTCCATCGACCTAGAAGAACTCGTCAAACGTCTCGGCGACTTTTTTCTGCAATCGGGCTTCGAGTCGCAATACTACGGCATCAACGAATTCGATCCGCAGCGCTCGCTCGAAGCCCTAAAAGAAGCCATCCTTCGCGCTTTGCAGGAAGGCGAACTCTTCCCCGAGGGCTCCCTCAACGAAGAATTCCGCAAAATGCTCGATCGCTCCGACGCCATGAACAATCAGGAAATCAAGGACCTGATCGACAAGCTCGTAGAACGCCTATCTCAGGAAGGCTATATCAATCCGCAGCAGCCTCCGCAAATCACTCCGCCCAACCAAGCCACCGCGCGCGGCTCCGTCGGCGCTCCCATGGAGCGCAACACCGAAGCTCGCTTTGAAATCACTGACAAGACCATCGACTTTCTAGGCTTCAAAACGCTTCGAGATCTCCTCGGGTCGCTTGGCCGCTCCAGTTTCGGCCGCCACGACACTCGCGATCTGGCCACCGGCGTCGAAGCCAGCGGCGTCTCCCGTCACTACGAATTTGGCGACACCTTAAATCTCGACGTCAGCGAAACTTTGTTCAACGCCGTCCGCCGCGACGGCGCCAAAGTTCCTATCGACATCAACTACAAGGACCTCATGGTCCACCAGTGCGAATACCAATCCTCTTGCGCTACAGTCGTCATGCTCGACTGCTCCCATAGCATGATTCTCTACGGCGAAGATCGCTTCACTCCCGCCAAGCGCGTCGCCATGGCCCTCTCACATCTCATTCGCACGCAATATCCCGGTGACTCTCTCAACCTCGTCCTCTTTCATGACTCTGCCGAAGAAGTTCCCCTCAACGAACTTGCCCGCGTTCAAGTCGGCCCTTTCTACACCAACACCCGCGAAGGTCTCCGCATGGCCCAACGCATTCTTCTCCGCCAGCGCAAAGACATGCGCCAAATCATCATGATCACCGACGGTAAACCTTCCGCCCTCACCCTCGAAGACGGCCGCATCTACAAAAACGCTTTTGGCCTCGATCCCTTCGTGGTGAGCGAAACGCTCGAAGAAGTCAACAAATGCAAGCGCGCCAACATCATGATCAACACATTCATGCTGGCCACCGACTATTCCCTCGTCAACTTCGTCCAAAAAATCACCCAAATGTGCCGCGGCAAAGCCTACTTCACCACTCCCCACAACCTCGGCCAATACCTCCTCATGGATTTCATGCAGCGCAAGACCCGCCACATCCACTAATTCCACTTAGGGTGTCTCCCGCCCCGGCAGCCTGTAGCCCATTCGACCATGGCCTGCGAACCGCAAGTTCCGATTGCCGCGCCAGATTCCGTGTGTATGCTTTCGCGCATGTTGGGCGCAAACCTTCTCACAAGACTTCTGATTGCTATTGCTATCGCGTGTGTGAGCGGCGCTTCAAGGCAAGGCTGCCGCTCCGCAAAATCCGAGGTTGAATGGAGCGCTCGCTAACCGGCTTTTGGAACCGTCAGCATGAAAATTGAAAACTGGGGACATACAAGCCATTCCCTACGCTGCTTCAACAGCAAGTCTTAGGACCTAATGGCTTCCGTGCTGTTCTCCAAGCTTTTTCCTCGTCTCGCGCTTGCGAGAGGCATCTTGGGAACGCAACAATCCATCCGTCTCCGTGCTCTTTCTGACCAAGACGTGAGATATCATTTGCGGAGTCCTTAAGGCGCTCGCCATTACAGACATTGCTAGCCCCTGGGATACATTCTCTTGCGCGTTGCTGGCCACATCTCTCTGCTAGAATATCCGCCCATGAAAACGATCACCCTCCGAATTCTTTGCCTCGCACTGTTCGCGGCGAAACCCGCAGCCGCTCAGGACGTCGTTCCCCTTTACCCCGGCACGCCGCCCGGTTCCACCCTTAGCTCGACGAATGAAGACTATCCGGAGAAAGCCTACTTTTCGAAAATCTGGAACACCGAAGTCGTCGCCAACGTCACCAAGCCGAGTCTGACCGTTTTCAAACCTTCTCCTGAATCGGCCAACGGCACCGCCATAGTGGTCTGCCCGGGCGGCGGGTTTATGGCTCTCTCCATCACCAGTGAGGGTACCGACGTCGCCAAATACCTAGCCGCAAAAGGCGTGACGGCTTTCGTCTTGAAGTACCGCCTCGCCCACACCGGCGAAGACGCCACCCAGGAATTCACCGACCTCTACCAAAAAGACAAGCCAAAATTCCAGGAATTGGTCGCCAAGGTCGTTCCCTTGACGATCGCTGATGGGTTAGCCGCTGTCACCTACGTTCGTCAGCACGCCTCAGAATGGAAAGTTTCCCCCGACCGCGTCGGCATCATCGGATTCTCCGCTGGCGGAACCGTCGCTGCGGGAGTCGCCTACCATTACGCACCCGAAGGCCGCCCCGCTTTCGTCGCCCCAATCTATGCCGCCGCAGGCAGACTCAAAGACCTTCCCGTTCCTGCAGATGCACCGCCCATGTTTATCGCAGCCGCCACGAACGACAATCTCGGCCTCGCACCCGACAGCGTCGCTCTCTACCAAAAGTGGACAGAGGCCCACAAACCCGCCGAACTCCACATGTACGCGAAAGGCGGCCACGGCTTCGGCATGCACCAAAACAACATCCCCACCGACCATTGGATTGACCGCTTCGCTGACTGGCTGGATCTTCAAGGCCTCCTAAAGAAGTAACCATTCATTTGACCCCTGGGCGTACAATTGCCTCGTGAAGAACAGGAAACTCTTCTGATTTTTTGCGGCCTTTCTCCTCCAAATATTCACCGTCTCGGCACGCACTCAAAAAAACTATGACAAACAACGTGGCACCGACTTCTCAGTCGAAGTGCTTGTCTCGATCGAGACAGATCGATTTCGACTGGCTTCTGGCCAGGGCGAAAAAGGCTGACGCAGGCGCACAGTTTTTTGGTCCGAAACTGCTTTCGAGCAAGGTTGGTGCCGCACACCCAATCTTGGTGAAGCGTTGACTTGGTACAAGTTGGCTGCCGCGCAGGACAACGCCGACGCCGAAAACAGTTTAGGAAAACTGTACGAAGACGGCCGCGGAGTCAAACCGGATTATCAACTCGCAGCAGCGTGGTATCGTAAAGCCGCCGAGCATGTCTCGGATCTTGACGAGGCTGGCCAGGGAAGAAAGAACTTGGGTGGCCTGTATATGTAAGGCCTGGCGTCCCACAGGATTTCATCCTGGTGTATACGTGGTTTCGCTTGGCGGGGAGCCAATGTGGTCTGTCGAACGCCAAGCTCGGGAGCAGGTGCTTGCTGCGGAGAAACTCGCCGAGGACTGGCTTAAAGCGCACCCAGTCCGTTGAACAATAACTTCTCCCCACCGGAGAGTCTTTTTCAACTAAACGTTAGCATTGGCTTTCGATTTCAGGCTGAGAGTGGAGCTTCGACATTCGAAAGTCGCTCCCACTCTAGGGCTCTCAGCGTATCCAGCGCTTCGAACAGCGTATCTTCGTCCGCGTTTCGGTTTTCACTGGCCGCGGAAATCAATCGTTCCAAAACGGACAGTTTCGCCAGCCCAATCTTGTCGTCTACTACGTTCGTTTCGTGAATCGCGCTTTCCAGCGCTTCTTGCCACCAGCTAGATTCCTGCATCACGGGCTCCAAGGCTGGGCCTTTCTGCCTAGGCTGCTCTAAGTTATTTGCCTCTGAGGCCGGGTGTCTCTACCGCAATTCCTGTAGTCCGCTATGAACTCGAAAAGACCGTAGGCCCGGTGGCACCCTTGCTGCTCTCGCTGACAAAAGCCAGAAGTTACTTCTACGGTACGTATATAGTAATGACACTGTCTAGCTCGGATCGATGCTGTCTCTACGCCAAAATCCGCTAACTCCCCTTCTTTCATATTTTTCCGCACTCGTCTGCAACCCTCAGAGGTCAACCCTTGGTTTTAGTCGCTTACATACCCGTCCGCACGTCCTCGGAAACTTCGTCGCTTATGTTGCTCATGGTACTGTTCCGCCCATGAAACCCATCGCAACAAAACGCGTCATCGTGCTGGCCCTAGTCGGCGCCGTGGCCATCCAAACCGCCTGTGCCCAGCAACCACCACCTGCCAAGGAACTCATCCTCTGGCAAAAACTCGAGGCATCGATCCAAAACGAAAACCGCAACCTCGATGGCGTTCTCGGCGTAGCCCTGCTCGATCTCACCAACC
>DATMZI010000083.1:0-4584 GCA_035607085.1 Candidatus Eiseniibacteriota bacterium | reverse complement strand
GCGGTGTGAATCGCGCCGCATGCCACCACCACTTGTTTGCACTTCACAACGACGCGATGGCCCTGTTTCGTGCGCGCTTCGACTCCAACGGCAACACCACGCGCTATGCGCACGCGCTCCGCTCGCGTCTCTACAACGAATTTAGTTCCATGCTCCAGCGCATCCGCCAGCCAAGTCTTCACCGCCGATTGCTTCGCACCAATTGCACAACCGTACCCGCAATAACCGCAGATCCGTCCTTGTTCGCACCCGACCACATTGCGCGGCATTGCATCCACATGCCAGCCGAGCCGCTGCAGTCCGCGCTCCATCATTTGTTCGCGACGCGAAACACGGTTGTGGTTGCCGTTCACGCTCAGCCGGTGCCACACCGCATCCAAGCTCCTCGTATAATCCGCGCCGCGAATCCATTCCGCACCCGCATCCGCCCACTCATCGCGAATGTCATCGGGCGTTCGAAACGACGTGGTGTAGTTCACCACTGTTCCGCCCCCCAGGCACTCCCCAGCCAGCAACCCGACGCTGTGATCGCGCGTCGAAGCAAAACCACACTCCGCATACAGCCGCTGGAATCCCTTCAGTTCGCTGCCGTCAAAATCCGCATCATCAAAATACCCGCCCGCCTCCAGCACAATCACTTCTCTGCCGCCGGCAGCCAGCACCGCCGCAGCAACTCCTCCGCCCGCGCCAGACCCAATTAAGCATACGTCGCAGTGCAGCGTCATTTCCTTGTCCGGTGTAGTAACCCTAAGTCCTCGCGGCGCATCAGGTCGCTGCGCGCCAATCGGGCCGGGATATCCGATCCGTTCCCAGACAGTATTCACTTGGCCTGCAGCTCCCGGCAGCATCACATACAAAAATCCCACCGCCTTGCGCAGCGCCTGAAATGCCGCGCGCCGCAGCGCAATGCTGCTGTCCGCCCAAGACAGCAGCATCCGGCATTTATCTTCCTCCGGAAGTTCCGCGAATCCCGTGAAGCTGCCCACTTCAAGAAACGAGTGCAGCCGCGAATCCCAAAAGTCCAGCAGGTTCAAGAATTCCCAGCGGTCTACCACGCGCGGATTGAAATCCAGCGCCGCCGCCAGGGCCGCCGGCACACCGCGCTCCACAGCCGAGGGCCAACCCGGCGCCGCCGGCAGAAACGCGTCGCAAATCGAGCACAGCGCCCGATACTGTCGCGCAGTCAATTCCATAACTTCATCAAGAGTATGCCGGGCCGAGTCTATCAGCTTCCGGCCTCCTTTGTGACGGACCCGGGCGAACCCGAACCTGCTAACATTCGAGCTCGCAAATCAAATAGAGGAGCACCAATGGCATCGCTTGTAGAAAAACTAACGCTCGCATTTTTCGCTGCTTGCGCCTTTTTCGCCAATGGAATGGCGGCGCAACAACATACGAATAGCAGCACCATCGCGCCCGATGGCACAGCTTATGTGACGCGTATCGTGCCCGTCCCCAGAACCATCAGCGCCGAAGCGCAAAAATCACTGGCGCGAGTCGTCTCCGATGCCGTCACCCCGGAAACTCTGGAACAGCGCCGTGCCGGTACCGACAAATGGCAGGCCGGCGCCGGCGAGATTTCCAAACAGCTCTATCCCGTAAACGTCGCCTCCGACACCATTGCCGGCGTTCCCGTTCGAATTGTCGCTCCCCTCAATCCCGATCCATCCAAGCGCGATCGCGTCCTCATCAACCTGCACGGCGGCGGCTTCAACTCCGACTCCGGTTCGCTCAGCGAAACCATTCCCATCGCCAATCTCACCCGCACCAAAGTCGTCGCCGTCCTCTACCGCCTCGCGCCCGAGCATCCTTTCCCCGCCGGGCTCGAAGACGCCATCGCCGTTTACAAAGAGCTGCTCAAAACCTACCAGCCCAACCGCATCGCTATTTACGGCACCTCTGCGGGCGCCATTCTCACCGCCGAAGTCACGTCCAAACTCAAACAGCTCCACCTTCCGCTTCCCGCCGCCACTGGAATTTTTTCCGGCATGGGAGATTTCAGCAAGCTCGGCGATTCCTTCGCCATTTACGCGCTCAATGGCTTCTCGGGTCACCTCGATCCGCCCCAGGCTGGACCCCGTGATCGCGAATACGTCGGCACCACCGACTTGTCCGATCCCGTCCTTTCACCCATCTACGCCGACCTCTCCGGTTTTCCTCCCACGCTATTCATCACCAGCGGCCGGGACCTGCTCCTCAGTGGCACCACCGTGCTCCACCGCGCTTATCTTCGAGCCGGCGTAGACGCGCAGCTCGTTGTCTTCGAAGCCCTCCCGCACGCGTTCTGGAATAACCCCACCCTTCCCGAATCGAAGGAAGCCGATGCACTAATGGCTTCGTTCTTTGACAAATACCTCAAGGAATAAAACGATTGTCGAATTCACTCGCTCCCGCAGTCCGCGGTTGGTGTAAACTCCTTCCGCCTTTTGCCACTCTTCGGCCAAACGGGGACTCATGAAGCGCAACCTCCTTCTAGTGATCGTCGCTTTCGCCGCATTCTCCACTCCGACACAAGACAGCAAACCAAAAGCTCTACCGCCTCCGCCGCCGATCGTTTCTCCTGAAGTGCACCCCGACAACCGCGTCGTCTTCCGCTTCCGCGCTCCCAACGCCAAGGAGGTCACGGTCTCCATCGAAGGCTCGACAGATCCGCTGCCAATGCAGAGAGACGAAGGAGGCGTTTGGAGCGCTACCTCCGATCCACTCAGTCCCGACTTTTACGGCTATTCCTTCCAGGTGGACGGAGTCGGCATGTTCGATCCCTCCAACTACCGTGTTAAGCCAAACTTTCTCTATCGCGCCAGCGAACTGCATATCCCGGGTCCGCCGTCGCTCAGTTGGGAAACCAACGACGTCCCCCACGGGGAAATCCATCATCACTTTTACAAGTCCGGCGTGGTCGGCGATCATCGTGACTACTACGTCTACACGCCTCCCGGCTACGACCCGCATGACAAAAAAACTTACCCGGTCCTCTATCTCCTGCACGGCTACAGCGACGATGCCAGCGGCTGGTCCGCAGTGGGGCGCGCCAACGTCATCCTCGACAATCTCATCGCCACGGGGAAAGCCAGGCCCATGCTCATCGTCATGCCGCTCGGTTACGGCGAACCCAAAATCCTCGAGCCCAATTCCGGTGCATTTCGCGATCGCTCCATTACTGACCGCAACTTCGATAAATTTCGTGAAGCCCTGCTTAGCGAAGTCATTCCGCGTGTTGAATCCGAATATCGCGTCAACAAAGACCGCGCCGCCCGCGCCATCGCCGGCCTCTCCATGGGCGGTTCCGAATCCCTGCTGACCGGTTTGAACACTCTCGACAAATTTTCCTGGATTGGCGCTTTCAGCTCCGGCGGTTTCACGCCCGAATTCGACAAGGAATTTCCTTCGCTCGACGCCAAATCCAATCAGCAAATCAAATTGCTCTGGATCGCCTGCGGCACCGAAGATCGTCTTATTGACGTCAACCGCAACTTCCGCAAGTGGCTGGCGTCGAAATCCATCGCTCACACCGATGTTGAAACGCCCGGCATGCACACCTGGATGGTCTGGCGCCGCAACCTAACCGACTTCTCCCAACTTCTGTTCCACTAAATTGATCCGCGTTCAATGGGAGCGCAGCAACCCTGCTGCCGCTTTGGTTCCCGTGGCACAGACTTTAGTCTGTGTTCCTTTCTTGCCGCAAAAATTGCATTAACAAATTCGCTTGCCCCATGCCCGCTGGTGCTTTTAATATGCCAGCCGCCCATCCTTCGCCGAGGTTTTCACCATGAAACGATACTTGCAACTCACCCTGGCCATCACCGCCCTTTTCATCACCGCACAAACCGCCTCCGCCCAGGAATGGTCCCAGCCCTGGGCCCGCGAACGTATCGCCAAATCTCCGCGCCACAGCGAATGGGTCAGCATCAAACACGATGGCCGCAGCGTCGAAACGCTCATCGTCTATCCTGAAACCAAGGACAGGCGCCCCGTCGTCCTGGTCATCCACGAAATTTTTGGCTTAAGTGACTGGGCCCAGGAGCTGGCCGACGAAGTTGCCGCCGCCGGCTACATCGCCGTCGCCCCCGATCTGCTCTCAGGTATGGGGCCTAACGGCGGCCGGACCAAGGATTTCGCTTCCGGTGGCGTCATGGAGGCCATCGGCAAACTGCCCCCTGACCAGGTGACTGCCGACCTCAACGCTAGCGCCGACTACGGCCTCAAACTTCCTGCCGCCAACGGCAAACTCTTCGTTGCAGGTTTCTGCTGGGGCGGTGGGCAAACGTTCCGCTTTGCCACGAATCGCGCGGATCTTTCGGGCGCGTTCGTTTTCTACGGTCCGCCTCCCGCCAAGGACGCCATGTCTCGCATCAAGGCTCCGGTGTACGGCTTCTACGGCGGCAACGATGCCCGCATCAACGCCACCATCCCCGAAACCGCCGAAGCCATGAAAACCGCCGGTAAGACGTACGAGCCCGTCACCTACGACGGCGCCGGCCACGGCTTCATGCGCGCTGGTGAAACGCCAGACGATAGCAACCCCGCCAACAAAACCGCCCGCGAACAGGCTTGGTCGCGCTGGAAATCCGTTATGGCCAAGTA
>DATMZI010000037.1:0-53486 GCA_035607085.1 Candidatus Eiseniibacteriota bacterium | reverse complement strand
AACGAATCGTGTACCGCGCGCTTTTCATAGGCGTCATTACTCACCGCCCGGAAGTTCAGATTCTCTTCTACTAGCAGCACTTTCGGCCCGCTGCGTTCGAACCGCACGATTCGTGTACCACTCAACTGCCCGCGATCCAGGCCAATGTCATTTGAACCCACGCCCGCCGGCAGGCCGCTTTGATACAAGAACTCCGTATCCCATTTATCGACTTCCAGCCACAACTTGCCAGCCTTAGCATCCCAGTACAGATTGAAATAGCCCGCCAGCTTTTGCGCATCTTTCGTCCGTTCTGCGATCGTGTTGCCTTGAGTTTCGCCCGGACTGGCAGCGCAAGTCTGCACCCCCAGGACCATTAATCCGACCACAGCGTTGCGCCAAAAACGTTTCGCCATCTTCAACCCTCCAGCGGGAACGAACGTTTTACACCAGAACAGATTGCTGTGCCCAAATTTCGTCTCTGCTATAATCGGGGTCTTCAAGAGCCGGTTCTGTGAGCAAACTCCGCATCTCCGTCGTGCAGTATCTCAACACCGCGCCGCTCGTGCGCGGCTTCACACATGGCCCTTTGCAGGGCAAGTACGACCTCTCCTTCACTGTTCCCTCGCAGTGTGCCGAAGCTTTGCGCTCGGGCGCCGCGGACGTTGCCATCATTCCGGCCATCGAATACCAACGCATTCCCGGGCTCGTCGTCCTGCCGGACCTTTCCATCGCTTCCAAGGAGCGCGTCCGCAGCTTGCTCATCGTTTCGAAAATTCCGATCCGCGAAGCCCGCCGCGTCGCGCTGGACAGCGGTTCACGCAGTACGCAGGCGCTCACCAGGATTCTTTGCGAAGATCGCTGGAGCATCGCTCCAGAATTCACTGAAGCAACTCCCGACGTCGCCGAAATGCTGCGCATCGCTGATTGCGCTTTGCTCATAGGCGATCCCGCGCTTCGGCTCGCAATTCAAGCGGAGCAATGCGCGAAGCCAGGTGCAGACGGCGAATGGATTTGCGGCGGTTCGCAAGTCGGTCTTCCACAAACTTCGCGGCTGCATCTCTATGATGTCGTTCATGAATGGTGGCAGCTCACGGAACGCCCCGCCGTCCTTGCCGTGTGGGCCGTCCGCCCGGAAGTCGCCACTTCCGAACTGGTCGCCGATTTTTCCGCTTCGCTCGCCTTCGGCTTGGCACACCTCCCCGAAATCTGCACCGAAGCCGCCAGCGAACTGCAGCTCCCCAAAAAGGAACTCTCGCTCTATCTCCGCACCAACATCGACTACTCGCTGGACGCGGAAAACCTAAAAGGCCTGAACGAATTTTTCGCCCGCGCCGCCCGCCTCAGCCTCATTCCGCAGGCCAATTCCATTACTCTAGCCGGTGCCGCCAGGATTTCCGTCGCCTGACCAGCCCTTCTTCGCTGCTGTTCTTCTATCTATCCATTCCGCCGGTGTGTCTCTGCGACTCTCTTTAGCAAATCCTTTTTCTTCCCATCTTGATCTCCAGCTCTTCCAGCGTCCGCGGCCAATCCTCGCGCAACAGCCGCGAGAACGCTCGGTCCGCCAGCAGCTTCCCGCCTGTCTGGCACGTCGGGCAATAATTCGTCTCATTCGAAGCGTACTTGATCCGCTGAATTGCTGTTCCGCACCGCGGACAGGCCTGTTGGTATTTCCCGTGTACCGCCATCTCCGGCCGAAATGCCGTCACACCCTCCGGGAATTTCTCATCCGCCTCCCGCCGCAGCCGCTCTACCCATTCCGTGAGCGATTTACGAATCGCCTCATACAGCCGCTGAATCTCCGCCGCGCCCAACTTCTGCGTCAGGGCCATCGGCGATAGCCCGGCCTCCCACAAAATTTCGTCCGAATACGCATTCCCAATCCCGCTGAACAAAGTTGGATCGGTCAGGGCTCGTTTCAAGGTGTGATTCTCCCAACGCAGCACCTCTGCAAACCTTGCCGCGTCGCTTTCCAGCACTTCCAGCCCGCCTGGATCAAGCTCCCGCAATCCTTCCTCGCCCGCCATTACATGCAACGAAGCCCGCTTCTGCGAACCCGCCTCGCTCCACATCACCGATCCATTCTCAAAATCTAGCGCGGCAAAATTCCCATTTCGCGAAATCGCTTTGCCCTTCCGTGCTTCCGCCGGTGTCCAGTGCAGCCGCCCAGCAATCATCAAGTGCAGCACCAGCCAAATCTCATTCTCCAACCCGATACAAATCCGCTTCCCCAGCCGCCGCACCTCGGCCACTTTCTTTCCGAATGCACTCTCCAGCGGTGGCGTCGCCGTCCGCAACAAAAATGGAGACGCAATTCGCACTCGCTCCAGCCGCTGCCCTATAATCCGCGCCTGCAACGCCCCGATGTAAATCGTAATGTCCGGCAGTTCCGGCATCTCGTACCCGCTTCAGTGATGTTTTTTTTGAATGTAGTGCCTGCCTTCAGTCCGCCTTCTTTCTTTCGTTTTCGTTATCTGCCGGCTTCTTACAGCTTCACGGTCGTCGCCATCTCCCGGTAAGCACACAATGCATTCGCCAGCTGCATCTGCCGCGGACTCCGGCATTCGGGCTCGAATAATCTCGGGCTCCCCACCACAATCACCGCCGACATCGCCCGCGACGTCGCCACATTCAGCCGGTTCAAGCTGTACAAAAACTCCATGCCCCTCGGCGCATCTTCAGGCGAAGACGTCGTCAGCGAATAAATCACCACCGGCGCTTCTTGTCCTTGAAATTTGTCCACGGTTCCTACACGATGCCCGGGCAATCGGGCCAGCAAATCGCTTACCTGTGCGTTATACGGCGCCACGATCAGTACATCCTCCGCCGTCAGATTCCTCGGCCGATCCACGTGGCTTTGCCATATCACCGCCGGGTGAAGCAGTCCGCGCACAATTGTCTCAATCGCCTCTACTTCTTCCGCCGAAGAGTTGCGTTTCCCTTCATGCTCCACCGGCACAAACCACATTCCCGCCCCGTGCACCCACGGATGACCTTCGATTACGCAGTTCTTCAGTGCCTCGCGCGACTTCAGGCGCCCTTCATAAAACAATTCCGACGTGAACTTGCAAATGTTCGGGTGGAGCCGCCACGTCTCAGGCAACAGCAATCCCACTTCCGGCGAAATCGTCCGGTGCTGTCCCAGCAAATGTTCCAGCGCCGATTTTTCCGCGCCATCCGGATGACTTCCCTTCAGCGGCCGCTCCAGTTGCTGCGGATCGCCGATCAGCACCAAGCTTTTCGCTGCATGTGCCACCGAAATCACGTCCGCCAACGCCATCTGCCCTGCTTCGTCGCTGAACAGCACATCCACGGCATCCGTCATCTCTCCGCGCGACCACAAAAACGACGTTCCGCCGATCACATTGGCCGTCCGGGCCTCCAGCGCCGCGTAAATCTCCTCATTTTTCTTGGCCACGCCAATTCCCGGCCCGGCTTCTCCCTCGGTCCATCGTTGCAGGCAGCTCACTCCGCGAATCTCTTTTTTCGACGCGGCTTTCACCACCTCTTCCAGCAATTTGCGGATCACTTTGTGGCTTAGCGCTGCCACACCCACCCTTTTCCCTCGCTGCACCAGGTCGCAGATCATGCGCGCGCCTGTGAACGTCTTCCCGGCGCCCGGCGGCCCCTGGATCGCAAACGTCGTATCCTTCATCGCCCTCCCGATCCGGCATGCGGCATCCGCCGTCAATTCGCCCGGAAGCACCGCCACCGTCTCGCCGTTCCCGAGCCGCGGCGCTTTCCGCAGCATCAGGTCACGCGCCGCCTGAAAGTCGCCCGTGACGCCAATTCCGTTCGCCGCCACCCAGTCGCCCACGCGAAACAGCGCATCCGCCTGCTGCGTTACGTTCAGCGGCGCATCCCACAGATACACTCCCTTCGGTTGCAGCTCCGCCGATTTCTTGGTCTTCTTCACGTCCAAGGTGCGCGACGCATAATCCACGGCTACCACCGTCCCGAATTTGTCTCCTTTGTAGTAAAGCTCCTTTTCTTCGCGTACTTCCGTTTCCTGTTTTTCGAATTCATAGCGGTCCGTACGGATCTGTTTTTCCACGCGCAGCGTCGCTATGTGCCGCAGCCCGCCCAGTCCCGACCGCTCTTCCAGCAATTCATCCTCGTCCAGCTCCGCCAGCCGGTAGCCTTCCCACCATGTCGCCTTGTCTTCTCGCCGGTGCCAGTCCAGCAGCTGCGCCAGCAGCCACTGTGCTTGCTGCGCCTCCGATCGCTCGGCGCGCTCCACCGGCAAATCGTTGGTCAATCTCTGCACCAGTTCCGCGACCCGCTTCTGCCTTTCACTCAACTCTTCCGGCGGCTCAGGATCGCCCGCCACCGGCCGCTCAATCTTCTCTCCTGAAGCCATCAGCTTCACCCGCTCCGCCTCCAGCCAATCCCGCAGCGCCGCGGTAGACTCGCAATCCTCGCGGTTGTATCCCTCCATCGCCTCGCGCATATCGTCGCGCAGCGTCTCGCCTTTCCATCCGAGTTCCAGGTGATGCTCGATGTAGCGCATCGCCGCGCGCGAAACATCCAGCGATGTCTTTCGCACAAATCCGTAAAACGCCTCCATCTTCTTCAGCGAATATTCCTCCACACTCGCGCGAACGCCTTGCTTCACCACGCGATGCAAATCGACGAACTTTCCTCCGCGCAGCATCCGGTCCATCTCCTCTTCCCGCGTCGCATACTGTCCCATCAGCCGCTTGAACGCGCTCGGTTCATTCGCGCCGTAGTGGTACACATGCATCCCAGGCTCTTCCATCCACCGCCGTACAATCTCGTCCATCAACCACTCGAACCCGCTTTTCTCCTCCGCCGCCGTCAGTGACCAGCGCTTCTCGTACACCAGCTCCCCGTTCGCCCCTCGCGTCGTGAATCCAAACAAATATTGCTGCCCCTCTGTCCCAGCAAACGGATCGCCTTCCAAGTCCACGAACACATCCAGCCGGCTCGGCTCCGGCAGCCGGCAAAACCCCGTTTCCTCCGCCACAGGCAAAATCGCTTCGTGTACCGGCCGGTTTTCCGTCCGGCCTCTCACTTGCACGCGCGCTTGTTCTCTCACCCGCTCATAGCCGTCGCGCGATCCATATTTCGGTTTGTTCTCTAGCGGCACCGGCATCTTGGCCAGCTCCGCCATCGTCGTCACATTCCATTCTTCCAGTTGCTGCCGTTGCTGCGTCCGTATCCCTGCCACCAGCGACAAATGATCGTCTTCCCGCCGGTGCTCATCGCATTCCTTGAACCATCGGCACACATTGCAATGCTCCACCGGCTCCGGATATGTCTCGACCCTCGGCGCTGCAAACCGGAAACCTAACTGGCCATCGGGTTCCTTTCCGCCAGGTGCCGCGCCATTTGCGCCGCTGCTGTTCAACAACTCCCGCTTCAGGTAACGGAAATATGCTGCATACTCCGCCACGCGATATCTTTCTCCCGCAAATCCCCCGCTTGGCGTAATCACCCACATGCACTCCGCCGGTTTGCCCTGCGCCTGCTCCAATAGCTCGGAATACACCGACAGCTGCAGAATGGTCGTAGCCTTCGTCTCCCGAGCCAGCTTCGTGTCCTGGACTTCATACGACCACTTCCACTTCCCGCCGGGCGTCGCCACTTTCAGCAAAACGTCCGGCCGCCCAAACCATTCCCCATCCTGCAGCGCTCCCTGCGCAATCACATCCACTCCCTCGGCCATCAGCCGTAAGGTCTCCAGGACCAGGTCCCCATCCACCCCATGCTCCGCCAGCCGCACGACCTGCAGCTTCCTGTCCTCTTCCAGGTGTTTCAGGTACGCCGCTTCATGGCGCTTCCCCAGCTCCTGAATCACCCGCAAATCCGGCGCCGCCCACACCGGCGCAGACCGCTCTCCGCGTGCCACCTGCAAGTCCAGTTGCGTCAAATGCCGGCACGCCAGGTGATCGCTCACATCCGTAGCCGCCAGCCTCAATTGCCCGTTGATCCATCGCATCGCAGGCTAGCCTAGCCCAATGCGGTTGCCTCCGCCTAGCCCGTAACAATCCGGACCGTTATCCTGTGTTGCGTGACCGCCCATCAAACGCAAAGAAAGTGTGAGGGACTGAAAAATAAGCGACCAAGCCGCCCCGAGCGGCCACGGCCGAGTGCCGGTCCGACCGTTCGTCCGGCCCGTAGACGACTTTTCACCAATTTCCTAAATTCACCTTGTTGCTGCTGCGCATCCCGTTTCCTTGTAGTGCTAGGCGCTTCAGGCTAACGCCGCTTGCGAGCCCGCCCGAAAAGAATGGACTCTAACCGGTGTAAAAACGGCGCGTGTAACTACCCTGAAATCAGTAAGATGCTGCCTTGGGCGGGCCCAGGGTGCGAGGGACCTCGTCTATTGAGCAGATAACAAGGCGTTTAGAGTCTGGACGGCCAGTGTCGGGAACCTGGCTCGCGCGTACTAAAACCCCGGTAACCTGTACTTTGGCTCCGTTGGCCCATTGGTTGTTTTCCCACTCCACCTTAATGTGGCACAACGGGTTGGGGGCCGCGCGGGGACAGCGGTTCCGCAAGGGATCGTGTGCGAGCTACCCAACCCGCCTTCTTTTCTCTCGGCCGACGGGCCGGGTTACCGGCCCTCTTACCATTCGGCCCATCGCTTGCATCCCATCCTCCAGCGGTTCGACAAACTATGGTTCAAATGCAGGACTTAGCGGTTTTTCGCCGGCCTTTGCCCCGTTGTGCCGGCGGCTTTTGCCGGCACTTAGCACGCCGTTGCCCTTCACCCCTTTTGGCCTCGATCGCGCTCTTCCTGCTGGTCGCATTGCTGGTTCCATTTGCCCCTTCCCGCGCAACCCCTCGCGCAACCGCAGACCCACCCGCTTTCAAGCCCCAGACTATGGAAGCGTTCTCTGTCTACGTTCGCGCAACCGATACGCGCAACAACGCCGAATTGCAAAGCGGAAGAGATTTTCTGTGGATCGATGCGCTCCCCGAAGCAGGCCGCGCTCGCGCCTACCAATCCCTCGCGGCCGGCGGCGTTCAGATCGAGCAGCGCAGCACACTCGCCGGCGGCCGTGCAATCCTCTGCCCCGACGGCATGATTCATCACTGGGAAGGTCTAATTTTTGTCCCTGGCGCTCATCTCGACGATGTTTTGCATGTTCTGGAAGATTACGACCACCATTCCGCCTACTACGCGCCCGACGTGGCTGGCTCCAAACTGGAAGAACGCGATGGCGACCACTTCCGCGCGTTTCTCCGCTTTCGCCGGCAAAAAGTCATCACCGTTGTGCTCAATACCGACCACGACATCCGTTATTTTCGAGACAGCCTGCAGCGGGCGCACAGCCGTAGTACCGCCATCCACATCGCAGAAGTGGACAACGCCGGCAAATCGAGCGAACGCGAAAAATCGCGCGGCGACGACAACGGCTTTCTCTGGGGCATGGAAACCTGGTGGCGCCTCGAGGAAAAAGACGGCGGCGTTTACGTGCAAAGCGAGGTGGTCTCCCTGACACGCGACATTCCCGCCGGCCTCGCTTGGATGATCGGCCCGTTCCTCACTTCCATCCCCAAGGACACGCTCAGTTTTACTCTCGAAGCCACCCGCAAAGCGGTCCTCACGCGATTAAAGCAAAGCCAAACGGCAACGCGCTAGCTGCGATTTCCTACCGTTTTGCTGCTTTCTTTCCGGCCGCGACCTTTTCCATCAGTTGGCGAAGCCCCGCTACATGCTCATCCCACGAAAATTGCCTGGCGGTCGCCAGGGCATTTTCCGCCAGCGTTCTGCGCAATTGCGCACCGGCCACGAGCGCGCGGATAGCCTCCGCCAATTCGCTCGCATTTTCCGGATCCTTCAGCAGCAGCGCATCAAAACCGTGCGCCAGCCATTCGCTCACGCCCGCCTTGGGGCTGACGATCACCGGCAAGCCGCAGGCCATCGCCTCCAGCACCGGCAAATTGAAGGAATCCTCGAGCGACGGCGCCACCAGAACATCTGCGGCCGCATACAACGAACGCACATCCGCAACCGGGGCGCAAAATTCCACGCGTTCCAGCACCCCCGCGGCCGCCGCTTGCGCGCGAAACGCCGTTGGCTCATCGTGGCCCACCACCAGCAATCGCAACGGCAGCTGGTTGCAATTGGCCATTGCGGCGAGCAGCGTGCCCAATCCCTTGTTGCGCCAGTCATTTCCGATCATCAGCAGCACTGCCTGCTCCGCCGAGCAGTGTCGTTGCCTCCGTGCGGTGTCGCGAAGCGGCGCGATCGCAACCGCCGAAAAATGTTCCGTATCCACGCCGTTGGGAATCAACGTCACGTCATCGCGGCCGAAATACCGCTTCAGTTGCTCGGCGGTATGTTTGGAGACGGCTGCCAGTATCACGCGAGGATCGCCATAAATCTGTTGCTCCAATTTGCAAAGCAGCGCGTAGTACAACTTGCGGTGCAACCCGCGCAGCCCAGCGCGATCGCTCACGGTCTGCAATTCAGCCAGCCGGTGAAACACCGCGTGCACCAGGATCACGTCGGCATCCAGCGCATTGATGCCCGGGGAAAAAGTCACGTCCGGCCTTTTGCCGCTCCGCCGGACTTCGCGCCTTCGCGCGCGCTGATTCAGCCAAAACCATCCAGGAAATCCCAGCAAAAGTGGCCCGGGAAATTTGCCCACGCGGTGCCAGCGAATTGTATTGTCGGTCGCCGCCGCTTCGCCGGCTCGTCGCATGTTCCTGACATCTGCCACGCGTTGCGCATACAAGCCCACTTCGTCGCCGTACTTTGCTGCCAGCCGCTCAATCAGTTCCGCCACGGCGCGCTCCGTGCCGTGCCGCCGGTCCACAAATGGAGAAATCACCGCAATCCGCACTGCGTTTCGCCCTCACGCACGTTTTGCCGCTATCTACGGCCGCCAAACGCTCGCCGAAAATGCGTCTCGACTATACTGGAAAACGCTTTTGCATCGCTGGGGAGAGTCCGGCAGGCATATTAATTACTCTCACAGTACTACTGAAGATATCGAGCGCTGACCGTCGGTCCTTCCGGGCGGGGATTCAGGTGAGGGAAGTTTCGGGCAACGGGCTTGCGGGTGTGGCGATGCTTTCCTGGGACGCGAACGCCCGCGAAGTGCCCAGCGAAAACTGGGCCGAAAGCGCGAGATGAGGTAAACGGAAAAGCATCCCGAGCAGCAGCCAAAGATACGTGCTGACCAGAAAATCCTGGTAAAACGCCACGGTGTTGTAGCCGATGGGGAAAAACACCAAAAAGGCAAACCAGAAAATCACGAAAGCCAGCGGAAACCATGGCGAACCGCGCATTTTTTTTACCACCTTCCAAGCGGAAGTACATATCGAAACACCGAGAAGAATCCACAGCAGTAAGCCGAGAATGCCCATCTCGATCACCAGCTGTCCGTAGCCGTTTTCCACGCCAATGCCAGTACTCGGCGCATGAAAAATACGCGCCACATACTGAATGCCCAGCGAAGACGTCCCGGTTCCATACCCATAGGGCCAGCGCGGCGTGCTGAACGCAGCGAGAAAATTTCTCAGCGGATAATCACGCGTGCGCAATGCGAGCTCGCTGGCCGTGCTGTAAGGGTTGAGCGTTTCGTTATAAATCGCAAAACGCGAGCCTACTTCCTGGGGAAAAATCACCGCGAGAACTACGATCATCAAGCCGCCCAGCAGCGCGACGCGCTGAATGGACCGGAAAACCCTGGTGACCTCCTTCTGCTTCCACGGAGCGCCCCATAGAAAAGCGGCCACGATGACCAGCGTGCTGCCGCCACACCACATCACCACCCCGCGCGAAGTGCTCATAACCGCCGCTCCGGCGAGCACGCCAATTGCAGTAAACGCGATGGAGCGTCCTTTCTTGCTGCGCAAAAGCAGATAACCGCCAAAACCAACAATGATCATCCAACTGGCGATGATGAGATTCTGGAAGCGGCCGGTGCTGACAAAAAGAGAGGTAGGGCGATAAGCCATCTGGCCAGTTATCGGCGAGATCCGATAGAGTGTGCTGAGCTCGCGAATGTCTTCCTGCAGCGTTCCCGGATTCAGAAATGTTGGCCCAATAATGGATTGCGCGATTCCCAGACCGCCGACTATGAACAACAGCGCCGCGTTGAACATGAAAAAGCGGCGCAGCGCTAATTCAGAATCAATCAGAGCGTAGCCGAGATACATCAACGGAACGTAGAGGAAATAGACTTTGAGTCCGAGCAGACCATAGAAAACGCTGGGCGAAGCCGGATTGAAAACCTGGCTTACCGCGAACCAGACCATGATCAACAACGGCACCCGGAATGGAGGTTTAAAGGTGGCAATATCTTTCCTGCGTCGGCGCGCGGACCAAAAGGAGAGGTAGACGAGAATGACCAGAAAATCCTTGGCGAAATAAATGGCCATGTTGTTGCCCAGGTATTTGCGGGCGAAATCCTCGAAAAAGAGCCAGCCAAAGAAGAGGTACAAGCCCTGGCGCCAGTTGTTCAAAATCTTGATGGCGAAAGCCACGCCGGCAAAACCGAGCACGATCAGCGCAAGGCCCTTCCAGTCATCCTGCAACACCAACTGCGCGGTGAGATACGCTCCGAGCATCCCGCCGGCCAGGAGCACAGCGGTAGTGAGCGACTTGCGGCGCCGCTGGTCTGACCCAGGGAGTGGGAAGAATCTCAGCACGGTATGGTTGCGGCCGCGGTTCGAAACCTTCGCGGGCGCCCCAAATGAGGCTAGCACGCGCAAAGTGGCGATGCCACTGCGCGTTCGCCGGCAAAGCGGCTCAGGAGCGAAAATTGTTCTCGGGAAAGTCTTGCCAATTTTCTCCCCGCAGAGCGGCACCGAGTTGGCGAACCTGGTCCAAACCCATCAGCTGCTGCCGAAGGGCTTCGAACGATTCGTGTGGGATGGAAGCCTCAATTGTCCGGCGAAGTTGCAGCGCGATTTCGCCTTCCTCTTCGCTGACACAAACCCGGCCGGCTCCCGAAGGACCAACTACGCGCGCCAATCCACTGTCTGGCGGCGAATGCGCGAAAATAGGCCGCTGCGCCTGAACATATGTAGAAAGTTTGATCGGCATGCTAGTGCGGCGAAACAGCTCATATTTGATGCCGGAGGGATACATGACGTACAGCAGATTGCACCCGGCAAGTAGGCGTACAGCCGCGGTTTCGCTCAGGACGCCATACGATTCGAAAAGTGCGGAATTTTCTTTTGCCAGATCATTCAATTCCGGCGAAGCGCCAATACGAACAACGCGCAGCTGGCGTTTTTCTTCCGCCGCGAGTTCTTTGCAAACATTCAAGAAGCGGCGAAACGGCTCAACGCGATACAGCGTTCCGATGTGCCCGACCGTCAGGTTGTTCTCGTCCGGTGCAATCCGGAGTTGCGGAAGCGCCGGCACATGCAGGTACACCGAAAAACATTTGACGCCATATTTTTGGCGATAGAGATTCCGCATGCCCCAGCTGGTGACATCGACGGCCATTGCGCGCTGCAACAGGTGGGGGAAAGTGCGTTGCAGGAGCGGCTGGAACAAACGATAGCGACCGGAGCGGCGCCAGGTGCCAAACGGATCGTCGTGAACAGTAAGATGAACGGGCTTGCCCTGATCGCACAGTTCAGCTGCAACGGAAATTCCTTCGTAGTGGCCGACGACCCAATACAAATCTGCGTCGAGTTGTTCGACGATTTTTCGGGCGCGCGATTTCGAGGCGGGCAAAAATCCGGTTCGCGCGCTCAAATCCCCAATCAGCTCGGTGAACGAAAAAGGTTCGCCAAGCCACTTCCAGTTTGGATTCGAATAGGCAGCAGGCTTGGGCGCGAGGTAATGCCAGCGTACGTCCAGGTCGGGCAGATCGCGAAGATGGCTGCGCAGTTGGGCCGAGCCGCCGCCAATTTCCGGCGAGAAGGGTGTGAAGAGAGCGATGCGCAAGGCTATCCGACCATCTCGGGCGGACGCGCGAGCCTACACACGCTTTCGGGATATAGCCAGTTCGATGCCATCAATGAAAGAGTCTACATAATCCTGCGCCGTCCATGATCGCATCTGCGATTCGACGCCACTCCTCAGTTCGCTGAGCAACGTGCGACTCGAAAGTGTGTTGCGCAAAAGCGCGGCGAGCGCCTCAACGTCGTTGCAGGGGTATAAGAAACCGCTTTTGCCGGAATCGATCATGTCGGCACGGCCGACGACGGCGTCGCTCAAGATAACCGGCGTTCCGCTGAACATGGATTCCGGCACCACAAAGGGACAAGGATCATAGCGAGACGGAAGGACCAGAATGTCGGCTGCTTTGTAGTGCCCCGGCAGCTGAGAAGTGTTCACAAAACCGAGCAAGCGCACATTGGCGCCGATACCCAATTTCGCGACTTCCGCTTCCAGTTCACCGCGTAGCGGCCCGTCGCCGGCCACTACCAAATACGCACCGGGCACCGCGGCCCGGGCAAAGGCGCGCACCAAATCCAGCGGGCATTTCCAGACTTGCAACTTCGCGCAATAAAATGCGACCGGCGCTTCACGTGGAACATTCCATTCATCGCGGATGAGGTGGCGGTCGAATTGCGCGACGCGCATTTGCCAATCCGTTTTGTCCATGACCGAGCGGACGCTTGCGATTCGTTCGGCCGGCATGCCTACGCGCAGAGCCACTTCGCGGCCGGCGCGCGAGATGGTCATCAAAACATCGGCACTGCGATAGGCCCAGCCGAGAATTTTAGGCTTGAACCAGCTTTTCCAGCCGGCGCGGTCGCGCGATTCGATGACGGAAGTGTCGGTGGAAAAGATGACGGGGACGCCCTGGCTTTTTGCGGCAGACCAGGCGATCCAGTGGCTGGCAAGCAAATAGCCGGTGCAGAGAACCACCGCGTCGAACGAACCGTTGCGGATCAACTTCCACAAGCCGGGATTGCACAGGCCAAAAAAGCGTCCGAGACCGGGGTAGCGAGCTTTGTTTGGAACTTGCGTCCACCGGTAGCCTTCAAGCAGCGGCAGATCCCACTTCACTTCGCGGCCGAATTCGGGATCTACGCCGGGTTCTGCGCCTTGCAGGCTGCAATAGGCCACCTGCAGATCGAGACGGGGATCGGCTGCGAGCAAACGATAAAGTGGTGAGGCGTACTGTACGACGTGGGTCGCCAGCAGCAGCACCCGGCGCCGGATAGCGGCATGCGGCGTACCAGCGGACGCTTCGGCAGGAGCGTTGCCAACGCTACTCGGCATAGATTCCGTGTGTATACCCTCGTTCGCCCGTGCTGCAGGGTTCGCCACTTAGACTGCGCGCACCATTAGCTGTGAGGTTTCTTGAGGAATCCGACGCCGCGAACCACGGCTTGCTGTCGCGCATTCACTTCCTTTGCAAATTCGGGAAACGCGTTGTTCCATAGCGCATCGTCTGAAAGCAACAATCCGCCCGCGCGAAGATACGGGTACGCGGTGCGATACTCCCAAAGCATATGATCGTAAACATGCAAGCTGTCGTGGATGAAAACGTCGGTGCTGCCAAGCTCTGCTAAGAGCCTGGGCAAAAGAATTTTTGAGTCGCCGACGCGAAAATCCCAGCGGTGCTTCAGGAATTGCGGAACGATCCAGCCGGTGGTTTTTCCCGGCGGAAGGTAGCTAGCATCGCCGATGTCGATGGAGTGGAGCCGGCCGTTGCCATTTTTTTCCATGGCCAGCAGCAGATAGCAGGAGGAAACGCCATTCGCAACGCCGGTTTCGATGACCACCTCGGGCCGGAACGCGCGGATGGCCGCATACTGCACCAGTACTTTTTTGGCGTAGAGATCGGCGCCGTAACTCTCCGAGCCCTGCGTCGCCGCTTCGGCTTCCCGAAGAACGGCCGCAAAGGCAGGGGTTTCGAGGGGCTCGTCGAGGAATTCGCGGAGTTTCGCAACCGGGCAGCCAGTGATGCCGGAAAGGAATCGTTCATCGGCATGAATGGCTTCGCGAATCAAGGAACGAACGGCGTACGCCGGGTGACGAGCGGCAAAAAGGGCTCGACTACGAACATTGGATAACAGCCAGCGCATCCTGGCTCCTCACGGTACTGGATCGCAACGCGAGCAGCCCGGCTGGCGCGCCACCGCTCCACGTGCAGAAATCGAGTATAACCGCATTTTCGAGGGTTCGGCCCATGTGCTAGACTTGAAAACGTTTGGCCCGCGCCTCTCGAGGGGTAGCGGCTCGCTGCAGTTCTCCGCAGATATCCCCGCCATGCGGGGCATAAACGAAATTCGCGATACGAAGGAAGTGTCATGTCCGGGCATTCAAAATGGGCCACCATTAAGCACAAGAAGGCGGCCACTGACGCCAAGCGCGGCCGCGTGTTCACGCGATTGATTCGTGAGTTGACGATCGCCGCGCGGATCGGCGGCGGCGATCCCAACTCCAACCCCCGTTTGCGCACCGCGGTTCTGGCGGCGAAAAACGAGAACATGCCGAACGACAACATCGAGCGCGCGATTCTGCGTGGCACCGGGCAGCTCGAAGGCGAACAGTACGATGAGGTGACCTTCGAAGGATACGGACCGGGCGGCGTAGGCGTTCTGATCCAGGTGGTTACGACAAACCGCAATCGCGCGGTCGGCGAAATGCGCCACCTGATGGGCAAGAACAATGGCAACCTGGCGGAAGCGGGCGCGGTCGGCTGGATGTTCCAGCGCAAGGGCGAAATCAACATCGCGAAAGAAGCGGCCAGCGAAGATAAGTTGATGGATCTGGTTCTGGAAGCCGGCGCGGAAGATTTGAAGGACGACGGTTCCAGCTGGTACGTGGTGACGCCGCCGGAAGCGCTAGAGAGCGTCAAAGAAGCGTTGAGCAAAGCTAGCATTACTCCGGCCAGCGCGGAAGTCGCCATGGTGCCGCAGAACTACGTGAAGCTGACTGGCGATCAGGCCAAGCAGATGCTCCGACTGATTGAAGCGCTGGAAGAGCACGACGACGTGCAACACGTTTACGCGAATTTCGATATAGACGAGAGCGAGATCCAGGCAGCTGTCGGCGCCAACTGAAAGGAACTTGCACACCGGGAATAATTCCGCGCGATCACCGACGCCCGGGCGTTCGCCGCATGGGAAAGCTTCTGAAGCGGCGCACATTTCTGCGTAACCTGATTGCACCGACTTCCGCCGCGCCTTAGACTGGTTGCCATGTCTGCGCCCGCGAAATCCCATTGCATACGCGTGCTTGGCGTTGATCCCGCCGCCGCGGGACCGACCGGCTATGGAGTCGTGGAATCGGACGGGCGGAAGTGCCGTTCGTTGCACTATGGCGCGATGAGAGTGGCGGACAAGATTAGAAAGGAATCGGCGGGAGCCGCGCTGGAAGCGGTGCATTCGCTGATTTGCGGACTGTTGCGGGATTTTGCTCCCGATGCACTCGCGGTGGAATCCATATTTTCCGCGCTGAATGTGAAAACGGCTTTGCGTCTGGCAGAAGTGCGCGGCGTGGTGCTGCTGGCGGCAGCGCAGCACGGCGTCGAAGTGCACAGCTATGCGCCGCGGCTGATTAAGGCGTCCGTAGCAGGGTACGGCCATGCGGACAAGCGGCAGCTGCAGTTGATGGTGCGGTCTGTGCTGGGATTAGTGGAAATTCCCGAGCCGTCGGACGCCGCGGACGCGCTGGCAGTGGCTTTGTGCCATTTGCAGAGCGCACAGTTTCGTGCACGATTTGCGGTGCCGGTGGAGGTGGCGAGGCGCATTGGAGTGGCACGGGCGCCTCAACCTGTGCCCCCAACACGGGCGCAAACCGTGCGCCACATTCTGCCATCACCATGAGAATGAAAAGGTTCGTCGCAGCGCTCGCGCTAATGGTATTCCTTGGCGGCAGTGTGGCCCTGGCGTCAGCACAGGCGCGGGCGGCTGCGGCTTCGACTCCTTCCTCGCAGCCCGCTAAAGTGACCTTCCGGCGCATTTTTCAAGGCAGTTCTCCGGAATACATTGAGCTGAGCATCTGGGATGACCAGAAGACCGCTACCTATGAAATCCGCCAGATGGATGATGATCCGGGCCCCGCGCCATTCGAAGTGGGCGAAGCACTGCGCACCAAAATTTTTGGACTCACGGCGCAGCTGCACAATTTCCAGGGACAGGACCTGGACGTCCACCGCAAGATCGCCAATCTGGGAGAAAAAACTTTCCGCTGGGAACAGGCCGGCGTGGTTCACGAAACGAAGTTCAACTACACGCTAAACCAGGCCGCGGCGCAGCTGTTACAAATATTTGAGGGCCTGGCGCGGCAGCAGGAGCACTACGAACTGATCACGCGCCGCATGCGCTACGATCGGCTGGGAATTTATGATGCGCTGCTGCAGTTTGAGTCGGATCTGAACCGCGGGCTGCTGCCGGAACCTCAGAGGTTAGTGCCGCTACTCGAACAAATTTCAAACGATCCAAAGTTCGTGGATGTAGCCCGCCAGCGAGCTCGAATGCTCATCGGTAAAATCCATTAGAGAAATACAGAAATCTCTAACTGCTTCGGAAAATTTTATAGAGATATTCATTTTTTCCTGACCTTCGGGCAGATGCAGTTTCGGGAACCGGTTGGCCGGTCGGTTTACAACGCCCGCGCGGCTGGCAGACCAAGCTGCGGAGCTCGCCCGGCGGCCATCGGGAGTCCCAGCGCAAATCCAGTGTGTCAACCGGAAGATCTGGTCCTAGGATCTGGACAGCCAGCTCAAGCGAATCGAGAAACTGGCCAAACCTCTCCGCTCCCGGGTTTCGCCTTGGGCACATGGGCCAGGATTGCCCCTGTGGCCGTAACTTGTGGCCGTAACTCTGGCCGGCCTCCATCCGTATGCTAAGATGAGGGCATTCCCCCGCATAAAGCGTCCATGGACAGCTCTAGCCCAGGCTCCCTACCCGTCTCAGCATCGGCCGGCGCTACGGTGCCGGCAGGTTCATTCGATCGAACGAAGACCGGTTCGGGAGCCGGCACGCGCGCTCGGCGCATGAACTTCTCCGAGGCCGTGGCCATCGCCACGGATAGCCTGTGGGCGCACAAGCTGCGCAGCATCCTCACGCTGCTGGGAGTAGTGATCGGCGTCGCCGCGGTAATCGCGGTGGTCAGCCTGATTAACGGCGCCAACCAATATGTCGCCACGCGCGTGTTCAGGCTCGGCGCCGACGTTTTCGGCCTTTCCAAACAGCCCTCCATCATTACCAATGTCGACGACTGGCTGGCTTTTCAGAAACGCAAACGCATCACTGCCGATGATTTTCAAGCGGTCAAGGAACTCTGCAAATCGTGCAAAGGCATCGGCGCCGCGCTTGGCGGGCGGGTTGAAGTTCGCAGTGGGCTCAACTCCCTGAAAGACACCAACCTGCGCGCGTGGACGCCCGAAATGGCCGAGCTTTACGACGTCGACTTGGTCGAAGGCCGGCACGTCAACGACGCCGACGTCAACACCGCCGCGCCGGTCTGCGTAATCGGCATGGACCTGGTGGACAATCTCTTGCCCGGCGTCGATCCTGTCGGCAGAGAAATTCGCTGGAACAACACGTTCCAATGCGCCGTCATCGGCGTCGGCAAAAAAGAAGGTTCCTCCCTCGGCACTTCGCTCGATAACTGGATCATCCTTCCGCTCACGACGTATCAAAAAGACTTCGGCGCGCAAACCGATTCGCTGCGCGTCACCATTCGCGCCGGTTCCGCAGGAAGAATTCAGGACAGCGTGGACGAAGTGCGCCAGATCATGCGCGGCCGTCATCACCTTTCTTACGGAGCGAAAGACGACTTCGCGGTCGAAACGAGCGACTCGTTTTTATCGCTATGGAAAGACATCAGCTCTTCCTTTTTCGTCGTGACCATCGCCATCGCCTCCATTTCCTTGGTTGTCGGCGGCATTGTCATCATGAACATCATGCTGGTCAGCGTGACGGAGCGCACCCGCGAAATCGGTGTGCGTAAAGCCTTGGGCGCGCGGCGCGGCGACATCCTGCTGCAATTTCTGATCGAGTCTTCGACGATCGCCGTAATCGGCGGAGCCATCGGCGTCGCCGGCGGAGTCTTTCTGGCAAAACTTGTTTCGATTGTTTCGCCGCTGCCCGCCGCAGTCCAATTGTGGTCGGTGCTTGGAGGATTGCTGGTGGCACTGAGCGTAGGGCTATTTTTTGGAACCTATCCGGCGTCGAAGGCATCGAAGCTCGATCCGGTGGAGGCGCTGCGTTCTGAGTGATTTGCGGTTTCTTTTTTTAGTGCCGCGCCCATACGAGCAATTTAAGTTCACATGTCAACCATCGCCAACACGCTCGCTGACTCCCGCGCTTCGCGCCTCAAGGCGCTCGTGCGCGTCGAAGGTACATTGCGGCTGAGCGAACAGGTCGCCCTGGCTCTCGACACGCTGCGCAAAAACCTGCTGCGCTCCAGCCTCACCGTACTCGGCATCGTCATCGGAATTACCACCGTCATCACCGTAAGTTCCGTCATCAACGGGCTGAACGACAGCGTGCTCGGAGGAATCCGCGAGCTCGGCTCGGACACCATCATCGCTTACCGTTTCCCGTGGGCCTCGCTTTCGCGCCCGCCCAGCGAATGGTTCACGCGCAAGGAACTCGAGGCGGAATGGGCCGACGACATGGCACAGCTTCCGCACGTAAAAGCGGCTTCACCCTCCATGCGGATTTTTCAGCCGCAATTCGGTGTCGGCACTTCCGATGTCCGCCGGGGCGCAAGCCGCGCGAAGAACGTGATCCTGCAGGGAAATTCGCCTTCCATAACGCAGATTTTCGACATGAAAGTCATTCACGGGCGCGAGTTCAACGCACTGGACACGGAGCATCGCGCTCCCGTGGTGCTGCTCGGTTACGACACCACGAACCTGCTTTTCCCGGAAGGCGCCGACAAAGCCGCCGGCCAGGAAGTCACGATTGATGGCCAGCTTTTCACGGTCATCGGCACCATGGACAAGCGCCGACAGGGAATTTCGGGGGGCTCCAATCCCGAAGACAACATCGCCGTTATGCCGGTGACCACCCTGCGCAAGCTTTATCCCAATAAGAAGGACTACGTGATTTTTGCGAAAGCGTCCGACCCCTCGCAGGTGGGCGAAGCCGTGGAAGAGATTCGCGACATGCTGCGCCGCAAACGCCGTCTGGCCAACGATAAACCCGACGACTTCGCGCTGTTTACCTCCGACTATTTTCTGGATCTGTGGAACAAAATCAGCGGCCTGATCTTTATCCTGATGTTCGCCATCGCCTCGGTGGGACTCATCGTCGGCGGCATCGGCGTAATGAACATCATGCTGGTCAGTGTGACCGAACGAACGCGCGAAATCGGGGTGCGCAAAGCCATCGGCGCAAAACGCAGCCACATCCTGATGCAATTTCTGATTGAAGCGGTAACCCTCAGCGCGCTGGGCGGAATTATTGGCGTGCTGTTTGGAGCCGGTTTGACACTGTTCCTCAAGTACGCCGTTCATATGGCGGCGCAGCTTTCCGTCATGTGGGTCATCTTCGCTTTGGCGGCTTGCGCCATGATCGGCATCGGCTTCGGCATTTACCCCGCCTGGAAAGCCGCCCGCCTCGATCCTGTCGAAGCCCTCCGCTACGAATAGCGCTGCGCACGAATCCAGGGCTGGTCATCCTGAGTCCGGCGCAGCGAGACGAAGGATCTCAACGTCAATTCGGGATCGATCCCGTCGCTTGCTGCACAAATTGTCCCGCTTAGACCCACTGGCAGCGGGTGCCGGACTGCGTGCCCTTTGCTCGACGGACGGTGAGTTCGCGGGCGAATCCAGAACTCGCTTTGCTTGGTCGGTTGGGCGACCCAGCGGTATGGGACACCTTCTGTCGTAAGCGAATCCGCGCCCTAGACAAACGAACACGGTTCGAAAAGTTGTCCATCCCCGGTCATTCGTTATCCATTTCCGGTCGCTCACTAAGTTGCTGAAATAAATAGACTTAGACATAGCCGGAAGGGAACAAAGCGACTTCATCGCGCGTATCTCACTGGGCAAGACAAAACTGTTGGCCCCGGTAAACAGTCTAATTTTCCGAGAGAGATGCCCCAGGAATGAGCAACCCGGCACACCAGCGCGTAAAGTTTGGCCCCTTTACCGTTGACCTCCATACTCACGAAGTGCGCAAGGACGACACGCGGATCCGCTTGATTGGCCAGCCCTTCGACATTCTGGCGGTTCTGCTCGGCAAACCCGGCGAACTGGTCACACGCGAAGAACTGAGGATGCGGCTGTGGCCGGGCGACACCTTTGTGGACTTCGACCACGGACTGAACGCGGCGGTCAATAAATTAAGAGAAACCCTTTGCGATTCAGCGGATAACCCGCGCTTCGTGGAGACGCTGCCGCGTCGCGGCTACCGCTTCATCGCCAAGGTCGTGCCGCTCGATGCTCAGGAGACGGCCAGCCGTCGACCGGCGGCCCACAATTCTCCGCGGTTCGAAGCGGTTCCGGGCATGCCACACGCGAACCTCCAGCGTCGCGGCAAAATCTGGCTAAGCCCGTTCGCGGGCGCGCTTGCGGTGCTGCTGGTGTTTGTCGGCTTGGCTATCAAAGTGAAAAATAGCGGATCGCGCGAGGCCCGGGCGGACTCTCCAGCTCCGGGACTGCGAATCCGCCCCTTCACGGGCGTCGATCAGGACGCAGCACAACCCGCATTTTCGCGCGATGGAGAGTTCATTGCGTTCGCGCGCGAAGGAATGCGCGAAGGAGAGTCCGGAATCTTTGTCGGCCAAATCAGTGGCGGGCGCCAGATGCAGTTGACGAAAAATCGGCATGATCGCAGCCCGGCCTGGTCGCCGGACGGAAAACGCATCGCATTTTCGCGCTGGGATGGTCACAAGTGTCAGATCTTTTTTGTGCCAGCAGAAGGCGGCGCCGAGCAACGGATGGACACCGGCAACGTTGAACCCAGACGCGGCGAACTGGATTGGTCACCCGACGGAAAGGCAATCGCGTTCAACGGTGGAGATGCGATTTACCTCATGAATCTGCAAACGTCAGCGGTTCAGCCGCTGACCAATCCGACCCCCGCAGCGGAAGATCGCGCGCCATCATTTTCCGGTGACGGCAAACGTTTGTTGTTTGTGCGTAGTCGCGGCTCTGGTTTCCCGGAAGAGATTAAGGCCATCCCCACGGAAGGCGGAGAAGAAACCCTGGTGACTTCTGTGACCGCGCAAGTCGTGGGCGCGCCGCGCTGGGCGGCGGATGGCAAGTCCGTAATCTTCAGTTCGAACTTCGGCGGCAAACCCGGGCTGTGGCGAGTTCCCTCAGAAAAGCGCGAGCCGCCGATTCAAATCAACGACGCCGGAGCGGAACCGGCGGTTTCACCGCGGGGCGCGTTGCTCGCCTATGACCGGAGCAGCCACGGCCTGAACATCTGGCAGCTCGAGCTTTCCGAGAGCGGGGGCGAACAGGGCGGCCATAGCGAAGCGGGCATTCTGGTCCCGATGACGGGACAAACAGATCAGGGACCGGGACCGCAGTTTTCTCCCGACGGGAAAAAATTGGCGTTCATGTCCGACCGCTCGGGAACGATGGAGATCTGGGTGAGCAATCGCGACGGAAAAAACGCCAGGCAAGTGACCGCCGTCGGAAGTGCCGGAACGCCGCGCTGGTCCCCCGACAGCAAGACCATTGTCTTCGACGCCAGCGGCAAGAGCGGAGCGGGGATCTATTCGGTTCCGCTCGAAGGTAGCGCGGCGCCGCGGCTGCTGACTCCCGACGATGCCGACGACCGTTGCCCCAGCTGGTCGCACGATGCGAAGTGGATTTATTTCGCATCGCGGCGTACAGGGCGGTTTGAAGTCTGGAAAATTCCCGCTCAGGGAGGTACGCCGATTCAGCTGACGCGGAAGGGGGGGCACGCAGCGCTTGAATCTCCCGACGGCAAGCGCGTCTTTTATGCGAAGGCGGCCTTCGCGTATCCGGAAATCTGGCAGGTTCCGGCGGACGGTGGCCAGGAAAAAATATTGTCCAAGGAAGTGCGGCCGCCGTCATGGGCAAGCTGGACGGTTGTGGAAGAGGGGCCGAATGGCGGGATCTTGTTCGCGCAGCCGTCGGGGAGCGGCGCGCCGGTGGTGAGTGTGTTCGACCTGGCCACGCGACGAGTAAGAACCGTTGGACATTTGGGCATTGCGCCGTTTTGGCTGAGTGCAACGCGCGACGGAAAGACTGTGGTGTACGACCAGCCCGGCTGGCAGCAGTCGCAGATCATGCTGGCAGAGAATTTCCGGTAGCAGGCGCGTTGGCGGAGGAAAGAGAGATCGCTCACTTCGCCACCCCTGCGAGCCAGCCCGGAATGACAATTTCGATAAGCCCTTGATTAGACGGTGGAGGCGGAGTGGGCATGAGCAGCGAGTGCGGCGAGGGAGTCGCCGTAGGGAGCGCGGGCTACGCCGCGTTCGGTGAAGATGGCGGCGATGTATCTGTTGGGCGTGACGTCGAACGCGGGATGCGCTGCACGAACGTCGGGGGCGATGCGAATGCCCTGGATTTGCGTAACTTCGGCGGATGAACGCTCTTCGATGGGAATGTGCTCGCCGCTGGGAATCGACAAATCAAAAGTGGAAACCGGCGCTGCAATGTAGAACGGGACGTGGTGTTCTCGCGCTAAAACCGCGATCTGATAGGTGCCGATTTTGTTGGCGGTGTCGCCGTTGGCGGCGATGCGGTCAGCTCCGGTGACGACGGCGCCGACGTTTCCGGTTTTGAGGAAGTGGCCGACCATGTTGTCGGTGATGAGCGTGAGGGGAATGTTGCTGCGATGAAGTTCCCAGGCGGTGAGGCGCGCGCCTTGCAGATAGGGACGCGTTTCGGGAACCAGCACGTGGATTTTCTTTCCCTGTTCGACGGCCACTTGAATCACGCCTAGCGCCGTGCCGATACCGCCTGTGGCGAGCGCGCCGGCGTTGCACTGCGTCATTACCAATCCGTCTTGCGGCATGAGTTCGGCGCCGAAGTGGCCGATGGCTTCATCGGTGGCGCGCTTTTCGGCGTGGACGGATTTGGCTTCTTCGATCAGCACAGACTTTATTTTGTTGAGGTCGCTGGCTTGCGTACTGAGTTCGGTGAAGCGGCGGTTCATGCGATCGAGCGCCCAGAAAAGATCTACTGCAGTGGGGCGGGTCTTGGCGAGGGTGTCGAGGATCACGGGAAATTCCGCCCGCAGTTCGTCAAGCGATTTGGCAGTGGAATTTTTCACGCCGAGGGCGACGCCCATGGCGGCGGCGACTCCGATGGCAGGTGCTCCGCGGATGACCATTTCGCGGATGGCTTTGGCGACGTCCTGATAGGCGGTGTAGGTATAGGAGATTTCCTCGGCCGGGAGGCGCCGCTGGTCGAGCATGACCACACCGCGATCGGTCCACTCAATGGGTTGGGCGACGTACATATCGACGTAATCCTTTTACATTTTGTCATTGTAACTGAGGGCGAGGACAGGGCATAGCGACCCCGGTGTGTAAATATGGGCAACCAGGGAGTTAGCGCCTGCGCGTGGACGGTTTCTACTTCACGAACAATCGCCCGATGTAACAGGCTGACGGCGGAGAAGTATCGAGAATTGCGTAGAAGGTTGCGGTGGATTGTGGCGATAGCGGGGGCGAGAAAGCAACGAAGCCGTCAGAATGCGGAGGCCGCCAATTACCGGTAGCGCCTACCCCGACCACGTTGTCATCCATTGTGACGGCGATAGCCGAAGGAAGTCGCTGGTGTTTGGAGTCCCAGGCCCAGCCGAGGACTCTAAGGCCGGGACCCAGTCCGGGGCCAAAGGAATTGTCGAGTGGAAAGACGGTCTGCAAAGCCCCGGCGCATTCGCTCGGATCGGTGAGGGAAAAAACCGAACGCAACGGTTTTCCCATGGTGGAAGACAGGCCGCCTGAAAACACGGATAGCCTATTTGCTTTCATGTACGGCACTACCCTGCGAAACATGCCCTTTTCGGGATAGGCCTGCCCCAGAGAATCGGGGTCCGCCACGCCCGTCAGCAGGGCCGCGGTTGCCGTCTTTAGCGCGAAGGCGTGCCCGCGCATTATCCAGATCTGACCCTTGGCCCTGGTTGCCCCGATGGCAAGGACGGTCAGGAAACAGAGCTGTGCCACCAAGAACAAATACTTCATTCGTGAAGGGGCGAAAAATGCGCCACCCAGCCATAGCAGGGCCAGGCAACACCAGAAGAGAAGAGCAACCGTCTGGTAACGAGAGACTGTGGCTTGCGAAATGCCGAAACTCAACCGCCCGGTCGCGGTGATGAAGGCAGTGCCCAGACAGTACAGGATGGTAAGGATCAGCTGCACTGCGAACGGGCGAAACTCGCGGAGATAAGGCAGTGCAGCGGGGAGCAACATAAGCACAACCATCGGCAGGACAAGACGGGGAAGGATGAGGCGGGCGCCAGTATCGTAATAGGGCCAGGCGCTGAAGAAATAAGCCGAGCAATATTTCAATATTGTGAGCGGGGCGGCGAGGGATTGCAATGGATTCGCATGTCCTTCGGGACGAACGTAGTGGTACAGATAAAGAGCGGTACTGATCACGCCGGCAGCTGCGAAACTCAGAATTACCCGGGGGCGCAAACGGAGGTAGAGTGCGGCCGCAGCAAGCAGCGGCCAGAGCAGGCTTCCATTTGCAAGCGAGTATGCGGCGCCGGTCGCGGCGAGAATGGAAAGGACCAGAAACCAAGGTGACGGCTGTTTGTCAGGCTGTTGTGTTTCCGCCCAGTAGAGCAACAGCGCCACGAATGACAAGGTCGCGAAGAAGGGCGGCAGGACGAAACAAACCTGAAAACCCCAGGTAAAATTCTCGGCTTGCGTCGGGCAAAAAAGGCAAAACGCGGCGACGCCGGTGCCCGCGCGCCACAATGCTCCGCTCCAGCCGCCGAGCACCCGCATGCTCCAGCTCAACAGAGTGAGGTGCAGCAGCTGAATCACGAAAATGCTGGCTAGCAGAAAGAATTGTCGAGCCCGAAACAAACGCAGGTCGAAAGCCAGAAAAAGTTTGGGTACAACCAGCCGGTGCTCGTTATGTTGCTGCCATAGCCAGGAAGGCGAGACCGGGCTGCGGCCATTTGCCGCCACTTCCACCTGCGTCCACCCATCCCAGAAAGGGAGACTCGAGCAGGTCGTTATGACGATGTAGAGCGACAAACCTACGGTGAGGAGTCCGCCGAGCAGCATCAGGTAAGAGAGCGCAGCAGTGATGCGAAAAGGTTGAGCCGCGCGAGCCTGGGTAATTCCGGGGCCGGGCAGTTCGCCCGATGTCGCGTTCAACTATGTTGTCTCCACGTTGACGACATGGCGCGTCAAGGATATCGCAAGACTGCGGAAAATAGACAGGTAACCTGCATATATGTGCCTTATTCCGAGATTGGAAAACATCAGGGATGCGGAGGCATGTGGGTGAAGAAACGAGTGGAGAAGATGGCCGAGAAGGCAATGAAGGAATTGTAGCCGAGGTGGAGAAGGTAGCTGGCAAAAACGGAGCGGGCACGGGCGCGCACAAAAGTGAAGACAATGCCTACGGTGGAGAGAACGGCGACGAGAGCCCAGGTCCAGCCGAGCTGCGCCCCATGGAGGAAACCGAAGAGGACGCCGGTGAGGACAATGCCAGCGCGCGTGCCGGTCTGAACGGCGGAATCGGGATCGAAACCGAAGTGGCGAGCGAGGCGCGCGGATGTGGAAGCGAAGAGCGGATAGAGATAGCCGCGGAAAACGGTTTCTTCGACGAGGGGGGCGATCAGAACCGCCATACCCATGAGGAGAAACGCGCCGGTGCGATTTTTGAAGAGCTCCTGAATGGGAAGATGTTCGGGCGTCTTGATTTTGGTGCTGGCGATAGCGACGCAGACGGCCAAGCCGGCACCGCCAGCGAGGTAGACCCAGGGGCTGACGGGCCAATCGGGATTAATGCCAAGTTTTTTCCACCCGAAGGTGAGCCAGAAGGGGAGCTTTTGCAGGACCGCAATGGTCACATAGAGAAAAAGAAAGATCAGAAAAAACCACAGCACGTTGGAGCCGACGGCGACGTCGGGACGGTTTTGGAAGAGCTGCTCGATTTCTTTCGGGCTGAGATGGCGGCTGGTGTTGAAATAGACGACCAGCGCGATCTGGATGGCGAGGATGCTGCCGAAAGCGAAAAGGCCGAAGAAAAGCAGGTGCAGCCAGGACCAGGGGACGCGGAGGTCTTCGGGCAGGAAGGCATTGGCCGGCGGTGGAGGCGGAATGGACGCGGTTACCGAGGGAGGATCGCCGGGAAGCGCGGCGGCGTACGGCGAATGAACAACGATCCGCGAAGAAAGCTCGTCGAGTGATTCCCGGCGCGACTCCGGCGACGACTCTTCGCGCGGAGTATCCGAAGGTTGATTCGCGGCGGGTTGGCTGCCTGGCTGTTGATCGGAGGGCTGATCGGGGCGCGGCTGCGAAGGATTCTCGTCGAAAGGATTCATTTGGGCCTGCGCGCCGCCTTTTTGGTGGACTGCTGTTGGGGGGACGCGGTGCGCGGCCAACCGGAAACGAGCGCAGCGGCTACGAGAGGGAGTAAGAGTTCGTGGTGACCTGTGATGGCATACCCCTTGGAGTCCGAAGTGCGCCCCTTGGCGGGGGCGATGGGACGCTTCACTACATTCTGCAATGGACGGTAGTGCTGGATAAAGTCGAAGTTTGCGGTGGTGATAGGGCGGAGTGGCACGTGCAGATTGCGAACGACGGAAACCGCTTTCAAGAAAACCTCGGGCAAGAGGACAGCGGAGCCCCAATTGAGATAGACGCCACCGGGATGCATGGCTTCGACAAGGGCGCAGAAGAGGCGGAAATCGTGATGTGTGGCGGCGCCGAGCGCAGCACCGTCCGCGGCGGGGTGCATGTGAGGGATGTCGGTGCCGATGGCAAGGTGGACAGTGACGGGAATTTGCAGTTGGTAGGCGTTGAAGAGCACGCTGGCGCTGGTATTTTGAGCGGTGAGACGGCGGGTTTGCAAGGCCAGGAATTTTCCGGCGGCTTCGCCATAACCAATGCCGGAGAAGTTCGCAGTGCTGGCGATCTGATTTAGGAAAAATCCGGTTTCGGTGGCCATGCCGAATTTTCCTTCGTCGAGGCCGGCTTCGACGTCTTCTGAAGTGTTGCCGTTGAGCGCGATTTCGAAGTCGTGGATGAGGGCGGCGCCGTTCATGGCGATGCCGGAGACAAAGCCGCGGCGCATGAGGTCGGCCAGAACGGGGCCGAGGCCGGTTTTGACGACGTGGCCGCCGAGTCCCCAGAGGATCGCTTTGCGGGCGCGTTTTGCGGCGTGAATGGCGGAGAGCAGTCCGCGCAGATCTTGCGCAGCGAGGATGTTGGGGAGCGCATCGAGAAAATTTGTGAGGGAAGCGTTGGGCTTTTTGCCGGTCCTGGCGAAATCGGCGATGGAGACTTTGCTCTTGCGGGAAGCGAGCGGATAAGTGGCGACGTCGCCTAGCGTGATGGGTTGGGTGGTGTAAACGGACTTGGTCATTGCGGACGTTTCACTGTAAACGGGGGAAGTGGAATAGGCAAGAAAGAGGAGGAGCCGGATAAGAGCGGGAAATGGAAAGAAAGAAGAACGGGTCTTGAAGGCCCGCCACTAGGAAACACCGGAGAATCGGCGACTTGCTCAGCAAAGGAAGCGCCCGGTGGGGATGACGCCGCCGAGGGAGATGATCAAGGGAATGTCGGCCAGGCAGGAGATGAGGATACCGCCGAGGCGCCAGAGGCGGTCGGGCTTTCTGGCGCCGAGCAAAAACTCGGAAACGGAGCCAGGCACAAGGATGACCGCCATGATGCTCCACTCGAGCCAGCGCACGGGAACATAAACCAGCAAATACGCCACTACATTTTGCGGCAAGCCGTAACCGAGCCTGGAGAGAACTACCGAGCTGGCCAACCAAATAACCACCCCGAAGAGCAATCCCAGCAACAGACGGACGAAACCCAGCATTAGGGCGCGGCCTGCGGACGCATCGCGACCGGCGCGCAGTTTTGCCAAGCCGAGAAAACACCACAAGCCGTAGGCGGCTAGCTTGATGCCGAGATAGAGAAAGGCATACACAGGCTGGTCTCTTCCTGGAAATCGTAACGGCTACTTGTGCGAGCCGTTGGCATTACCGTTGGCGATGTGCAGAACCCGAGCCAAGACGTGGCCAGTATAGGATTTTTTGTTGCGGGCGACGAGTTCGGGCGGGCCCTGGGCGACGATGCGGCCGCCGCCTTCGCCGCCTTCCGGGCCGAGGTCGATGATCCAGTCGGCTTGTTTGATGACGTCGAGGTGGTGCTCGATGATGAGGACGGAGTTGCCGAGTGAAACAAGGCGCTGGAGAACATCGAGCAATTTGCGCACGTCGTCGAAATGTAGGCCGGTGGTAGGTTCGTCGAGAATGTAGAAAGTGCGGCCGGTCTGGCGCTTGGAAAGTTCGCGGGCGAGCTTGATGCGCTGGGCTTCGCCGCCGGAAAGAGTGGTTGCGGACTGGCCGAGCTGGACGTAGCCGAGGCCGACTTCAACGATGGTGGCAAGTTTCTGCTGGATTTGCGGAATGTTTTCAAGAAGCTTGAGCGCGTCGGTGGCCTGCAGGTTGAGAATGTCGCTGACGGAATGGCCCTTGAAGCGGACGGCGAGGGTTTCCGAGTTGTAGCGGCGGCCGCGGCAAACTTCGCAGGTGACGTAAACGTCCGGCAGAAAATTCATTTCGATGCGGCGCAGGCCATCGCCTTGGCAGGCTTCGCAGCGGCCACCTTTGACATTGAAACTGAAGCGGCCGGGTTTGTAGCCGCGTTCGCGCGATTCGGGGAGCATGGCGAAAAGTTCGCGGATGGGAGCAAAAACGCCAGAGTAGGTGGCGGGATTCGAACGTGGCGTGCGGCCGATGGGCGCTTGATCGATTTCGACGATTTTGTCGATGTGTTCGGCACCGAGAAGCTGTTTGTAAGCACCCGGCGCTTCTTGTGAACGGTAGAGTTTCTGCGCGAGGGCGCGATAGAGAATGTCATTAACGAGCGTGGATTTGCCGGATCCGGAGACGCCAGTAACCACCGTAAGCAGGCCGAGCGGGATGGCAATATCCACGTCTTTCAGATTGTTGGCTGAGGCGCCGACAATCTGGATGGATTTTCCGTTGGGGCTGCGGCGCGTGTGCGGGACATCAATTTTTGCCGCGCCGGATAGATACTGGCCGGTTAGGGATTCGGCCGTGGCGGCGATTTGTTCAGGCTTGCCTTGGGCGACGAGATAGCCGCCGGCATTCCCCGCACCAGGGCCGAGGTCCACCACAAAATCCGCGCGCCGAATGGTGTCTTCGTCATGTTCGACAACCAGAACGGTGTTGCCGAGATTGCGGAGCCGCTCAAGCGAACCGAGTAGGCGTTCGTTATCGCGCGCGTGCAGGCCAATGGAGGGTTCGTCGAGAACATAGAGAACGCCGCGAAGGCGCGAGCCAATTTGCGTGGCCAGGCGGATGCGCTGCGCTTCGCCGCCGGAAAGCGTGGCGGCGGACCGATCCAGGCTGAGGTATCCGAGGCCGACGGCGAGAAGAAAGTCTATACGTTCGGCGACTTCTTCGAGCGGACGCGCGGCGATTTCCTTTTGGCGCGGCGATAGTTCAGAGATCATCTTGTCCACGGCGGGTCGCGCGGCGGAAAGTGAGAGCGCGGTGAAATCGGCGATAGACCTGCTGGCAAGTTTCACGGCAAGCGATTCGGGACGCAGCCGCTTGCCATGGCAAACGTTGCACAGCGTGGCAGACATGTACTGCGTCATCCATTCGCGGTAGGAATCGGAACCCGACTCTTCAAAATTACGCTCAAGGAATTTCAGAACGCCCTGGAAGCGGAACCCTTTGTCGGCCTTGCCTTTCATTTTTGCAGCTTCGCCATTGGTCTTAAAGCCAGGGGCGCCGATGGGCGGGTAGCCGTAGAGCATCAGGTTCTGAGTTTTGATGGGAAGCTTTTCAAACGGCGTGTCGAGATCGAAGCCATGCCCATACGCAGCGAGTTCCAGCGTGCGTTTGAGAATGGCGGAGCCGGAACCTGGCCCAAGTCCGCCGTCAAATAGCGGGCGCGTCCAATCCGTGACAACCTTAGCGGGATCGAAATCGTATTTCGAGCCGAGACCGTTGCACGCGGGGCACGCGCCGTAGGGCGAATTGAAGCTGAACGAACGCGGTTCGAGCTGCGGAACGCTGATGCCGCAATCAGGGCAAGCCAGTTTTTCGGAAAAGGTAAATTCCTGGCCGCCGACAACCGCCACTGTAACCAGGCCGGAGGCGAGTTTCAGCGAAGTGACGATGGACTGTTCGAGGCGCGAAGCGATGCCCTGCTTGACCAGCAAGCGGTCCACGACAACTTCAATGGTGTGATTTTTGCGCTTGTCGAGCTGCGGAGGATCGTCCAGCGGGCAAAGCTCGCCATTGATGCGCACGCGCACATAGCCGTCTTGCGCCAATTTTTCCAGCTCTTTGCGATAAGCGCCTTTGCGGCCGCGCACGATGGGCGCGAGGATCATGATGCGGTCGTCGGGTTGGCAGAGTTCGCCCCCGAGAATGGCTTGCACAATGGCTTCGCTCGACTGGCGCTTGATGGGATTGCCGCAGCTTGGGCAATGAGGCACACCGACCGAGGCGTAGACGACGCGCAAGTAATCGTAAATCTCGGTGATGGTGCCTACCGTGGAGCGCGGCGAACGCGTGGTGGTTTTTTGCTCGATGGCGATGGAAGGGGACAGTCCTTCGATGACATCGACTTCAGGACGCTCCATCTGATCGAGAAATTGGCGGGCGTAGGCAGAGAGCGACTCGACGTAGCGTCGCTGGCCTTCGGCATAAATCGTGTCGAAGGCCAGAGAAGATTTCCCGGAGCCGGAAAGACCGGTGATGACTGTAAGGGTGTTGCGCGGGATCTCGATGCTAATATTCTTGAGGTTGTGCTGGCGAGCGCCCCGGACGACAAGTTTGGTCAGGCCCATATCGCTAGGCTCCCTCCGCAGGAGCCTGCCCGCCGCGAAAGGCGAGCCCCGGCACTCAGCAGCCACACTGAGGCCAGAGTAACTCTTTACAATAGCAGCGCCACGCGGGGAGGGTCAAGAAAACCGGCTGCGCCACCTGTCAATTTATGAAGTTTGCCAGCTACAGGAAATTGCTGACACGTAATTTCGCGCCGGAGTACCACATTTTTACAAGGGTTTCAAAAAGGAAGGTATTGCAAGGAAAGGACTTAGGAGTGGCGAGCGGGTTGCATTCTCCCCGGGACGTGGGAGGAGTTAGCCGAGGATCCCTTTAGGGGATTGAGGGCTGGGCCGGCTGACTTCTCCCCTTTTCCTTTTTGCACTTCTGCCGATGGTGTCCCGGAAACCTCCAGGCACACCAAACCCTCCAAACACCCCGAACTACCGAACACGGCAGAGGTGTGTAGAACCGGAGAACGGACGAGAGAAAGCTGGAAGTTAGGCGGAAAAACCTGACGGCACGGAACCGGTGCGGGCGGGAGTTGGCTGGAGCTGGCTGCGGCTCGGCTCGGGATGGCGGGTGGTGTAATCAGCCAGCGTGAGCACGAGCATTATCGCGAGCCAGAAAAATCCTGAAGCGATGATGAGCTTGGTGCGGCGTGAGCTGTATTTGCCGTGCATAAAGAAAAGAATGACCAGCGTCATTTTCGTCACGGCAATGGTAAGCGCAAGGACAATGTTCCAGCGACCAAGATCGATCTTTGCTGCTTGCACGGTGAGAACCGTGCCGGCCAACAATGCGGTGAGGACGGCGGCATAAATCTTCGGGGAAACAATGTGCTCGGAATGTTCTGCCACGCGCTTCTCCTCGTTCAGATCACAGCTCTCAGGCCAAGTGACGGTTGATCAGATACAGCAACGGGAACAGGAAAATCCACACGATATCAACAAAGTGCCAATACAAGCCGATGTTTTCGACCGGGGTGTTGTAATTGGCGTCAAACCTGCCTTTGAAGCCCTCAAAGATGAGCCATAACAACAGACCCGCTCCAATGATCATGTGCAGGGCATGCAAGCCGGTCATGCCGAAATAGAGTGAAAAATAAAGCTGGGCGTGTGCGTTCAGCGCGATGAGGCCCCTCGCCAGGCCTTCCGGAGTATTCGGATCGTCCGTTTCTGCTCGAATGCCTTCTTCGATCTCTTTCTTTTCGTCTTCCAGCGCTTTACCGGACAGGCCGCAGGCCGAAGGGTTGTTGGAGCAGTACGTGATGTCGAAGCCATGGCCGGGAATCAAATGGTGGTCGAATTTCTGTTTGTATTCGACCACTTTGATGCCCAAGAATACCGAGCCCAGGGCCAGCGTCGCAACAAGCCAAACAGGAACTGCTTTCTTCCGGCTGGTTTGCGCTGACCAAACCGACATAGCCATGGTGAAGCTGCTGGCAATCAGAACAATCGTGTTGCCGAAACCGAGGCCCAGATCGAGCATGTTGCCGCCGACGCCGAAGGCAGTGGGATAAGCATGGCGGTTGATGGTGTAGGCCATGAAGACGCCACCAAAGAAAAGAATTTCGGTGATCAGAAAGACCCACATGCCCAGCGTGGCGGATTCTTTCTGCTGGTCCAACGTCTGGAATTGTCCGTACAGCTCTCCGGTGCGGTGCACGCGGTGCTCCTCTTCTACAAAAGCAACAACGGGTTACCGCCGTCGCTGCAAATCATTCCCGGCTGCGGCCTAAAGGCCGCTGCTATAAAATCTCCATCAGTCATCGCCATGGGCGGGCGCAGGCTTCTTGGAAGTTGCGCCCAACAGGCCCAACTCCGGACGATGCAGAAAGTCGTACGGCTCCCATTCCACAACAGGAGTTTCATGGAAATTTTCCGTGAGCGGCGGCGAATCGGTGGTCCATTCGAGGCCCGTTGCGGGCCACGGATTTTTCCCGGCGATCTTTCCGTAGCGCATGGACCAGGTCAGATAAATCATCGGCAGCAGATAACCGAGAGCCAGAATCGAAGCGCCGGCGGTGGACATGACGTTCAGCACCTGATATTCGGGCGGATAGTTATGATAGCGGCGCGGCATACCGAGATAGCCGAGAATAAATTGCGGGAAGAAAGTCAGGTTAAAGCCAACAAAAAGCGTGATGGCCGCAATGCGCGCAAGATATTCCGGATACAAACGACCGGTTATCTTGGGCCACCAAAAATGGATGCCGCCGAGATAACCCATGATGGCGCCGCCCACCATAATGTAGTGGAAGTGCGCGACAACGAAGTAGGTGTCGTGTAGGTGGATATCCAGGCCGAGGCATGCCAGGAACAATCCGGTCAAACCGCCGATCGTGAACAGACCGATGAATCCAAGCCCGTAGAGCATCGGCGTATCGAAGGAAATCGAGCCTTTATATAAAGTAGCCGTCCAGTTAAAGACCTTGACCGCTGACGGAATCGCGACCAGATAGCTCAGGAACGAAAACGCTAGCGCCGCATAGGTGGCTTGGCCGGTGACGAACATGTGGTGGGCCCAGACGATGAACCCGATCACGGCGATGCCGATGCTCGATGCGGCAATGAAGTCGTAGCCGAAGATCGGCTTGCGGGCGAACGTCGGAATGATTTCGCTGACTACGCCCATGGCCGGAAGAATCATGATGTACACGGCCGGGTGCGAGTAGAACCAGAACAGGTGCTGGAACAGAATCGGGTCGCCGCCATATACCGGGTTGAAGAAACCCATATGGAACATGCGCTCCAGGCCGGCGAGCAGCAGCGTGATGGCGATGACCGGAGTGCCGAGAACAAAGATAATGCTGGTGGCGTAGTTGGCCCAGACAAAAAGCGGCAACCGGAACCACGTCATGCCGGGCGCGCGCATGGTGTGCACGGTGATAATGAAATTCAGACCGGTGAGAATCGAGGAGAAACCGTTAATAAAGATGCCGATGACCGCCGGCGTGACGGCCGAATTCGAGTAGATGCTGCTGAGCGGGGTATAGAACGTCCAGCCGGTGTCGAGACCGCCGGTCGCGAAGGAGTACAAGACAAATGCGCCGCCGACAAGATAGATGTACCAGCTCAGCAGATTGATCTTCGGAAAGGCCAGATCCTTCGCGCCGATCATGATCGGAATCAAAAAGTTTCCGAGCACCGCGGGAATCGACGGAATCAGAAAAAAGAAAATCATGGCCACGCCGTGCATGGTGAACAGCTTGTTGTACGTTTCCGGGGTAACCAGGTAGCCGCCCGGCGTGAGCAGGTGGATACGGATCAGCGTTGCGAAGATTCCGCCGACAAAAAAGAAAAAGGTGACGGAGATCAGGTATAGCAGCGCGATGCGCTTGTGGTCGGTGGTCAACAGCCAGGAGCGAATGCCGTAGGTGGCATTCAGATAGTGCTCCCGCGGCAATTGCTGCTCGGCAAGCGGCTGTGGCGAAAGCGGTGGTTGCTGCACGCTGCTCATACTATTTCTTCCCCGTTGCCGATTCGGCGGCGCCGGGTTTCCCCGGAGGCGCCTGGTCTTTCAGCGACTTGATGTACGCGGTCAGGGCCGCAATCTGGTCTTCGGTCACTTGTCCCTGAAAGCTGGGCATCACCGGCTGGAACCCAGCAACAATCTTTGCATTCGGCTGAAGGATGGATTCGCGGATGTAGTTGTCGTCTGCCAACGCCGTCGAGCCGTCCGCCAATTTCACATGCGAGCCGTACACGCCGTTATACGATGGCCCGCGGCCTTTTCCGTCCGGCTGATGGCAGGTGCTGCACGCCAGGTCGGAGTAAAGCTTCTCACCAACCGCTACCGGATCCTCGGAGGCCAAAGTTCCCGAAAGCCATTTCGCGTATTCATCCTGCTCCATTACCGTGACCCAGCCGCCCATCACGGCGTGGTTAGTGCCGCAATACTGCGAGCAGAAGAAATGATACCTGCCGGACTTGGTGGGCCGGAACCACATGGTGTTGTAGTGGCCGGGCACCACATCCATCTTCACGCGGAATGCCGGCACCGAAAAATCGTGAATCACGTCCTCGCTGGCCATGATCAGGCGAACATTGCGGTTTACCGGCACGTGCAACTCGTTGATTTCCCTGCGGCCGTCGGGCTGCTGCAGCCTCCACATCCACTGTTTGCCGATGACCGATATGTCCAGCGTGTCGTTGGGGGTATGGCGGTAGTCCACATAAATCACCGCGCCCCACCCGAACATGGCCATCAGCAGGAAAAACGGCAGCACGATCCAGGCAATTTCCAGCCGCATGTCGCCATGAATCGGCACGCCCACTTCGTCGGGCCGCTTGCGCTGGTATTTGAAGAAGAAATAAATCACCGCGGCGCAGATCACCAAGGCAAAAAACGCGCAGACCGCGATCATGAACAGCACCAAGCTGTCCACTTGGGGAGCGAAGTTAGACGCTTGCTGCGGATACAATGGCAATTCGGACTGCACGATTCAGTGTGCTCCTTGCTGGCGCAAAGTCGTTCGCGAAGCTCGGTGATCGCGGCGGCGGAAAAATAAAATGGCAAACAGCAGCGCCAAAACAGTCAGTACCGCGCCAACGCGCATGACGCCCAAAATGGTGGCGCTGTAGCGCCCAGCCGACGGGTCGTACTGGAAGCAGAAGAGCAGGGCTTTGTCCACCGGCGTGCCGATTTTCCCCTGCGAAGCGTCCACCAGGCCCAGCCGCAGATCTCGGCCAGGAAATTCGACTCCGTAAAAGTAACGCGAAATGCGGCCCTCGGGCGTCAATAGCAGGATGCCGCTGCCGTGCGCGAATAAATTGTTCTTGGCGTCAAAATTGAAATGGAAATTGGCGGCATTGGTTGCCGCGGCGATGGATTCTTTCGAGGCGGTCAGGAAATGCCATCCGGACGCCGTGTCCGGCCGGCGAAAATGCTCCATCGCCGTGCTCTTCTTTGCCGCGGCCATTTGGACGGTGTCGCGGTCGTCGAAGCTGATAAACACAACGTCGTAGTCGCGGCCGGGATTGAAAGAAAGCATGCGCAAGCTGCCAACCACTCCCTGTTCGAGCTGCGTGCAAAGCATCGGGCAGCCGTAGTAAACGAATGCCACTAACACCGGCTTTTGGTGATGCAGATAGGTGTTCAGCGAAACGCTTTTTCCGTTCTCGTCGGTGAAAGCCGCATCCAGTGGCATCTGCGCGTTCAATTCCGGCCGGAACGCTACATTCTGCAAAATGGCAGGCATACCTGTTGACGCTTGGCCCGTGTTGTCGGGAAGAGCTTGTGCATATCCCTGCGCCACCGCGACAAGCAGGATGCCAAGCGTCAGAATGTTGCGCAGTCTGCTCATGCTTATTGCTTTTTCTCCGCTATCGCCGCGGGAACCGCTGCCTTTTCCGCGATGATCTTCATCGCATCGGCCACCGGTATTTGCGCAATCCCTTTGTCCTTGTCCACCCAGGTCAACGTCTCATTGGCTCTGGTGTCGGCTGCAATCTTGTTTCGCATGTCCTGTTGCGGATCGCTTTCGTGCCCGGGCACGCCCTGCAGGCGCGGATTCGGCGGAAGCTGCTGTTCGTCCCGCTGCTTCTGACTCATCTCGGCACGGATCGCCGGCATCGGCGTATCCTGCTCGGCCACCATTTTGGTCAGCACGTTCAAAATCGGAACGCAGATCACCAACGCAACCACGATGGTGATGGCCAGATACACCAGGTAGCGCGCAATCGTTCCAATATCAATGTCGCGCGGCTCGAACGTCACGTCGGAATGCATCGGCGCGCCGTTCGCTTCGTGGCCGTGTTGTTTTTTAGTGCTCATGGTTCGCGATGGCCTCCGCGAGTTCTGGTTCGCCCAGCGGCAGCAGCGGCTGCTGCTTCAGCTGCTTGGCAAAAAACCATAGCCAGATTCCGCCCAGCGCCAGGACGGCCGCAAAATCCCAAAGGGTCGGCAGCGCATGCGAGGTAAACTCCGGCCGCGTCAGCCAAAACAGATCCAGGCAGCGCATGGCGATCAGCCACAGGGCGATCTTGGGCAACAGTGCCTGATTGCGTTTCAGGTCGCGCGACAACAATGCAAAAAACGGAATGAAGAAGTGCAGCACCAGCACCATAACCGCGACCACGCCCCATCCGCCGTAAAGCCGCGACTTATAAAAGCTGATTTCTTCCGGCTGGTTGCCGGCCCAGATGATCAGCAGCTGCGAAAATCCAAAGTACGCCCAAAGCATATTGAAGGCGAACAGCAGCTTGCCCAAATCGTGCAGGTGCCGCTTCTGAATGAAGTGCGAAAATGGCTCAGCGTGCGAACACATGACCACCACAAGAATCATCAGTGACATCGCGGAAATGGCCTGACCGGCGACAAATAAGAACCCGTAAATCGTGGACGCCCAGTGCGGGGAAAGCGACATTGCCCAGTCCACCGCCGCAAACGTCATGCCAAACACATAAAGAAGGATGCCGGGGCCGGCCCAGAATTTTAGGCGAGCGCGAAGAGCGCGGTCCTCGCGATTCGCATCCTGCTGGCGCGACATTCTATTGAAAAGCCACATCAGGAAGATCCACACGCCAAAATAGAGGATGGGGCGAAGCCGGAATCCGTTGACCGTGAGGTACCAATGCTGCAAATCGGACAAGTGACCTTCAGCTGCGCCTTTAGGGGCATCGAGCCATCCCACGCGGACTTCACCATCCACGCTGTGCGTCGAATACAAACTGCTCATCCCGAAAATTAACGGAATGAACAGCACCGGCAGCAGCCACAAAACCCGCGTTGCCGCTTCCAGCGGCCGTCGAATCAGAATCCCCCAGTGCCCGCCCGTCAGGTGCTGCATCATCAGCAACCCAAGCGAACCCAGCGACCAGCCCAGTACAAATAGGAAGGCCACCAGATAGGCGCGGTAAAAGGCGGCGGAATTCATGACCCACCCAGCCACGCATCCGACTACACCCAGCACACCCAGGACCAGCGCGCGCTGCTCCAGACGCCCCACACTCTCCGGCGCTTTGTATTCCGGCGCGCTCATTCCTTGATTCCCCCTGAAGTCGCTGCGTGGTCCAATTGTTGCCGCAGATCCGGCGGCAGGTCGGCTGCCTTAGCGTTGCGGCTTAACTGCAACGCGCGCACATACGCTACGATGGCCCAGCGGTCGGCGGGCGGAATCCGCTCACTGTAGCTGTACATCGCGCCGAATCCGTTGGTGATTACGTCGTAGAAGTAGCCGTTGGGCGCCTGCCGCAGCCGGTCAATGTGGTAGCTCGGCGGATGCTTCATGCCGCGCGTCGCGATCATGCCCTGACCGTCGCCCTGCAAGCCGTGGCACGGGGTGCAGAAAATTCTGTAGCGGTCTTCGCCGCGGCGCAGCAGCCTTTCATTTACCTTCACTGCGGGCGGAAAACCCGCGAAGTCTTTCGGCACGTTGTACACATCATTGTCTAACGAGCCGCGGGCCACCGTATTTTCAACCAGCGGCCGCGCCGAGCGCCCATCGGCAAAAAAATCGCTGGCCGATTCGGGACGGTTCTTTGGCTGGTTGGCCATGTCCTGGCGGATCGCTTCATCGCATCCGCTCAACGCTATCGCGCACAGCGCCGCAGCCAACAGCGATGCGCTAGTCTTCATCGAGAACCTCGGTCACGTGCTGGGCATTCACGCTCTGCAAAAAACGCGCCGTCTCTTGCAGCTGGAATTTCGGGTCCTGAGCTTCAATGCACAGGAAGAATTTGTCGATGGAAGCTTGCTTGAACCGCGCCACATTGAATAAAGGATGATGCGGCTGCGGCAGCTTGTTCAACGCCAGCATTCCCAGCACGGCGACCGTCGAAGCTCCCAGCACCGTCATCTCAAACGTCACCGGAATAAATGCCGGCCAGCTGTTCAGCGGGCGGCCGCCGATGTTCAGCGGATACGACGACATGCTCACCCAAAGCTGAAAGAAAAACCCGCCCAGCCCACCGCCCAGCCCGCCGATTAAAGTCAAAAGCGGGACCAAATCATGCTTGCGGCCCAAGCCCAGCGCTTGGGACAACCCTTCCATCGGAAATGGAGCATAGGCATCTATGTGGTGGTAGCCCGCTTCACGAACCTTGCGAGCAGCAGCCATCAGCTCTTTCGGCGTATCGAATTCGCCGAGCAGTCCGTACACCTCGTTGGCGTGCGGAACCTTCATTTATGTTCCTCGGATGTGTGTGCCACCAATTCGCGCATCTCCGCAATGGAAATGGCCGGCAATCCGCGCACAAACAGAAAGAGCAGTGTGACAAATAGGCCGATCGTGCCGAAGAACGTACTGTAGTCCCAGAACGTCGCTTGGTAACGGCCCCAGGCGCTGGGCACAAAATCGCGCGTCAAGCTGATCACCACAATCACGAAGCGCTCCAGCCACATGCCCAAATTGATCACCAGCGACATCACGAACAGCGCCGCTACATTGGTGCGTACCTTTTGAATCCACAGCAGTTGCGGCGTCAAGATGTTGCAAAGAATCAGCGCGAAGTAATATCCCGAATAGGGCCCATGCAAGCGCTGTTGCACCAAAAACACGTCAAATTTGTTTCCGCTGTAAAGCGACATGAAAAACTCGAAAAAGTATCCGTACGCCACGATCAATCCGGTCGCCAGCATCACCTTCGCCATATTCTCCAGATGGCGCATGGTGATGAAGTCTTCCAGGTCGTACGCTTTGCGCAGCGGAATCGCAATGGTCAGCACCATGGCGAAACCGGAATAAATGGCGCCGGCAACAAAGTACGGCGGAAAAATCGTGGTATGCCAGCCCGGAACAATTGCGATCGAGAAGTCGAAGCTCACCACCGTGTGCACCGAAAGCACCAGGGGCGTTGCCAATCCTGCAAGCAACAAATACGCTGACTGATACCGATGCCAGTGCCGGGCCGATCCGCGCCAGCCCATGGCCAGCATTCCGTAAATAATCTGCGCCGCTTTGTTGGTCGCGCGGTCCCGCAATGTCGCCAGGTCAGGAATCAATCCCACAAACCAGAACAACGCCGAAACTGTCCCGTACGTCGAAACCGCAAAAACGTCCCAGATCAGCGGGCTGCGGAACTGCGGCCAGATCCCCATGGTGCTGGGATAAGGAAACATGTAATACGCCATCCATGGACGGCCGGTGTGGATGAGCGGGAAAATGCCGGCGCAAGCCACGGCGAACAGCGTCATCGCTTCGGCAAAGCGGTTGATCGAAGTGCGCCACTTCTGGTTCAGCAAAAACAAAATTGCGGAAATCAGCGTGCCGGCGTGGCCGATACCGATCCACCACACAAAGTTCACAATCGCAAAGCCCCAGCCGATCGGAATGTTGATGCCCCAGATTCCAACGCCCTTGGTAATCAGCCACGCGATCGAACCGAGCATCACCATCATCAGCGTGAACGCAATGCTGAATCCCGCGAGCCAGCCAATCGAAACCGGGCGCGTCAATACAATCGAAGAAATCTTGTCGGTAACCGAAGCGTAGCTGTGCCCCGGCTCAAGCACGCGCGCCAGCCGGCGAATTTCAGGCGAGTTTACGGTGCGGTCTCCCGTACTCATGCCGGCTCCTCATGTTTTTTGGGTGCAGGAGCCAGATCGGGATGCGGATTGCGCACCGCGCCGAGGTACGTCGTGCGCGGCCGCGAGTTCAATTCACCCAGCATGTTGTAGTTGCGCTGCTGCGCTCGCTGCTTGCTCACCCGGCTGAGCGGATCGTTGGCATTGCCGAACACGATCGCTTCCGATGGGCACGCCTGCTCGCAAGCCGTCACAATTTCTCCGTCGCGAATCGGCCGGCCCACTCCGGGCTCGCCTTCGCGCTCCGCCGTAATCCGCACGTTGTTGATGCGTTGCACGCAGTACGTGCACTTTTCCATCACGCCACGGCTGCGAATCGTCACTTCCGGATTGCGCATCAGCTTCAGCGAAGGCGTCTCCCAATCCTGGAAGCGCAGGAAATTGAATCGCCGCACTTTGTACGGGCAGTTGTTCGAGCAATAGCGTGTCCCGACGCAGCGGTTGTAGACCATGTCGTTCAGGCCTTCTTCACTGTGTACTGTCGCGCCCACCGGGCAAACCTGCTCGCAAGGAGCATTTTCGCACTGCTGGCACGGCACAGGCTGAAAGTACGTCTGGGGGTTCGCCAGCGCCGGATTCTCTTCCGGTTTGTCTTCCTGCGACGGCAGACCAGTTTCGTAGTAGCGGTCAATGCGGATCCAGTGCATTTCGCGCCCGCGCATCACCTGATCCTTGCCTACCACTGGAATGTTGTTCTCGCTCTGGCAGGCCACCACGCAGGCATTGCAGCCATTACACTTCGTCAAATCAATGGCCATGGCCCATTTGTTGCCCTTGTAATAGCCCAGATCTTGGAAGTCCTGGTAGAGCGAAAAGTCTCGCTTCGGCGTCTCATCGCCTTCTTGCGCAAAATTCGGATTGGCCTTGAATTCTTCGAGCGTCGCCGTGCTCAAAATCTTGCGGCCTTCGACGTTGTGGTGATACTGCGTGCAGGCGATCGGATAATCGTCCTTCGTCACGGTGATTCTGCCGTCGCCCGCCGCCCACAGCGCATCTGATGCGCGCACCGCGTAGGCATCAAATCCTTTGTTCGAACCGGTGAACCCGGCTTTCCTGCGGCCGTAACCCAGCGGCAAGACCACCACGCCGTCTGCTTGTCCCGGCACCACCCAGGCCGCAGCCGTCACCTTGCTGTTCGACAGCGCAATATCCACGACCACCGAGCGCACCTGCCCGTGCTCGCCGCCGCGCGACATGATGGTGTGGGTCACGCCCAGTTTTTCCGCTGTGGCCGGACTCATGAGCGCAGCATTGTCCCAGCTGATCTTCGTGACCGGCTTGGCCAACTCCTGCAACCAGCCATTGTTCGCGAACCTTCCGTCATAAATCGTCGGGTCCGGCCGGAACAAAAATTCCGTCTCCGCAGTCGTCTTCGCCGCCGGCAAACTCGCCAGCGTCACTTTCGCCAAAATACTTACTGGCGCGAATGCCGAGCCCGCCACAAATCCATCATTCAGCGACTTGCGCCAGAACTTATCGAGATCCGCGCCGCCCGGCATCGCTTTCATCCGTTCGCGCACCGTGTCGTACGCCGCCACGCCTGGCTTGTCTGAAAACGCCGTCAGCACCTCAAACGCCGAATGCGCGCGATAGAGCGGCGCGATGAGCGGCTGAATCACGCTGTAGGTGCCGTCAAACGCCCGCGCATCTCCCCAGGTTTCCAGAAAATGCGTTTCCGGAATGTGCCACTGCGCATATTCGCTGGTTTCGTTATAGTGCGGAGACAAATGCACCAGCGTCGCAACCTTTTTTAATTTCGCCACGAAATCCCAATCGTGCGGCGCGTCATACACCGGATTGCCGCCCAAAATCAGCAGCAAATCCACTTTTCCGTGCGACATGTCCGAGCAAAGTTCGCGCAGCGACTGCGCATGACTCACCGGATTCGCTTCCACTGGCTCGGTGTAGTACACCGTCGCGCCGGCACTCCCCAGCGCATCGTTCAGCAAATGCGCCAGCGCATGCACTTCGGCGGACTGTTGCGCACCCGCCACGACCAGCCCCGCACCTTTGTGCTTCAACAAATCCAAAGCCACCGCGTTCAGGAATTTTTCGGAACCCGCCGGTGCGGTTGCCGAACCGCCCCGCCCAATCTTGGCCGCCAGCGCCCGCGCGAACAACTCCACATCGTTGGCCTTCAGCGGCCACCGGTTATCCGCGGTCGCCCCGGTTACCGAAGGTGTGGGCTCAACCACATACAGCCGGTTCATCTCGCCGTCTGGACCAGTCAAGTGACGCTTCCGGTAAAACTCCTTCATGTAGCGGACGTGTCCCGGCCCGCTGGCCAGAAAATCCGCGTCCAGCGAAACAATCACTTCCGCCCGGTCCAGCCGGTACACCGGATTCAGCACCCGCCCAAACGCCAGCTTCGCGCCTTCGCGCGCGCCGTCGCCAACCGCCGGCTCCCACTGGTGCCACTTCGCCTGTGGATACAACTTCAGCAGCGTTTCAAGTTCGGCCGCCACCATGGGCGACGTGATCGTCCCCGTCAAAATCCGAAGTCCCGCGCCGCTAACAGCTTTCTGCGAGGTTGCCAGTCCCTGCGCCGTCTCTTTAAATTTCTCCCAGGTGCTCAGTTGCCCGATGTTCGTCGTGGTTTTTGCGCGGTCCGGATCGTACAAATCCAGCACAGCGGCCTGAGCAAACGCGTCCGTCGCGCCCAGGCTCGCCGGATGATCCGGATTCCCTTCAATCTTTGTCGGGCGCCCTTCATGGCTTTCCACCAGCAAACCCAGTGCATCGCCACCAAACGGCATCACCGTCGCATACTGCTGCGGCCTGCCCAGCACCAATCCATCCGGCTGCTTCACATACGGAACAATGTGCTGTTCCGGCGGCAGTCCGCATCCCGCCATTCCCGCCAGCGCTAGCGAAGCTCCCATCAGTTTCAGGAAGTCGCGCCGATCCACCGACTCGTCCCACTCCGACGCGCCTCGGGGATACTCGCGCTGCAAAATGTCCTCAAAATGAGGATCCGCTGCGAGCTCATCGAGCGTCCGCCAATACTTTTTTCCCTGTTGCGTGCCGAGCTTCTGCCGCACCGTCGTCAGATTCAACGGATATTCACGCAGCTCCCGCTCTTCTGCTGTTGGCGGATGGTTATCAACCCAGGGTCTGTGCTCGTGATCGCTCATACCGTCCGTTAACGATGGCACGTCGAGCAGCTGGTCAGCTCGGTCGCGCTCCGAATGTTGCGTTCGAGGTGATATTTCTTGCCCAATTCCGCCTGATTCGAGGGCGCCGTCCACGTCATGTCGTACACCTTATCCAGTGGGCGCAGCGCTTTTTCTGTGTTCTTGTGGCAGTCCAGGCACCATTCCATCAACAGCGTGTTTGCCTGAAACACCAGTGGCATCTGGTCCACACGACCATGGCACGTCGAACAGCCCACGCCTTTGTTCACGTGAATACTGTGATTGAAATACACGTAGTCGGCTAGCCGGTGTACTTTCACCCATTCAATCGAAGTGTCGGTCCGATAGCTTTCGCGGACCGGCTCTAAATATCCGACATTATTGAAAAGCACCGAATGGCAGGTCATGCAGGTCTTGGTGGGAGGCACTCCCGCGGTAGCGGATGTTTCTACGCCGGTATGGCAGTAGCGACAGTCAATCCCGTCATCGCCCACATGATGTTTGTGGCTGAATTGCACCGGCTGTGAACGCGAAATATTTTGCCGCGTGAAATACGGCGAGCGCGCCAGGCCCAACACTCCGGTCAAAGCCAGGCCGGCCAGGAATATTCCCGAAAACAGACTGAACCTGGCGATAAAATTCGTGCTGCGGTGAAAAATCTGCGCCATTTTTAAGTGCACTCTGGCGGGTCTCCGAGAAAGGAGCGGGCAACAAGGAGAATCCACCCTCAGTCATCACCGGGTGAGTACCGGCCCGGGTCGAATATGACGCGATAGTTTCCAACAAATCTTTTCGAATTGCAACCACGCCACAAAGAAAAATTATTTCTACGCGTGATCGATTCCACTCAAATTGTTCGGCCGTTTCTGAAACACTGTCCGCGTTTCGCCACCGGCGCCACCAAGATCCGCCAGGCGTGGTTCTTACCGGATTCTAATTTTACTGAACTAAATAACTTCGTTCGCTGGTGGACCGGCTCGCCCGGGAAAGCTGTCACCACCCTCTCCGGTAATCCCGCTTCAAGAAGTCATTCGCAGCCGCCACATTCGTCACCCGCATGTTGTCGCCGTCGTAGCTGATCTTCTTTCCCGCGCGTAGCGCTACCACGCCCAGCAACATCACCTCGGTCAGCCTCGACGCATACTCAAATGGGCACGACGCCTCGGTCTTTCCTTTCGCCGCGTCCGCCCAGTTCAGTTCGTGATGCTGCCCAGCGATGCGCGGCAATTGCTGCCCCGGCTTGCCGAACGATTCCTGCAGCGATTTCGGCAGCAGCCGCGGATTCATTCCGTACGTTTCGTGCAGCAGCTTGCCTTTATTCCCGATGAGCAGCGCGCCACCGCCCTTATCGAGCTCTTCATCACCCAGCTCGGCTGGCTTCGGCGGCATCAGCCCGCCGTCATACCAGGTCAGCTTCACCGCGGGCATCGTCTTTCCGTTAACTTCACGCGCCGGGAATTCGTAATAGGTTGTCGTGGCACTCGGATACGAAGCCCCATTGAACGGCGTCGAAATCGTTTCGATGCTCGTCGGATAGCCTAGCTTCAGCGCCCACATCGAGTGATCCATCAGGTGCGCGCCCATATCTCCAATCGGACCCATTCCCCAATCCACCCAGCCTCGCCAGTTAAACGGGTGGTAGATCGGGTGATACTCAACTTTCGGGGCCACGCCCAAAAACAGATCCCAGTTCAATTTTTCCGGCACCGAGTATGCGCCCGCAGCTTCCGCCGCAGCCAGCCGGGTTTCCACGCCGTTCACGTTCCAGCGCAAACTTTCCAGCGGCTCTTTGGGCGCTTCGGGGCGCGGCACGCCCTGCGGCCAAAATCCCAGCGGCCGGTTCGTCCAGATCTGCACTTCGCGCACTTCGCCGATCGCACCCGCCCACACATACTCCACCGCCAGCCGTGCATCATCGAGCGAGTGCCCTTGGTTGCCCATTTGCGTCGCGACTTTTTTGTCTTTCGCCAGCCGAGCCAGCTGCCGGGCTTCCGCTACGCTCCACGTCAGCGGCTTCTGCACGTATACATGCTTGCCCAGTTCCATCGCTGCCGCTGCAATCGGCGCATGCATATGGTCTGCTGTCGCCACCAACACCGCCTCAATGTCTTTCTGCTTCTCCAGCATTTCGCGGAAGTCCACGTAGCGCTTTGCTTTAGGCAAGTGCACGTCTTTGAGCCGCTGCATTCCCGCCAGCCGCTCTCTCGCTTCGTTACGATCGAAAGGTCGTGAAGTCGTTCCCGGTTGTGGCTCCGGATCGGGCCGGTCAATCCGTTTCTGCAAGTTCTCGATGTCCGCGCCCAGCCGATCGAATCCCTTGTCCGCATAGCCCCAGTCCACATCGCACAGCGCCACAATGTTCTGGCTGGCCAGATTCACCAGGTTGGTGCGGCCCATTCCTCCGATCCCCACGCCCGCGATATTCAGCAAATCGCTCGGCGGCATCATTCCCCGCCCCAGCACATGCCGCGGCACTATCGTCAATACGGCGCTTATCGCCGCCGCATCCTTCACGAACTTCCGCCGCGTGATCTTCTTTTCGCTCATCGCTCCCCCAGGTCGTCGCTTTCGCTTACGCTCCGCAAAATCGCAGTGATCATTCTTATTGACACGCAGTGGCCGCGTCACCAAAAATCTTTCCATGAATTTTCGGAGCGAATAAACAGAATGTATGTCCACATGTTTGCGTTTCGCCTGAAGCCCGGAGTTACCGAAGAACAGCAAGACCGCATGCTCCGCGAAATCGCCGCGCTAGGAGAGCAGATTCCCGGCATCCTGGAAACCGTCGTCGGCAAAAACGATTCGCCGCGCGGACAAGGCTACGAGATCGGCGGCGCCATGAAATTTCCAGACAAGTCTGCGCTCGAAACCTACAACGCACATCCCGTGCATCAAGCTCTGCTGAAGTGGCTCGTTCCCCTCATTGACGCCATCGAGATCGATTTCCCCGCATAGATCGGGCCTTCTCCGATGGCGTAGTACCGTTGCGGGATGGCAGCGGCAGTGTTACTGTCGCCACCACGTAGCCGTTACGTTTCGGCGGAGAGACGACCGTGCCGCGCAACCCAGCCGCGTTGCAGCGTAAGTTCATTCCTGTTGCCGCCGCCCTGTTCATTTGCCTGTGGGCGCCCTTCTTGGCGGACGCGCAGCAGGCCTGTCCGCCAGTTCGCATTCCATCGCCCGATCCCCGATCCAACATGTTTTCCGATCGCCAGGAAATGGATGTTGGCGATGCCATCGCCGAGCACGTCCAGCGCGAATTCCTGGTCATCGACGATCCGGATTACACCGCCTACGTGCACCGCATCGGCCAGAAACTCCTCGATCATGCGCCGCCCACGGAATTAAGTATCCAGTTTTTCCTCTCGGACTTGCCGGTCGCCAATGCGCTCAGCCTCCCTGGCGGTCGCGTCTACGTTTCTCGCAAGCTCGTCGCCATGGCTCGCAACGAAGACGAACTTGCCGGGGTTCTGGGCCATGAACTCGGCCACGTCCTTACCCATCAACCGGTAATCAAGGTGTCGCAACTTTTCCGGCAGGTTCTGGGCGTGACCCAGCCCGGTTCGCGCGAGGAAATCTTCAAACATTACGCGGACCTGCAGGACAGCCTGGTCCGCAAGCGCAAGGCTTTCGATCGCGGCGGCGAGGAAAAACAGGAACAGTTGATCGCCGACCAGATCGGCATGCAACTGGTCGCCAATTCCGGCTACCGGGTCCAGGCGTTTGGCGACATTTTTGACCGCATCAGCGAAACCAAAGGCAAAACCGGCAGCTGGCTTTCGGACCTATTCGGCTCGACCAGCAGTGAATCCAAGCGGTTGAGAGAAATTTTCAAGCAAGCGCCGGCTCTGGCGTGCGCTGCGCCGGCTTCATCGCCCAGCCCCGAGGAGTTCCAGAAATGGCGGGGTTCGGTGGTTAGCTATTCGGGACTCGGACACCAGGAGCAGCTTCAGGATGTGATCAACCGGATCACGCTGAATCCGCCTCTGCAAAGCGATCTCCGTCGGATTCGCTTCAGTCCTGACGGCAGATTTCTCTTGGCACAAAACGAATCCACCATCTTTGTCTTGGACGCCGCGTCTTTCTCTTCGAAATTCAGCATCTACGCGCCCGGCGCGTACGAGGCTTCCTTCACACCGGATTCGCAATCGGTGGTTTTTTATAATCCAGCGCTGCGCGTGGAAACCTGGTCGGTCGCCGATGAAACCCGCGTCTCGGCAAACGAAACCGTGGTTACCAGCGGGTGCGTGCAATCGCGTCTGTCGCCGGACGGACGTTTTCTTGCCTGTCTTAACCGGGAGTACGACCTGGCGCTTTACGATACGGAGAGCAACGCTCAGGTCTTCATCAAAAAACATTTTTATGAACCTAGCATGTCCGACTATTTTTTCCTGCTTCTGGCCAGAATTCTGGAAGAAGGAAACCTTGAGCTTCTGCACATGCGCTTTTCTCCCGATGCCCGCTTCTTTGTGGCCCATTCCTCGCGGGAAGAGTCGCTGGCCGTCAGCCTCGGAAACTTTCAGCAGGTTGCCTTGCCAGGCTCGCTGCGCAAACTCCTTTCACGCGATTTCGATTTCATTGGCGCCGACAAAGTTGTCGGCGTCGACCCTTACGACCGCAAAAGTTCCGGCGTGGTCAAATTTCCGGGCGGCGAACCCGTATTACAGGTGCCCCTGGGGGCGCAGTCCGTGGAATCGGCCAGCAACGCACGTTATCTGCTCCTGCGCCCCATTGCCGGTCATCCGCTGGGTGTGATGGACCTGCAAAGCAGCCAGATTCTGATCGCTTCTGAACATACTGCCGGCGACGTCGCGGGTGACTCCTATGTATTCGAACGAACCGACGGCGACTTGGGCATAATTAACGTCGACAAAAGAAAAATGGAGCCTCGGCACCTGAAGCTTCCGCTCGGGCAGCTCGGTGAATTGCGGGCCGTCGGTGTTTCTCCAGATCTCCGCTGGCTGGCGATCTCCGGCAAATCGCGCGGCGCCGAATGGGATTTGCTGCACAACCAGCGCGTCTTTTACGTGCGCGGATTTGAAGGCGCCCTGGTCGGTCCGGACGGCGTCGCCGACGTAGACATCCAGAAGTTCGAAAAGACAGAACGGCGCATGGTCCGCATGGACCCGGCCACAAAAACCGTGACGCCCGGCATGGATCTGGAAAAAGCGCAGGGCTCGCAAATTGGGGGCATTTTTCTGCGCACCACGCACAACGGCAAGGAAAACTGGAAAAGACGCGACATGCTTTTCGAAGCTCTGGATGCCCGCACCGGTACCGTTCTGTGGTCGCGCAATTTTCCCAAAGAAGCGCCCACGACGGTGAGTCGCCGCAAGGAATCGCTGCTGGTATTTTCCTGGCCGGCCAACAGCGAAGGCGCGAAGCAGGAAATTCGCAGCAATCCCGCGCTCAGTCAGCGCTGGCCCAAGATTGAAGCCGACAGCAACGACCATTTTCTGGAAGCGCTCGAGCCGCGCACCGGAAAAATCCTCGGCGCCACCATTGTGCGCACCGGCAAGGGCTCGTTCGCCATAAGTTCAGCCGAGGCCGCCGGAAATTTTCTGGTGGCAGCGGATTCCGCGAATCGCTTGCACGTGATTTCGCTCGAAACCGGCGAGCAGAAAGGGCTGTTATTTGGCGGGCGCCCGGCGCTTTCCGGCGAGTCGGGATTGGTGAGCGCTGAAAACGAGCGCGGTGAGTTATCGCTCTACGACCTGGGTACCATGTCGCGCCGCCGGCAATACGTTTTCACAAAACCCATCATTTACGTGGCGTTCGGAGCGGATCGCCGCCGCATGCTGGTTCTGACCGGCGATCAAAATGTTTACTACATTAATCTGCCTACCGCAGCTGCTGCCACGCCAGGATCCGCCGCGGAACTTCATTGAGGCGCACCCGCCGTGCCATTATGCGCGAACGGCTGGATGGTCGCATTGACTAAGAATGGATTGTCGAATTCGGTAGACTCGCCGGGGCCTTTGCCTTTTACAGGAAGCAGGCGGGCGGAAAGTGGTTTGTGCCACTTCACCGCGAGCGTCGCGACGTCGGCGAGAATCAGATCGAGCTGCTCGATGCTGGCATCGCCGGGAAGCGGCACGGTGTCCAGGCCGGTTCCGCACACAGCGGAGTAGGACAACAAACCTTCGAGCGAAACGCGGCCTTCGCTCCAGCGCTGGGCCAGGCGTGAATCTTCCAGAATTGGCAGCATCAATCCGTTGTAGCCGGTTTGCTTCACGTCAACGCTTTTGATCGCGGCGGTGATAGTGCCGGCCGCGGTCAGAGTTCCCGGCGAACCGAAGGGCTGCTGAATTAATTCCTCTATTGCGGCTCCGATGGAAATCTCTTTTAGCGGAGCGGGCGACAAATCAATACCCATGTAGCGCCAGCCGGTTTCCTGGTCCACGCGATTGGCGTGGCGCTCAATTTCAGAGGCCTGGTCAAACAGCATGTCGGAGAGTTTGCGTTTGGCGGTTTCGACGTCCGAAGCGTTCTGAAAAGCGGCGGCCACGATGTTGGCGGATTCGAGGCCAATGGCGAACTGATGGCCGAAACCGGTGTGATACGCCGCCGTAAAAAACGGCGAATATGGCGGTACCACGGCAATCGCGCCCAGATTGAAATTGCCCTGGCTGTGCTCGGTTTCGTCTTCCAGTTTCTTGATGGCGCGCGCCGCGGCGCCGATGGCCTTCCAGCGCACCCCATCTTCGCCGGCGATGACAATGCTGCCACAAATGTGTCTGGTGGCGGCAAGAATGCTTGCCAACAGATCGGCTTGCGATTCGGAATCATCCGCATTGAGCATGGCCGGGCCGATGCCTGCGGCAAATTTCTCCGTTTCGGCGAGCTCGTCGTATTTCTGGAAAAACGCGACAGCTTGCTGGGTGCTCATGCCCTTGGTGTATTCCGGAAAAGGCTGCGTGGCGATGCGCAAGGTTTGCACTTCGTAGCCGCGCGATTCAAAAGTGGTTTTGGCGCGGCGCAGCATCTGCAGGGTGTCCGCTACCTGCTGCTGGTACTGGGCGGGGTCCAGATTGATGAAAGCGGTGATCGTGCGAATCTTAGGTTTGACCGCGGCGGCTGCGGCGGTTGCGGACTTTGCTGGAGCGGTTTTCTGTTGCGCAATTGCTGCAAAAGGAAGCGCTGCTAAAACGGCAAAAACAATAGCCGAACGGCGAAGATGCATGTTTGAAGTCTCCAAACGTCCCGACACAGCCGGGCGGTGCCAATAGATTAGACGAAGGCGGCGATGCCGGTGATTTTTTCGCCGATCACCAGCTTGTGGATATCGTTCGTGCCTTCATAGGTGTACACGCTCTCAAGATTGTTCATGTGGCGCATGATGCAGTAATCGTCCACGATGCCGTTGGCGCCAAGAACGTCGCGCGACTTGCGCGCGATTTCCAGAGCGATGCCGACGTTGTTCATTTTCAGCATGGAGATGTGTGAAGGATCGACTTTGCCGGCGTCTTTGATGCGGCCAACGTGCAGCGCAAGCAACTGGCCTTTGACGATTTCGGTGATCATCCAGGCGAGTTTTTCCTGCACCAGCTGGTGCGATGCGATCGGTTTGTTGGCGAACTGCTTGCGCGTTTTTGCATACTGCAGAGCCGTGTCGTAGCAAGCCATCGCCGCGCCGAGAGCTCCCCAGCCGATTCCGTAACGCGCCTGATTGAGGCAGCTGAGCGGACCTTTTAATCCGACCACGCCGGGCAGTAGATTTTCTTCCGGAATTTCGCAGTCACCGAACGCCAGGCCGCTGGTAACGGAGGCCCGCAGCGACCACTTGCCGTGCACGTCCCAGGCTTTGAAACCGGGAGTTCCTTTTTCAACGAGGAAGCCGCGAACTTTTTCGTCTTCGCACTTGGCCCAGACCACGGCAACATCGGCGATGGAGCCGCTGGTGATCCACATTTTCTCGCCGTTGAGAACGTACTTATTGCCCTTTTTCACGGCGCGAGTGAGCATGCCGCCGGGATTCGAGCCGAACTGCGGTTCGGTGAGGCCAAAGCAGCCGATCTTTTTTCCCTGCTGCAGTTGCGGGAGCCAAGTGTCTTTTTGCGCGTCGCTGCCAAATGCATAAATCGGATACATCACCAGGGCGCTTTGCACGGAAACGAAGCTGCGGATGCCGGAGTCGCCGCGCTCCAGCTCCTGCGTCATCAGACCGTAGGCGACGCTGGACATTCCGGCGCAACCGTAGCCGTGGAGGCTGGCGCCGAAAAAGCCGAGTTCGCCAAGCTGCGGAACCAGATGCATGGGGAAAGTGGCTTCGCGGCTGTGCTTTTCTATGACGGGTATGATCTCGTTTTCGACGAATTCGCGGGCGGTCTGGCGGACCAGCCTTTCCTCGTCGTTGAGCTGCGAATCAAAATCGATGTAATCCACTCCGGCGTATTTGGCCATGCTCGGGAATCTCCGGCGCGTGCTGGTTGTGTGCGGCCCTCCTAGTCTAACTCAGCCGGGACACCCGGATGACGCGCGAAACACTGTGGCTTTAGAGTTCAAAACCGGGAGAGGGTCGCTCTTTGTTCCCCATACCTACGATGAGGCGGTGTCTGAAGTAACCGCAAATAAAGAACGTATTTGCCACAATTTGCAGGGGAAAATCCGGATCCCGTGCTGTGGTCGGGAAATGTAACGAAACGTAACAGGGTGCCCAAGCGCTGCGATGGTCGGCGCGTGGCAAGTGCGGCTAAACCACTGGGAAATAAAGATTTAACAAGAAAGTGCGGGTGGAACGCGGAATGCACCTAGGAAGACGAAATTTATCGCAGAGGAATCGGGTGACGCGGATGAAGAGGAAAGCACGATTGACGGTAGGGAGGTGCGGCGAGGCCGGGTTCTCGCTGCTTGAGGTGCTGGTAGTCGTGCTGATTCTGGGAATCGTGGCGGCGATGGCGATTCCCGGCTGGCAGCGCATCCAGAAGAACGCGCGTTTAAACGGCGACGCTCACAACATTGGTGAGGCGCTGGCGGTCGCGAAAATGCGCGCCGGCGCGAATTTCACTTACTCGCGAGTTTTCTTTTTCACGGGCACCGACAAAACGCAATATTTTCGTACGGATACATGGAACACGACACTCAATTGTTGGGTGCCGGATGGATTGCCGGGACCATTAAACGGAAATTGCATTACGACGAGTGCGGTTACCGGCTATGAAAACAATCTTTCGAGGGGAGTGAGCGCCGGATTCGGAAGCCTGAGCACAGTTCCTTCGAACTTCGTGACGTCCGTGGCGCAAGCTGGTGGCTGCTGGGGCGGCGGAACTACAGCCATGGCAGGGAGCCAGATCGCGGATACTTCGTGCATCGTCTTTAACTCGCGCGGTTTTCCCACGGCTTCGGGCGGATTTTATCTGACGGACGGGACACGCGTCTTTGCGATTGTGACCAACACAATGGGACTCATGCACAGCTATGTAAGCGATGCAGCAACGGCAAGCTGGTATGCCTACTGAGGGCCTTATGAGAAATATGCTGAAAGCACGGACGCGGCGCTCTCGGGAAGCAGGGATCAGCCTGCTTGAAACGATGATTGCGCTGACTATCTTGTTGATCGTTTCTATCGGGATTTTGTCGATGACGGTGCTCTCGATTACGACGACCGAAAATCAGGGCCATCTGGCAGCGCGAACCGCCGAATACGCACAGGACAAGATGGAACAGTTGCTGTCGCTGTCGTTTACCGATACTCAGACGGATACTTCGGTGGCATCGTTCGTCGCAAACAGCAGCGCAGGATCTCCAGGTCTTGCCGCAGGCGGCGGTATCACCTATGGATCGCCCGTTGCGGGCTATGTGGATTATTTGGACGCCAGCGGCAACCCTCTTGGCGGGGGTACCAGCGCGCCCGCGGGATGGTATTACGTCCGCATGTGGAAGATCACGGATTCGACGTCGTCTCTAAAGCAGGTTGAGGTTAAGGTGTGGGCTCGAATGGCGGCAAATGGAACCACCTCGTTGCCCCAGTCCGGAGTGACAGCACTAAAGTCGAGC
>DATMZI010000065.1:0-69482 GCA_035607085.1 Candidatus Eiseniibacteriota bacterium | reverse complement strand
TGCTTCCGTATCGGTCATGATCGCCTCATCCGCTCGCGCCGTTGCCAAGGCCTAACGTCCGGCAGGTAGGTTGACCCGCACGCCGCGCTTCACGTTGTGAATTTCCACCACCCGAAAATTCGGCAGGAAATACGCGGGAAGCTCGACCGTTACCCCGGTGAAGAACAACCGAAGGCCCGTCTTTTCCAGCAGCGTTGCGAGGAATTTGCTCATCTGCGTCCACTGCAACGATATGAAAAGGTTGCGCGAAAATCTACTGAACGCAGGGCCAGTCTTGGGACAGCCCGCCGTCGGTACAGTTTTCATTTTTCAGGACAGTATGCTGTCCAGTACAAAAGCGAAGTCGATGGATCAAGCGTTCGGGCTTCTCGCAAACCGCCGAAGACACCCTTTTCAGGGGCTGACTAGTTGTCGGAGCTGGCGGCTTTGACATTAAGGCCGGGCGCCACGACAGGCTGCAGGAAGGGCATCATGGCGCGCAGGCCAGGACCAAGTTGCTCAATGGGGTGCTGTTGTTCGGCTTTGCGCTTGGCCAGAAAGTTGACGCAGCCATTGTCGTTCTCGGTGATCCACTTTTGGGCGAAGCTGCCGTCCCGGATCTCGGCGAGAAGCTGCTTCATGGCTTTGCGGGTTTCATCGGTGACGATGCGAGGGCCTGCAGTGTAGTCGCCGTGCTCGGCGGTGTCGCTGATGGAGTAGCGCATATAGCTAAGGCCGCCGCGATAGATGAGGTCGACGATGAGTTTAAGTTCGTGGAGGCACTCGAAATAGGCGACTTCGGGCTGGTAGCCGGCTTCGGTGAGCGTTTCAAAGCCCGCTTTGATGAGGGCGCTGACGCCGCCGCAAAGTACGGCCTGTTCGCCAAACAGATCGGTTTCCGTCTCTTCGGTGAAGGTGGTTTCAAGCACTCCGGCGCGGGTGCAGCCAATGCCGCGGGCGTAGGAGAGTGCTAGAACCTTGGCTTTGCCGGAGGCATCTTGTTCGATGGCGAGAAGGCCGGGGGTGCCGCCGCCTTCGGTGAAGACTTCGCGGACGCGGTGGCCGGGAGCTTTGGGGGCGACCATGGAAACGTCCACATCGGCGGGAGGCTTGATGGTGCCGAAGCGGATGTTAAAGCCGTGCGCGAACATCAGCGTTTTGCCGGGCTTGAGGTTGGGCGCGATGGCTTCCTGGTAGAGTTTTTGCTGCTTGGTATCGGGCACCAGGACCATGATGACATCGGCCCAGGCGGCAGCTTCGGCGGCAGATTTCACGACCAGACCATCTTTTTCGGCTTTGCCGCGGGAGGCACTGCCTTCGTGCAGACCGACGCAGACGTTGCCGCCGGAGTCGCGCAGGTTGAGTGCGTGAGCGTGGCCTTGTGAGCCGTAGCCGAGGATCGCTACCTTTTTGGACTGGATCAGCGAGAGGTCGGCGTCATTATCGTAGTAGAGCTTTGCCATGTGGTTCCTTTCGTGGGCCGGGATGCGGCCGCTACAAAATCTTATGCAACGGACAGCGTGCCAGCGCCGTTGACGGCGGGAGGTTGCAGGAGGTCACCGCCGCGAGTCATGGCGATGCGGCCGGTGCGGGCCATTTCGAGGACGCCGTAGGGGCGGAGGACTTCAAGCAGGCCGTCGATTTTGTCCGCCGTACCCGAGACTTCGACAATCAAGGATTCGGGAGCGACGTCGACAACGCGACCACGGAAAACTTTGATGAGTTCCATCAGGTGCGGGCGAGATTTTTGGTCCGCCGCGACTTTGATCAGGGCGAGGTCACGTTCGAGGACCGAGCGTTCAGAAATGTTTTCGGCGAGAAGGACGTCCACGAGTTTTTCGAGGCTGGCTTCGAGTCGGTGCGCACCGCGTTCGTCGGTGTGCGCGACGATCGTCATTCGCGCCACTTCTTCATTTTCTGTCGGGCCTACGGTCAATGAATCAATGTTGATTGCCAGGCGCCGCGCGAGAGATGAGACGCGGTTCAGGACGCCGGGTTTGTTTTCTACATACGCGATTAGTGTTTGCATTTGTTCGTCCTCAGTCGCCAGCTAGCAGTTGTGTCTAAGAGAAGAAGCCGTCCCAAAAACGTTCGATATTGCGGTGTGCAGAACCTAGACCAAAAACCGAGCCTGTGGCACCCAAGTACTACGGTTCGGCGGCGGTTTCAACTAGCGGGTTGTGCGGGCGACGAATCATTTCGTGCAGCGACGCCCCCGCAGGAACCATCGGATAGACCGAGTCTTCCTGTTCGACCCGGAAATCGATCAGCACCGATTCTTTCGATTCGCGTGCCGCGCGAATCGTGGAAAGCACATCGCCGCGGGCGGTCACGCGTTCTCCGCGAATGCCGAAGGCGTTCGCGAGGGCGGCAAAATCGGGGGCTACTAGCGGCGTGGCGACGTAGCGCTTGTCGTAGAAGAATTCCTGCCACTGACGGACCATGCCGAGATAACCGTTGTTGATGATGGCGATGTTGACTTTGATCTTTTCCTGAACGATGGTGGCAAGCTCGCACATGGTCATCTGGAAGCCGCCGTCGCCAACCACAACCCACACGTCGGAGTCGGGCATGGCGAATTTGGAGCCAATGGCGGCGGGAAGAGCGAATCCCATCGTGCCAAGCCCGCCGGAAGTCACAAGCGTGCGCGGCTTGTTGTGGTGGTAATACTGCGCTTCCCACATCTGGTGCTGGCCCACGTCGGTAACGACAATGGCTTCGCCGTTGGTTTCCTTCCAGAGGTCGTTGATTACGTGAGCGGCGTAGAGATGGCCGGTGTCGGGCAGGCTTTGGATGTCCCGGACGGCAGAATCACCCTTCATTTCCTTGATGCGGTTGAGCCAGTCGGGGCGGTCTTTTTTCTGGACTAGCGGAATCAGTTGTTCGAGCACTTCTCGAGCATCGCCCACGAGGGCAGCGTCCACGGGAACGTTCTTGTTGATTTCTGCGCGATCGATCTCGATGTGAATCTTGCGGGCGCTCTTGGCGTAGGTGCGAAGATCACCCGTGACGCGATCATCGAAGCGCATGCCAACGGCGATGAGTAAGTCCGCTTCCTGAATGGCGTGATTGACCCAGGCTTCGCCGTGCATGCCCATCATGCCGAGATTGAGAGGATGGTTGGCGGGGAAGCAGCCGATGCCCAGCAGGGTCATGGCGACAGGGAAGTGGCCAGCAGCGACGAACTGCTCGAAGGCTTTTATGGCGCCGGAGATCATGATGCCGTGGCCGGCGAGAATGAGCGGCCGTTTGGCGGAGTGCAGGAGTTCGATGGCCCGGTCGAGCTCAGCCTTGTTGACGCCGGCGCGAGCGCGCTTGGGCGGCAGTTTGGGCTCGCTGGCGCTCCAGTCAAATTCAGTGGAGGCTTGCTGGGCGTCCTTGGTGATGTCCACGAGAACGGGGCCGGGACGCCCTGACTGCGCAATGACGAAAGCTTCGCGGACGGTGCGAGCGATATCTTCGACTTTAGAAACGATCACATTGTGTTTGGTAATCGGCATGGTGATGCCGGTGATGTCGATTTCCTGAAATGCGTCGGAACCGAGTAGCTTGCTGCCAACCTGGCCGGTGATGCAGACGATGGGAGAAGAATCGAGCATGGCCGTGGCGATGCCGGTCACCATGTTGGTGGCGCCGGGGCCGCTGGTGGCCATGGCGACGCCGACGCCGCCGCTGGCGCGCGCGTAGCCGTCGGCCATGTGTGTGGCGCCCTGTTCGTGGCGGACGAGAATATGGTGAAGCTTGGACTTGCCGAGAGCATCGTAGACCGGCAAAATCGCGCCGCCCGGATAGCCGAAGACGTGCTTGACGCCCAGATGCTCGAGAGATTGGCAGAGAATTTCCGCGCCGGTGAGTTTCATAGCGTCCTTCCTGTTGAGCCCGTAGGGATGGTTTCACTTTGCGGCAAAGCGGTAACCGCGCCGCGCGAAGATGAAGAAACCAGAAATGCGTATTTGGCCATGACACCGCTGGTGAAGCGCGGAGCAGGCGCTTTCCAATTGCCGAGGCGTCGCTGAATTTCTTCGGCGCTAAGTTCGACCTTTAGCATGCGATTAGGAATATCAAAGACGATGGTGTCACCGTCAGCGAGCGCGGCAATGGGACCGCCGCGCGCGGCTTCCGGCGCAACGTGGCCAACCATAAAGCCGCGCGTGGCGCCGCTGAAGCGGCCGTCGGTAAGCAGAGCGACGGATTCACTCAACCCGGCTCCGACCAGCGCTGCGGTGACGGCGAGCATTTCGCGCATTCCCGGGCCGCCGCGAGGGCCTTCATAGCGAATGACTACCACATCGCCGGCTTTAATTTGGCCTCTGTCCACCGCGGCGAAGGCGGCCTCTTCGTTATCGAAGACACGAGCCGTGCCGCGGAAAGTCTGATAGTCGTGGCCGGCCACCTTGATCACACAGCCTTCGGGAGCGAGATTGCCTTTCAGGATGACCAGGCCGCCGGTAGGCTTGAGCGGATTCCTTGCGCTGCGAACCACCTCTTGCTTGGGAGTTTCTTTGGCAGCGTCCGCTTCCTGACCAATGGTCTTTCCGCTGACGGTAAGGGCTTCGGCCTGCAAAAGACCGGCTTCGATCATGCGCTTGGCGATCAGTGCCGTGCCGCCAGCGGCAAAAAGATCGGTGGCAACAAAGCGGCCGGCGGGTTTGAGGTCGGCGATGATCGGAGTTTTGGCGCTGATGCGATCGAAGTCGTCCATGGTCAGCGGAATTTGCGCTTCGTTGGCAATCGCCAGCAGATGTAGCACCGCATTTGTGGAGCCGCCGCTCGCGGCAACTCCAGCAATGGCGTTCTCAATCGCGACCCTGGTGATGATTTGCGACGGCGTGACGTTTTTGCGGAGAAGGTCGAGAACCAGTTCGCCAGCGCGTTCGCCCGCCGCGGCCTTAGCGGGATTCGTCGCAGGAACATTCGAAAGACCGATAGGGGCAATGCCGAGGAATTCGCTGACCAAAGCCATGGTGTTAGCCGTGAACTGGCCGCCGCAGGCGCCGGCGCCGGGGCAGGCCGATTTTTCGAGAGCGAGCAGGCGAGCGTCATTCATTTTGCCGGTGGAGTGGGCACCGATGGCTTCGTAAACGTCCTGGATGGTGACAGCGTGCCCCTCGAAGGAACCAGGTGCGATAGAGCCGCCGTACAGAACGAGGCCGGGAATATTCAGGCGGGCGAGCGCCATAATTCCGCCGGGAATGGTTTTGTCGCATCCTACCAGAACAACGAGCGCATCGAATAGATTGCCGCGGGTGACGAGCTCGATGGAATCGGCGATGACCTCGCGGCTGATCAGCGAAGCCTTCATGCCTTCGGTACCCATGGTGATGCCGTCCGAGATAGACACGGTGTTGAATTCGAGCGGGGTACCGCCGGCTCGGCGGATACCGGCTTTCACGTGCCCTGCGAGTTCGCGGAGGTGATAGTTGCAGGGGCCGATTTCGATCCAGGTGTTGGCGACACCAATCAGCGGCTTGGTGAAGTCGTCATCTTTGAGGCCAGAAGCACGCAGCATGGCGCGGGCTCCGGCGCGGTTGGCTCCGCCGATTAAGGTCTGGCTGCGAAGTTTTGCAAAGGCATCGGCCACGTTGTGTTCCTCTCAAAATTCGGCTTCTCAAAAAGGCGGACTACAGAGCGGTGAAAAAGTGCCGCCAAAAACTGAGGGCCATCACCCCGATTTGGATGATGGCCCGAATTTCTCGGAAATCTTTGCTACGCCATCACCCGGATTTGTCGTTGATTACAACGATCTGGGGAATTCGTACGACGCGTCGAACGCAGGTAATCGAACTCGATTCACTGCGTTGCTGCGTCATCATGGCGCTGCGAGTCATAGTCTCGTGGACACCAGCCGCTGCGAAACAGCAGCGTGTTCCGCCATGTAAGGTAGCAGAATGAGGCAGCCAAGGTCAATGAGTCCAATTAATAGAAATGCGCGACTCTATAAATAAATATTATTGCAATTGGGAGCGGGTCGGTCAGCGCAGGGAACTTTCCCGCGAAATTTCGGGAATTCATGGAGGGAGAGGACACTTCCCGACAAAGGGCTACGTAACTCCGGCAGGGCGCCTCCCGTCTTACAGGTAAGCGGAACGACCAAAGACACGGTGACGAGTATGAAAGTTTGCAGCTTTCCAGCATCGCTATTTCTATTGATGATGTTTGGCTGGTCCGGCCAGGTTTTTGCGCAGGACCAGACGCCGGATGTGATGTGGGCACCCGGCAATGGGAGCCAGGATGCCGGTGTCGGGCCACGCGGACCGCGGGCCGGTCAAGAAGGCCGAGGGCGGCCGTTCTTCGGAAAGATCTCTGCAATTCAGAACGATTCCATTGAGGTAACCGGGCCCGACGGGAACAAGCTGACACTCAAACTAGCAAGCGGCACGGAATACCGGAAGGACCGTCAACCGGCGAAGCTCGTGGATTTCAAAGTCGGCGATCCGGTAATGGTGAGGACGGACCAGGCAGACGGAAAAGGAACAACGGCATTGCTCGTAGCCACCGGGCAGTTTGCCATGCGCGGACCCGGTGCAGAGGGCCAAGGTGGTGTCGGAATGTTCGGCACGCTGGGTAAGGATTTTGTGATGGGAGAGGTAAAGGCGATTGATCCACCGCGACTAACAGTTATGCGCACCGACAATCTGTCACAGACGCTGGAGCTGAGTGAAGAGACTTCATTGCGCCGCGGGCGCGAAAGCATAACGATGGCCGATATTCAGGCGGGCGATCATGTGATCGCCCGGGGCGCGCTGGAAAACAACCTGTTTGTGCCGAAGAGTTTGCGTGTTGTCCCGCCGGAACAGTGGAAGAGGATGCAGGAGAACATGGCGGGAGGCGGGCCGGGAGCCCCGCGCGCTCCGAACGCGCCGGCGGCTCCGAACGCGCCGCCAAATCCACAGAACCCACCGGAGCCGCAAAATTGATGCGGTTGCTTCGCGGCGTGATTGTACTGATCGCCGTGCTCCTGATCGGCGCGGTATTTTTGGTATGCCTCAAGGCACAGGATGTACCCAGTCCTGTGCCATCCATGTATGAAATTTTGGGAACGGTGAAAAACGGCAAGACGCTACTGCCAGGCGTAACCGTGACGGCTTCGAATACGCTGACTGGCAAGAGATATTCGACAGTGTCGGCCACGAACGGAGCATTTTCGTTTGAGGGATTGCCGCGCGGGCGCTATGTGGTACGAATCGAGTTCATGGGCTTTGCAACCATCACGCAGGAAGTGGTGCTGAAGCCGGAAACGCCAAGCGCAAAGGTCGAGGGGGAACTAGTCCTGGCGTCGCGGCAGCTGGAACAACAGGAGGACACCGCTGCGCAGGCTGCGGGACGGGGATTTCAGAGTCTGGCCATGAGCAGCACGCTTGCGGCGCTGGCCGGCGAAACGGCGAATGGCGGGTCGGGCGCATTTGGCGGAAATTCGCCGGATGCGTCCGCGCTGCCGTTGAACGGCACAGGAGCGGACAGTGCCACCGAATCGGTAAGCATCAGTGGCGCGCGAGGAAGAACGCAGGATTTTGGCGGCGGCTCGGAGCAGGACCTGGAAGACCGCATCCAGGAATTTCGCGATCGCATGCAGCGGGAGGGCGGGGGCAATTTACAGAGTCCAGGTCAAAGCGGAGCACAGGGCGGAGCTGGCGGCGCGGGCGGCAGCGGTCCGGGTGGTCCATCGGGCGGCGGGGTTGGCCCGGTGATGATCGCGATACCGAGGGGTGGGCGGTTCAACGTGAACCAGCCGCACGGATTTCTATATTTTCAGAATGACAATTCAGCGCTGGATGCCCGGCCTTATTCGCTTACCGGGATCGCAACCGACAAGGCGACCTATAATCAGTCGAAGTTTGGAGCCAACCTCGGCGGGCCGCTGAACATTCCGAAGCTTTTCAACGGCGGCAACAAGTGGTTTTTCTTTACAGGATGGAACGGCTCGCGGGGGAGCACGCCGTACGATTACTATTCAACCGTGCCAACGCTGGACCAACGGGTGGGAAATTTTTCCAACACCACCAACCGCGATGGAACGCCAGCACAGATCTTTAACCCGAAAACCGGGCAGCACTATCAATTCAACGGAGTGTTGAATCAGATTGATCCTGCGAATATCAGTCCCGCGGCGCAGGCGATGTTGCAGTTCATTCCGTTGCCCGACATCGCGGCGACCGCGGCCGGGCAGAACTTCCACAACGTCACGTCCGGCGAGAGCAGTTCCGATTCGGTGAGTTTCCGGCTGATTCATAATTTTGGTGCGGTACCAGCGGGTCCCATTCAGATTGGCGGCGCGGGCGCGCCGGGAGGCCGGCGAGGGCGCCGGCAAAACAACGTTAACTTTGGGTTGAACTGGTCGCGGAGCTCGATCGATTCGATCGGTGTGTTTCCGTCCGGAAATGGCGGAACGGGAACGCAGGGACTGAATGCGAGCGCAGGCTGGGTATACGGCCGCGGGCGGATGACCAACAATCTGCGCTTCAACTACAACCACAGTCACCTTTCTACGACGAATCTCTATTCCGGCATTGTCAATGTCGCTGGCGATGCGGGAATCACAGGCATCGGCACCGATCCGTTTGGATTTGGCCTGCCGAGCATCGGCTTCAACAGCTTCGGTGGATTGAGCGATCCGACGCCGCGCCGCGAGCTGGATCAGACCTACACCGTTTCGGATACCGTCGCCTGGAACCGCGGCAAACACAATTGGCGGTTCGGCGGAGACTACCGCCGCATTCTGCAAAGTTTTCGTTCGGCGAAGAATTCCAACGGTTCGTTTGTGTTTACGGGATTTGCCACCGGGAATTATGCGAGCGGATCGCTCGCGCCGGATACTGGTTATGACTTCGCCGACTTTTTGATCGGCATGCCGCAGCAGACCAGTTTGCAGACCGGAACGAACTCGTACGACTTTCGCGCAAATTCGTTCGATGCATACTTGCAGAACGACTGGCGCGTCCGTTCGAACCTTACCTTGCTGCTCGGTATCCGATATGAATACAACGGTCCCTATACGGAGGCGCAAAATCGCATCGTGAATCTCGACGTCGGTCCGCAATTTACTTCCGCGGAGGCGGTGCAACCGGGCCAGACGGGAACGTTTTTCGGGACCTATCCGGCTTCGTTGCTGCAGCCAGACCGTAACAATGTCGCCCCGCGGCTGGGGCTGGCCTGGAAGCCTCGGAACCTGACGGTGGTGCGGCTGGGCTACGGCATCAACTACAACCTCGCGCAGTACGGCACGGTGATCCAGAACTTTGCATTTCAGCCGCCGTTCGCCGATACCCAGACGAATTCTGTCACTAATCCTGCGACCAGTAATCTGACGCTGGTGAATGGATTTCCTGGGACCACGGGCTTAAGCAACAACTACGCAATTGATCCCAACTATCGTCTGGGATACGTGCAGATCTGGAATTTGGACATTCAGCGCCAGCTGCCGCACGGTCTTCTGCTCAACGTCGGGTATAACGGTGCAAAAGGAACCCATCTCGACGAGCAGCGCGCGATTATGACGGCCGGCGCGCAACCATTCATTTACGAATCGTCCGCGGCAGATTCGATTTTGCATTCCGCCTCGATCAGAATTCGAAAACGCATGGCGTCAGGGCTGGGCTTCAGCGGCAGCTACGTTTTCTCAAGATCGATTGACGATGCCTCGTCGGTGGGATTGGGCGCGGTCCTGGTCGCCCAGGATCCATTCGATATAGCTGCCGACCGCAGCGTTTCGAATTTCAACCAAAAACACAAGTTCACCGGGAACTGGATGTACGACTTGCCGCTTGGCGAAAATCACCGGCTGGCGTCGAGGGGCGCTTTATCGCGTGTTCTGAACGGCTGGCAATGGAGCGGAAGCGCCACCATCGCCTCGGGTTTTTATTTCACGCCCAACGTGCTAGGCGGAGCCGTCGATATCAGCCGCGGCGTGAGCGGATCGCAGCGCGCGAACTATGTGCCGGGCCAGCTTATTTCGCTGAGTAACCCAACTAGCCTCGAATGGTTCAACACCGCAGCGTTTTGTACGTCGACCACCTCGGCGGCCTGCAGCAATCCCAATGGCACCGCATTTGGCGATGCCGGCAGGAACATCATCGAAGGGCCGGGCCAATTCTCTCTGAACATGGCGCTCAGCAAAACCATCCGGATTCGTGAAACGCGCTCATTGGAGTTGCGCCTGCAAGCCGCAAATATTTTTAACAACGCTGTATTTTCGGGAATCAATACTACGGTGAATTCGCTGGCGTTCGGGGAAGTGACATCCGCGGGCTCGATGCGAAAAGTCACCATGGTTGCGCGATTTCATTTTTAGACGAGGTAGCGGCGGCTCGGTGAAAGCATGATGCGAAGCTCGATGCGGAACATGATGCGGAGAATGCTTGCCCTGGTTTGTGCAAGCGCGCTGTCCGCACCATTCCCCCTGACCGCGCGCGCTCAACAAGCTTCCACCCCGCAGTCCGCGCCCGCCATACGCGCCACCACCGAACTGGTTCTCGTCAACGTCGTGGCGCGCGACAAAAAGGGCAATCTTGTTCGCAATTTGAAACAACAGGATTTTACGGTGCTGGAAGATGGGCAACGGCAGCAAGTCGCCAGCTTCGATTTTGAAAATATTGACGAGTTAGCCCTGGCGCAACAGCAGACCGTGACCGCTACCGGCGAGTCCGAGCCCGCATCCTCTGCGCCTCCAACCCAGCCCGCCGAGCGCGCCGCCGATGCTCGCGACCGCCGCCTCATCCTTCTATTCTTCGATTTCTCCGCCATGGACCCTGAACAAATTGATCGCGCTGTGGACGCCGCCAAGCAGTACGTCAACACTAAAATGAAAAGCGCCGACCTGATCGCGATCGTATCCCTCACCACCAACATGCGTTTGGATCTGAATTTTACGGACGAGAAGGCAAAGATTCTCTCCACGCTAAGTGCCTACAATTCCAGCTCCGGCCAGGGATTCGACAACGGCGCCACCGGCAGCTCCGAAGGCTCGCCGGAAACGGGCGGAGCGTTCACCGCCGACGACACCGACTACAATACCTTCAGCGCCGATCGCAAACTCCTTGCGCTCCAGTCCATTATTCAGTCCGTCGGAAAACTCTCGCAGAAAAAAAGCCTTATCTATTTCAGCAACGGCATCAGCCAATCCGGCGTGGACAATCAATCCGCTCTGCGTGCAGCCACTGCCGCAGCCGTTAAAGCCAATGTCGCGATTTATCCGCTCGATGTGCGTGGATTGCAGGCGCTGCCCGCCGGCGGCGAAGCACAAAACGCTAGCCTCCACGGCCAGTCCGCCTATTCCGGCGCGTCAGTGCTCAACGATCTCAACAGCAATGCCTCAACCCAGGAAACGCTTTCCACTCTGGCCGCCGACACCGGTGGCAAGGCATTTTTCGATTCGAACGACTTCAGCGGCATCTTTTCCCAGGTTCAGAAAGACACTTCGGCCTACTACATCCTCGGCTACTCAAGTTCCAATCACCTCAAGAACGGCCGCTTCCGGCACATCAAGGTCGTCGTCAATCGTCCAGACCTCAAGCTCGAATATCGCGCGGGCTATTATGCCGGCCGCGATTTTGAACACTCTGGCCGGGCCGATCGTGAAGCGCAACTCCAAGACGAGCTTGCTTCCGACCTGCCCGCCACCGACGTGGCCGTCTACGCGGGAACTGCGTATTTCCGCCGCGACGATTCGCACTACTTCCTGGCGGTTTCCATGGTCGTGCCTGGCTCGCAGATTCCCTTCGTCCAGGAAAAGGATCGCGACAGCGCCACGCTGGATATCGCTGGAGTCATCTTGGAAGGCGGAAAATTCCAGGTCGGCCAGTTGCGCGACACAGTCAAACTTGCCGTGGATAGCACGCAGCAGGTTCGCCGCAAGAATGTGCAGTACAACACCAGCTTCCTGCTCGCGCCGGGCGGCTATCACTTGAAATTCGTCGTACGCGAAAATCGCACGGGGCGGATGGGGACGTTTGAGGCAGACGTGCAGATCCCGGATCTGCGCAAAGTGCCCCTGCGAAGCAGTTCGGTCGTGCTGAGCAGCTTGCGGGTCCCGGCTGCGGGGAAAAACAAGTCGATGAACCCCCTCATCGGCGATCAAACGGAACTAGTGCCTAACATCACCCACGTCTTCACTCAGGACCAGCACCTCTATTTGCAGTTTGAGGTGTACGACGCCGTGAAGGGCAAGCCCACTCCGGTGTCGTCCAAGCCAGCCGCAGGCGCTGCATCCGACCAACCCGCTGCGAAGCTGCAGGGTGGAACCATCCGCGTCCTCACCAGCGTGCAATTCATGCAGAACAACGTAAAAATCTATGAATCCAAGCCCATCATTGCAACGGAAGTGAATCTGCCACAGCGCAAAGCCGTTGGGTTTCAGCTCGACCTGCCGCTGCGAACTCTCAAGCCCGGCTTCTATACCTGCCAGGTGAATATAATTGACGACGTCGCCGGAAACTACGCATTCCCCAGATGGGCCATGCTGATCAAGGAGCCCGCGGCGGTGGCGCCCGCCGCGCCCGTTTCCTCTGCTCCCTCATCCACCGGAAGCAGCCAACGAATGTAAGGGGTTTCGCTCAAAATTTGACGGCGAGTGGCTGCTCCGCTACACTTCTAATGCGGGGTGGAGCAGCCTGGTAGCTCGTCGGGCTCATAACCCGAAGGTCGTCAGTTCAAATCTGACCCCCGCAACCAATTCGACGTAGAAAACAAAAGGCTTCCGGCGCTCCAACCGGAAGCCTTTTTTTCTTGTAAGCTCGATTGTCCAAAAAGCTCCGAATTCTCCTAGGCAGACTTGCGACGGAACTTCGCGAGTTTTTTCTGCGCGGCGAGTTAACAATGGCGCCAACTGCCCCATCTTGTCCGCCAGGCGGTCGCAAATTACGGTCTCGATAAAAAGTATACTTCCACCCCGCTGGAGCCATCGCTATGGGGCTCTACGGTAATTGCTTCCACTACGCGAAAACTGACGCCTGGTAGCAAGGTCACGAAGCGGAAGTTAAATATTTCCTCTCCCGAATCGGTCAAATCTTTCAAACCCTGTCTTCCGGAGCCAGGAAACGGCGACTTGAGGCTGCTTTTTGCGCCGCTTTGAAAACGTCTGCGGCCGGAGCCTTAAACGTGCTGCTTTTTGCGTTTCCGCAAACGGTCTCGGCTGCGACCAGAAACGGCAACCAATTTCGAAAAGTTCAACTCTTCCGAATTGAACGAACGTGTCGGATGAGCGTGCAGAACATGGCGACGTGTCAGGGGCAGTCAGTCAATCTCATTGCTGCATAATCAGTGGCGAGTAGTGGTTGAGAACCAACCGCCAGTGCCCTTGCTGCTTTATCCATACTCTGGTAAAGCGATTGTCACGGGGGACAGCTTTGCCTCTGTCTTGCCCATTCATTGTGGAGCGGCCAGTCTCGAGAGCCGTATTTCCGTAGATGCGCACCTGAACCTCGTCGGTGGTGATGGACTGAAATTTCAATTCACCGGACGTAAAATCTGAAATTACCTGCGGCTTAGTTCTCACAGCGCCGCTTGGCCCTATGCCGATAAAATCAGCAGCATAGATGCGCTCAAGGGCCGCCGCATCAGCATCGATCTGCGCCTGAATGCGTTCATGATCCAGTTGCCTTATGACCTGTTCAATGCTTCCTCTTCGATCGCCGCTCGCGCTCGGTCTTTGTCCTAGGGCGATAGAGGCCGTCGTAAGGACTAGGACGGCTATGACAATTGTTCGTCTCATGGAGAGCTCGCCTTCGTTAATTATCTATTGGCGCTCATCGTAACACCCAGAACCACTTAGGTCGTACTCTTCGAACCGCCTAAGCTGGCGTATTATTGTCGGCACTGGCACGGTCCTGGTTCTAGAAAAATGTCTCGAAGGTTTTGGGGCAGGCCTCGATGAGATGGAAATCCTCTTCGTTCGCTATTCTTTTCCTCTCACACCTCCTCTGTTCCTCCACTCAAGCTAGTGCACAAACCACGACGTCTGGCGGTCTGACTGGTGTCGTCACCGATGCCAGCGGTGCAGTGGTGCCCGAAGCCAAAATAGAGATCAGAGATACCACCAGGGGATCGTTTCAAACCGCCAAAACCGACGGGGACGGTGTGTATCGGTTTTTCTTCCTGGTGCCCGGGAGGTACACGCTGACGGTTTCTCACCCTGGCTTTCGAGATGAGAGCCAGGAGTTCAGCGTATTGCTCGGCCCGCCGGGGACTCGCAACATCACGCTTAAACTTGCAGGGGCAAGCGTGACGGTGAAGGTGACGGATGAAATCCCACTGCTGCAGGCCGAGAACGGCGACGTCGCAATAACCATGACTCAGAGGCAGATCTCCGAAGTGCCAAATCCGGGAAATGATTTGACTTACATAGCCCAGACCGCACCGGGCGCGATTATGAATACAGATACTAACTATTCCAGTTTGGGCAATTTCTCCATTTTAGGAATGCCTGGTACTTCCAATTCGTTCACTCTGAACGGTATCAGCAACAATGAACCGATACTGAATACCAACCTCGTCGGCGTCACGGGAATGATGCTCGGCCAGAACGAAGTTCAGGAAGCGACAGTCGTCAGCGACGGCTATTCGGGCCAGTTTGGAGGCGCGGCGGGGACGAGCGTCAACTTTCTGACAAAATCCGGAAGCAATGCTTTTCATGGGAATGCGCAATACTACTGGAACGGCAGCGCGTTGAATGCCAACGACTGGATTGACAATGCGTTCGGGAACCCCCGTCCTTTCGATGTCGCCCATCAGTGGGCGGGCTCATTGGGCGGTCCGATCAAGAAGGACAAGCTCTTCTTCTTTTTTGACACCGAGGGCATGCGCTTTCGACTCCCGGTGAGTACACAGGTCGTTCTCCCCAGCGCAAAATTTGAGTCTGCAATCATGGGCAATATTGATTCGGTATTTGGTGCGGGCTCAGCTTCGGATAAATTCTACCGGCAGATATTCAACCTCTACGACAGCACACCGGGAGTGAATAACGCGAGTCCCGGCAACTTCAATCCACAAGATCTCGGCTGCAACGGTTGGCAGGGACCGCAAGGGCTAGGCACTACGGATTCTTGTGCAGTTCACTTCCTGGAAAACATTGTTGAACCTTTAAATGATTCGCTTATCTCGGGCCGTGTTGATTGGAACCTGGGGGCCAGTGACCGAGCGTTTCTCCTCGTGCAGCATGGCTACGGACGTCGCGCCAGTTATGTCGATCCGATTAGCCCGGTCTTCAATGTTCTTTCGACACAGGCCACCTGGCAAGCGCAGCTCAGCGAGACGCACACCTTCAGCCCAACAGCGGCGAACCAGTTTCTGCTCGCCGGGATAAACACCCACGGAGTTACCGGTGTTGCGAATTCGGCGCAGGCACTGGCCGCTTTTCCGACGGTATTAGCCTGGTGGAGTGCCAGCGGTATCTTCAGCCCGTTAGGTGGTTTGGACTGGTGCTGTGCGCTGCCCAGCAGCGGAGGAGGATCGACTTACCAGATCTCCGACGACTTTGTGAAGACCCGGGGAAAGCAAAAGTTTGGGTTTGGAATGAGCTTTCAACGGTTTGATTTGTCCTTCTCCAATTTCAATTATGACGGCGTAGGCCAACTGTCTCCGCAATCGATCGACGCATTTTTCTGGGGAGGAATCGATCCTGACCCGGCAAAACAGGACACGGATTTCACGACACTGAGCCAAACCTTTCCCGCGGTCACTCGCAGTCCTTTTGCATTCTATCGTCTCGGGCTCTACGGCCAGGATGAATGGCGTGCCCGCCCCAACCTTACCTTCACGATTGCACTGCGCGCCGAGCATCATTCCAATCCAGTTTGCGAAACTCATTGCTTCACCCGGCTCGCGGGCCCATTTCAATCCCTGAGCCATGATCCGGATCTGCCCTATAAGCAACTACTCCTGACGGGTCAAAAGCAGGCATTTGCAAATACCGACAGCATTCTTTGGTCGCCGCGGTTCAGTTTCGCGTGGCAACCATTCGGAGTTTCCCGCAATACAGTGCTGCGCGGTGGGGTAGGTATCTTCTACGACCCCGTCGCCGGAATTCTATCCGGCGTTTTGGCCTACAATCCGCCGTTTGCGAATTTTTTCACGCTCACCGGATATAATCTCGCACCTGGCGAAGCGAATAGCCTGACCGAAAATGCTTTCAAGTTCAACGATGCGTTCTTGAAGGCTTTTGCATCGGGTCAGACTCTTTCCCAGATCAAGAAAGACAATCCACAGTTTGTTCCTCCGGGGATTCAAAGTCCGGCTCAATGGATGCACTCGCCCCAATATCAAAAGTGGAGCCTGCAGGTACAACAGAGTTTGGGTTCTTCCACGTCCTTTACCGTCGGTTATTATGGAAACCATGGGCTGCATCAGTTGGACCAGAATCCAAACGCGAATGCTTTTGGTTTCGGGTCGTTCCCGGCATCCGTCTGCAGCAGTCCGCCGGTCCCCCCTTGCGCCGATCCGCGGTTGGGTGGGGTGACGGAGTTCGACACCTCGGCCATATCCAACTACCACGGCATGGTGGTTTCCTTCGAACAGCGATTTTCTCGCTTGGGAAGTGGTCTGTTCCAGGCTAACTATACGTACGGGCATGCGCTGGACGAGGTGTCCAATGGCGGGTTGAGTCAGTTTACGAACGGCAGTTCTATTTTCGCGCAGGACGCGCGCAGTTTGCGCGGAAGTTATGGGCCTGCGGAATATGACGTGCGCCATTCCCTCAACGCCAACTACGTCTGGGATCTCCCTGTAAAAGCGGTATTGCGTGGCCGCGGCTCGGATCCGCTTGTCAAAGGCTGGCAGGTTTCGGGTACGATCTTTGCCAGAACAGGCATGCCCTACACGGTGATAGATTTCGATGAAAGTGGCTTTCTGACTTCCAAGAATTTCTATGGAATCATCTACTCAGTCCCGGTCGCTCCTCTTGGCCCCCCGAGAAGCTGCGGTAAGGGTGCGGCGATTCCAGCGTCGCCCGCTCCATGCCAGCCACCGCAAAAGAGTTTTGATGGGTCGCCCAGTCCCGGTGCCTTGTTTTTGCAATCGGGTTGTGAGACGGACTTCAATACCGGGAATCTGCCCGGCCCCAATGGCCCATGCAGTGGCTGGAGCGTCACTTTTGCCCAAGGCCGGAACCATTTTCGAGCGCCGAGTTACTTCAACACAGATTTCGCGGTGATGAAGACTACGAAAATCCCTCGCTGGGAGAATAGCGCGCTGACAATCGGCCTGCAGTTTTTTAATTTCTTTAACCATGCGAACTTTGGGATGCCTGATAACAACAGTCCCGATTCGGGCTTTGGGCAGATCTTCTACCAGGAGCAACCCCCGACCAGTATTCTCGGAGCGGGGTATAACGCCAATGTTTCGCCGCGAATGATTCAGATTCGGGTGCAGCTGAAATTTTAGCCGCGAAAAGCAACCGCCTGCCTTATCTGATCGATCAAAGCGCCACCTCAGCGTTGCGCTTCAGAAGTTTTCCATGATCCACATGTTGCCGCTCATGATCGATCCCTGGATGGCGAGGTGGCGACCGTCGGGTGATTGCAGGCCCCACGGGTAAAAGCCTCCATTATTCGTCCACAAAGCGTTCATGTTGCCCTGGAGATCCATATGCACAAGTTCTGATCCACCCTTTACTCCGTGGGTAACGAAGAGCCCCTTACCGTCTGCGCTCCAATTTACATACTGGTAGTTCATTGTCCCCTTGACGGGAATGGACTGCGGCGGCTGGCCGCGCAAGGAGAGTATCTGGATCGGTTGGTTGGCGCTCGCGACTACAGCTAAACGAGTACCGTCCGGAGAAAGATCGCAGTGCCACCCCCAGTCGAGCGTTGGATCGACGTTGAAGCGGAGAAGTTCGGGGCCGCGCCCCTTGAGAGGGTCAAAAGACATAACGGTCACCTGTTTGCGGTCCACGGAACGCTCCGCAATCGTGCACAAATTCGATGGCGACTTGGCGCAGGAAACTTCGCCTACTCCTCGCAAAGGGAATATCAATTCCGGGAATCCTCCCTTGAGAGGGACGCGGACGAGTTGAACTGGCTCGCCTTTGGTCTTCGGGAGGAGATGCGAGATGATCCACTTGCCATCAGGACTCACCCGCGCCGCATTGAAACTGTCGCCCGTGGACGTGATCAGTTCTGGCTCATCGGAGTCGAAAGCCTGCCTGTAGATTCCTTGTTGGCCGGTGCGGTTGGAAAAGAAGATGACGGCCTTGGAATCTGGGGTCCAGTCCAATGGATTGTTGTTGCTCTCATCCAATGTAAGTCGCCTGGAGCTACGAAGGCGAGTCCCGCCGGCTTCGAGATCAGCCGCGTAGGCGGTCATGTGTGTCGCCCAGCCGAGGAAAGCCAGGCGCTTTTCGTCGGCAGTGAGAGTCCCGCCAGCGGGGCAGAATCCAGTCCAGTTCGTCAGGCGCCTGGGTTCTTCAAGTGCGGCACCGGTGCGTAAATCGAATCGCCTTATCCAGTAGTTGCATGTGCCCTCCAGCGCTCCTGTTTCCTCCACGGAATAGATCATTCGGCCATCCCGGGTCCAAACAATCTCGCCGAGATCGTTCATTTCGGAAGGTGGGACGAGCGTCGTGAGGGTGCCGCCATTTAACTCACGGCTGACCATCCTGGCATCGCCGGCGGCGTCAAAGTCGAGATATAGGATTCTCTGTCCGTCTGGTGACCAGCCGAGGCAACAATCGTGATGGTTTGCTTCGGACTCGAAGAATTTATGTGCGTTCTCTCCATCTGGCCCCATCAACCAGATTTCATGTTCATCTTTTGTTCCAAAGGAAATCTGCGAACGATCCGGGGAGATGCCATACGCTGTGGCCTGATCTCTGAGTTTCTTAGGTGGTCCGCCAAGTACCGATCCAACCCAGATGCTCGCCTTATCTGCGGACGAACTTCCGGAAGCGTCTCCGGGTTCATGCGCCTGGGCAAGGAACCGGGTGCCGCCAGCAAGCCAGATCCCAGCGATTTCCCAGTCCAGGTTTTTCCCGTCGAATGTTGTAGGCTGAGGAACGGGCTTCGTTTCGCCAGTATCCAATTCTCGAATGTGCATACCTTTCTGGTCGCTGTAGACCAGATATTTGCCGTCGGGTGAGATAGCTCCGTTGATGACGCGATTTTCTGGCGGATTCGTCGTGATCTGGCGATACTTGAGTTCGAGGGCGGTTTGCCTCGAAACCCGACGGGGTTCTCTAATCCCGAAATAGGCTACGGCGAGCAAAACAAAGAACAGAACGGCCGCGGCAGCAGCCCACCAGCGAGAGGTATGCCTCGGTTGTGCTAATGCGCAGAGATCGGCTTGCATTTCCGATGCGCTCTGATACCGCGCCTCGCGATCCTTTTCGAGCGCCTTGGCGATGATCTTTTCGAGCTTCGCAGGAAGGCGTTTGTTCAGCTCCCGTGCCGGCGTAGGCAGTTGCGTGAGGATTGCGTCATGGAGCGATGGGCCGGTGTCCCTGCTGAAAGCGCGCTTCCCAGTCGCCATTTCGTATAGCACCAAACCAAAGGAAAACAGATCGCTGCGCGCATCCAGTTTTTCGCCGCGCGCCTGCTCCGGCGACATATAGCCAGCCGTTCCCATCGCCACTCCTGTACGGCTGAGGAATAGATCGGGAGTTCCGGGCAAGTCGACTTCGCCGGGTGCGCTCTCTGCCGCGTCGTCGTCGCGGCTATCACGCTCTGGGTTATTTCCGACTACCGTTATCACTTGAGTGGGTTTGGCCAGGCCGAAATCCAAAATCTTGGCTTGACCCTGATTGGTCACAAAGATATTCGCAGGCTTGATGTCGCGGTGAATGATGCCGTGGCGATGGGCGGCGTCCAGGCCATCAACGATCTGAATGGCGAGGTCCAGCACATCCGCCACTTCGAGAGGAAAAGTTCCCGACTCCGTTGCGCTTATGCGTTCACGGAGCGTTTGGCCCTCAAGTAATTGCATGGCAAGGAAAGGCTGACCTTCGTGTTCGCCGAACTCGTAGATCGGACAGATGTTGGGATGTTCGAGAGCGGATGCGGAGCGAGCTTCCCGTTCGAAACGGCCGAGAGACGCCGGATCTTTGGCGGATTCTTCGGGCAGGAATTTGAGAGCAACCTGGCGGCCGAGTCTGATATCTTCGGCACGATAGACCAAGCCCATGCCGCCACCACCCAGCCCTTCCAGGATGCGGTAGTGAGAAATTGTTTCGCCCGTTAAGGGAAAACCGATGGAATCCAACTCAGAGTTCACGGCCGCCACAACGGATCCGCCGGCTCCGCAATCAAAGGAAAGCAGCGCTTCGACTTCACGGCGCAAGTCGAGATCACTGACACAGGCCGCCTCAAGTAAAGAGGTGCGCGCGGCCGTGTCGCACTCTGCCGCGCGATGGAACAATTCTTCGATTTGCGTCCAGCGTTCCGGAGTCAAGGTGCACCTATGCGCCCTGCATTTCCTTTTGCAGCCACGCTTCCGCCATTCTCAAGTCACGCCGGACAGTGACGGCAGAAACGGCAAGCGTTTCGGCGATCTCGTCCAAGGAAAGCCCGCCAAAATAGCGAAGCTCGACCGCTTTGCACTTCCGAGGGTCGACTTTTTCCAGCGCGGTAAGGCCGGTATCCAGGGCGATGACGTCGCCGCGGCGTTCTGGCTGAAAACTTGCTGCCTGCTCCAAAGGAACGTTGAGTCCGGCCCGTTTGCAGGCGTGCCTTCGGCGCGCATGGTCTACCAGAATCTGCCGCATTAAGCGTGCAGCGACGCCATAGAAATGGGAACGATTTTCCCAGTTTGGCTGGCTTTGATCAACGAGGCGCATGTAGGCCTCATGCACCAAAGCTGTTGGCTGCAGAGTATGACCCTGGCGCTCCCTTCGGAAGTAGGAAGCAGCAAGTTGGCGGAGTTCCGCGTAGACAAGGGGAGTGAGGTCGGCAAGGGCTTGCTGGTTGCCCCGCACCCATTCCCGCAGAAGCCCCGTCACAGCATGAGTTTGCGGCATCATGAGACCTGTTGATGATGCGCTAGTCCAATCGTGGCTGGATTATACCCCTAACCTTCGGTTCTGAGCCCGGTTCCAAGTTTCGCGAAGAGTGATGATCGATTCTGCCTATTCGCTGCGCAGGAGTAGGTAGAGAGCAGCCCCGGCCTACCTGTTCTCTCCCGGAAAATGTCCCATGGCCAGGCTTGCGCCGAGTAAGTCCGTCTTTGGAAAGGGAGAATCGCCATGCGGCATCAGAAGTTGTTCCTCCTCGCGGTCTGCTTGTCAGTCCTTATAACTGGGTTCCCGGCAACCAGCCGCGGGACGGATTTTGCGGCGCCAAAAAGCTATCCCGTAGGAACGGCGCCAGCCTTCATCGTGACCGGCGATTTCAATGGAGACGGCAAGATAGATATTGCTGTGGGCAACGCCAGCAGCAATGACGTCAGCATACTTTTGGGCAAAGGAGACGGGACGTTCAAAGCGGCGGTGAACTCGCCGGCAGGTCTCTCGCCGCAGCAGATGGTGGCGGGTGATTTTAACGGCGACGGAAAACTCGATTTGGCAATTGTAAATTCCGGAGACGGTGCGGCTGTGCTTGGCGTCGTCAATCTTTTGCTCGGGAAGGGTGACGGGACATTTCAGGCACCTGCGACGATTGCGGCCGATAAGTATCCAGCACAACTAGTGGTAGCGGACTTTAATGAGGACCAGAAGCTTGATTTGGTCTTAGGCGACTTAACGGACGGAGGAGTTACGCTGCTGCTTGGAAAAGGCGACGGAACCTTTCAGGCGGGCACCGTGATTTCACCAATTAGCCATGGCGTAGCCGCTATGACGGTGGGCGATTTCAATGGCGACAAACACGTGGATCTTGTCGTGGGCGGACTGGTACCTGTACTTCATAGTTTAGGATCGGCTGCCCTGGACTTGTCGCTACTTGCCGGCAAGGGTGATGGTACATTTCAAGCGTTAGCGCCAGTTGGAGAGATAGGGCGACCCTCGGACCCATTTCGTGTAGTTATAGTAGTGTCTCTACCGCATCTCGTCCCGGCCGATTTCAATGGTGACGGCAAGCTCGACCTGGCGGTGCGATACGGGATACACACCCAGTTTAGCCCGCCCTGCGGCATAGGTGTGCCCTGCCCTAATCTTTTTGCCGACGACACAAATGTTTTCATGGGAAACGGAGACGGAACATTTACCGGCGGAGGGATAGCGGCTAGTTTCGCCCACAACGACGTCGGCAATTTAGGCGCGGGCGATTTTAACGCGGACGGCAAGCTGGACCTGGTGGTACCGCGTTTCGGAACCGGCGTGCTGGAGTTGGGGCATGACGATGGAACGTTTCTGTCTTTGGTAACCGCCTGGACCGGGCTGGGGCTGAGAGCGTTCGTGGCAGTAGCGGAGCTAAACGGCGACACTTCCCCAGATTTGATCGTAACCGACTTTGAGAATAACGCTGTCGCGGTGATTGTGAATCATAGTCCAACGTCGGGAACGGACCTTGCGGTGACCCTGAGCCAACTGCCGCCTGCAACACCAATCGAGGGGGTAGATTTTTCGTACCAAGCGACGGTTCTTAACGAGGGACCGCAGGACGGGACGGGAGTGGTGGTAAGAGAAACACTTCCGACCGGATTGAAACTTGTTTCCGCCACTCCGAGCCAGGGCTCGTGCGTTGGAACAACTACCATCACATGCGACCTGGGAGCAATGGCAGATGTTTCGACGGCGTCGATCGACTTCGCAGTTACTCCAGTCGCGGGAGGAACTCTTAACGATGCGCTGCAAGTTGCCGGTTCGCAAGCCGATTTGAATTCGAAGAACGACGCGGCATCGTTTACGGTAACGGTTTTAGTACCGGCCGATATCAGTGTGTCCGGAAGCTCTTCCGTCACTACGGCGGCGACCGGGGATAAAGTCGCGTACACGATTCAGGTCGCCAATGCAGGGCCCGGTGCGGCTACAAATGTGGTGCTTACCGACTCGATCAGCGACGGGAATCTCGCGCTGTCTGCACTGACGACGAGTCAAGGCAGTTGCACGCCAACGCCGGGGAACATGACTTGTGCGATCGGCACGATGAACAGCGGAGCGAAGGTCAACATTAGCTTTGCGCTCACGATGGGGCCTAGCGAAGGCGTCAGTAATGGCTTCAGTGTGTCGGCCGATACGCCGGATCTCAACGGTGATAACAACGGACTTGGTCTGCTTGTGAACGTTAATCCTGCGAACCTCGCGGTCAATCAGAACGCCGCTCCGCCTACGGTGTTCGCCGGCGCGCAAACGTTATTTACGATTAGCGTCAAGAACAAAGGACCTGCTCAAGCGACCAATGTCGTGCTGAACGACACATTGCCAGCGGGAGCGACGATTGGAAGCGTGCAGGCCAGCCAGGGAACGTGCGCGGCACCGGCAAACGGAGCAATGAGCTGCGCGCTTGGCACGTTGGCGGCATCGGCAAGCGCGACGATCAGTTTCGGTGCGACGTCGAGCGCCGGCGGCACAGAGACAAACTTCGTAAGTGTGAGCTCGGATCAAGTTGACCCTAACGGTTCGAACAACAGTGCAAACCTGGATGTTGCCGTTCAGAATTTCTCGATCACGCCGGAGAAGCAAAGCTTGTCCGTAGCGCGTGGCGGATCGAGCCGCGAAGTCTTGACGTTTGGCGGGCAAGGTGGCTTCACGGGAAATCTTGACTTGAAGTGTGTGGTGAGCGGCCTGGCGCCGATGCCAACCTGCGGAATGTCGCCAACGACGGTAGCCGCGGGAGGGACTTCCACGTTGACAATAAACGCAGCTTCGCTTTCCGCCAGCCTTGAACAGGCTCCCAATTCTTTTCATTTTGGCGGCGGAGTTTTTGCAATTTGCTTGCCGCTCGGAGCTTTCGGGCTGATTATTGCGGGAAAATCTCCCAAGAACCGGCGAGGTTTGTGGCTGCTCTGCGCACTGGTGATTACCGTCGCGGTACTACCCGCGGCGTGCGGAGGAGGGACGACAGGCCCGCCACTCCCGCAGTCCTTTACAGTGACCGTAACCGCGACAACCGTTCCAAACGGAATCCAGCATTCGACTAGTATCGCAGTGACGGTGCAATGAGGTTGTGGGCGGTGGAACTAACAAAACTGTGAAATTCCGTTGCACACAAAGACAAAAGCGTCTCAAGCCATTCCCGACGGCCGGGACGCTTTTGCTCTCAGGGGAAGCTTCCTGCATCACGGGAAATGTCAAATAGAGGAGTACTTGTGAGAACTCAGATTGACGATTTGAGGGAGAGGGCCTCCCTGCAATGGTCTGCGGCGGTGCGGCGAGATCACCGATTCCTGAGTAGCGCAAGTCGTAGCGCATTTAGTAAGAAGGTTGCACAAGAGAGCAAGCCAATTCAACGGCTTAGATTTAGTATTACTATGATTCGGGACCAGGAGGTCGCCAGTTCAGAAATCATGTAGAGGCGAACGTGCCCTCGAAGGCGGTTGAGTGGGAAAGATTTGGGAAAGAAGTACGATCAACTGATTAGCAGCTAAGTCGCACAGAATCAACGTTCCACAAGTTTCATTGCGTTCTCATAACCCGAAGGTCGTCAGTTCAAATCTGACCCCCGCAACCATTTTTAGTTGATACTTAACGGCTTAGGAGGCTCCACTCCTGAGCCGTTTTCCTTCCTGGGTCCATTTGGGTCCAAAATTCCCCATATTGCATTGCCGAGCTGGGCCGCCACACGCTTGCCGTCCTCGCTGATCACATGAGTGTAGATCGTCTCCGTGACCGGCGACCCATCCGCGTGACCGAGCCGCTGCTGACGCAATTTCTGCGATGCTCCGAAACTGCTCATCAGCGTTGCGTTTGCGTGACGGAAAGCGTGAAAGCCATTGCCCCGAGGCACCTGGATATTCAGCGCCACGAGCAAAGGCCTGAACTTTCGCTTGAGCGGCAAGTTCTGATCCCACGGCGTCCCGTTCCGCGTGGCGAAAAGCAGCCGCAGCTTGTTGGGGTGCCATGCCGAGAGAAATTTCCTCAGTTGGGAACACGCTTGCGGTGACAGCTCGACAACCCGCATTGATTCCTCCGTTTTGGGGTCGTCTAACTTTCCACGCCATGCGCTCTGTCGAACTTGAAGCGTTCCGCGTTCGGCTGCCTAAACCAAAGCTGCGACGCGAAGCCCTACTCTGTTTCTCTTCCGAAGAGGCCTGATATTACCGTGGGAATCGAAGGTAAGGATACCGCGATAGTGTTCGACGCTAAATACCGCCTAGACTCCGAAACCGCAGAAGACAAGGCTTCTGGTCTGGGTGAGCCGAAGGAAAGTGACATCAACAAAATGCATGTCTACCGCGATGCCTTGCGTACTGGAGAAAACAAGCGATTCATCTCCGCTGCTTACGTCGTCTATCCAGGCAAAGTTGAGAGACTTTATGACGAAGGCAAATTGGGTGCAATTCCCATGCGACCAGGAACATCTATAGATCCTCTTGTATCGGCGATTCGAGGAGGGCTAGGGCTTGACAAGCGCGGAGAATAAGGTGAGCTGCTGGAAACGACGAGGCGAAGGGTTTTGCAACCCTCAGCAGAATGCGTTATGAGTTGTGTCCAACGAGCCTATTTCACGTCCAAAGGCTGAACACTTCATTTGGTTTCGCCCTGTTGGAGCTGCTCTTCTCAGCTTTTGACCCGGTCTTTCGTTTCGAATGATAAATGCACGTTACCGCGGTTCATCGCGCGATCAGGCTCGCCATAACATCCCGCAAAACGTGCACCGAGTGGGCTCGGGTCCCGCGAGAAGTGCGAGCAGGCCAAGCGAGAAGAAACAGATTGACACGATGACGGCCCACGTGGGAAATCCGGCACTGTTGGCCATCTTGTTGCGCTTCGGACACGAGACGACTGCCATCAGCAAAGCTCAGGCAAGCAGCTGGGCCTATCCGTTAGTTAGCTGAACTTGAATTCGGTTGCCATTAAGAAGCACGATTCCGCCATCCATAAGTTGCTGGCTTGTTATGTCAGAATCGGCAAATTTCACAACCAGTTCGACAGGCAGATAAACTTCTAATTGGTCGGTTCGATTGACCGATTCATTGACGAAGTTCCGGTACATGATCTCCATCGCAAATTTTAGTCCATCGATTCCGGCCTCAGTCGTGGGAGCCCGGAATGTTCTTATCCTTTCGATGATGCGCAGTCTTGATGACTCTGGCTACTCTGGCCGAAGAATTAAGGACGTTCGCGTTATAGACGTTTTCGTCTGGCTGCAAAGAAACTGCAAAGTACGTTTTGTTCCTGAACGTCTCCGCCGCGCTTCGCTATCAGCAGATTCACTTTCGACCCGCGAGCGACGATTCCAGGATATACTCCGAGACACGAGCCACGCGCTGATGAGCACAAGCCTTGGTATCGCCACTCTTCGCCTGAGGACCATCAATCATCACGATCAATATTGTAATTGCAAGCTCGTGTTTGAGGATCTCGAGGCCGTTTTGCGCTCAAAGGGTTACGGTGTCCAAAGTACAGAGACTACGATTAGGCTTCGGCGTTCCAGCTGATAGTTAAGAGATATGCAACGTCCCCACCAAAACCGTGATGCTGAAATCTCGGAGAGCAGAGTTCGGTCTTTCGCCAGGATGAGCGATGAATGCAACCATTACTGACGTACTTCCGCGATGGACAAAGCGAGTGGCTATCGAGGAGGGCGGCCGTGATCCCCTGGGACTGTCTCGCGTCTCAGCGCTGATCACGGATTTTTTGCTTTAAGGGATTATCACCCAGACCTACCGCGCGCGGTACTACTCTTTTTATTGCTGGGTGATTTGGCAGATCGAGACACAGGAACGACATCAGTCCTACGAACAATTCGCGATGGCATTCCAACGACGCGATACGTTATTCGCGCTCGCGAGCCATCACTGTAATTCAAACTCCGAACCTGTTGGTTTCCGTGTTGTCAAGGATCGCCTGCCACTCGCAAAACAAAAGGGCGAGGTATCTTGTAATTTCAGGGTACTGCCCTCAAGCCGACTTGGAGCATTCGGACAATATTATACGGGTTCGATTTACGAACTAGGACGCTCTGCCCCCGGAACCAACCACCGTGGCGATGATCTTGCCGCCTGAGTCGTGAATGGGAATCGTCACATCATATACCTCATCCCGGAAGAACCGTGTCAGAACGATGGACTCGGCCTCACCAGCATTTGGGAACGCATGAAGGTGGTTAACGAACACTGTCTATCGAACCGGGATCGCAGCGCGGAACAACCGTGCGTGCTCGCGTTCCTTTTGATTTCCCGACTGCCGTGCGCCAGTGGCTGTATGTCCGTTCACATCTATGGCAACACCGCAGTTGTATTGGGGCGATTCAATTGTACGGATCGGAATTCGGGAAGCGTGGCGCATCAGGGTCGGTTTGTCGACACACTCCTTCACCTCGATGGAAGATGGCAAGTCCTTGCAAACAGCTATGTTGTGACGACACTGTCAACAACTCCGAGAAAAACTCCGCAGGCGCGGCCCAGTACCGAACACTCCCCCTGATTTATCTTCCGTTTATCCGGCCCATGAGAGTCTTTGGTTGGCCAGTCAGCGGCGGCGCACTGCGCCTCCCACGCTCCAGGGAGGGGCTCATGTTTGGTGAACTAAGTAGCTTCTCGAAAGTCACTTTACTTGCCTTTGCCGGGCTGTTAAGTTCCTTAGTTCCCCCTGCAACTGAAGCGCAACCCAGACAGTCGTCGGCTACACGAATCTATGCACAGAAGCTTGTTGAGGAGACGCTCGCTGCGCACTCTGAGTTAGTAGGCCTTGAACTTGCTGCGACACCTCCCACGAAGTCTCAGTGCGTGACTATTGCTTCGAGCGAGGGTAAGGGCATCGGCGAGAAGTGCGATAAGGACGAGTACACCGCGATGAAGACCAACAAGCCTTTTGTCGAGAAAGAAATGGAAAGCGGGAAGCAAGTGTTTGACGTCACCATTCCCATTCACGACGCGGAAGGCAAAATCATAGCCACGGCGGGAATTGACTTCAAAACATGGCCCGAGCAGGCAGAAGCTTGGGTGACGGACCGCTCACTGCAAATCGCCAGGGAAATCGAATCCAAGATCAAATCCAAACAGAAGTTGTTTGAACCAGTGGCCTGATCCGGTAGTCCAACAGGTCACTGAATTAGATTACTAGACTACACAATTCGGCAGCCTCTCATGCGCTGCGTGCCATCTCGAACCAGTCAAAATAAAAAGGCCCGAACCGAGTTCCATGGCCCATGTCGCATGGGGTCGGCTCTTCTGATTACCGCTGCAATATTCTTAATATTCTCCCTCTCTGTTACTACTTCTGCGGAAATGCAGGCCACGGATTCGGGTGATTTAGCCGGCGTGGTGCGGGATGAGAATGGTATCCCCGTCTCAGCCGCCAGCTGCAAACTTGAAAATCGCAGCGGTCAAATCTACCAGACAGAGACCGATGGAGCAGGGCGCTTCGCGATTCGAACCCTTCCTCCTGGAGAGTACAAAATGGAGGTTCGCAAACCAGGCTTTTTCCTGCTCAACGATCCGACACTTACAGTCAATGCTGGAACGAACGAACTTGAGCTGGTCCTCCACCACGAGCAAGAGCTTCACGAGCAGGTACAAGTCACCGCACCTTCGAATCAGATCGATACCCAGGACACATCGCAGCGTTCAACGCTATCTGCACGAAACATTCGCGACATACCCGTTCCCAATAGCAATGACCTTCAACAGAGCCTCGTCGCTTTGCCAGAAATCATGCGCGACAATGGCAATAATTTACACGTTGCCGGTGCGAGGTCGGATGAGACGCAATACCTCCTGGATGGATTTGAAATCGGAAACCCTGTGAATGGCATGCTGACGTCACGCTTCAATATTGACGCCACTCGCGCGGCCGACGTCCAGACCGGGCGCCTTGGAGCGGACTATGCTCACCCAGGCGCAGGCGTTCTGAATCTCGAAACGGTCGAAGGCGACGACCGTTGGCGCTTTGGTACGACCAATCCCGTTCCCGGAATCAGCACGGAAAAGGGCGTCTACATTGGAAACTGGTATCCGCGCTTCACCATCTCCGGACCGATCGAACGCGGCCGCATTTGGTTTTCCGATGCCATCAGCCTTCAGCATACCTTTGACGTCGTCAAACAATTACCTTCCAATGCGGACACCTCCGAACAATGGGGCGGAGACAATCTTTTCCGTCTGCAATTCAACCTGTCCTCGCGCCACATTCTCCACGGAAACTTTCTGTACAACCGTGCCCACAGCAACAATGCCGGCCTGGACGCCCTGCATCCTCAGTCCACGACCATCACCGCGGAACAGTCCCGCTCCTTCGTCTCTCTGATGGACCAATTGTGGCTAAACGACACGCTCTTTGAAGTAGGCTTCGCAGCTGATAATGGCGTGCTCGATTCTGTGCCGCAGGGCACCGAACCCTATTTGGTGTTCCTCGAGGGCAACGACGGCAACTACTTCCAGCGCTTGCACCAGCACGGCCGCCGCTTGCAGGCGATGGCCGGCCTGACCGCCGCATCGCGCCACTGGCATGGCCCGCATCAGCTCTCCGCGGGTCTCAACGTGGCGGGACTTACCTATTCGCAATCCGCCACGCGCACTGAAATCCAAGCGTTCGGCGTGGACGGCGGTCTCGTTCGCCGATCTACTTTTGCGGGCCCGACGAGTACCGAAGTTTCCGACACCCAGGCTGGTGCTTACCTGCAGGATACCTGGTCGATTGATCGGCGTTTCGCCTTGCAGCTAGGCCTTCGCACCGACTGGGACCGCTTCACACAAAGCGCTATGGCCGAGCCGCACGCTTCCGCGAGTGTTCTGCCCTTCGCCGCCGACCGCGCCAAATTCGCCATTGGTTGGGGTATCCACAACACCCCGCTCAACCTTTCGCTCATTGGCCAGGCGTCCGATCAGCAGCAGCTCGACACGTTTTTCGACTCTACGGGAACCGCGGTCCTCGGTCCGGTTGTGAATCGCTTCGTGCTTCCCGCGGGCGGCTTGTCTCAGCCACGCTTTACCGTTTCGAGCGCAGGATGGCAGCAGAAGCTCGCGCACAACACGCTCGTCGGCGTTGAACTCCTTGTCCGCAACAGTCATCACGGTTTCGCTTATGTCGAACAACAACCCACGCTGCCCGTCGCGGTTTTTATCTTGCAGGATCACCGTAAGGACCGCTACCGTTCGGCTACCGTTTCCGTACGACACGCTTTCTCGGAGTCCGCTGAGCTGTTCGTCGCCTACACTCGTTCTGAAGCGCACTCGAACCAAGTTCTGAACCCGGTGCTCGGTTCCATCTTCTATGCGCCGCAGCAATCCGGTCCGGTGGCCTGGGATGTTCCGAACCGCGTTCTTGCCTGGGGTTGGACGCCCACGCGAGTCTGGGGAATCCAGTTTAGTTGGTTTTTCGAATACCGGACTGGTTATCCCTTCAGCATTCAAAACCTCCAACAACAATTGGTTGGCGCGCCCAACTCATCGCGCTTTCCTGACTATGCCAATCTAAATCTCGGCTTTGAGAAGAAATTCGCATTCCACGGTTATCTCTGGGCTGCGCGTGTGCAAGCCGTGAACATCCTTGGCCGCCAGAACCCGGACACTGTGGTAAACAGCATTGAGGCGCCGAACTTTGGAACCTTCGCTGGCGGTCAGGGTCGGGCCTTCACCCTGAGGCTCCGCTTTGCCGGCCGCAAATAGATCCCGGACGTTTCGCAATCACCGTGCCTGATTCATCTTGGCGAACACTCTTCTCGCATCCATGGTGTCAAAGATGCGGATCATCTCCGTTTAGTTCCGCAAGCGTAAGCTACAAAAACTGTGGCTGTTCGCATCGCTGTCGTCACGTCCGCATAAAATACCCAGGGCCTTATCCACTTCACGCGTACCGGCGCGCCTGGGCGTTTCGGCAATCATCCCTTCGGTTACGGTGGGACAATTTCGAGGTGGTCTTGATTATAGCTTTTCCTACCCTCTTATCCCGATTGACGCGTATCGCCATTGCCGCAGCATGATATCGAGCAACCGATAGAGCGATTATCATGTCCGTTTTCCCGGATAGGAAATGTTCCATTCTTTGGTCTGTACGAATGCTGCTAGGAGTCATTGCGACGACTTACTTTGCTCATCCGGCTCATACTCAGACTCGCGCGCTGGAACTGGGATGGGTGGAGATCAGCGGGAACTGGGAGGTAGTTGAAACTAACCCGAACTATGCGGCTCTAAAAGATACTCCGCTTTGTTCGCAATCCGCAGGTCAGGCTGCGGAACCTCCTGGTGAACAACAACCCGCAGAACCCGCCACTACACCAGATTCGCAAACAGAACCTACTGGGCTCGACCGGCGAGACCGCATTTTCTACCCAGGCGATACTGAGCGCCTCAAACCGCTCGCGCGAAAGCTTTTCCTCAACATCCTGCTCGACCAGAAGGACATCTTTACCAGCCCATTCCGCATAAATCGCGACAATGCGAAGTGGTGGCTGCTGGCGGGAGGGGTTACCGCCGGATTGATCGCTTCCGACCACCACATCACCAATGCCTTGGAGAACAGCTCAATGGGGTGGACGAATTTCTCAAATTGGGGCCGCGTATACCCTAGTACCCCTGGTCGCTGGCTATTACGGATTTGGAGTTTTGACCAACCACGCCAAGGCGCGAGAGATCGGCGTCCTGGGTACCGAGTCGCTGCTGGACTCGCTGATCGTGGCAGGTGTGCTGAAAGAGGTATTTCGCCGCAACCGACCCGATGAGGGGGAGCCCGGTGAGTTTTGGGGCGGAGGTACGTCCTTTCCGTCGGGTCACGCCATTCAGGTGTGGTCCATCGCATCACTCGTGAGCCATGAATACCACCACCAGCCGGTAGTCGCCATCGTTGCCTATAGCTTGGCTGGACTTGTCAGTGCAGCGCGTATCGCCGCCCAGAAGCATTTCGCGTCAGACGTTTTTGTCGGTGGCACGATGGGATGGTTTATCGGCCGATATATATACAACACGCATATGAGCCATCTTGCCCATACACATTCGTTGTTAATGCCCGTGGTCGTGCCCGAAGCTCAGGTTGCGACCCGAAGTTACGGAGTCATGCTGCTCTTTGCTCTGCAGCGGGCCAATGTCACGATTCGGTCAGGTTGCGGAACAACCTGTAGGCCATCCTCTCGATGCTAACAGTCGCCTTTAGTTGTTCACGAAAAAGTGGTGAATACCGTAGCGGATACCTGTAGCCAGGGGGCGCGTATACGTCGACGGGTAAATATTTTCGTATATGCGAGGAAACGAGGGACTGGTAGTCACGGTGCAATATTCACTACGGCGGGATGTAGTTCCCAAAGGGTCTTGACTTGCGCCGAACCGCGTCCGAGGCCGATCGCTTTGTGGTCGAAATTCAAAACGCTAATCCAATTACGTCGGCTGGCAATGCGTTCGGCAATTCGCCACCGTGCGTTGGGTCCAGCTTGAATCCGTGCTTCGCCAATTGCGATTGAAGTTTTCCGCGAGCTACAGAACTCGGTCCACGGGTGTTTCGACGATGACGCGTCGTGCGTTCTTATCAGCTGTCTGCGAGATCTCGATATGGATATCGCAATCGTCGCTATTGACGCTGACTTCCTGCACAAAGGCATCCGCAACGTGGAAAACCTGAAGCTCGATTCCGGTTCGCGGAGGATCGAGCGAGCCTCGATCGTTTTCCGGCCAGCTATAAATCGTGTCTATCGGCACGGATTACTGCTGGCATCGAACGACTTCGCAAAACTTGAACGCAAACGCCGAGGGCCCATGAGCACGCAAATGACCCATCCGCTCTGAACCCTCCTTCCAGTCCACGTTATGATCCTCCAACACCCACCAAGCCACACCTGAGCGACGACCTTTTTCTGCTTGCTTAGCACACTTCGCAAAGCGCGACGATTTCTCCCAGCGAAAGCGATCCAGTGGCTACTTGATAGAGCAGCGGTTGGAATAGATGGAAATTGCGGTGATCGATCAGCGTGACGACGGCCGCGCGTTTCAGAGCCTGCGCCGCCGACAGCCCGCCAAATCCCACGCCTAAGATCACTACCCGGCGCAACTTTTCCTCCACGCAGACCCCGCAAGGTTCAGCAATCATTCAATCATAATATTTTTTCGAGGAGCGCCTCGAACGCAAATCGCCGCGGGGCGCAGCTCTGCAAAGACGCGACGTTTCTCCCTGCTTTATGATGGTAATGCATGATCGCGTCGCTCCCAAATCTGCTAGAAGGTCTGGCGTTTTCTGGATTTGTGGCGCTGTACATTTGGAGATTACAAGACGCCAACCCGAAGGCCTGGCTCTTATTCCCTGTCTGGCTCGTGATTAGCTTTGCCCTGCACTGCGAGAGTCCAAAATCGCTGGGATGGCGCGCCGATAACTTAAAAGCAGCCACGCAGCGCGCCGCGCCAGTGTTTCTGTTTTTCATGCTGATAATCATAATTGCAGGTATTTTCCTGGGAGCACTACACCGTTTGCCGGCTCATTTTGTCGAGCCAAAGCGCTTTATCGGGTACTTCGCGTTCTGCTTGTTGCAGCAAGTTGGGTTGCAATCCATGACCATGAACCGGCTGCTGCAAGGAATCCGAAGCCGTGAAGCAGCCTCGTTTGCCGGCGGCCTGCTGTTTGGATCCTTGCACTGGCCGAACCCGGTGCTGGTTCCGCTTACGTTTGTCGGAGGAGTGATGATGTGTTGGCTCTTCGCTCGCGAGCGGAACATTCTTCCGCTGGTGCTCGGCCAGGCTATCCTCGGAGCCCTGGTCTGGTGGGCGTTTCCTCTGGAGTGGCATCACTCGATGCGCGTCGGTCCCGGTTACTACACCTATGTCCCAAAAATAATGTGACGTAACGTGCGCTCCACCCAAGGCGGCGGCGCTTCCATCTGCCGCAAACGACCGAATGCTACCTTGGCTGAGCCACGCCAATCATCAAATAGCTAATGATGGTTTATGCTTACGACTCTAAGTAGCTGCCAATGGCCAGTCATTTTCTCCAAATTTGAGTGAACTGGACAGTGGCATCTAGTGTCCCGTCCCGGAAATACGTTCACATAGTCGTTGGACTTTAGCGAAGATCGAATCCGCGGTGGCGGTCCAGACGAAAGGCCGCGCGTGGTTGTTTGAATTTTGAACGTATTGATCGATTTTCTCGACTAGACCGGGCTTCCCCCGATCGGCCCATTTGTTTGCCTGTACTCGGTCAGACCCTAGCCAGGGTAGTGTTCTGGCTCATCTAACCCTGGCGAGCGATTTGGTCTCTGTTTCCAATGCAAGTCGGGTTCGACCTTAGTGTTGCGTCGACCTATTGAGACCACCGCGGGCAAACTGGAAAAGCTCCTCCTCCACTCGAAAGGTCGCTTCGTCGGGATGGTGCCGAGTTTTAAGGCTAGGCCCGCTGCCGGACCGAAGCAAGCATCCGCCGCAGACTTTCGACCAGGTCCACGATCTCGCCCTTGCCATGAACGTCGAATTCGATTTCGTAATTTCCGAGAGCCGCATGATCGACGGCTTCCTTCAAGTTGAGCAGCGGCTTGATCACTTGTCGCGGCAAGACGTAGCTTACCCATATGCTGATGAGCAGGGTGATCGCGGAAACGATTCCGAGGGACCACTCCGCTTCGCGGATGAGCTTTCTGGCGTTTGCGTGATCCTTCTGGACCCGGGCCCAGTTTGCAGATTCAAGCGCAGCGGTCTGTTCGAGAATGTCCTGGCTTGACTGCTGGAGACTTTCAGTAACCTGCTGAAGATCCGGATTCGCTTCCTCGACAGTCCTGGATATTTGGGTGTCGAACGATCCGACCCGCTGGCGGAGCTCCTCCATGAGGCGTTCCCGCTTGATGTGGCCTGACCGCCTCAGAAGGTTGTTGAGGTCCTCTTCATACGCTTTGACCACCGCCTGTACCCGGTCGATTTGCCGCTGCCCGGGCCGGTCCAAGACGGAGACGGCTTCTGCGAATTGTTGCCTGTAGTGCTTCAGGGCTTCATTCGCTTTTTGGAGAATCTCATGATCATCGGTCTCTAGATTCTGGATGCTGTCCAAAACCTGCTGGACATTCGCCACCGCCTCGCGGTTGTTGGTGAGATACATCGGGTCGTGAAGCAGTAGGTAGTTCCGTTCGGCGCGGCGTGCTTCCAGCATTTCGATCGACGCTTGTTGCGCAATAGCCGACGCCGGTGCGTCGACATTGACGATGCGATCGACGATCCACCCCATTCTGAAAAGATAATAGACCGCCAGGAAAATGACCGGTGCCAAGACGAGTCTGACAATCGCCAGGCTGACAGCAGTCCGGCGGCGCAAGGAATCCCCCGGTGCAAGGATTTTGAAAGACTTGGGAATTTTTACTTTCATTGGGTATCCCCCGGCCGGGACGTAAAAGGCGGGACGGGCGCAGCAGGGCCGCTAGGGCTATGGTACCGGGTAGATTGCGCTGACGCACAGGAAGTTTGCATACGGCGCGAGTTTCAGACAGCGTCCCGGTTCGTTCATCTGGCTGTCTGATGGTTCTTTCACGCAAGCTTGCTACCGCAATGCGGCTGGCCGGGTCCACCAACTCTGCGCTAAGCACGTAAGTTGTTCAACTTCTCAACGCGGCCTGTCGGTGTGAGAGGTGAGGCGAGCAGCGCGCGTACTCGGCAATGATGGGAGGTTCGCTTCACCGCATTTCAGGGTCCAACAAGGGTCCAAAATCCTTCTCTCGCGCATGGTTTTTGGGGGTTTTGCAGCGATAACGCCAATTGAATCAGCGAGACTTAGTGTATGTTCTTCGGGCTCATAACCCGAAGGTCGTCAGTTCAAATCTGACCCCCGCAACCATTTTCTTGTTGAGTAGTCAGGGCTTGCTGGACTCCACCGGCAGGCCCATTTTGTTCGTCTGTAGATAAGCTGACAGAATTCCGTGCGTCCCAGAGCGCTTCGCCGATTTGAAACGCGGCATCGGTGTTCTCTTCCCACTCATCATGCGTGTATACATCGAGCGTGAGCGAACCGGTCGCTGCGTGCCCGAGACGCACCTGCCTGGTCTTGAGGGGTATTCTTAGTCGGTCCATGAGACTAGCGTTGATCAGCGGACCGCGCGACATACGAGTTACGAAATGAGCCAGCGGAAACGAAAACGAGTAGAGCAGTCGTTTGGGTGGATGAAGATGGTAGGGATGCTCAGGAAAGTGAAGTTACGAGGGATGGACAAGGTGGGGTGGCTGTTCACCTTTACGGGAGCGGCCTACAATCTCTGCCGATTAAGAAACCTGATGGCCCGAGCATGACCAGAGTCTCGCCACGGGCCAGTTGATCGCATCGCCCGCGATCCAAATCGCTTCCTTGCCGAGCCTATAAAACGTGAAATGCGGAATCCGCCGCCAAAGAAGGCCGAATTTTCAACAGCCTGCTAACCTCTCTTTCAGACGTGGAGTGCTTCTGGCCGTACATGATTGTGCTACGCTCGCCTCCGATCCTGTTCGCCATAGGCTCAAACAGCAGTGATGGAGCAGCCCATGGGCAATCGAAATCGCACCGTACCGCTACTAGGTCTTTTCACATTCGGCGCGCTCTTAATCTCAGCGGCAAGTAAACCCCAGGCCGGTACTTCCCGTTCCAGCGAAGTAAAGTCAACCAGCAACCTCGGCGGTCAGGTACCTGCATCGTTCGATCAGGATGTGGCAAGGGTCGTTGCGGAAATTGATCGGATTGAGGCCGACACCCTCAGCGAGATGAAAGACACTTCGCTCGATCGCCAGGGGCAGGTCCGCACGTTGGGAAAGCTACTACTCTTCGATAAGCACCTCTCGGTCAATCAGAACGAGGCGTGCAGCTTTTGCCATACGCCAGAGACGGGATTCACCGGGCCGGTCCAATCGTTGAATCTAACGACCGTGTCGTATCCCGGATCGGTGAGAGCGCGGTTCAGCAATCGGAAGCCGCAAAGCTACATGTACGCGCCCTTTGCTCCGGTGCTCCACTACAATGCACTCCAGGGTGACTTTGTTGGCGGGAATTTCTGGGATATGCGCGCGAGCGGCTATCGGTTGCAGAACCCAAGCGCCGAACAAGCGCAAGGGCCGCCGACGAATCCGGTAGAAATGGGATTGCCGGATTCGGCTTGTGTTGCGTACCGCATTTCCCAGGCTCCCTATCGCAAACTTTTTGAGACGGTGTGGGGGGCGGACTCGTTCAACATTCAATGGCCTTCCGACGTGGAAAAAGTCTGTACGAGTCCAGGGCCACCACCCGCGAATGATCAGTACCCGGTCCATCTCAGCGTGGCAGACCGAGCGCGGGCTGACCATGCATATGACTGCTTCGCCTTGGCGATCTCCGCATACGAGTTCTCACCAGAGGTGAGTCCCTTCACATCCAAGTACGACCACGTCCAGGCAGGAACGGACCAATTCACGCCGCAGGAAAAATTGGGCTACGAGCTGTTTCGCGGCAAGGCGCGATGCAACGAGTGCCATCGCGATGGCGGGCCCGGCGAAGAGCCCCTCTTTACGGACTTCACGGCCAGTAATCTCGGCGTCCCCAGAAATCCGGGATTACAGATTTACTACGAAGGCCGGCCTGACCAACGTGGCTACACTCCTAACCCAGCCGGATACGCTTATGTCGATAAGGGAGTCGGATCCTTCCTGCGCACGCTGCAAAGCGATAGCGGCCAACTGAATCCTGATTCAGAGTGGATCAAGCTCGCGCCGAAGTTCGACGCGAAATTCCAAGTAGCCACTTTGCGCAATGTCGATATGCGTCCAAGGCCTGACTTCGTGAAAGCCTACATGCACAATGGCTACTTCAAAAGTCTGAAAGAGGTGGTGCACTTTTACAACACGCGGGATGTTCTGCCCAAGTGCGCGGCAGGTGATCCAGACGAAAAGGTCACGTGCTGGCCAGTGCCAGAGGACTCCACCAACCTCAACAAACGACAACTCGGCAACCTTAAGCTCACCGACCAGGAGGAAGATGCCCTTGTTTCTTTCCTGACGACCCTCACCGACGGCTACAAGGTCCCGAACCCACGAGCAGCAAAGTAGTTTTTGACTGCGCGTGTGCGCCCGCCATGCTCATCCAGGATTCACCTAGTCACGGACTCGGATCCAGAAACGATTGTGGGAAGTGAAAAACGGGGTCCTGGTGGGTGGATTGTCGGCAAGCCGGAAGTAATGGCGCGAATCGGGCTCCTAGAATTGCTTCCGCATAGCCCGTGATACGTCCGCAATCAGAGGCAGTAACCTCGCCAAGAGTGGCTCACCAACTCAGAAGACGCGGCTAGCGCGTCTCGGGAAGTCCGACGCGGCGCACCAAGTTCGCAAAACGCGGGTCACCGCGGAGGGGATCAAAGAAGGGATGCACTTTGATGTACTGCAGAATCGGTGAGTGTTCCTTGTAGGCCCGCTCAAGCCAGGAAAATGTCTGTTCGTTGTCGCCGAGTCCGAGATAAGCGTTCACAAGAGCAGCACTAGGAATGTAGCCTGTCTGCTGCCGTCGTTTTAGTTCATCAAGAAGGCGGAGCGCTTCGGTGCGACGCCCAGCGTGCGCGTATGCCCTGACGAGCACGCCGATCACAGCCGGGTTACGCTCGCTGAGAGCGAGCGCTCTTTCCAGCACGGGAATCGCTTCGTCCGGCTGACCGTTTGCACTGAGCGCGAAACCCAGAAACCAGCAAGACCAGTAGGTCGAGGCATCATCCTTGTGCACAGCCAGATCGCTTCGCAGTTCGCGAACGGCTTCATCGTAGTGGCGCGATTGAAATAGAATCCACCCCATGGCATTGCCCGTAATTCCGATGGGGTCAAGCTCCCGGGCCCGTCGGGACCATGCTAGCGCCTCTTCCGTGTGCCCCTGAGACAGCAGCCAGGTTGAAAATGAGAGATGCGCCCCGGCGTCGTTCGGATCCAACTCGAGGGCGAGCTTATATTCGCGCTCGGCGTCGTTCCACTGCCATTGCATCTGATACAAACTCCCCATCAGGGCATGTGCTCCAGGAAGCGCTGGATCCAGTTCCAGCGCCTTACGGACCGCGCTGATTACTTTTGGCTGCAATTCACTCGGAGGAGCCCCGGCAACGCCAGGCATGCCGAGTGCGTCATAAGCATGCGCCAAGCCGAGGTAAGCCGGTGCAAACGCCGGGTCCTTCTTGATTGCCTCCTCAAAGTAAGCAATGCTTTTTTGCGTTGCAGCTGGGCTGTTGCTTCTTTCGGCGAGCTGCCCCTTGAGAAAGTTCTCATAAACGTCCGGGGAAACTTGGCGCGCGGCTACAAGCCTGGCGCGTTCTGCACCGGTGACCGTAACCTCGACTCTTGCAGCGATCGCTTGTGCCACGTCGCTCTCCAGGGCGAGGGCGTCCCCGAGCTCGCGGTCGTAGGTTTCCGACCAGAAATGCTCGTCGGTGGCGGCGCGAATCAACTGGGCGTGGACGCGGACCCGACCGCCCTCGCGTACGACTGAACCTTCCACCATGGCATCGACGCCGAGAGCCTTGGCGATTTCCGGCAGAGGAGCGCGGGTATCTTTGAAATGCATCGCAGAGGTGCGAGAGATGACGCGAAGACCACGGATCATGGATAGGCGTCCGATAATCTCCTCGGTCATGCCGTCGGCAAAATATTCCTGCGCCGGATCGCCCGAAAGGTTCTTAAGCGGAAGTACCGCGATTGAATGAATAGCTGGAACAACGTTGCCGGAGGGGTTATGACTCCGTCTCGAATACAGATACAGGCCTGTGAGGAGTCCCGCGAGCACGAGGACGGATAGGGCGAGCGCGTGCTTTAGCGGGATGTGTAGTCGGTTCAGCCGGTTACGCAGAGCGGGCGGGGCCGGACCGGGCGAGACCACATGGACTTGCAGGGTGGCAGGTTTGTCCCGCGTTTCGATGGGGCCGATGAAGCGATAGCCGCGCTTAGGGAGAGTCTCGATAAAACGCACATCGCTAGTCGAATCGCACAAAGCCTCTCGCAGTTTGTTGACCGCCGCATTGAGGCTGTGGTCGAAATCAACAAAGACTTCATCTGGCCAGAGCTTGGTACGCAAATCCTCGCGACTGATCAGTTCTCCCGGTCTTTCCAGGAGCAAGGCCAAGATTTGAAAAGGCTGACCGGAGAGACGAACCCTGGTGCCGTTCTTCCGCAGCTCACCCGTCTGCAGGTCAACTTGATAGCCCTCGAAGCGGACGAAACGCGACAAGGCGTGCTCCAGGCAACGCGCTCGGTGGGAATAGTGCGAAGCTTATCACTTCCTTAAGTATGCTTCAATCGACTGGCGTGCAAAACTGGCGGGTCTGTAACTCTTGTGTCTTCTGAGGCTTGCCTGATGACTTTTTCTTGGCCTTAGTTTGATGCTGCGTGCATTGCGGATTTGCGGCATTTCGGCCAAAAGTGGGCTGCGATATCGCGTCCTTGCAGGGCGACGTTGTGTAGCAGATGTTCAGGGGACTTAGCGCCGCAAATTCAAACGTCCGTCGGTTTCAAGCATTTTGGACTTTGAGCGGAGACAGTTCGCATTGCATCTAGGATTCCTTGCCAGCTCGGCTGCATTGACATTTTCAGTTCGAAATTGGCAGCCAGAAACTGCCTTCAGGAGCAACAAATGAGTACGTACACTTTATTCAGATTTTCATCGATATTCCGTTGCGCGCTGGCGCTCTCGGCCTTGATCATTCCGCAGTTGGTCCAAGCTCAGTGGCAGGGAATCGTGGGCGCGGAGAGCCCCAATCGGGAAAGCCAGGCGCTAGCCTTTTTGCCGAATGAATTTTGGATCCATGCGGGCGACAGCATCCGTTGGACCTTTCCCACGCATGAGCGCCACACGCTAACCTTCTTAAAACCCGGCCAGACACGACCGCCAGGTTTTGGACCCATCTTCGGCGTCCCGGTCGGGTGCCCAGGGCTTACACCTGATGGTTCCAGCTTTGATGGCACCGCATGCGTCACGACCGGTGTCTTGCTATTGGGTGAAAGTAGAACCCCGACGGAAAGCTCGCCAACTTATACCGTAAATTTCCCGGCTGCCGGCAACTTCAAGTTTGTTTGCCTGGTTCACGCGGACATGACCGGCGTGGTCCATGTTCTCGACCCGTCTGAACCCCTTTTCCACTACCAGGACTTCTATGATCGCCAGGCGCAGAGCGAGCAAGTGCTGCTGCTAGCGGACGCCTCTCGCTTGGAGGGTCGGGGAACTCCTGGGAACCAGGATGGAGTGCAGGGCAGCGACGTGGCGGCCGGTATTGGCGAAATCGTGACGACGACTGGCGGAGGTTCACAGACCGCATCACTGATGCGCTTCGTGCGCGACACGATAGTCGTGCGGGTTGGGGATACGGTTGAGTGGACGAGTCTCGACCCGTCGATAAACCATACCGTGACCTTTGGAGTGGAACCTGCGGATCCGCGGCCGCGTTCAGCAAATGTGCTACTGAGCTCTGACGGCGCTAGGCAAGCGGTAATAAGCTCACCTGCGGACAGCGTGAACTCGGGATTTTTGTCTCCTGCGCCGCAAGATAGGGCGGGGCTCGCCCAGTCGGCTCCGGGTGTAACGCGTTTTCGGGTGACCTTCACGTCTCCAGGCACTTTCAATTACATCTGTGCCGTTCATGACCAGCTCGGCATGAAAGGGACGGTCATTGTTCACTGATAGGTGCCGAAAATGAATTTGCTCTTTCTCTGTTTGTGCATCGTCGCCCTTTCATTGGGTGAACGTGTCGTGTCAGGGCAGGAGACGAAGCGCGACGCGACCCATGCCGAGCGCTATGTAGCAACGTATCGAGGCGGCCTGATCACGCCGCCTCTCCCGAAACCGAGATTTGTTCTGACCGACACCTCCGGTGCTCCGTTTGATTTCTGGAACAGAACCCTGGGGTCGGTCACGCTCCTTTTTTTCGGTTATACGTATTGCCCCGATCAGTGTCCCACGCACATGTCGAATATTGGCGCGGCTCTGAAGAAATTGCCCTCAGGTATGGCCGATCAGGTCAAGCTCGTTTTTGTTACCACCGATCCCGCACGAGACACCCCGGTGGAACTGCGCCGGTGGCTCGACAATTTCGATAAACATTTTGTCGGCCTCACGGGAACCGAAGTTGCTCTCGAAGCAGTCCAGAAGGCTGCAGGCGTTCCTCCGGCCCAGAAAACCGGGCCCGGCAACTATTCGATTGGGCACGCCAATTTTGTTGTCGCGTACACAAAAGACAATCTGGCCCATGTCATCTATCCTGGCGGGGTTAGTAAAGACGATTGGATACACGACCTGCCGCTTTTGATTAGGGAGACTTGGGTCGCGCCCATCAGCAGATTGCAGCGGAGCAGGGCAGCAAGCACTGGAAGGTGACATCGCGCGGACCGATCCATTCCGGATCATTCGATGCAACTCGATGCGTTGACCAATATGCTTTTCGGGCCAGCCTTTGTGCTTCTCGCCTGCGATCCCGTGCTTCTTCTTGAACCTTCTTGTGCCACCAGCGCATGGCCAAAAAGCCGTTTGATGTAATTTCTCGATAGGTCCCTGGCGGATACTCGCGGCCGGGTGTCCCCTCGATAAAAATGTAAGCTGTTCTCCGGAAGTGCCTGATCTTTGGTCGTGCCATTGCGCACGCCGGTCCTTTCTGCAGTTAAGCTGACAAAGATTTCCGATTGTTTGGTTGCCGACTCGGACGGCAGTTAAGCTGACAGAACGGTTCTGGGGACTGCTTAGACCCTAGCGGTGCGATTGATTCTACGGCACTTATTTTTAGATTTCGTGCTCATAACCCGAAGGTCGTCAGTTCAAATCTGACCCCCGCAACCATCTCAAGATTCCCGCTTTCAGAGCGCGGACGAGCGACGCGGCGGTTCGAACCAGGAACCTTAACGAACTTCGAGCGGTTCCAAATCAGTCGCCCCGCGTAGCGTTCGTTGTAAAGCATTTCGCGGATGGCAGTTGGGCACCAGCCACCTTGCGGCCGACCCGACCGAGCTCGGGGCGAAGGAATTCTTTCGGCGTTCAGCTGCTTCGCCAAAGTCTTGAGGGAAGCACCGTCCGCGCTCATCATGAAAATCCTGCGGACTATGGCGGCCTCGGCCTCATTGACACGCAACTGCTTGCCGGCATAGGAGTCCACTGTCTCGTAGCCAAAGCAGCTACCGCCAGTGTGAAAGCCGCGCAGCAGGTTGCCCTCCATCCCGGCGTTTGCCGGATTAATCGCTGTAGCCCGGGAATTACGAACGGCATGTGGTCCTCTAGGAGCGCGGAGTAAGTGAGTTGGTATAGCCTTGAATCGTAAGCCGAGCAATGATGCCGTCCACTACAGCGGAGTTCATCTCCTATGCGCAAGGTCATTTCGATATCAACCATTTCGCTCTTTTTACTGGCGGCCGGCGCTTGGCCGCAGGCCACTAAAACGCCGGTCACACCGAGCAAACCGAGTGTCGCGGCCGGCAGCCAGGGCGTGGTTGTTTCCGGTAAGTCTGCCGCCACTGCGGCCGGCATCAGGATTCTCGAACAGGGTGGAAACGCCGCCGATGCGGGCGCTGCCACTCTGCTGGCTCTCTCAGTAACCTATGTAGGCGCGTTCTGTGTGGGAGGAGAGATTCCCATTCTGGTTTACAGCGCGGACCACAAAAGCGTGAAGTTGCTGGAGGGACAAGGAGAGGCCCCTCGCGACCCCAAAGCTATCGCCTGGTACATGGAACACGGAATACCGGATGGTGATGTCAAGGCAGCCGCAGTGCCTAGCACCATAGATGCTGTCGTCACCCTGCTAATGCTTTATGGAACCAAGAGCTTCGAGGAGGTCGTCCAGCCGACGCTGGCCATTCTGGACGCCGGCGGCCCCAGTTGGTATATCGATACAGGCAGCGAAAAGAGGATCGAAACCGGCGTGAACTGGCAGGCGGATTTGGCGGTGACCCTTCGCAAATTGGTGGAGTCGGAAAAGGCAGCGAAAGGTACGCGGCAGCAGAGATTGCAAGCCGTCTCCGACCGATTCTATCGCGGCGACGTCGCCGACGCGCTGGAGGCCTGGTATATCGAAAAGGGAGGTTTCCTTCGCAAGCCGGATTTGGCCGCACACAAAACTCCCGTGGTGGATCCGCTCGAAGCCACATATCGTGGATACACGGTCTATAAGACCGGTCCGCTAACGCAGGGTCCTTACCTTCTACAGACGTTGCGTCTGCTGGAAGGCTTCGACCTGAAGAAGATGGGCTTCAATTCGGCGGATTACATCCACACGGTGATTGAAGCAGAGAAACTTGCGTTGGCGGATCGCGACGAGTATTACGGCGATCCGAACTTTGTGAAAGTGCCGATGCAACAGTTGCTTTCCGATCGATACACCAAAATGCGGCGCGGGCTGATCGATCCGAAAAAGGCATCGCTCGAGCTTCGGCCGGGCGACCCGTTCAATATGAAACCGACCAAGCCACCCACAATCACCGGCCCTTGGCATGGCGGAACCACCGTGATGTGTGTGATGGACAAGTTTGGGAACGTCATCGCGGCGACTCCTAGTGGCCTGTCGAGCACCGCTGGCGTGGCAGGACACACGGGCATTATTCACGGAAGCCGGCTCAGCAGCCTGAACACGTTTGTGGGAACTCCGAACGTCATCCAGCCCGGCAAGCGGCCGCGAATCACGCTGAGTCCCACGCTGCTTTTCCATGACAACCAGCCCGTGTTGGCGATCTCGGTTGCGGGCGGCGACCAGCAGGATCAGGCAGCTATCCAGGTCATCCTCAACTATGTTGAATTCGGCATGAGTCCCGAGGAGGCGTTTAAGGCCCCGCGCTTCTCCACCGCGCATTTCATCAGTTCCTTCGGCCAGGACCGTGCCGACCTGGGCAGCTTGTCTGTCCCCAACACCCTGCCTGAAGAAGTGCAGGCCGACCTGAGGGCTCGCGGTCACGTGGTTACCCTCGGCCGCGGCGCAGTGGGCGGAGTGGCGCTGATCGGCATTGACCCCAAGACCAAGCACGCTACCACCGTGGGTCCGGCCGCTGGCAAAATGGAATAGGCTCCGTATACCTCGGCGTAGCGCTTTTCGGGTTAGCGGTGTCGGAACCGCTGTTTACGCGGCTATCGGGTAGCCGGCAGCTTTCCATGCTTCGACACCGCCCTGGAGCACTTTGACGTTGGTAAAGCCTTCCGCCCGGTATTTGGCTGCCTGACCGACAGCGCTCGCGTCGGCGAGTCACGCTCAATAGAAAATGATTTCTTGCGTCTTCGGCAGCGAAGCCAGGCGAGATCGGAAATTGGCCAGCGAGATCGAGCCGTCCAGATTGAACATCCGGTGTTTAGCCTCGTTTTCATAAGCGCAGACTAGCAGAGCCTGATGTGCTTTCTCGCGCGCTTGTTTCACATCGATTCGCTCAATGTGCGCCATGTCCGCCATGTCCGCCATGTTTCCTCCTTGCGCCACTGCAATCCGGCCCGCAGCTTAAGGCAATGCTACTACCGTGAGTCAAGCGCAGCGCCGGAAAAGAAAATCACAACGCATTTGCAGGGTTTCAAGAAAAGGTGCTTTGACCAGTTTGTTGTGATCGAGAGAGCTATAATGCACAACAGCTCTGGAGGATGTCATGCGGGTAGATCGAGTGGAAGTCTCCTGGGATTTGGAGCACACGAAGTGGTCCGTTCGAATCGAAGCTGGCGAGGAAGTGATTCGCCGGCACAGCGATATCCCGAAGAGTTCGGATGAACCAACCCTGCGCGCTGCCGCCGCACAGATGGTGAGGGATGAAGGTTATGAAGTAGATGAGGCCCAAGTGGTCGTCCGCCGTTAGTTCAGCTCCTGTGCGACCTGGCATGTCGCCGATTAGCAGAAAACTGAATTCCATTTGGGGAACGCTGTCCTTGTGGCACGTTCTCGATGCTGCGCATATCAAGCCCTGCGCAAAAGGTGGAGAGCATGCTTTGACAAATGGGATTTTACTTCGGCAAGACCTTCGCACGTTGCTAGACCTCTGGCAACGGGAAAGAATATTACGCCATGTACGGATCGACACTCGGGCTGCCCCAGAGTCTTTCGTTCCGACCAGACCCCAAGCTCCTGCAGTGGCACAATGAAAGTGTTTTTTTTAAGTTAGTGACCGTTTGTCGTGGAGTTCATTCGGCGGTGCGACAAGTATAGATTTTGCCCTGAGCCGTTGCGTTTGCAGGTTAGCTGCAGTTCGCCAATCTCCGCCGTATTCCGGGCCAAAGGCCGCGGCAGCGGTACTCAACCTCAAGACTGCGCTAATTGGCCTCTAACAGCTTGAAAACAATGGTGTTAGATCGCGACTGTCGCGCCGCAGTGGGCTTCTAATTAAATGATAATAAAGCAGTTAGCACGCGAATGCCCCAAAAAATAGGCGAAAGGTGTGTTCTAAGCCCTTTGCTGCATGTCCCGCCCGAACGTGTGTCAGAGTGCTTCTAATTGCGTTCTAGCGGCATTCTACACTGTATGATAACTTAATCGGTATAATAATCAATACGTTAATATACACCGCGTGAAGCGGTACTGGGAAGCATCCGTCGCTAGGGTTTTGCGCCATCTGCGGTACGACAAAGAAGAAACCCGATTTGCCGCAACTTTTTACATTGAGCGGGTTGAAAGGTCTATGCGCGCCGGGACCGGAGGGTGAACCTGTGAGAATCCCCATTGAGCAGAATATCTGGAGATGGGTCTGGCTTGGGGCCGCCATTCTCGTATTCGCGATCGCAATTGTACTTGCAAAGAACGTTCGGTGAAGCATTCCGCTCCGCAAATGCCTAGGGTTTGCTCCATAAGACAATCGAGCCAGCGGGACGCATAGAATAATTGAGCCAACATAACCATTGTTTACTCGATTTCTCGTTCGGTCTCGGAAGCTTGACGAACTCCGCGCACTGGACGCGGGCATTGCACCGGCGGTCTAGCGCCGACCCGTGCTTTTTGCAGAACACGAAGTCATCCGGCCCCAAAGCAACGAGCTTTCACGGTGATTCCTAAGAGTCTCGCAAGGGCGGCTCCCAAAAGAATGTCTCGCGTGCTTGCCGTCGTCTTAGGCGAGAGAAGCTGGCCTCGCCACAGACTATGTTCGATTCGGAGTATTCTTCGCTCCAAATCAACGTGCTTCCATTTCAGCGCCAATACGTCACCCAACCTAGTCCCGGTTAGGGCCACACAGTCGAAAAATGCTCGAAGACCTGTTGGAGCCGCGCTCAGAATATTCAGCAATTGAGCGGGAGACCAAATCGGCTTCTCGTGTTTGTCGACTGTTGGTTTGTGTCTATTCCGAATCGGTGAACGATCGATCAAGTCATTGTCCAATGCAAGCGACATGATTCCCTGTAAGACCAAGAGCAAGTTGCGGACAGTCTTTCCCGAAAGCCCGCTCTCCACTTTTGTTTGGATGAGTCTCTCGACGTGCATTGGGACAACCTCATCAATGCGAAGTTCGCCGAAGACAGCAAGATGTGCAGCTCCAAGATCTTCTCCGAAAGCGGTCGTACTTCTTCTTAATCGATTTGTCGAGGTCCCTCCGCTCCTTCGCCGTAATCGGAGTTATGGATATGTCCCCGTCAGACGCGGCCTTAGGTTTTCTCCTCCTAGGCATGTGCGTCCTCCGGCACTATCCTTTTGGTGCCCGAAGTTGGCGGCTGTAGGCTAGTTACTTTATGGCTGGAGCGAACTCCTTCGCTTTTTTTAGGTGTTTTCTTCAGGTGCTTGCTCCGGGGGAGAAATTGCACCAACGGCGGTTTCCCTTCCAGTTTGCGCTCGCGTTCGACGCCGCGCATCAATCGACAGATTTCTTCGTTGGTCAGCGGTTCGTCGGAAAGCCAGACCTTGAATTCTTCCTCGAAGCGGGACTCATCGTCTTCTTCCAGCTTGCGCACTTCGAGCATGAATTGCAGGTTGATGATGGAACGACGACGTTCGAGACCAGCCATAGACTTGTGGTAGGCCTCCATGAAGAGTTTGGGAGATTTCTTTAGGCGTTGAACTCCCCGAACGGCTTCGTCAATGCCGTGGTTTACCAGATACAGTGCTTCATACAGATGTGCCTTTTCCATGACTGGACGTCCTTTCAGCGGCGAAGTGGCCGCGAGGTCGGAAGCTAATAGGCGCGTCGAGGCACACTTTCTCGACGCGGGAGCCGATGCGGTGGACAAGCGGGTTCCAGTTGGACAGAACGACGGGCGGGGGATGAGCGACACGCAGAGGTATGAATCGCGGGATGGAACCGAAACTGAGATGGGCGGGTTGCACCCGAGAGTGGAACCCATTACCTTTTGTGGCAGCCATTGTTGCCTCTAATCCAGGCGACTTTGGTCAGGGGCGCGTTCGGTGTTTGCTGCACCGGCGCGTCCCGCTTGCCATCCGCTCCAAGATCGTTCTCATGCTTGGAGCGCAGCAAGCATAAGACTAGCTCGTCCAGCGCAATGTTGTCAAGGGCCGTTTATTGGCCGAATTGGACAACACCCGGTAGAATCCCACTCATGGATCCCAATCTGATTTCCAAAGTCATGCGGGAGATGGGCCGCAAGGGCGGCAAAAAGGGCGGGAAAAAGGGAGCAAAAATGAGGGCAGATGCTTTAACGCCCGAGCAGCGGAGTCAGATTGCCCGAAAAGCCGCGAAGAGTCGATGGGCCAAAGCAAAGAAGAAAACCAAAAGCGGCTAAAGTTCGAGAAATAACCGAAAGCAGTTTCTTGAATTAGCCCTAACTCCTCAAAGGCTCCGTTCGTTCACTTAGAATATTTAGGTATCGCGGATAGGCAAACAGGCAGTCTCTGCGTTTACCGGTTGCTTCCTTCGCAACTTTAAGCTTAGTCGGTGTTTCGAGAGCACTCGTGACAGTCGGTATAGACAGTTTGAGATCTTTCGCTCTTGGTCAAGGGATGTGCTTGCAGGTATTCGTGAACAGCCAGGCTTGATGCAGCTTTGCGTCCCATCGCTCGAATCTTTTTCCGGTCCGCTTCGAAAAGATACAGTGCCAGACAGACAGGCAAACGTGTCCTGTCCCGATGGTGTACCAGGACATTAACCCAACAGCGACTTGCCGTTAACCTGTCGGTTAGTGAAAACTCCGCTGCCAGCCCTTCCGAGTTGGGCAAAAAGCTTCCGCTTGCTACTAAGTATAGCGTCTTCAGCATTGCAGAAGGCCGCGAAGGCTTGCGCCCTGCGCACCGCAACCTGGCTTTCCACATGCACTACCTTTCCGTGTCCGTGGTTCTTAAAAACACAGACATATCAACGACGAAAGCAGCAGTCGAACTAGCCCTCACTCGTGGCTGGCGCCGCCTTCTCTTCGCCGTTTTGGAGGAGGTTCTATGAAAGTTATGCGCTCTGCTTTTCTTGGTTTGGGATTACTTCTCGCGGTTTCGGCAACACAGGCTCAGCAGCCTCGAGTCAAGGCCAACATTCCATTTGATTTCGTCGTCGGAGACCGCGTCATGCCGGCTGGCGAGTATCAGGTGAGTGAAATGGGTGCGTCAGGCACAGCCATCGCGATCCTTTCGGAAGATAGAAAGGCTAACGCACTGGTGATGACATCGGCCTGCGAGACGTCCGGCCGATCAAATAGCTCAAAACTGGTGTTCCATGCGATCGGCGGCCGTTATTTCTTGTCGCAGGTCTGGACCCAGGGATACTCCCAAGGCCGACAGCTCGGGGAATCTAAGGCCGAAATTGAACTCGCGAAGAATGGAACTGCGTCCAAAGACTTGGTTCTCGCTGCAAACCGTCCGCATTAGACGCTCCAGCTAAACACCCCCGCCCTGCAACGGCACGGTCCACTCAATTCCTGAGCTGGACCGTGCCTTTTTTTGCTAGAGCGACGGACGATTTCGAATGAAAAGGGAATTGACGGAATCCTGAGTATGTTGCACTCCCCCGCAACCAATGAAAGACTTACCCTGCAAGGGGCTTCCGGCATAGGTATCGGAAGCCTTCGCGCTTTATGGCAGTTAAGCTGACAGAATTCCCGCTCTTTCAATATGCTTCCCCGCTAGTTTCGCCGCTTCCGCGTTCTCAGGCCGCACAGCGTGCGTATACACCGTCAGAGAACCACTCAATGCGTGACCAAGACGCTCTTGAATGGTCTTTAGTGGTACGCGAAGAGAGTTGAAGGGAGAGATGCTCACCGAGGCCAAGCTCTACGATGAGGACAACTACTCACGGATCAGATGACTCCGGAGCTTACCCCTCCTGCCGCGAATCCGTGTGCCATCAAGATTTCGGCTTGACGACGGAGCAGAGAAGTTTTCTAGCTCTTTCCGAACTACCACTAGCTCTAATTCAAGCCTCACCCATGCTTCCTGCGCAGCAGAAAGAACGCCCGATCTCGCGTGCCGTTCGACTTCTGAAGCACCCTCGACGGCCTTCGCGGCCCCGAAGTTGCCGACCGAGCCTTTGAGGGCGTGAGCTGCCTTGGCTAGCTCCCCGCCGTCTCTCGATGCCAACGCGGTTTTAATTCGCGCCGCCAATTTTGGCAAGTCCGCAAGAAAAAGTTTCGCCAACTTTTGCAGCAGACGACGATTGCCTCCGACACCTTCCAGAAGCGCTCCCAAATCGATGACCGAAGCAGTATCAGCCTTGTTCTCTCCGAAGGCCGGCAGACGCTTCCCTAGAACTTCCCCAATCGCATTCTCTAATTCCGCCGAACGGATCGGCTTGGCCACGTAGCCGTCCATTCCGGCACGCAAACACCGTTCGCGATCGCCTTTCATTGCGTGAGCTGTCATGGCCAAAATCGGAACATGCTTCCCGCTTTTTTCCTCCGCCTTGCGAATCGCCGCGGTCGCGTCAAGGCCGTCCATCACCGGCATCTGCACATCCATTGCAATCAGGTCTAATTGGCCGCTCGCGACTGCGGCCACAGCTTCCTGGCCGTTCCCGACAACCCGGACGCGATGCCCCAGCTTTTCGAAAATCCGTTTCGCCACCAACTGATTCACTTCGTTGTCTTCTGCAACCAAAACGCGAAGACGGTTGCCGCTCTTCGCTTTGCGAGTGCCACTCGAACGAGCCCTGCCTCTTGGAATTTCCGTTTCTGACTCGCCGATTACGCTGACGATGAGATCGAAAAGCTCCGACTGCTTTACCGGTTTATTTAAGCTCGACGAAATCCCCAACTCGCGAAGCCGATTCTGATCTTCCAGAAGTCCCGAAGTGAGCAGGGCGATCTTCACATTGGCGTATTTCGGATTCCGGATGATTTTCTCGGCGACTTCGAACCCATCCATCCTGGGCATATGCCCGTCCAGCAGCACCAGGGCGAACGGCCGATTCTTCTGCACTGAATCCTCTAAACAACGCAATCCCTCGCGCCCGCTTTCTGCAACCACTGGACACATGTGCCAATTCGTCAGCACTTCCTCCAGGATCTGCCGATTGGTCAGGTTGTCGTCTACGACCAGGATCGGAAGATCGGTGAGCGAACGCTGCTTCGCACATGGTTCCTCGCCATGTGCGTGTTCTATCCCAAATTGCCCGGTGAAATGAAACGTACTGCCGCGCCCCGGTTTGCTCTCCACGGTAATCGCTCCGCCCATCAGCCCGACAAGTTCTGCAGAAATCGCAAGGCCCAAGCCGGTTCCTCCAAACCGCCGCGTTGTCGAGCTGTCCGCCTGCGAAAAAGCCTCGAAGATCATGGATTGCTTTTCCGCCGGCACGCCGATTCCCGTATCCTTCACCAAGAAATGCACTTCCAACATTCCATCGTTCTCCACCGCTTTCCACGCGCGAAGAATTACTTCGCCGCTATCCGTGAACTTGATAGCATTTCCCGCCAAATTCACAACCACTTGCCGGAGCCGGAGTGGATCTCCTCGCAGGATGTCGGGGACGCTCGCGTCTACATGGCATGCGAGCTCAATTCCTTTTTGTTGTGCGCGCGGCCCTAGAACCCGCATAGCGTCGGTGAGCACATCGCGAAGGTGAAAGACAACGTGTTCGAGCCGCAGTTTCCGCGCTTCAATCTTAGAAAAATCCAGAACGTCGTTAACCAGAACCAGCAGGGCTTCGGCCGAGCCTTGTATCGCGTTTAAGTATTCCCGCTGTTCTTGCGTCAGCGATGACCCGAGCGCCAGTTCGGTCATGCCGATGATCGCATTCATCGGGGTCCGGATCTCGTGGCTAACGTTCGCCAGGAACTCGCTCTTTGCCCGCGTCGCATCCTCGGCGCGAGCCCGCGCGACTTCCACGTCGCGCGCGTAGTTTCGCAGTCCTTGTTCAGCTTCCAGTCGTTCAATAAACTGACCGATCTGGCTACCAATCGCTCCGATCATATCGAGCAAGCGGTGGTCAGGTTTCTCAATCTGTTTGCTGAAGAACTCCAGTACGCCTAAGACATCGCGTTTCAGCAGAATCGGAAAACCAAAAGCCGACCGTAGCCCCTCCGCGATCGCCACTGGCGCCCGCGGAAAGTTTGCATCGTGAGGCACATCTTCCAGCCAGAGAGATTGTGCCTTCGACCATACGCGGCCCGGCAATCCCACTCCGCGCGAAAAGATCCGCGACCGTGTCTCTCGATCAAATTCCGGTGCCGGAGTGCTCGGTGCTTGCCACGTTTCCACGCAACTCAGGACTTGCCTTTTCGAATCGATCCGCCATAGCGCTCCGAACGACCACCCGAGGCTCTCGGAAATCGCTTGCAGAATCCGCGGAGTTGCCACGGCCAGGGTCGGAGCTTCAGCCAGGACTCGCGTCACTGCGTGTTGTGCGCTCAGGCGCGCTTCTTCGCGTTTTCGCTCGGTAAGATCGGTAGCAACACAATAGATCACGTCCTTTTCCGGCCTTGCGATGGCCGACCATAAGAACCACTTGTAGGACCCGTCTTTTGCGCGGTACCTATTTTCAAATGTCAGTGTCGTCCGTCCGCCAATGACCGCCGATGCTTCGGATATTGTGGCGTTGCGATCGTCGGGGTGCACGAAGTCGAGATACGGGCGCGCAAGCAACTCTTCGGTTGTGTAACCGAGAGTCGTTTCCCAAGCCGGATTCACGCGCTTGAAGTAGCCATTTGTTCCGGCGACACACCAGAGGTTTAGCGACAGGGCGAAGAATTCGCGCAGATCTTTATCCTCTGGCGCCTTGCTGTCCGTCTTTCGCATCACTGCCCTCGAACCAAAGCTCATGGAAGCCCATCGTGGTAGCTTATTTTGGTACCGGCATTGGCTTCCTGCAAGCCCGTCGGCATTTCCACTTGTTGACCCATTCTGCCGCGCCGACTAGCATGTCGGGAACAACGGCATGGCACCCGCAGACCTAACTCCGGGCAAGAAACGCATTCTCGTGGCCGACGATGACCGCACCACGCGCTTTGCTATCGTGAGTATGCTTAAGGATTCTGGCTACAGAGTTTCACAAGCTAAGGACGGTGAGGAAGCCATCGAAAAAATCCGAAAATCCAACTTCGATCTGGCGTTCGTGGACATCTGGATGCCTAAGGTCACCGGCCTGGAAGTCCTTGCAGAGGCCCGAACTCTTCCGTCTTGTCCGAAGATCATAGTTATGACCAGTGACAACACGCCGGAATCGGTACTTGCTGCGATTCGTGCGCAAGCATGCGAATACCTCAACAAGCCCTTCAGCCCGAAAGATGCGATAGAGGTAGCCGAGCGGGCGTTGCGCCAGGATGCGCTGGGGCTCATCGAAATCGTTTCGGCCAAGCCCGAGTGGGTGGAGCTGCTGATTCCTTGCACCCGTGAGGCCGCCGACCGCGTCCACTCCTTCCTCAAGAAGCTCGACGCTCGTCTCCCTGAAGAACAGCGCGACTCAATTGGATTGGCTTTCCGGGAGTTGCTTTTGAACGCAGTGGAGTGGGGAGGAAAGCTCGATCCGAAACGCAAAGTACGCATCGCTTACGTGCGATCCTCTCGTCTGCTGCTGTACCGGATCGCCGACCCCGGCCCAGGCTTTCGCTTCAACAAGCTCGAACACGCCGCGGTAGGCCAGCCCGAAAGCGACCCCTTTGCTCACGTCGCTATTCGTGATCAGCTTGGCCTACGTCCCGGCGGCTTCGGAATCGCAATGACACGTGCGATTGCGGATGAGCTGATCTACAACGAAGCGCACAACGAGGTAATTTTCATCAAGTATTTGACGAATTCGGGATGCGTTCCTTCCGACATACGCAGACAGGACCCCTAAATTGATGAGCCGCGTCGTCGACCTTTCCGACGCCGAAGGGTCAAACTACCTCTCGACACTGGCTTCGATTCTTGAAGCCACCGGACGCAACGCCGAAGCTTCAGTAAGCACTGTAATCGTTCCGACTATGCTGCACGGCGGATTTCAAGTCGGAAGGGAATTGAAGGGATTTTGAGCACGTTGCAGCCCCCCGCAACCAATTCAAGAAGTTGATTTGCAAAGGGTTGCTCGCTCCAGAGCGACCCTTTATTTTTGTTGTCGAAAAGGGCGAAGGGCGAGTCTAGGTCATGGCCCAGCAAAGCCAACAGCAAGCGGAAACCGACTACTGACCATGTCGGGCTGCTCCCCGTCCGCAATCGTTTCCAATCCTCAACGTTCGTGCTCACTCTGCGTAACTTCGACCCGGATTCCCACGACTCATCACATCATCCTTGCAGCCCCCGATGGAAGCGAGCATTCTGAGACTGAGATCAGGTTAGTCACTCTACAAAGACGTACTAACGGATTTCGCAACCTTGGCGCATCTGGGCGCCTGGGTTTTGTCGTCCACAGCATACCGGGAGGAACTGATGGACCGAAATACACTTTCCGCCGGTGCTTGTCTAGTGGTTGCCGTGGTTTGTGCCCTTGTGGTGTCACTTCGGACGCGGGCGCAAGATCCCAAGACGCCATATGCCAGCATGGCACCAGCGGATCAGTACCTGATGCCGGACCGCGATGCCGAAATTGCCTTGGCGCGCAGCGCGGCTCCCGATGCGATCTCCCGCGACGCTACGATCTTTGTTCTCGGAAGGCATGGTTACGAAACCGCGGTCGAAGGAAAGAATGGCTTCGTGTGCACAGTAGAGCGGGGATGGACGGCACCGACTGATAATCTGGAATTTTGGAATCCAAAGAATCGCAGTCCGATCTGCTACAACCCGCCGGCGGTCCGCTCAGTTCTGCCTCTCACCATCAAGAGGACGGAACTTGTACTGGCCGGAAAAACCATAGCGCAGATCCAAGAATGGGAAAAAGCCGCCTATGTGAAGAAGGACCTGCCCACGATCCTAGAGCCCGGCGCGATGTCCTACATGATGTCAAAAGAAGCGTACCTAACTGACCACGATGGTCACAACCTGGCCCACTTGATGATTTACACCCCGGTGATGGAAAAAGCCGAATGGGGCGCAGATGTGCCCAACTCGCCGGTTATTCTCTTGCAGACTGGGCCTCCGGAACCATTCACCGTTTTCCTCGTCCCCACGGGAAAGTGGTCGGACGGAACACCGGCGCCCATGCCGAAATGATCCAGGCGGCGCCAGCGCGTTCGGCGCTGTTGTCCAGCCGGCCATGGTCACTGTAACGCGGGCGCATGGCTAGCCCGTAACGAAATTGCCGGTGCCAATCCAGAATTTTGCCAGGGACTTCAAATTGCTCTTGTAAGTGCGTGAGACTGTGTATTCCTTGCCCCCCTTGATGCGGAGCACGTACTCTCCCGTGGGCCAAGGCTGAATTTCTTCAACGAAGGAACCGTTCACCAGCACGGAGCGATGTATTCTTATAAATCCGTAGGCTTTTAGCTTTTCCGCCATCGTAGAAATCGATTCTCGGAGTAGGTACGATCCTGAAGGGCGCCGTAACAATACGTAATTGCCTTGAGCTTCGATAATCACCACGTCAGCTGGATCGACAAAAAGGATACTTCGTTTCGTCTTGATGGCGATTTTCGCTGACTTCGACAACACTTCCTCGAGCTGAGGGAGTATTTTCACCAATTGTGCCGCCCGCTCGTTTTCCGTTCTGCGGATGGCCATATCCAGTGCTTCATGAACACGATTGTCTGAAAAAGGCTTCAGGACATAATCAACGGCATGCTTCTCAAATGCCGCAACGGCGTATTGATGGTGCGCGGTAACAAACACAATTGATGGTATCGGCCGCAGCCACTTATTTAACCGGTCGGCCAGCTCGATTCCCGATAATTCCGGCATGTGAATGTCGAGTAAAAGGACATCATAGGACCTGTTTTGTAGCAATTCCAGGGCTTCAACAGCGTCGCTCGCGCAATCGAGAGCCTGAATGTCGTTTCTCGCTCTCAAGGCATTCTCGAGGGAGCTTCTGGAAAGTGGTTCGTCGTCGACAATCAATACCCGCACTATCTTTCCCTCCCCTAAGCGTGTAAATTCGACGCCAACATTTCTTTCATCGCCTCCTTCTCTTGACCGATTGCCGGCAACACAAGAGTCGCGATCGCAACACCCTCGCTGCCTTGGTCGAAGCAGAGAGTCGCCTCGTCCTCGTAAAGGTGTTTCAGTCGTGCTCTCACATTCTGGAGACCTAGCCCCATCCCTGCTTGCCGCTTTCCTCCAACGCTATTGCGAATTGCTATCTCCAGCGTGCCTCCCGCCTGCCGAGAGAAAATTTCGATCCACCCTCCTCCGCGGCAGCAAGCCACGCCGTGGAAAATCGCATTTTCCACGAGAGGTTGCATGATCAGTCGTGGCACGAGCAATTGCCGCGCGGCGGGGTCAATTTGCCAACGCACTTCAAGTCGGTCTTCCAAACGCATTTTCTCCACGCCCAGGTAATCGTCGACAAACTTCAATTCTTCATCGAGGCTAATGACATCGGAGCTCGCACACTGCAAAGCAGTCCGAAGCAAGTTAGAGACCTTGAGAACCATCGTTTTGGCGCGCTCTTTCTCGGTGTCAATCAGAGCTGAGATTCCCTGGAGCGTATTGAACAGGAAATGTGGATGAAGCTGACTCTTCAGGGCTTGGAGCTCGCTGGTGGCAAGGGCCTGCTGCAATTCAAGTTCCTGGTCCCTTGCCCGCTTAAAGTACTCGTATGCATGCGCGGCCGCTAGCACAATGATGTAGTTCCAGATGATCTCGGCAAAAACGTAAAAACCCGTAACCAATCCGTGCAACGAGCGTTGTTCGAACTTCTGAGCAGGAGAATTCCAAGGCGGCAGCAAAATCCAACGGAGGCTCACGCAGGCGATGGTGTAAAGGGCGCCGCCTAGAACATACCCAGTTACGCGACCAACTCGAATCGGTTTGGCGATCGGATAGCGGTGAACTATCTCGAAAACCGGAGGCGTCATGAGCGCGGTCGACAGTAGAAATCCGCCGTCGACAAGCAGTGCAGTCCAGTAAGAAGTGTGGAGCCCCCTCTCCCACAAGCGGACCTTATCCTCCCCTGCAGCTAAGAAGGCAAGACCCATCCAAACCAAGATGGACCAGAAGTAGGCCCATGCGATCGTCGACAGTTTTCGCGAAGCAACTTCCACACACCAGATTGTATCTGGATTTGGTGTCCTTGGGCGACCGAAGGGACCAAGATACGGAAAGTGGATTCAGGCAAACAAAGACAGGAAGTGACTCACGCGCCTTTTGATTCCTGGCGCACCTGATGCGGCGTTCATTTACCCCTGGCGCAGGTCGCTAACGCTCAGGTTCTTTTGGCTGTCGCTCTCTCGGTTCGTGATTATTCGGAGTTAAGCGATGCGGAGCACGTATTCCTATGCCGGGGACCCAAGCCTCAAGCTATCGCTGAGCGCGCCTAGCAGAGCCGCAGTAGAAAATCGACTCACGCAAAGAGCTCTTTACAGCCGTCCCGCCGAAAATGAACGGGTGCTCGAGACAGCGACCTTTCGCCTGTTGAACATGTGTGATGCAACCGCGAATGTTCAACGCCTCGCTGAACGCAGGCGCGAAGCCAGAGCCAAGAGAGCGGAGGCCCTCATCGCAATCGAAGGACAAGCAAACTTCGAAGGCTGCAGCGTTTCCTCATAACGGTCGAAACCCTCAACCAGGAACGCCGCCTGCTGCCTGGTATCTACTTGGCTCACAAACCGGGCAGCGGCTAACGGCCCTGCGCATCGACTCGCCATAAACGAATCGGCGCATTCCGCTCCAGCTAGCGGCTGATTCTCAGCGATTGAACTTTTTTTAACTCCAATAAGTTAACCTGCGGCGCCTTTCAGGATGGACGATGCATCAGTAGCGCAATCCCCACACCGATCAATACTCCACACAAAAGAATCGCCGCGCCCCAGGCGTTAAAAAGCGCCGGAAATCTTCCGCTGATTATTTTTCTAGCCATGGCCGCTGATGCCTCTTGTTGCGCTGGCAGCCCATCCGCGGCGTCAGTTCCCGCAATCGTCAACACACCGGAGGTCTTCAACAGTTCGTTGCCACGCTCGACGGTCCCCAGGAAGCAATAGCCCTGGCGCGGTATCGTCTCCACGTACGTCGGATTTTCCGGCGAATCTCCCAGCGCCAGCCGCAATTTATTTACGGTGGTATTTACGTTGGCGTCGTAGTTCACAAACGTTCCGTCCGGCCACAGTCGCGCGCGCAATGCTTCGCGGGTCACAATTTCGCCCGGCCGTTCAACGAGTGCCAACAACACTTGGAATACTTTGGACGGGATGTGGACTCGCGATCCTTCCTTAAACAGCTCCTTGCGTTGGAGATCAACCTGAAACACACCAAACCACAGATATCGCTCCGCCGCTTTCGTTTCGCTCAGTTGTGGCCTGCGAGCGGTTAAAGCCGAACTGGGCATCATCGGCATTGACATGAATTCACCCTCCTAAGTAGCTGCCGCGCGTGGTAATCACTGATATAAACGGACTCTCAGGGCAGCAATACGGCCATACTGCGACTTGCTTCTGAGACGAAAGAGAAATCGAGGGAATCCAGCCCGGGACTCCCTCGCTCATTCGAAACAGTCGAAGCTGCTACCAGATGAAGCGCAAGCCCAGCTGCATCGTTCGGCTTCCTCCGTTGAACTGGTGGTTGTTCAGAAACAGGTTGCCGGAGGTCACAAAAATATATCCAGCGCTTAGTGGGTTGGCGTTCGTGTTCTGATCGATCGTGCCGTTATTTGTGGGCAAGCCGATGCTGAAATTCCGGTGATTGAACGTGTCATAAGTCTCGGCGCGGAATTGCAATGAGAAGCGCTCCGAGAGTTTTGTATTTTTAAGGAGTGACATATTCCAGATGTTCAGACCTGGTGTGGACACTGTGTCTCGTCCTGCGTTCGCTTGGGCTCCCACTCCGGCTTGGATGAAACGTGCCGTGGGATTCGCAGCGACGTAGCCGACGATATTGGAGTCGTCGCCACTGCCGCAGGTGGCTGGATCGGTGACGATGCTGGTCGCACCGCCGGCTCCGGCGTTGCACACAAAATTGACGGTGCTGCCCGTTAAGCCAACTCCCGCAGGATTGATGATGGTGCGGTCGCCCGCAGAGTCTCCGTTAGCATTCGAATCAACGCCTGACAAGGGAGTTACAGGCTGGCCGGATTCAGCCAGATAGGTGCCTCCCCATTCCCATCCGTGAGCCAGGGCCTTCACAAAGGCATGATCCGTCCGCACGTTGGGGATTTCATAAAGGAACGAGAGTGCGAATTTGTGCCTGATGTCCAGGGCCGATAGCCCGCGTTCAGCAGCAAAGTCAAAACCGTCCTGAGCACGCCGCGGATTGACGCGGCTACTGAACAGCTCGTTTGTGGCGTTGTCGATGTTCTTCGAGTAGGTGTAATTCGCTCGGAGATAAATTCCGCGAGCGAAGCGGTGGATGAAATCGGCGGACCCGGCGTGATATATGCCGCTACCGATCGGTGGGAACGTTGTCATGCTTCCCAGGAAACCGTTCCCCGAGAGTGGCAGCGGATTGAAGTTGTCAAAGCTCTGCAACGTGCTCGCCGGGCTCACAACCACTGCCGGCACGTCACTCGAACTGATAAAAGTCGGAAGCGGCGCGATGCCCCCGCCTGGAACATTCAGGTCAAACGCGGACGCTGAATTCAGCCGCTGTTGAACCGGTAACTCCAGGCTGCGAGTGCCTACGTAACGCACTTCGATGCTGCTGTTGCGGAACAGTTCGTGTTGCACGCCCAGGGTCCATGTGATGACCTTTGGGGACACATGATTCGGAATGAGCGATTGGGTTGCCGCTCGGGCATCGGCCTGCGTCACCGGTGGAACATTTACCTGCAGCAATCCGCCGAATTGCAGGAATCCCTGGCCCGCGGTTGGATTGGTCGGGTTGGCCGCATCAAAAGTAGCGCACCACTGGGGTGCACCAGCCAGCGCACACGTCAGGCCGGGGTTTTGTTCTGATTGCAACTGTGGCGGCAAACTGTTGACGGCAAAGTTGTTTGGGACGACGTCATACGCCAGGCCAGCGCCCCCGCGGACCGCCCACTTGCCGTTCCCGCGCGGATCCCAGGCAAAACCAAACCTGGGTGCAAAATTGTTGGTATCCGGTTTTGGCGCGCGGAAAAACAGCCCGAGCGCCGGATCGTCCGAAATACCGTTGATCGCTTGCAGGTTTTCGTCGCGCGGAACCCCGCTGTATTCGTAACGTAGTCCGACGTTGAGCGTCAGCCGGGGCGTCAATTTCCAGTCGTCCTGCACGAACCAATAGAACGCGTTGTAATTTTCCGCCACGCTCCCTGAACCAGCTCCGCGCAGAGCGCCGTTGGCGCCGGTCGGTACGAAGTCGTTGATGAATTGGCTGAGTGATGCGTAGTCCCATTCTCCACGCGCGCGCGGCAGCGTATTGGTCGGCGCAATATATTTCCGTGCTTCCACACCAAACTTAATGGTGTGCTTTCCGCGAATGTAGGAAATATTGTCCACCCACTGATAAACGTTCTGTGCATAACCCTGCGGCGCCAGTCCGTTCGGTCCAAGGTTGCTTCCAAGTTCGTCCACTTCAACGTTTGGAAAATTCTGAAAGGCGGTGGGCACCACCAGGTTCGGTCCGTTCAGGCGTGAATACGACGTACGGAAATCATTGATCACACTGTTGGAAATCGACCAGGCGTCCGTGAAGATCACTTTCCTCACATCCTCGCTGTGCGTTCCCAGAAACTGCGGTTGTGGCTGCGATGGATTGAAATCGGGCTCGCGGAGCCTGTCATAGAGAAAACGCCCGCGAAGTTGATGCCTTCCCAGGCTCGCATCAAGGTTCACGATAAAATCGTGCTGATTGGAGAAATTCGGTGCGATGGACTGAATTGTCCCGACTGGAATCGCCTGTCCGTTTACCAACACTGAACTGTCGGCGGTTGGCGCGGCCGGGAATTGCTTCAGGAGGTCCGTCACGGCGCCGTCATGCGCAAGGGACATCAGAGTTGTCAGTCCGTCGGCGGTAGGAGAAGAAAAACTTGGGCTCGAGGAGGCCAGCCCATTGTTCTGGAATTCGTAAGCGCCATACACAAACAGTTTGTTATGGATGACAGGCCCGCCAGCGCTCGCGCCTGCCCGGTTATAATCGAAACGATCTTTTTTCCCGCGTTGTTTTTCCAAATTGTCCAGCGCGTCGTAATTCCGGTTTCGATCGTATCCCCAGCCCGCGCCGTGCCAGTTGTTGGTGCCTGATTTCGTCACGATATTGAACTGGCCGCCTGCTGAATGTCCGTTTTCTGCGCTGAACTGATTCGTTAGCAGCGTGAACTCCGCGACCGACTCCTGGATCACCGGCTGAGTCGGGCCATTAGTATCAATCTTGTTATCATCGACCCCGTCAATCGAAAATCCGTTGAACCGGGGACGCGTTCCACCAATCGACCCGCCGGAACCGAGCACACCTCCCTGTTGTGTAGTCGTTCCGGGCGCGTACACCGAGTATTCCTTTACATCCCCGCCGATGGTATTGATCGGTACGTCCTGCACGGCGCGTCCGCTGAAAGTCGCTTCCAATGCAGAGGACTCCGTCTTCACTAGGTCCGCGCCGGCTTCCACTTCGACGGTAGCGGACACGGAGCCGAGTTCCAGCTCGACTTTCGCTTCCGTTACTTGGTTCGAATTGACAATGACGCCTTTTTGCACCGCTTTCTTGAATCCGTCTTTTTCTACCGTCACCGTGTACGTGCCGACTAACAAATTTGGAAACACATACGTCCCCGAACTCGAAGCCGTCGTAGTCACTGCGACGCCGGTGGCGTCGTTTTCTGCGCTTACCTTGGCTTCTTCGATATTGGCCTGGCTCTTGTCGGCCACCGTCACGCGAAGGGTTCCGTCCAAACGTTGCGCTCGGGCCGCACTGCCGAACAATATGCAAAGTACGCCTGCCATGAGGATCAGTCTGCGCATTGCCTCTCTCCTTCAGAGCTATAGAATTGTTTTGTTTACATCCCACGCGGCTCTTTCCACCACCCGCTGCAGCGATAGCATGGAAGATGCACGCACCACTCCACTTTAAAAATTAAATATGCGATTGTTTTTCAATGACTTGCCAAATGGTATTTCTGAGCGGTTATGAGTTCACGGAGGGGAGCCAGTGCGCTTCATTTCAAGATGTCGGCACTTTGAATCAAACAATTGTCGTATCGTCACCATCCATCGTTAACCGACAACTGGCAAACAAACTCCTCACCAAATTCCAAATTCTGGATACTTTTGTACTCAGCGGAGATTCGAGCCCACGCTCTGCGGTGGCAATTAGCAGCATCCCGATCGCGGGAACCGGCGCCGCCGATTTCGGCCAGAGCGGGACGTGCGGCTCGGACCTGACGGTGCGCTCTAGTTGCACAGCCAACACGTCTCTGCGTCTGGGTCTCACGGTTGCATTCACGCCGCAGAGCAATCTCACTAACCAATCTTCTGAGTTCCGGAACCGACTAGATGTACGGTACAAAAGTCCGCGCGGGGCGCGACCGCCGCGAGGGCGGCATGGGCAATTGAGTTAATTTTTCTCTAGCAAGCCAAAATTCGAAGAATGCCCTCAGTACTTGGTACCTGATCACCCAAGTCACGTCAGGGAGCGTCGATGGTTCAAGGAAACCTAGCACCTGCAATTTCTTCACCGAGCCGAGCAAAATGTCTCCGGAATAAGCCTTGAACGCATCCAGCACCTGTGTGCCTAGGCCGAAGGAAACGCCCATCAGGTGTTTCATCTCAACGTATTGTCCGAAAGAGCAGACCGGCTGCCGTCCGTTGTATGATTTGGCCGGAGCTGATGCCATGTTAAACCCCCGCAAGCAAAACGTAACAGCATTCCCGTGTGCTTTGTCGCTCGCATGCTTTCTCGCGGCGCTGACATTCGCTTCCCTGCCGGCGCTCTCGCAAGATCAGCCTGTGCGCGTCATTGCCTTTGGCGCACACCCGGATGACTGTGACCTCGGCGCGGGGGGACTCGCCGCTAAGTACGCAGCGCTCGGCAACAAGGTAAAGTTTGTGTCGCTGACCAACGGCGACGCCGGGCACCAGTCACAGCACGGCGAGGTGCTTGCTAAGCGCCGCCATGACGAAGCACTGGAAGCAGGGCGACGCATCGGCATCGAATACGAAGTGCTCGAAAACCACGATGGGAGGCTGTTGCCGACCCTGGAGATTCGCGAACAAGTCATCCGACAAATTCGCAAGTGGAAAGCAGACATAGTCATAGCACCGCGGCCGAATGATTACCATCCGGATCATCGCTACACTGGAGTTGTGGTGCAGGACGCATCCTATATGGTGGTCGTACCGAGTCTGGTGCCGGATACACCGCCGCTGAAGACAAATCCGATCTTCCTCTACTACAGTGACCGATTCACGCGGCCGCAACCCTTTCGTGCGGACATCGTGGTGTCGATCGACGACGTGTATGAGAAAAAGATCAACATGCTGGACGCGCATGTGTCGCAGTTCTACGAGTGGCTGCCGTGGGTTGCCGGACAGCTTGATGCGGTGCCCAAGGATCCTTCAGCGCGAAAAGCCTGGCTGGCAGCGTGGCCGATAGCGGCGAGAGAAGCGCAACCGGAATGGAAGGAAGTGCTGGAGAAACGCTATGGCGCACAGGCTTCTCGTGTACAGCACGTCGAGGCTTTTGAGATTACGGAGTACGGCCGTCAGCCGAGCGAAGAAGAGATTCGCCGATTGTTCCCTTTCTTTTCCGACGCAAGGCGGCGCCCTTGAAATGGACGCGGCAGCACGCCTTGAGAGTGTTTCCTGTTATGATGGGCGACCCTACAACGCGGCTCCCTGCGTGACAAGACCTCGGTACATCCGGGTCTGGCTCGAAATCGGGGCGGTCGTGATCTTGCTAGCCGGGAATTGCTTCATGGTCGCGATCAAGACGCTGCCCGCGAATCTGCTGAGGGGTACCGAGAGAGTTGATTAGGGATAGCCCCATACAATCGGGAAAGCCCTGAGGATGTAAGAGAAAGAACCACGGAGGTGCGCACGCGCCTCAAGGGCATTTGCCGGTGCCGTGGCACTTCCGCGACGGATTGTTGCAGTTACCCGGCTCGGCGAGTTGACCGTCAGGTCCCATGCACGTCTGCGTGTACATACACCAAAACAAACCGTCATTGCATGGCGGCACGGTCTCATCGCGTTCCGCATCGATGAAAAGTCCCTTCCAGCGAAGCGCCGAGCACAGATGAGGATGTCTGGTATCAAATCGCAACCGCTCTGGTTTGGCAATCATGCCGCACCCCCTTTTGCGCTGTGCACGTCGGGAACTGCGTGACCCGCTGCGGCCAGTAGCGCGCGCTTCACCGCTACCGCCGCCAACTTTACTTTGTAATCGTTGTGACGCAACGGACGAGCCTTGCTTACAGCTGCTTCGCCGGCGGCGCTCGCAGTGCGCGCGTCAATGGATTTGCCGGCAATCGCTTGCGCGGCTTCGTGCGAAACCCAGGGTACCGGGGCAACCGCACCCATGACGATGCTTGCGCTCTTGACTGTGCTTCCGTTCATTTGCATTGCAACCGCCGCAGTGGCCAAAGGCCAATCAAAAGAGGCTCTCTGCCGTACCTCGTAGTTTGCTGCGCGTATGTCTCTCGCAGCCGGAACGACTACCGCGGTAATCAGCTCATTCGGCTTCAAATCGTGCTCACGCTCGTTTTCCGACGTCGGAAGCTGAAAGAACTTTCCAACATCCACTTCGCGCTCCCCGGCCGGGCCATTAACGCGCAGCCGCGCGCCATAGGCGATCAGCATTGGCGCGATGGTTGAGGGACTCACGAAATATGCGGGTCCATCGTTGCCAAGAATTGCGTGATAGCGATTGTCGCCCTCAACCACGAGCGACTTTCCATCCGCTGTCTTGGGCAACAAACCCAGTCCGTTGCGGAAATACCAGCAGCGTGGACGCTGACACAAGTTCCCGCCAATCGTGGCCATGTTACGGATTTGCGGGCTGGCGGCGTCGGCTACACATTGCGCAAGCGCGGGATAATCGCGGCGGATCTGCGCTGCGTCTGCGATGCGGTCCAACGTGACCAATGTGCCGATACGCAACCCATCGCGTTCCGCGACGATCTCGTGCAGCCCGGGAAGCCGCTTGATGTTGACCACCCGCTTGGGTGTCACAATGCAATCTTTCATAAGCGCCAGCAGATCGGTCCCGCCGGCCAGAATCTCAGCTTCGCCCCAATTGGCCGACAGCAGCCCCAGGGCCTGTTTCACCGAGTTGGGGCTCACAAACTCGAAGCGATTCATGCGCTCTCCCCCTTCTGCGCGCCGCGCAAGGCCGCCAACACGCGCTCGGGCGTCAGCGGCAACATCGGTACGCGCACGCCAATCGCGTTGGCCACTGCGTTGCTGATCGCGGCACCTGGTGAAACGACCGGAGGCTCTCCCAGCCCGATTACCCCACGGCTGTCGTATTTGTTCACCATCATCTTCACGACCAGCTCCCCGATATCTCCGATACGCGCTAGCCGATAAAACTCGAGGTTCGCGTTCAGCATCTGTCCAGTAGTCCGGTCCATGATTTTTTCTTCGTAGAGCGCATAGCTGATGCCCATAATGAGCGCGCCATAGCACTGGGATTCCGCGGTCTCCAGCGAAATGATTAGCCCGCAGTCCTGCACCGCAACCATCTTGTTCACTTTGACGACGCCCGTTTCTGTGTCTACCGATACGTCCGCCATCTGCACGCCTCCGACGCCGCTGTTCATTAGCGGATCGCGGCCGCCGAGGTTTTTGCCGTGCGCGTTGATAGGCACCCCACCTATCTTGGCGCAGGCATCCTTCCAGCTCAGCGCCTTGGATGCCTGGCCCATCACGCGGATTTGGCCCTTGACTGCCTCCAACTGTTCGGCTGTGGCACCGAGCGTCGGCGCAACTTTGGCGAAAAGAGCATCACGCGCGTCCACTGCCGCGCGCCGCGTCGTTGCGGAAACGCCGCCAATCGTCGTGCTGCCGCCAGAACCACCCGACGGCGGATACTGCGTATCGCCATACAACAGATTGATTTGTTGCGGCGTAAGCCCCAGAGTATCCGCCGCGATGGCCATGATCGCCGTCCGCGTTCCTGTGCCCAGATCTTGCGTTCCCATCTTGATCGTCACCGATCCGTCCGGCTGGATCGTCAGGTCGCATTCGCTCTGGTGCCCGCGCCCACCCCAGGTATGCATGGAGAGGCCCAGTCCGCGTTTGATGGGCGCAGACGTTTTGTCCTCTCGCGGATGCCAGCGCTTGGACCAACCCATCAGCTCGTCGGCGATGGGGAATTCATCCATGTAGATGTTCGCCCGCGATCCGGTCAATTCGACGTTCTTCTTGAAAAAGTCGAGGGGATTCATTCCCAAAGTGTGCGCCAGATCGTCCAGCGCGGTCATGGTGATCAGGCACGCTTGTGGATGATTGGGGGCGCGCCACGCGCGTGCCGGACCGATGTTATTGACCACCGCCGTCCATTGCGTTCGGTAGTTCGGGATGCGATCTCGAATCAGATAGGGAATCGGTGGCGAACCGCCCCCGCCCGGTCCGCCCGTGCCCCAGCCAAACGATTCCCACGCGGTCAGTGTGCCGTCCTTCTTCGCCGCCACTCGCACGCGGGCATACGCCGATGGCCTGCAGCCCGCTACCGCGAACTCCTCCGCGCGGCTGAGCATCATTTTCACCGCGGCACCACCGGCTCGCTTCGAGAGCTTCGCGCTGTAGATTCCCCAGCGGTCGGGTCCAAACTTGCTGCCGAATCCACCGCCGATGTTCTCCTGCACTTCGCGGATGTTCGCCGCGGGAATTCCGATGACCTCCGCCATCTGCCCGGGTATGCCCGAAACATATTGCGTGGAGGCGTGCATCAACAAGTGATCGTTGCCGGTCCATTCCGCAACCGCACCGTGCGTTTCCAGGCAGCAATGCACGATCACCGGTATTCCATAAATCCCTTCCGACACCACTGTGTCCGGCGCTCGAAATGCAGCTTCTGCGTCCCCTTGCGTCTCCGCGGCCGCAGGCTTGTACCAAGACGGAGCCTTCTTTTCCGCGGGCTTCTGCTTCGCTGACTTAATCGCGTTCGCGATATCAGGCGGTATGCGGTCGAGCGACGCCTCTTCCGGCTTGAAAGTGATGCCTCGCTCATTGATCTCCTTGACGACCTGCGCCCCCGGCACCTGGTTTCGCGCCAAGTCCTGCAAATCATCGAGGCTCAGCGGGCTTGTGTCCGGCGGAAGATTTCGCGGCGGCTCGTCCGAGTCGATGACCAGGTGCGGCAGTTCTTCGTATTGCACTTTTACCGCGCGCACCGCGTCGCGCACGGTCGGCTCATCCACCGCGGCTACCGCGACGATCTCGTCGCCCGCCCAATGGATTTCGCTGCCGGGCTGCTGTACGACCTCCACCGCCTTCACGCCCGGCATTTTCTCGACTTCGCTCGTATCGATGCTCTTGACCCGCGCATGAGCGTACGGACATCTCACGAACGCGCCATAAAGCAGCCCTTTCGGGTTGTAGTCGTAAGTGTATTTGGCTCGTCCCGTGGACTTGGGCAAGCCATCCACGCGTGCCATGCGTCGTCCGATGTAATCGCGCTGTTCTGGAGACGGATAGCTGTATTTGTCAGTCGGAGCCATCACGCGCCTCCTTTCGCCGAGTGCCAAGCTCCGCGATGATCGTTGTCCCAGCGTTTCCTTTCGGAGCGCGCCCCGCCATCTGTGCCACCACTCCGTGGATCCCGCGGTAAGTACCGCAGCGGCACAAATTGCCCGCGAGTCCGCGTGCGACCTCCGCGTCGCTCGCGTGGGGACTCTTTTCCAGAAACGCCTTCATCGCCACGGTGAACCCCGGCGTGCAGAACCCGCACTGCTGGGCGTCATTATTCACGAACGCGGACTGCACCGCGTGCGGCCGCTCGCCTTCCCCGAGTCCTTCCGGAGTCACAATCTCCTGGCCTTGCGCCTCGATCGCCAGCGTTGTGCAGGAATACACCGCGCGCCCGTCGATCAACACCGTGCAAGCGCCGCATTCCGCGCGATCGCATACGCGCTTCGGGCCCGTGATATCGAAGTGCGCCCGCAGCGCGTCGAGAAGCGTGACTCGCGGCTCCACTTGGCCGGTCAAGCGTTTCCCATTCACAGTCAAGGCTACTGGCACCGGACCCGGACCGTGGACTACGACCTCTTGCCCGTCCACGCTAATCGTCTTCGGTCCCGTTAAGAGCGGAACCGAGGCCGCAATGCTAGAAATCTTCAGGAAGTCTCGTCGCGAAAGGCCTGCGGAATTCTCATCGTTGGTGGTCATGTCTCACCGCGGAGTAAAATGTGGGAAGTTCATCATTATTCCAGACACAATCGGTGTCAATACGGAGGGCAATGGATAATTGGTTGGTTTGAGTTCTGGCCAGGACGCGGAAAGTTCGGCCCGCCTCGACTTAAGCCGTGAGGTCTGGTCCTGCCTACTCCGGAGTCGGTGCCTTCACTACCAACCCGATCGGCAGCTCGCCTGATTGCGTCTTCACTTTAATATACAGCATCGTGTGTTTTTCCAGATCGGTGACGACGGAAGGGAACTGCGCGATGTCCGCAGGCACTAAATTCATTGGCGCAGGATGATTCTTGCCGGTGGCTTGCTTGCTCAAGTTCACAACTTGCTCGAAGTTGTAGCCCTGCCCCGGATTCACATCAGCTGCGGCCGGCACCAACAGCAAGAAGTCCGGGGTGGGCGTAACTCCCAGATGAGCACCATCGTTCGGGTACAGTTCGTACCTCAAATTGTAGGCTCCCGCAGAAATCGTGTTTCCCCGGCAGTCGCGGGTACTCTTGGCAAACACGATGACGCCAAAGAATGTCGAAGGTGCGAACGCGTAAGTAGCGTCCTCCCGCGCCTTGCTGCTCGTCAGAATCTGCGCCGCCGGCCACAGGCTCGCCGTCAAGCCATCATCGAGAGTCACGTGATAGCCCGTGGGCGCCAGCGCCTTCTTCACAGAATCCGGCACCGCAGATTCCGTACACGGTCCAGTGATCTCCACTTTCGGAACCGCCAAAACCGCAATCGCGGCCAACAGCACGACTGCGGACAGGCCTACCCGTTGCACGAATCGCAAAAACAATTCAGCGCCCGAGCCAGAAGATAATCGCACGCGCCTGCCTTCCGTTTGCTGCGCCCGATTTTAGAACGTACCCACAAAGGCGCTACGTTTGTCATGCAGCGTCCAGGTCCTGCCCAAACTCCCGCCGCTGTAGCTGTCGGTCAAGGCGACTGCCGGCATCGCATGGATCACCTGCGTCAGTGGCTGGTAAAAAATCGACTCGTTTCCGCACAGGTGGTCACGGTCATTGAT
>DATMZI010000062.1:0-26169 GCA_035607085.1 Candidatus Eiseniibacteriota bacterium | reverse complement strand
AGGTTTCGGAACAAGCGGCACAGTTGATTTGAATCATGATGCCGCTACGCAGACGGAGAGGACGGGCGGGTATCAAGTGACGTCGCCACCGGCGATCTTCCGCGATCTGGTGATTGTCGGATCTTCGATTGCGGATAACTGGAAGGTGGATACGGGGCGGGGAATTGTTCGGGCGTTCGATGCTCGCAGCGGAAAGCTACGCTGGACGTGGGATCCAATTCCTTGGGGGCAAAAGACGCAGCCCCGTACAGGCGCCGGGAATGCGTGGGCAGTGCTTTCGGTCGACGTGGAACACGACCTGGTGTTTGTGCCAACAGGAGCCGCGGCGCCGGATTATTTTGGCGGCATTCGGAAAGGCGACAACAAGTGGGCGAATTCCGTGGTGGCGTTGCGGGCTTCGACAGGCGAATTCGTTTGGGGATTCCAAGTCGTGCACCACGACTTGTGGGACTACGACGTGGCGTCGCAGCCGACGCTGTTTAGCTGGAGAGATGGAACGCCGGCGGTGGTCATCAACACGAAAATGGGCCACGTATTTGTGTTGAACCGGCTGACAGGAGCGCCGCTGCTGCCAGTCGAAGAGCGGAAGGTTCCACAATCGGACATCGCGGGAGAGGAGAGTTGGCCAACCCAGCCGTTCTCTACAATTTCACTGGTACCGGAAAAATTTGAAGCGGCGGATGTCTGGGGAGCAAAACCCGAGGACGTGAAATGGTGCCAGGAGAAGATTGCGGTATCGCGTAACCAAGGGATTTTCACGCCCCCGAGCCTGAAGGGGACGGTGCAGGCGCCGGGAAATGTAGGCGGAGTGAACTGGGGAAGCGCGGCCTACGATCCGCAGCGGCATCTGATGATCGCAAACACCAACCGGTTGGTGGCTTGGATGAAACTGATTCCGCGGCTGGGATATGAAGGCGAAGTGAAAAGAGACCAGGACAACCGGATTTACGGCGAGTTCGGCGACCAGGATCCGTCCGCTTACGGGGTGTACCGGACGTTCCTGTTTTCGCCAAGCGGTATGCCGTGCAATGCACCACCGTGGGGCGCGACCGAAGCGGTCGATTTATTCACGGGAAGAGTTGCGTGGAACGTCCCACTGGGAAGCATGGCGCCCGGAAAGTCCACGGGTTCGATCAATCTGGGAGGGCCGATGGCTACCGCGGGCGGACTGGTTTTCACGTCCGCGACAATTGATCCGCACCTGCACGCGTTTGATTCCGAGACCGGTATGGAGTTGTGGAATTACGAGTTGCCCGCCGCCGCGCAGGCGACGCCGATGACCTATATGTGGAAAGGCAAACAGTATCTGGTAATTGCTGCCGGCGGTCACGGAAAACTGGGTTCGAAACAGGGCGACTACGTAATTGCTTTCACGCTGCCCTAAAGCGTCTACGGCAGCTCTCTGTTGAGGCTGCCCGGGTAAGCAACTGGCGGCGGAGGCCGGCCAAGGCCGGACGTTCGTCACTGCCGTGACTCCGTCCTGATTGGGTTGCCCGAGGATGATGTGCTTATGCAGCATACGATTGACGACCCGGCGATTGTCCGAACGCTTTTGCACAACAGCGTCGGGATGCTTGTCGATTGCGATGAGCTTTGGCAGATCGCCATAGCTGATGTTCTTCGCGTGCTAGTGGCTGTCGATGGCCCAGTCTGCGATCTGAATGCCATCTGACTGCCAGGCCGGGAATTTGGATTGAAAGGAAACATCGAGTGAGACGGTTTGATGCCCTTTGCAGCCCAGCCGAATGCGCAGGGAAAGCCGGAGACAATGGATTGGTAGGTAGGGAGCGCAGGAGGCCGATTGGTTGTACTCAGACCGAGTCGGACAAAAAAGTAGGCTGCCGCCTCTTTTTTTTTGAGGCGGCAGCCCCCGTAAACAGCGGGTTGGATTTGCGAAGACTAGCGGGCGGAGGCCGACTTGGATTTGGCCGCTTCTTTCTCAGGGGTCGGGGCATCGGCCTTGACCAACGGCACATCCACGAGGTGTTCGGATAAGAACCATACTTGAAGTTCGTTGGTGCGGATGATGTCGCTGACGAGCAGATCGTTGGTTCCGTCATCGCCGGCTTCGGAGGACTGCTTGGCCATCGTCCGGGCTTCCTTAAGGATGAATTCATGGGCTTCTAGCAGGCGGGAGATCTGCACCGGAAGTTCTTCACGGCCGCGCGGCGGACGAGGGATGATGGTCGTTTCGGCAACGTCGGCGGCCATCGCAAGGCTGATGGCGCCGAGACTCTGGATGCGCTCGGCGATAGTGTCCACCAGTTCGTTCTGCTCTTCGTAGTGCTTATCGAAGAGAAGGTGGATTTGGTAGAAGGTGTGGCCGGCGACCTGCCAATGATGCTTCTTGTAGAGGTCGCGGAGCGTGATGGTATCGGCAAGAACCTGATTCAGGTTCTCGGCGCTCTCGGCGCAGGTGGCTTCATCGAGCGCAATCGGCAGCTTGGCGATTTTGCCATACGGTTGAATTTCGCGGGCGTTCTGATGAAGAATCGGCCGGGCACGTTCGGTGCCGCTATGGTGATTGATCTTGGAATCGCGAGGCATGGATGAGCTCCTTGATGGGTTCGATGCGGAAACAACAATGAGATGCGGCGGGCCAATGCGAGGATAGACTTGCATTCCAGGCCGAGTCAATCACGTTCCGCGCCAGGCCGCACCGGATCGCTTAGCAGGGATCTGAAGGGGAGGGTTCCGGGACAACTCTGGGAGCGTCCGGCCTGGTCACGGAAAATGCGAGCAGCAGGGATGTAAAGAGCAGCAGGCCAGCGAGAAGATAGGGCGCGCCAGGGAGATGTAACGAGGGTTTTGCTGCGATTGCCAAGGCAAAGACCTGAGTGAATAGAGGGGGTCCAGCCATGCCGGTGATGGCGCGCAAGGAATTGATGGCGCCTTGTAGCTTGCCCTGCGAAGAGTGATCGACCCGGCGGGACATCAAGGACTGAAGGGCCGGCGAAGCGATTCCCCAGAGCGCTATGAACGGGATCACGGCAAGAACGATCCATCCGCGAGCCGCAAGACCGAATCCAATAAATCCCAGAACGCCGAACATCAGGCCGGCGAGAAGGCTGCGGCGCTCGCCGAAACGCTTCACGAACGGCGCCACCAGAACGCCCGACACCATGGCGGCGCTGACGCCGACGACTGCCAGGGAAAGCCCTACATCGCGGCGATTCCAATCGTAACGAAACTCGGTGTAAAGCGCCCAGATCGTAACCAATGATTGGTGAGCAAGGTAGTAGAGCGTGATGACCACCGCCAGCCCAGAAAGTTCCGGGTGCGAGCGGAACAGGCGCAAGGAGCCAAGAGGATTGGCCATGTGCCAAGCAGACTTGGCGCGGCGTTCAGGTGGGAGCGATTCGGGCAGGACGAAGTAACCATACAGGGCATTCGCGAGACTTAGGAACGCGGCACCCCAGAACGGAAGACGAAGATTGTGGTTGCCCAGATATCCGCCCAGCGCAGGCCCAATCACAAAACCAATGCCAAAAGCAGCGCTGATCAGCCCGAAGGGTCTCGCGCGTTTGTCGGGAGGAGTCACATCAGTGACGTAGGCGAATGCAGTAGCAACGTTGGACGTAGTGATCCCCGAAATTAAACGGCCAACGAAAAGCCAGCGTAGCGACGGCGCGAGCGCCATGAAAATGTAGTCGAGACCGACGCCAAGACAAGAAATAAGTATGACTGGACGACGGCCGAAGCGGTCCGACCATGCGCCAAGTAGCGGCGAGAAAATGAACTGCATGGTGGCCCATGCCAGTCCGAAGTAGCCAGTGATGGCCGAGGCACGGCCGAAGTCTCCGGCTTCAAACTGACGAACGAGATCGGGAAGTACCGGCGCGATAATGCCGAAGGCGAGGAAATCCAGTCCAACGGTAACCAGAATGAAGTAGAAAGCAGCACGCGTGCCGGATTCGTTTGTGCCGGGGCTCGGTGACGATGCCAAGTCTCGCTCCGTAAGGAAAAGGGGATTGTAGCCGTCAGCGGGGAACACCGCTACTCAGTTCAGATCTTGGCGTAAAGGCGAGCGCGTGTGTTGTAAGAAATAGACGCCGTTCGACCGTAGATGTCCGGATGTAGAGCCAAGTCCTCGGCGCCTAGCGTCGAACGAACTTTTGTACGCGCATACCGTGGTATACATCGCCGACATAGACCGCGCCGTCTTTTCCAACGGCTAGATCGTGACCCCAGTAGATTTGCCCGTCGTAGTTGCCGAAGCGACTCCATTTAGCCAGGATCCTACCGGCTAGATCGAGTTTCAGCAGTTGGCCGCGGTCGGGCGGGTTCGGTTTCAGGTCGCCGCCATCCACGACGTAGAGCAGATTGTCAGGGCCGATCGTGAGCGACCACGGCCGGCCAAGCTCGGTGGACTTCCATTGTTTCAGAAATTTGCCGCCGGCATCGAAGACCTGGATGCGAGCGTTGTTGCGGTCCGCGACATAGACGAGACCCTGCGCATCGACCGCGACGCTGTGCGGCAGGTCGAATTCGCCAGGAGCTGCCCCTTTGTGGCCCCAATCGAGCAAGAACGTGCCGTCAGCGGAGAATTTGGCGATGCGGTTGTTGCCATAGCCGTCGGCGACATAGATGCTTCCGTCGGAAGCGAATGCGATGTCGGCTGGCAGATTGAAGTGTGCGAAATCGAGCCCGGGCGTGCGTTCCGTGCCAATAGTGAGAAGCAGTTTCCCGTCGTGCGAGAACTTGAAGATTTGCTGAAGTGCGCGATCGGTGAGCCAGATGTTGTCCTCGCGGTCGATGCGCAAGCCGTGCGGTTCGACAAAGCGGTTCTGTCCCCACGAAAAGAGCAGTTTGCCAGACGCGCCATCGAAACACAGTACCGTTGGAGAGGGAATGACATGCGTTTTGTCCGTGGCCCACGAGTTCTCGGCACGATGAAAGGCGAAGACATGGTTGTGCGAGTCCACGGCAACGCCGGAGACTTGACCAAGGACGAAGCCATTGGGAAGTTCCGGCCAGCCATGCACCACGGAGTACGGTTCATTGGCCGGTGAAGGCTGATCCGGCCAAAATGGGCTAAAGGCGAGACCGATGATTGCGGAAAGAGCAAAGATCCTTGAGGACATCGCAGTGCCTCCGGACAGTATGGGCCGCGCGAGTATACAAAAAAAAACGTCCTCGCGCCCGGTGGAGCGCCAGGACGTCGGGTGCCAGCGCACGGAGGAGAGAGTCCGCGCGCCCTTCCTTAAGAGACTTACTTGTTGCCGGGGCTTGCTGCAGCTTGCGCCGACGCCGCGACGGCCTGCTGGTCGAGATTCAGGCTGATCTTCTTGCCGGCAAAGAAAACGGAGGTTACCGATTTCGATCCGTCGCCTTCGGTCTTAGTGGAGTAGCCGGTGCTCGCCGGCGCAGCCTTGGTTGTTTCCACTGCTGCCGGAACTGTGGCAACCGTGTTGCTGCCCTGGCGAATGCTCAACTGGACGGTGGAACCGTTGCCTTCCCACGCCAGTTCATACTTGCCTGGAGCGAGGATAGCGCCGTTGACCTTGACGTTTTCATAGACCTTGACGGTGGCCTTTTCGCCGGCGAACGCCGCTGTAGCAAGCAGCAGGGAAGCGCCGAAGAGAAGACCCTTGGTGAAGTGCTTGGTGTTCATCGAATCTCCTTTGAGTGTGTTCTGTTGTCGTGAGCGCGTTGGCGGCGCCAGCAGCGAAACAGAAAAACTAATCTGGAATGCTTAGACGGAATTATGCTCACGAAGTTCAGATGAATAGTCGGAAATCTAAGGTACCGCTAAAGTAACAAGCAGAAGGTTTCCTGATAATGCGAAACAAAAATTGCGAAGCATGCGAAAAGTGTTGAACTGTAACGATGAAGAGGAGAGCTACAGGAGGTTGACACGAACAAAAGGTCGCCAGCATTAGCCGAAACAGATTTCTCACTAGCAAAATCGAATAGCTTGAGAACTCAGAGTTCGAGGATGACAGGAAGAATGAGCGGCCGCTTGGAAGTCTGTTTGTTGATGTAGCGCTTGAGGTCCACGCGAATTTTTTCCTTGATGACGGACCAGTCAGCGCGTTCTTCGGCATTGGAAGTGTTGATCGTCTTCAGCACGATATCGCGCGCGCCCGTGACCAGGTCACTTCCGTTGTCGCTCATGAATCCGCGGGTAACGATTTCCGGCTGTGATTCGAGTTTGCCGGTGTGCTTATCGATGGCAATGATGGGAACGACCACGCCGTCTTCAGAGAGGTGCCTGCGATCGCGAACCACCACTTCTTCGATCTCTTCGAGAGAGCCTGAATCCACGAGAACGCGGCCGGCGGCCACCGGATCACGGCGATAGGCGCCGTCTTCCGTAAATTCGACGCAGTGGCCGTTTTCCGCCAGGATAATTTCGCCGCTTACCACACCGAGTTGGTGCGCGAGGGCCGCATGGCGAAAAAGGTGACGGTACTCGCCGTGAACCGGAATAAAATATTTCGGTTTCACCAGTTGCAGCAACAGCTTCTGCTCTTCCTGGCTGGCGTGCCCGGAAACATGAATGACGCCGGCCGAATTGTCGTAATAGACAAGCGCACGGCGCCGGAACATGTGGTCCAGCATGCGAAAGATGGCTTTTTCATTTCCTGGAATAATGCGCGAGGAAAGGATAACGGTGTCGTTCTCGTCTACCGAAACGAAACGGTGGTTGTCAACCGCGATGCGAGACAGCGAGGACATCGGTTCGGCTTGGGAGCCAGAAGCGAGCACGATGAGTTTGCGCGGCTCGAAAGCACGAATGTCCTGCGAGCGCACCACCATTCCGTCGGGAATGCGCAAGTAGCCCAGTTCATGGGCGATTTCAACGTTGTCCACCATGCTGCGGCCAACGAAAGCGACTTTGCGGCCAACGCGGAAAGCGATGTCGATCACCTGCTGGATGCGGTGAATCGACGAGGCGAAGCAGGAGAGAATGACGCGACGTGGCGCGGAGCGCGCCAGCTCTTCGATGCGCGGAACTACAGCGCGCTCCGAGGGTGTATAGCCGGGGCGCTCGACGTTGGTGGAATCGCTGAAGAGCGCGAGCACGCCCTCATTGCCATAGCGCGCAAACGTATGAATGTCGAACCCGGCGCCCTCGACCGGCGTGTGGTCGATTTTGAAATCGCCGGTATGAATAATGACGCCGAGCGGCGTGCGAACCGCAAGTGCCACGCAGTCCACGGTACTGTGGGTGACCGGGATGAACTCAACTTCATATTGACCCAGTTCGATGCGACGGCCGGGAATCACCTCTCGCAGCGTGGTGGATTCGAGGAGGCCTGCTTCCGCCAAGCGCTTTTTTACCAACGCCAAGGTGAAGCGAGTGCCGTAAATCGGAACCGCCAGATCGCGCAGAATGTACGGCAGCGCGCCAATGTGGTCTTCGTGGCCGTGCGTCAGGATGATCGCGCGGACGTGCTGCCGATTCTGTTTCAGGTAGGAGATATCGGGAATGACCAGGTCGATTCCCAGAAGTTCGGATTCCGGGAACATCATGCCGGCGTCGATGACGATGATGTCGTCGCCATAGCGCAACGCCAGCATATTCATACCGAATTCGCCAAGACCACCGAGAGGAATTGCGAAAAGGGATTGCAGAGACTTGGTCAACGAGATGTCAGCTCCAAATTGCGAAAGAAAATCGTATCACAGAGAAGGCAACGGCGGCCCTGGACGAGGTGCCCCCAAAGCCGCTTCACTTTCTGGGGACGCCGCAAAACAATCGAGAGATGCCGACGAGAATCATCGCACCCGCGGTTGCCGCAGCGAGTGAATAATAGAAATCGCCGCTCATGATGCCGAAGTACGTGAACAGCCAGCCGCCAATGACGGAACCCACTAGTCCTAGAATTATGTCGGTGATGCAGCCATATCCGCGGCCTCGAAACGCAAAACCTGTCAGCCATCCCGCGATCAGTCCGACGAAAAGCCATGCCCAAAAGCTGTGACTGCGGAAGTCCCACATGGGGACGCTAATCTGCAAAACGGCAAGAAGCAGTGTCGAAGTTGGCAGCATGGGTATTCGCTCAACTCACAATCAAGGGTGATCAACTTTTCGGTCCGCCTGTAAATAGGTGAACGATCGCCACCAAAATAACGGCGCCCAAAGTCGCAGCCGCAAGCGAATAAATGAAGCCGCCGCCAAAGATTCCCAACTTCGTAAATACCCAGCCGCCGATGAACGAGCCCACTAAGCCGAGGATTATGTCGGTGATGCAGCCAAATCCGCGGCCGCGGGAAAGTTTTCCGGCCAGCCAACCGGCGACCAACCCGAGAAATAGCCAGGCCAAGAGTCCGCGGGGCCACCATTCCACAACGAGAACTTTCTGCTCCAAAAGAAGCGACGCGGTAGACATGATGCCTCCAGGCGCATCAGAGATGGTTGATTCTGCTGAAAGTGTAGCAAAATTTGGGCGCAGTCCCGCGAACTGCACAAGCCTGCCGATAAGAAATGGTTTGACAGTGCGCTCTATAAGGATGCTGGCAGTTGCTGCGTCATGCAGTGAATAGTTCCAAGCCCCAGCACCAAGTCGCGACAGTAAATGCCCACGACTTCGCGGTCGGGAAAGAGCTTGGCCAAAGTGTCCAATGCGACGCGATCATTGGCATCGTTGAAGAGCGGAACGAGCACTGACTTATTGGCGATGTAAAAATTTGCGTAGCTCGCAGGCAGCCGTTGGCCATTGAACAAGACGGGCGCAGGCATTGGCAACGTCTCAACACGCAATGGCTTTCCGTCTTGATCCGCCATCGATCTAAGCAATGCCAAATTTTCTTGCAGCGCCGCGTAATTAGGATCGGCCCGATCGTCCTCGACGATGGTCACAACAGTAGTGGCATTGACGAAGCGCGTCAGGTCGTCAATGTGGCCGTGCGTGTCGTCTCCGGAAATTCCGTTTTTGAGCCAAAGAACATTCGTCACGCCAAGATAAGCGCGAAAGATTTCTTCGTAGTCGCGCTTGCCGAAGCCCGGATTGCGCTCCTGAATTGTGCTTTGCAGGCACTCTTCGGTTGTTAAAAGGCTGCCAAGTCCATTCACGTCGATGGATCCGCCTTCAAGAATGACTCGGCGACCGCGGTGTTCCGGCAAAAACAGTTTGCGGCGCAGCCATCTGTTGGCTCGTGGAACTACCAGCGCATCCTTCTTGTGATTCGCGTATTTCGCCCAGCCGTTGAATACAAACTGATTGAACGCGATGTCCGAGGAACCATTCTTCACACAGATAGGGCCGGAATCCCGCATCCATCCGCGATCGGTGGGGATTCGAAGAAAGTACACGTTCTCGAGATCGGCGTGCGATTTTCTTAGAATCGTTTCCACTCGAGCTTCAGCTTCGCGGCCTTCGACCAGCAAGAAAACGCGTTCAACGCGGGCAAGGCGCCGAACAATTTCCGCGAAGGCCCACGGTATAGGCGCAAACTTGCCGGGCCAATCCGTAAGTTCGTGGGGCCAGCCCAAAAACGTGCCTTCGTGCGGCTCCCACTCGGCGGGCATCCGATAGCCAAGTGAATGTGGTGTAAGGGACGGCGCGGCCCGCTTCATTCGCCGAGCCAGCGATTCAAAATGGGTTGATATGCGTCGATGCGTCGATCTCGAAGAAATGGCCAGTTGCGGCGAGTCTCTTCGCTTCGAGTCGGATCACACTCGACCACCAGGATTTCTTCTCGCTCGCTGCCTGCCTCGGAAAGAATTTGGCCAAACGGGTCGGCGACAAACGAATTTCCCCAAAATTCCAGGCCCGGATCGCCTGCCGCGGGATTGCCTTCGTAACCAACACGGTTCACCGCCGCAACGAAAGTTCCATTGGCAATGGCATGCGCCCGCTGTATCGTCCGCCAGGCGTCCAATTGGGCCGCGCCAAACTCCGCTTTCTCTTTCGGATGCCAGCCAATGCTGGTGGGATAGAAAATGACTTGTGCGCCCCGCAAAGCGGTCAAGCGGGAACCTTCCGGATACCACTGGTCCCAGCAAATCTGCACGCCGATGCGACCATACTTGGTGTCAAAGTTCGGGAAACCCAGATCGCCGGGCGTGAAATAGAATTTCTCGTAGTACAGCGGATCATCCGGAATGTGCATCTTGCGGTATTTCCCGAGAAACGAGCCGTCAGCGTCGAGGACTGCGCAAGTGTTGTGATAGATGCCCGCCGCGCGGCGTTCGAAAAGCGAAACCACCAACGCAACCTTGTTTTCCCGCGCGACTTTCGACAGTGATTCAGTCGCCGGCCCGGGAACCGCCTCCGCCAGATCAAAAAGTACGGCATCTTCTGTTCGGCAGAAATATTCGCCACGAAACAATTCGTGCATACAGATAATTTGCGCACCCCGCTTGGCAGCTTCGCGAATTTTGTCGCTGGCGCGCGCTAGATTCTCCTCGGCGTCTCTCGTGCAACGCATTTGGATCAAGCCGATCGTAAATTTGTCAGCCATGTCCGGTATCGTAGCACGCGAGCCATGAAAAAGATTCATGGCGCAGAATCCCGCGCTGCTGCCTCGCCAGAAAGCCGAAACGTCTTTGACGAACGTCGCGCGAAAAACGTAAGATGCGTGCGACGATTTCCTTTTTTAGTTTGACGGCGCCGCGATGTCGCGTTCACCGGCATGCAAAGTACACCGCAAAGGAGCGAGATGGCGAGGAAGAAGAAAGCAGCCGCTAAGACGGTCACCGGTCGAGTCTTGCACGATCCGGTAAAAGACAAGCTGCGGCCAATTTTTCCGCTCGATCTGTCAAAATGCCGAACCATTGATGATCTGGTTCGCGCCATGGGTGACACCGCCTATACGGCGCGGCAAGTAGGCGATGCGGCGGACGTACTTGAGGCCATGGCTCGCGACAAGGATTGTTTCGTGGTGATGACGCTCGCCGGGGCGCTCACAGTTGGGAAAATGGGCCTGGTTTTCTGCGACCTGATCGAAAGCGGAATCGTGAAAGCGATCGTTTCGACTGGCGCTTTGATGGCTCACGGTCTGGTCGAGGCCACTGGTCTTTCCCATTTTCGTTATGACCCCTCCAAGATGGACGATAACGAGCTGTTCCAAGCCGGCTACAACCGCGTGTACGATTCGCTTGAGCCCGAAACCAACCTCGATCATGTCGAAGAAGTAGTGGACGGAATTCTGAATGAATGGGATGAAGAAGAGATTGTGTGCAGTTGGAAGCTGCACCGCCGAATCGGCGAATATCTGGTGAACAACACGAAGGGCCGTGGAATTCTCAAGTCTGCTTACGAACGCAACGTTCCCGTATTCGTCCCGGCGTTTTCGGATTCGGAGCTGGGAATTGATTTTGCGCTAAATAAATTTGGCCGGCAGCGTGACAAACGGCCACTGCTGCGGTTCGATCCATTCGAGGACTTCGAAAAGTTTGCCGATACCATGATGGCCACCAAGCGAATGGGAATTTTTACCGTTGGAGGGGGCGTGCCGCGAAACTGGTCGCAACAATTTGGCGTCTATGCCGAATTGATGGCTCGGCGCGGATACAAAAAGCTTCCGCTGAAGCGATATGCGTATGGAGTACGAATTTGTCCCGAGCCCGTACACTGGGGCGGGTTGAGCGGCAGCACGTATACGGAAGCCGTTTCGTGGGGAAAATTTGTGCCGCCCGAAGAAGGCGGAAAGCTCGCAGAGGTCTTTGAGGACGCGACGGTGGCGCTCCCCCTGGTGGTGGGCGCAGTGCTGGAACGGATGGGTTATTTTAAGCGATAGAGATGAATTATCAGTCGTCTTCGCCGATGAGAATTGCGGCACCAAGCACTGTGGTCCACAGTCCACGCTTGTCGCCGACCGCGGACTGGGTGATGTTCATCGTGCGCACGATCTTGTTCGAAATCCGGTAGACCTCTTTTTTCTCATCCCAGGAAAGGTCCGGATCAAATTCCACATTCAACGTAGTCGCCAGCATTTCAGCGGCAAGCTCTTCCGCATATTCACCCGCCACTTCTTCCGTTTCGCCGAAAGAGTGATGCTCCGAAAGATAGCCATACATCGTTTTGTCGCTGGGTAGTGCCAGTCCAATGCTGGCCGCGATCAAACGGTGTGGTTCTTTGGTTGAGTTTTCACTGATCACCGTGAACGCCACTTGCCCCGGCTTGATATGCTTCAACCCTTCGCTGCGCGAAATCAATTTACAGTTGGGTGGGAAGATGGACGATACGCGAACGATGTTGCACGCCGCAATTCCTGCGTTGCGCAGGGCCAGCTCAAAACTGGAAAGCCGCTCTCGATGTTTACCGACGCCTTTGGTCAAAAATATTTTCTTAGCGACAAACGCCATAGTGCCGGTGCGCGGCCTCCGTTATGTGAAGGTAGATGCGAAAAAATTTCTTGCTGTGGAAAAGTAACAAGAAGGATACCGAGTGTCAACGTCAATCCCGCCCTGCGGACAAAATTCCATAGCTGCCGCGAACAAATGAAATCACGTGCTTGCGATGTGGCGGATCAACTTGCCGAGTGGTTTGCAGATCGCCAGCACTTTCCCAAGATCCTCCGCTGTGAAGTCTGGGCCTGCTTCCGCTATAGTCGCCGCCTTCCGGCTAATCTGGATCACTCCAATTACCTTTTCCTCGCACAGAATCGGCGCACTGATGATTTTCTGAATGGCTGTGGCGCTCAAAGAGTCCGCCTTCATGCCTTCAAAAACCGTCGCGTGGCGCACGGTCGAGAAATTATTCAAAATGTCTGGACGGCTTTCCCGCGCGGTGCGTGCCGCGAGCGCCGAATTACTGGAGAGCGGAATGGAGCCGATATTTCGCAGCGCCTCCGGAATCAGGAAATGCAAACTGCGCCGCCGCTCCGATACGGTCAGAATGGCGACCTCATCCGGCTTCACATTCAAGTTTGTCGCAATTCTTTCAGCTAAGGCCGGAACCGAAAGCTGCTGATTTCCGGATTTCTCCGAGGTCATGTGATCGGCGAGCAATTCCAACTCTGCGGCAAAACTCTTGGTCATGTTGAATGATATGCCCTGAATGAAGGTTATCGAGCGAGGCTCGCCCGCTCAAGGCCGACTCTTCCAAGATAACAGCACCGTATTTTGTTAGAGGCAATCAAATTCGCGCGGTGTTTCGAGGATACTGATTTGCCGCGACGCTCCTTTGCGATTTTGTTTCGTCGAACCGGCCTGCTATGATTTATTTGCTGCACTCACATCCTTTCGCCTGGGACTCTTCGAGCTTGGAGCGGATCAGTTGCAGCGGAGAGGGCATGTCCGCAACGGAAACCCGGCCTGACACCAGTTACCTCCTCAGAAAACTTCATTCTTTGAGCGGTTTGATTCCTGTTGGCGCGTTTTTGGCCGAACACTTTTGGTCCAACAGCGCGGTGCTGGTCAGTCCTGGTAAGTACGATGCGGTTTCACGAGAACTGCAAACGATTCCGTTCCGGCCCCTTGTCGAATTTGCGGTAATCGTTCTTCCCATTCTGTTTCACGGCGGCTACGGCATTTACATCTGGCTGCGGGGCAAGTCCAACGTGTCGCAGTACCCATGGGTAGGCAACTGGATGTACACACTGCAGCGTTACACCGGCCTTGTCGCATTCGTGTTTATCGGGTGGCATTTCTATACGGAACGTTTGCTAACCGGCGGCCGGTCTACCTATGAAACGGTTTATGCGGACCTGCTGAACCCTCTGTTCTTGACGTTTTTTGCTGTCGGCATCCTGTGTTCTTCCTTCCACCTCGGCGTCGGGATCTGGAACTTTCTTTGCAAATGGGGATTCGTGGCAACGGCCCGCGCGCAACGCGCCGCTGGCCAGCTGGGCGCTGTGGTGGGAATCACCTTCAGTCTGGTGGGAATTTTGATTCTCATCAGCTTTCGTTTTGACTGGCACCCGTTTGCCTCCTACATAACGAAATGAAAGAGCCCAAGATTATCGTAGTCGGTGGAGGACTGGCCGGACTCATGGCTACGATTCGCGTCGCCGAAGCGGGCGTGCCAGTTGATCTGTTTTCTATCGTTCCCGTGAAACGCTCGCACTCTGTCTGCGCCCAAGGCGGTATCAACGCGGCAAAAAACCAAAAAGGCGAAGGCGATACCACAGCAAAACATTTCGACGACACGATTTACGGTGGCGACTTTCTCGCCAATCAGCCCCTGGCTAAGCGCATGTGCGAAGCCGCACCAGGCATCATCGACCTCCTCGATCGTATGGGCGTCATGTTCAACCGCACGCCCGAGGGTTTGCTGGACTACCGCCGTTTCGGCGGTACGCTCTACCACCGCACCGCGTTCGCAGGCGCGACGACCGGACAGCAGTTGCTGTACGCGCTCGATGAACAGGTCCGCCGGCACGAATCCGAAGGCAAAGTAAAAAAGTTCGAAGGCTACACATTTCTGTCTGCCGTAATTGACGATGCTGGCATCTGCCGCGGCATCTGCGCCATGGACCTCCGCTCCATGGAAGTCCGCACCTTCGCCGCCGATGCCGTGATTTTTTGCACAGGCGGTATTGGTGCGATCTTCGGCCGCTCCACCAACTCTGTCGTCTGCACCGGTTCGGCGCAGTCCGCCCTTTTTCAGCAGGGCGTAGATTACGCCAATGGCGAATTCATCCAGGTCCATCCCACCGCGATCCCGGGCGAAGACAAGCTCCGTCTGATGAGCGAATCGGCGCGCGGCGAGGGCGGCCGAGTTTGGGTTCCGAAGAATCCGGCCGACAACCGGCCCGCGAAAAGCATTCCACCAAACGAACGCTTCTACTTTCTCGAAGAGTGGTATCCCAAGTACGGAAACCTTGTTCCACGCGACATCGCTACACGCGCCATTCACCGCGTCGTCTATCAGGAAAAGCTCGGGCTGCATGGCCGGGCGGCCGTCTATCTCGATGTCACGCACATTCCACGCGAAACCCTCGACCGCAAGCTTGAAGGCATCCTTGAAATTTATGAGAAATTTCTCGGCGTAGACCCGCGCGAAGAACCAATGAAGGTTTTTCCCGCGATGCACTACACCATGGGCGGAATTTGGGTAAACGGCGAAGACCAGGCCACCAGCGTGCCGGGCATCTACGCCGCGGGCGAATGTGAATACCAGTACCATGGTGCGAACCGCCTCGGCGCCAACTCGCTCGTATCGTGCATTTTTGGCGGCAGCATCGCCGGACCCGCCGCCGTCAAGTACGCCAAGAATTTGGAAAAGGGAACTGACGCCGTCGACTCCAGCGTCTTCGATCGCGAGCGCCAGCGTCAGGAAGAGGCCAACCAGTCGCTCATCGCGCAAGAGGGCACCGAAAACATCATGACGATCTGGCGCGAACTCGGCGAAAGCATGACCGAGCATGTCACGGTCACGCGCATCAACAAGAACCTGGAAACCGCCTACAACAAATTGCTCGAACTTCAGCAGCGCTTCGGCAATGTGAACCTCAGCGACCGCAGCAAATGGTCCAACCAGACGCTGAACTTTGCGCGCGAGCTCGGCAACATGTTGCTGCTCGCTCGCGTCATCACCATGGGCGCGCATGCTCGCAATGAATCGCGCGGGGCGCACTACAAACCCGATTTTCCGGACCGCGACGACACCAACTGGCTCAAGACCACGCGCGCCAAATGGGTGAATGGCGACGTTCAGTTGAGCTACGAGCCCGTGGATACTTCACAGATCGCGCCAAGGCCGCGCAGATACGATGCGTTGAAATAGTTACTGAGGACTTATGTCTGAGAAGAAGGTCATCGTAAGGGTCAAACGGCAGGTCAGCCCGCAGGGGGCGCCCTACTGGGAAGAGTTCGCTCTCAACTGGCGTCCCTCGATGAACGTCATCATCTGCCTGCGTGACATCGCCGAAAATCCCGTCATCCGCGACGGCAAGAAAACCACGCCAATCTCCTACGATTCCAACTGCCTCGAAGAAGTCTGCGGCTCCTGCGCCATGCTCATCAACGGCAAGGCCCGCATGGCCTGCTCTGCACTCGTCGATCAACTCGATCAGCCCATCAAGCTTGAGCCGCTTTCAAAGTTTCCCGTCGTCCGCGATCTTGCCGTAGACCGTCAGTTTATGTTTGAAAGCCTCAAGCGCGTCAAAGCCTGGATTCCTATTGACGGTACTTATGATCTTGGCGAGGGTCCGCGTATGGCCCCCGAAACACAGGAGAAGGCCTACAAGCTTTCCACCTGCATCTCTTGCGGCAGTTGCCTCGAAGTCTGCCCTCAAGTCACGGGCAAGGGCTCCGGTGATTTCATGGGAGCTGCGATCATGAGCCAGGTGCGCCTTTTCAACATGCACCCAACCGGCGCCATGCACGCCCACGAACGCCTGCAAGCTGTCATGCAGCCCGGTGGAATTCAGGATTGCGCCAACGCACAAAATTGCGTGAAGGCCTGCCCCAAGCAAATTCCACTCACCGAATCGCTCGCCGAAATTAACCGCGCGGCGTGGAAACAGGCTCTTCTCGGCTGGCTGATAGGGTAGAATCTCTCCGCAAACTTTTAGCCGAACCGATTTCGCTGTCAAGCAAAGGAGACCCGGATGCGCTGCTTCCGCGCCGTGCCAGTTATATGTGTCCTGTTATTAATCTGGTCCTCTCTGCTCGCTCCCGCGCACGCTGACGAGATCGCTGAGCGCGCCCGCAAACTCCATTTCTCCTCCATCGTGCTCGACACTCACGACGACACCACGCAGCGCTTCTTTTCCAAAACGTATGACCTCGCCAAGCGCAATCCCGACGGACACATCGACATCCCCCGTATGCGCGAAGGCGGCATGAACGCCATCTTCTTCTCCATCTGGATTGACGGCCGCACCATGGGGCCTCCCGCCGTCCAGAAAGCTCTCGACCAGATTGACGCCGTCCACGAGAACGTCCGTCGCAACTCCAAGGAGATGGTCTTCTGCCGCACCGCCGGTGACATTCGCAAAGCCCATGCCCAGGGGAAAATCGCCGCGCTAATCGGCGTCGAAGGCGGCCACATGATCGGCAACGACATTCGCGTGGTCCGCATCTTCGGCGATCTCGGTGTCCGCTATATGACTCTCTCGCATTTTTACAATGACGAATGGGCCGACTCCTCCACGGACAAGCCCGTGCACAACGGCCTCACCGACTATGGCAAAGCCATCGTCCGCGAAATGAACCGCCAGGGCATCATGGTGGACATTTCCCACGTCAGCGACAAAACCTTCTACGACGCGCTCGAGGTCAGCAAGTCCCCGCTCATTGCTTCACACTCTTCCTGCCGGGCGCTCTGCAATCATCCGCGCGACATGACCGACGACATGATCAAGGCCCTCGCCGCCAAAGGCGGGGTCATCCAGATCAACTACGAAAAGAGTTTTATCGATCAGGCCTACAAAGAGGCGTCGGATAAGCTCTCTGGCGGAGTGGTGGCCGTATTCGACCAGCTCAAGAAGCAATGCGGTGACGACGAGGAATGCCTGGGCAAGAAAATGACTGAAATGGAGAAGCAGGCCACTGCTGAAGGCAAGCTTCCGCACGTCATGTGGGAGCGCATCATTGACCACATCGATCACGTCGTAAAACTAGTCGGTGCCGACCACGTTGGCCTGGGCTCCGATTTCGACGGCGCTAACATGCCCGAAGGCATGGACGACTGCACGCACTTGCCGAAAATCACCGATGCCCTGATGCGTAAAGGCTATTCCGAAGAAGACATCCAGAAAATTCTCGGGGGCAACATCCTTCGCGTCATGGAAGCGAACGAAAGAGTCAGCCGAGAGCTGCAAGCCCAATAGAAGGTTGCGTTCATGAATGCACTGCAACAGAGCGGTCGTCATTCCGAACGGAGCGCAGCGCAGTGAGAAATCTCTGTTTTTCCGTACTATGTGCCGTAGGAGGACTCTTGGTGGCAAGTCTTTTAGCGGGCGATGGCATCTCCGAGCGCGCGAAAAGGCTCCACTTCTCTTCGATCATCGTCGACACGCACGATGACACCACGCAGCGCCTGCTCGACGATAAATTCGACCTTGCGGTTCGCCACTCCGACGGCAGCGTTGACATCCCGCGCATGCGTGAAGGCAACCTCAGCGCCATTTTCTTTTCCATTTGGATCCCCAGCAAAGTGACCGGCCCCGAAGCCGTGCAAAAAGCACTCGACCAAATCGACGCTGTACGGGAGCAGGTCCGCAGACATCCCAAAGACCTCGCGCTCGCTACCACCGCAGACGAACTCCGCAAAGCGCACGCGCAAAATAAAATCGCCGCGCTCATGGGCGTAGAAGGCGGCCACATGATCAATAGTGATCTTGCGGTTCTTCGCCGCTTCGCCGTTCTCGGTGTCCGCTATATGACCCTAACCCACAGCGGCAACGACGAATGGGCCGACTCCTCCACCGACAAGCCAGCCCACAACGGCCTCACTGATTTCGGCAGAGACGTCGTCCGCGAAATGAACCGCCTCGGAATCATCGTCGACATTTCCCATGTCAGCGACAAAACCTTCTATGACGCCCTTGCAGTTAGCAAGGCGCCGCTGTTCGCTTCACACTCCTCCTGCCGTGCGATCTGCGACGCTCCCCGGAACATGACCGACCAGATGATGAAAGACCTCGCTGTAAAGGGCGGGGTCGTCCAAATCAACTATCACGTCGGTTTCCTTAGTCAGGAATTTCGCAACGCCGAAAAAGCCGACCCCAAAATCAACGAAGCCATCGCTCTCCAGGTCCGTCAGCGCTGCGGCGGCGACGACAACGAAGGCTGTATGCTCATTGAAGGGGACCGCATCACTCGCGAATTTATCGCCCAAGGCAAATTGCCGCATGTCGACTACAGCAAAATCATCGAGCACATCGACCATGCCGTGAAGGTCGCCGGCATTGACCACGTCGGCCTCGGCTCCGACTTCGACGGTGCCAACATGCCCTACGGCATGGAGGATGCCACCATGCTTCCGAAAATCACCGAGGCGCTCCTGCAAAAAGGCTACTCCGAAGGTGACGTGCGGAAGATTCTGGGCGAAAATACCCTCCGTGTCATGACCGACGTCGAACGCGCCAGCAGGGTACTGAACGGCCAAAACTAGCTCAACGTCTAGGAACGCCGATCCCCTGATCGGCTTGGCGGCCCTGCGCAGAGGCGAATGTTAGGAGAGAAGCGAACATGCAGAATAATCGAAGGTCGCTGGTAACAAGGGTGGCTCTGGCGGCAATTTTGTTCATCGCCGGCTGCAAGAGCAACAACCAGACCGCGCAAACGCCCCCCCCTGCCGAGCAGCCCCAAGCGGAGGTACCGGCGCAATCCGCCGCTCCTGCGGAACCAACCTCTTCCAATGCCCAGGTTCCGGCCACCGAACCTCTCCACTCTGCGGGAAAGCTCGAATCCAAGCCTGCTGACAGCAAAGCGCTGCTCTCGCCCAAAAAACTTACCGAAAAAGCGCCCGACGCCTACAAAGTAAAATTCGATACTACCCGCGGTTCTTTCACTGTGAGCGTAACCCGCGCCTGGGCTCCGATGGGCGCCGACCGCTTCTACAATCTCGTCAAGCATCATTTCTATGACAACGCCGCCTTCTTCCGCGTGGTCCCGAACTTCGTTGTGCAGTTTGGCATCAGCCCTAACCCTGCGGTTTCCGCGGCGTGGAAGCACACCGAAATCAAGGACGATCCCGTCGCGCAAACCAACCAGCGCGGCTCGCTCACCTTCGCCACTGCTGGTCCGAATACCCGCACCACTCAGATCTTTATCAATCTGAAAGACAACGCGCGCCTCGATGGTATGGGTTTCTCCCCCTTTGCGATGGTCGACGGCAACGGCATGAACGTTGTCGAAATGATGTACGAAGGCTACGGCGACAGCGCCGGCCCCGACCAGGACCAGCTCGAAAAACAAGGCGACCCCTATCTCAAAAAAGGCTGGCCCAAGCTCGACTACATCAAATCCGCTACCCTGGTTCCGTAGCATCCAACAACATTGGCAAGCGTGGCGATTGCGGACGAATATAGCGGCCGCCTTCTCGGGCGGGCGCCCGATGCTGCAATCACAAAATCCGTCTACCTCCTCGCCGCTCTCGCCGTCCTCATCCATTTCCTTTTCAACCGCCAATACGGCTACTTCCGCGACGAACTCTACTACGCCGCCTGCGGCGAGCATCTCGCTTGGGGCTATGTTGACCATGCCCCGTTAGTTGCCGTGGCGTCGCAGTTCAGCCGCACTCTGTTCGGCGACTCCCTGTTCGCGCTCCGGCTTCTACCCGCACTCTCTGCCGCTCCCAAAGTGTTGCTCGCCGGCTGGATGGCCCGCGAGGTCGGCGGCGGCAGATTTTCCCAATTCTTCTCGGCTCTTCTTGTCGTCCTTGCGCCCATCTATCTGACCTTCGACAATTTTCTATCCATGAATGCCTTCGAACCCGTCTTCTGGATGCTTTGCGCCGCCATTGTTCTCCGCATTTTGAATGGCGGAAGCCCTCGGCTCTGGCTTCTGTTCGGACTTGTCGCCGGCCTCGGCCTCCTTAATAAACATTCCATGCTCTTCTTCGGTTCGGGCCTTGCGCTCGGCTTGCTGCTCACTGCTGCGCGCAGGCAGTTCGCGCACCTTGAAATTTGGCTAGGCGCTGCCATCGCGCTTCTCATTTTTCTTCCCAACCTTCTTTGGGAAACTCACAACGGCTATCCTACGATCGCGCTGCTCCGCACCGTCATCGGTAGCAAGTACACTACGATTTCGCCGTTGTCCTTCATCGGCGAACAGTTCCTTCTCGTGAATCCCCTTGCGGCGCCCATTTGGCTCGCGGGCTTGTGGTTTTTTCTCGCGGACAAAGCCGGGCGCCAATACGCCGTGCTCGGCATCGCATATCTCGTCGTTCTTTTCGAAATGATCATGCTCCATGGCAAGATCTACTATCTGGCCCCGGCCTACATCATGTTGCTTGCCGCCGGTGCGGTCTGGTGCGAGCGTCAAGTGTTCTCTCGTGCCGCGCCGCGGCTCAAGCCCCTCGTCGTCACGCCGCTGGTCATCGCGGGCGTTGTCGCCGCGCCGCTGGCCATGCCCATCTTGCCCGTTGTTACGGCAGTGAAATATTGCAAATTCTTCGGCGTTCAGGACATCAAAGTCGAAAACGTCCCGCTCGATTCGCTGCCACAACTGTTCGGCGACATGTTCGGCTGGCGCGAGCAAGTCGAAGCCATCTCGCGCGCCGTACATTCGCTCCCGACGGAAGAACAATCGCGCGCCACGCTCCTCGCCTACAACTACGGCGAAGCCGGCGCCATAGACTACCTCGGCAAGCACTACGGCCTGCCTACAGCCATCAGCGGCCACAACCAGTACGGCTACTGGGGACCGCGAGGCGCCTCCGGGGAAATCGTCATCGCCATCGGCTTCACCAAGTCCCGCCTGGACCAATCTTTCGCCGAAGTCCTACCCTTCGAAACCATCAGCCCCGCTTATGCCCTCCCCGAGGAATCCGCCCTGACCATCTATATATGCCGCCGCCCCCGCCGAGACTTCTCCGCCTCCTGGCCTTCCTGGATGTACCTCGACTAAGCAGCGGCACAGATTTCGGCCTGCGCCGCTCCAACCGCGGCTGCGCACTTAACATAACCGTATCTGTCCGTCTGGCATCAAAGTTATCGCTCGTCAGCATCACTTTTTTGGCGTGCAGAATCGGGCGTTGACACTGCTAGCCACGCCGCGTACTCTTGGAACCATAATGCGAATGACCTGCCAGACCGTGTGTTGTTGCTGCTGCGACTGCTGTTGCTGTCGCGAAACACACATTTCTGGCTCGAGGCTGCTGCGGACCTAGAACCGCACTAAACAAAGAAATTCAAAGCCCACGTGCCAGAAAAACTGGTCCACGTGGGCTTTTTGTTTTCGAGTCTCACAGTTTGTAGTTACAAACGTGAACGAAAGACGATCAAAGTTTCAGGATCAAGGAAACTCGGCTAATGCCAGAAGCAGCGCCACTAAAGGAAACCAAGGCCCAGCGCGTCGAACGTCTCAAACGCGAAAAACTCGCCTGGGATCACTTCCACGAAATCCGCGCATTCGCGCGAAGCGGCCGCAACTCCATTTCGCCCGAGTGGCTCGGCACGTACTTCCGTACCTGGGGCATTTATACCCAGGGCGACGGCGCCGGTGTTCTTGGCGGCGCCAATGGTGAGGGCAAGTCTACCGAATTTTTCATGGCCCGTGTCCGCATCCCCAACGGCATTTTGCGTAGCGACCAGGTGCGCGTCCTGGCCGATCTTGCGGAAAATCACGCCCGTGGAGTCGCCGACATTACCGTCCGCCAAAATCTCCAACTCCACTGGGTCACGATCGAAGCCATTCCGGAACTTATCGAAAAATTGCAGCAGGCCGGCTTGACTACCACCGGGGCATGCGGCGACGTGGTTCGCAACGTTACCGGTTGCCCCGTCGCCGGCCTCGCTCACGATGAACATTTCGATGCATCTCCCTGGGCTCTGGCAGTAGACCGTGCTCTCGGCGGCAACCGGGACTTCTACAATCTTCCGCGCAAATTCAAAATGACCGTCACCGGCTGCCGCACCTGGTGCAGCTATCCGGAGATCAACGACGTCGCCTTCTCCGCCGCGCGGTGCGTTCGCGGTTCGAATATTGAGCATGGCTTCTCGGTTCGCATAGGCGGCGGCCTTTCCACGGAACCGCATCTCGCGCTCCGCCTCAACGCCTTCGTCCGCCAGGATCAGGTCGTCGACGTCGCTCGAGGGGTCGCCGAAATCTTCCGCTCCCGCGACGTCCTTCGCATCAGCAGTGAGAACGCCCGCCTGAAATATCTTTTTCTCAAGTTTGATTGGAATGCGGAAACGTTTCTTGCGGAACTGCAAAGCATCATCGGCTACGCTCTCGATCCCGCTGCGCCGGAGGACATTCCTTCGGACACGCACCGCGACCACGCCGGCATCCATCGCCAGAAGCAAGCCGGGCTCGCCTTCATCGGCGCTTCCGTGCTGCGCGGCCGTATCACGCCGGCCCAGCTTCGCCGCGCGGCCGAACTCGCCGACCGCTTCGGCGACGGCAGTCTCCGCTTCACCGTGCAACAAAACCTGTTGCTCGCTAATGTCCGCGAAGAGCATGCCGAAATGGTCGCCACTGAACTCACAGACGCCGGGCTTATGGTAGAAGCGCCCGCATTCGCGCGAGGCACGGTTGCCTGCACCGGCTCTGAATTCTGCAAGTTAGCACTCACGGAAACCAAAGGCTTCGCCCGCTGGCTCTCTGCTGAACTCGACGACCGGCTGCCCGGGTTCGACCAACAGATCAAGCTGCACATTACCGGCTGCCCCAACAGCTGCGGCCAGCACTGGATCGCCGACATCGGCATTGAAGGCAAGAAAATTAAATCCCACGGCAAGCTGGTCGACGCCTACTACTTCTGTGTCGGCGGCAGTCTCGGGCAATTTGCATCAATTGCGCGGCCTGTCGGCTATCGCTGTGCCGCCACTGATGTTCCCGATGCCATCGAACGCCTAGTCTTGGATTTCCAGGCCAATCGCTTCGAACGCGAACCCTTGCGCGCCTTCCTCGCGCGCAAGACCAACCAGCAGATCCGCGACATTTTGGCGGGCGAAGCAGTCGCTCCTATCGAGCGCGATCTGCCTGCGGCGCGCGCGCCGCAAAGCGTGGAGGGCTGAACATGAATCTTTTTCCCATGTTCGTGAAATTGCACGGCAGATTAGTAGTCGTTGTTGGCGGCGGTGAAATCGCCTCCGGAAAAATCGATGGCCTCCTGAAGGCCGGCGGAAACGTTCGCCTGATCGCTCCCAAAGTTCATTTGTCTTTAGCAAGCCTGATCCGCACACGCTTGATCGACTGGATTCCACGTGAATTTACGGCGGGCGATCTGGATGGCGCGGCACTCGCGATCGCTGCCACTTCCGCGCCAGGAGTCAACGCCAGTGTTTTTCGCGAAGCCGAATCGCGCGGCATTTTCTGCAATGCTGTCGACGATATCGAAAACTGCCATTTCTATTATGGCTCCGTAGTCCAGCGCGGCGATCTGCAAATCGCCGTCTCCACCAACGGAAAGAGTCCCGCGCTCGCACAGCGTCTCCGTCAGGAACTCGAGCAACAGTTCGGCCCCGAGTACGCGGTATGGCTTGAATGGCTGGGAGCGGCGCGGGAACTGTTACGCGCTGCCGATGGAGGCGCGGAAAGCTCCAAACAGATGCTCCGCCACCTCGCCAGTAAGCCGATGTACGAACAGTTCGTGAAAGAGGCCGGCAAAAATTCCGTGCCATCACGGCAAGGTGTCTCGTGAGTCAGAGTGGCCCCAGCGGAAAAGTCTATTTGGTCGGCGCTGGTCCGGGCGATCCGGAGCTACTCACCCTGAAAGCCGTGAAACTACTGGCGGAAGCCAAGGTCGTCCTGTACGACGCGCTAGTGAGCAGGGAAGTGCTGGCCCTGATTTCGCAAACTGCCCTTCTGGTAGATGTCGGAAAACGTGCCGGAAAAAAGCTGCTCACACAGGACGAAATCAACAGCCTGCTGGTCAGTTATGCTCGGCAAGAAAAAGCTGTTATTCGCTTGAAAGGCGGTGATCCGCTGCTTTTCGGACGCGCCAGCGAAGAAATGGAATCACTGCGCCGTGCCGGAATCGATTTTGAAATCGTGCCGGGAATTACCGCGGCCGTTGGTGCCGCTGCCGTCGCCAACATTTCTCTCACCGATCGCCGGGTCGCTTCGCAGGTTCTGTTCACTACATTTTCCCGCGGAGAAACTGGAAACTGGCTGAATTGGGCTGCGATCACTCCGGAAACCACACTTGCGATTTATATGCCGGGCACGCACTACGCAGAAGTGGCTGCGCGTCTGATGGAAAGCGGGCTCGCCACGGAAACTCCTTGTGTGGTTGTGTCACAGGCGACTCGCGCCGAGCAGCAAGTTCGCTGGTCCAGTTTGGCAGCCCTTTCCGATGAAGACCAGTTGCCCGCGCCGTCACTGCTTCTGGTCGGCAAGGTTGCGGTGCGCAATTCCGAACCATGGAGCGAACGCCTGAGACCGCATTCGTTGGAGCAAGTGTCGCCGGCCGAATTTCCGTTGCGAAGCGTCAAGCTACATCAGTGATTTCAAACAACGCCGAGTGAACCAGACTGGCTTTAAAGAAAAGAGGAGGGCAGGGATGAGTCAGACACAAGAAGCAGGGGTAGCGGTGAAGCCAAAGCGCTTTTCGCTGGACACCTGGGCGGTGCTGCTGGCATTTGCCCTTGCAGCATTGGTTCGCGCCGGCGTGTTCAAACACATCCCCTGGTGAGTTTTTGCTGTGCAGGCAATCCTGCCTGCACGACGGTTGCGGCATTCTGGCGCGGCCGCGCAGACAGGATGGTCTGCGCTACTTGAGAGAAGAGGTGCTGCATGGCAAGCTCGGTGACGGTTGCGCAGGTCAGGCCGGCGAATCCCGGGCTGCGATTTCTGAAACTAGTGCCGGGACTATTGCTGCTCGCGGGCGTGGGCTATGCAGGAAAACTTCTTGAAGCTAACGTCGGCAAATACGCCAAGGCTCATCATTGGATGTTTCCAACGATTGAGTACGTGTTATGGGCGATTCTGATCGGCCTTGCGATCTCCAATACAGTGGGCGTTCCAGAAATGTTTCGTGTCGGTGTGGCGACGTATGAGTTCTGGCTGAAGGCTGGCATCGTTTTGCTCGGTGCGCGATTTTTACTCGGCGATGTGCTGAAACTTGGCGGAACCAGCCTGGCACTGGTCGGAATTGAAATCGCTGGCGCAATTGCCTTCATGACGTTGCTCGGTCGGGTCTTCAAGCTGAAACCGAAATTGACATCGTTACTCGCCGTCGGTTCGGCGGTCTGCGGAGTGAGCGCGATCATTGCTACGCAAGGCGCGATTGATGCAGACGAGGAAGATTCCTCGTGTGCCATCGCAGCGATTCTTGCGCTGGGCGCGATTTAGCTCTTCACATTCCCGCTGGTCGGCCATACGTTGCAGCTCACCGATCACGCTTATGGTGTCTGGTCGGGCCTTGCTGTGGACAACACTGCGGAAGCCCCAGCGGCAGGCGCGCTTTACTCTGACGCTGCCGGAAAGCTGGCTGTGCTCACCAAGACCACGCGCAACGCGCTGATCGGATTTGTCGTTCTTGCATATGCGTTCTACTGGTCCAGCCGCGGCCAGGCGCAAGCCGTTGGCAACAAAGCCAAATTTCTTTGGCAGAAATTCCCGAAATTCGTTCTGGGCTTTCTCTTGATTTCCACGTTAGCGACCGCCGCATTTTTCTCGAAGGAACAGATCGGCGCACTGGCCAACCTATC
>DATMZI010000035.1:0-18324 GCA_035607085.1 Candidatus Eiseniibacteriota bacterium | reverse complement strand
AAATGACGAACCAGAATTCCTTGTCATCGTCGGACTTCGCGGCGGGGATAATCGTTCCCAGCTCGTCCCCTGACGGCGGATTCCCCGTCAGCTCCAGAGATTTTTTCGTCCCTTCTTTCCCCGTAAAACGGTAACCCGCCGGTACTTTGATCTCCGCAAGGTCCCCAAGCCGCGCCGGAACCGGGCCGTCAATCCAGTCAATCTTCGGCCTCTCCGGCTCTTTCTTTGTGTCGTCTGCACAACTGCCGTTCGCCGAAAGCGACAGACAGACCAGCGCCAGGAAGAAACGAAAGGCCGTGCGCCCGATTTTCATAGGATTTGACCCTCCCGGTTGCGTAGCACGTTCGCCGAAGACCTCGCCTTTGTCAACTGGCGACTTGTACCAGCCCTAACGGCCATGCTTCCAGCTCCAACCACGTGAGCGCGGCCTTGGAATTTCGCATTTCCAGTCCGACGGTCTCGCGACGCCCACTGACCCTGGCCGCGACACGGCAAGTCGTACCCTCGCAGCGTCAACTTTCCGCCGCGAAATCGCTTGTTTTCTTCGTGCCATGAAACACTTTGACCGTCATCGTCACATCTTGAGTTACCCTTCACTACACAACAAGGAGACAACATGAGTTTCGCCAAGAACCCAGGCAGATTCGCAGGCTTGTTGTACCTTCTCGCGTCGATAGTCGGCTTTTTCGCCATGGGCTACGTCCCCCGCAAGCTGTTCGTCCACGGAGACGCAACGGCGACTGCCAACAACATCGCCGCCTCCGAGACGCTGTTTCGCCTCGGTATCGCGGGTGAGCTCATCGGCATGACGGCTTTTATTTTCGTGGCTTTGGCTTTGTACGACCTGCTCAAAGGAGTCAACCGGCGGCGCGCCTCGCTCATGGTCACATTGATCGTGGTCTCGATCCCGATAGCGTTGCTGAATGAGCTGAACTCCATTGCGGCCCTGGTCCTCGTGCGCGGCGGTGAGTTCCTATCCATTTTCGAAAAGCCTCAACGGGATGCTCTGGCGATGCTCTTCCTCAATCTGCATCATCACGGAATTGTTGTCGCCGAAATATTCTGGGGGTTGTGGCTCTTTCCGCTCGGGCTGCTGGTGTACCGGTCGCAATTCCTGCCGCGTTTTCTGGGCGTCTGGCTCATCTTCGCTGGCCTCGCCTGGGTGGTCCTGAGCCTCACGGGCATACTGCTGCCGCAATACCAGAACAAAGTGGATTCCTACTCTCAGCCCGCCTTCTTAGGCGAAATAGCGTTCATGCTCTGGCTGGTCATCAAGGGCGCCAGGCCGCCAGCGCCGGCGGCTGCCTCGGCCTCGTCGGCACCTGGTTAAACTGAAGCAACAAACGCCGGGAAGTGAATGCTGGACAGGGAAAATAACCGCATGGTCGAGTTAATAGACAAATCCGCGTTGCGGACGGTTTCACGCCTTCCGAAATGACGTTCGTAACTTCCGGACTCTGTACTCTATTTGAACTATACTAACCGGGGCGAGCAACGGGGCTTCTCGCTCGCAGCAAATCCTAAAGACTTCAACTCTTCATCAAGTCCACGATCTCCCCCGTGCTCTTCATGCCGCGCTCCAAAAATCCAAACGTCCCCTTTTCCTTTACCTCGCCCGCGGCCGCTATAAATCCCGTCATCGCCGCCCGATAAAGCGAAGTCGCCAGACTGATTCGCCGCACTCCTGCCCCAGCCAGTGCGCTCACCGAAAACGACTTCCCCGCAATTCCCACCATGAAATTGAAGGGCATCTTCAGCGAGCCACATATCATCTGGATGGCTGCCAACTCCGGCAGGGCAGGAGCAAAGAGAACGTCAGCTCCGACTTTTTCGAAAGCTTGAAGGCGGCGGACGGTTTCGTCGAGATGCCCGTCGGGAAAGAGCAAATTGTGCGTCCGCGCGGTCAGCAAAAACGGAAATCCCAGTGCTCGCGCCGCCGCAGCGCCTGCCGTGACTCGCTCTACCGCCGCTGCAAAGTCGTAAATCGGCCGCGTCTCTTCTCCAGTGGTGTCCTCAATGGTGCAGCCGACCAGCCCGGATTCGGCCGCTAGCCGCACCGTCTCCGCCACATCCGCTGGGGCATCGCCAAACCCGTTCTCCAGATCTGCCGATACCGGCAAATCCGTCGCCTCTACAATGGTTCGCGCGTGCGCCAAAGCTTCCTCGCGCGTTAGCTGGCCATCGCGTTTTCCAATTGCCGCCGCCGAAGCCGCGCTCGATGTCGCCAGTGCCTGAAATCCCATCCCGGCCAGCGCTTTCGCCGACCCCACATCCCACGGATTCGGAATCACAAAACACGCCCCCTCATGCAACCTCCGAAACCGCTCCCCCTTCTCCCTCTGTGTCAATCCCATTCGCCCCTCCCGGCCAAGCGTGGCGTCAGCCTCAGCCAGCTAGCGGCTAGCCGCTAGCCGCATTTTTCAGTCTCTACCTTCCTCTTTCTGTTTTGCTTCTCTTCTCTTGCTTATGGGGTGAGGCTTTGGTTCATCCTGATCCTCGAAGGGCCGTCTACGCCCTCCATTTCAGTACAAGAGAATAGAACTTTGCGTTTTCACTCTACAGGGCTCTAACCCCTTAGATTCAATACTTACAGGCGCTGTCGCGGTAAGGCTTTACAATAAATACTTACAAAAACAGCCGGGGAAAAGGTCCTTCCGGCCTTGGCAACCACCAAGCAGCCCTCAAAACGACAGCCGCGCGCTCACTTGCAACTCGCGGCCCGGCGTCATGGCCATGGTGATCGTCCCGAACTGCGGTGTATTCACAAACCGGTTCGGCGTTCCCAGGTTCACTTTGTTCAGCGCGTTAAATGCTTCGCCGCGCACTTGGAAGTTCAGCCGCTCCGTAAGCCGGAACGCCCGCTCGAGCGCAATGTCCATCGTCTGCATGGGTGGCCCGTACACCGAGTTGCGCCCCGCGTCGCCATAGGTAAACGCCGGCGGAGTGGCAAACGCCGCGGGATTGAACCACTCGTCGGCGGTATGCGTCCCCGGACCAAACACCGGCTGCCCGGTCACGTTCGCGCGGATCGGATTTTCGCCTAGCACCGTTCCCGAATTCGCGGTATCGCCAAAAACGGAAATCGTGAACGGCATTCCACTCTGCGCTTGATAGATCGTGGAGAACGTCCAGTTCTGCGTGATCAGCCGCATCCACTCCGTCCGGTTGTACGACGGAATCGCGTACACCGCGCTCAGCGCAAAGCGGTGCCGCACATCGCAGCCCGGCCCTTTTTCCAAAGCCAGCTCCAGATTGTTTTGCGGAATGGCCGCCTCATCCATCGCGGAGCGGAAATCCGGCGCATTGGTCAGGCTCTTCGAAAATGTGTAGTTCGCCAGCAAGCTCAGCCCATGCGAATAGCGCCGCCGCACATTCAAGTAGCCAGCGTCGTACCAGCTCTGCGCGCTATTCTCCAGCAGGTTGATGGTGCTGACCGGAAACGTCTCGCCCTGGAACACCGCGTTATCCGCGCTGCTTGGCGGCAGCGTCGTGTCCGGCACAAACGTCAGCGTCTTGAACGGACGCCTCGGCCCCAACGGGCCCGGCCCTGGCAGCGTGTTGTTGATCAAATGCGACCGCTGCAAATGAGATCCGCGCGAACCGACGTAGCCGACTTCCAACGTGGTGTTCGCATCGAGGCTCTTTTGCACCGACGCGTTCCACTGCTGCACGTACTGCGCCGGCGAATGCGGATCGAAGGCCGTGAAGCTGACGGTGGTCGCGGGCAGGCTGCCCGTGCCCAGCACCGGCGTCCCGAAATTCATTCCGGTGTTGAACAGCGCCGCCGGCGGCGTGAAGTTATCCGCTTGCTGCGTTTCCGGAAAAACAAATGGCACGTTGTGCCGCTGGTTGCACCACGTATTCTGATCTACAGGCGTAAAGAAAATTCCGTACGCTGCGTGCACCACCAGTCCCCAGTTCGGCAGATTTTTCGCCACGCCGATGCGCGGCGCAAAATTATGCGTGTTCGCGTACATCAGTCCTTGGGGATAGCCGTTCTGTCCACCAACGAAAACCGAGGGCGTTCCATCGTTGAAGATCAGATTCGTGTTGGTGTTGTTCTTGTCGTAGAGCGGGTTGGAATATTCGTAACGCACACCCAGGTTCAGAGTCGTGGTGGAAGTTACTTTCCAACTGTCATCCACGAAGCCGTCCGTGCCCCAGTTGCGCAAATTCATTTGCGGAATTCCCGCTTGCCGCTGCTTCACCGCGGGCAGACTCAGCAGCAGGCTTGCAAAGCCATTGCCGCTGCCGTCATTGAAACCAGACTCGGTCGTGTACCCGTTGGTGTATTGGTAGAAGCCGCGGTTCTGGAAGAAGCCCCACATGGGCCAGGTGAACCAGTGAAAGTCGCCACCGAACTTGATGCTGTGCCGACCATGTTCCCACGCGTAGGTATCTCGGATTTCGTACATGGTGTCCCAGGCATGCATCGGCGTCGCCGCGAAGGTGTCGCCAATGCCGGTATATCCTTGCGCGGCAAACCATGGCGCGCCCCACGCCCCCGGCCCGCCGAAGCCGATGCCTTGAATTCCCAGCTGGCCAACGATGTCATTGACATTGTTGTTTTGCGAAGTGCGATCCATCGAGAGACGCGACACCGCAATCGAAACTGTGTTCAGTTTATTCGCAGCGAAAATGTGGTTCCAGGCAATCGTTGCTTGCTGCGAGCGGTTGTCGAAATTCGCCCCGAATCCCGGCAAGTCTTCTGTCGTGGCGGTAACGCCGCTGCTGGGAGAAAATCCACTCTCTTGACCGATCGAATATCTGCCAAACAGGGTGTCGCCGCTGGCAAAATTGTGATCAACGCGAATCGTTCCCTGATCGTTGTAGTGCGCCTCGTTGCGGATATCCAGGTAGTTGTTGGAGTCCGCCCCAGTGCCTTCCATCATCATGTTCGGCATGGGAACGTAGGTCATCAGAAATTCCTGCAGCAGCGGATTGATCCGGTCTCTCGGAATGACATTGCCGGGAAACTGGCTGCGCGTGTATGGAAAATTGCTGGCGTTGGTCGGTTTGGTAGGATCGTAATTCGGATTGGCCACCGCAGTGGTGGGATCGTAAATTTTGACGTTGCTCATGCTGAAGTCGCCCTGGATTTCTTCGGGCGTCGGCACGGTCAGAATTTGCGCGTCGGCCTGCGACAGTCGGAACCCTTCGTAGTTCACGAAGAAAAAGGTATTTTTCTTGATCAGCGGACCGCCGAATGATCCCCCAAAATTGTTCTGCACCAGATGGTTGTTGCCCATCGAGCCAAACGTAGTAGCGTCCATTGCGCCATTGCGAAGAAATTCGTACACCGTGCCGTGGAACTGGCTGGTGCCGGAGTGCGTCACGATGTTGATCTGCCCGCCGCCCGCTCCGCCCATGTCCGCGGTGTAACTGCTCGTCTCCACTTGAAATTCTTTTACCGCGTCCGGAGAAGGACTCAGGTTTTGCGTGTTGAATGTGGGATCGGTATTGGTCGCGCCGTCGAGCAGAAAGAAATTCGCATTGGGCCGCGCGCCGCCGATTACCAATGCGGAGCGCTGCCCCGGCCGCCAATAGAGCGGATTGGTCTGGCCCGTCTGCGCGCCAAAACCAACATGCGCGCCGGGCACGGTCAGCACCAGGTCAATCAACATGCGCCCGTTCAGCGGGAGCTCGCGGATCGAGGTCGGCTCAACCACTTCGCCGACGCTGGCGTCGGTCATGTGCAAGACTTCGTTTCCTCCGATTACTTTCACGCCTTCGTTGAGTGCGCCCACTTTCAGCACCATGCGTATCGCGAGTCTCTGCCCGACCTCCAGCCGCAAAGTCTGTCGCGCGACTGCGAAACCAGATGCTTCGAGTTTCAAATCGTATTCGTCGGGCAAGAGCGCAGGGGCTTCAAAGAGGCCTTGCTGATTGGTTACCGCGCGGCGAACTGCGCCGGTGCTCGCGGCAGTCAACTCCACGGAAGCGCCCGCGACAGGGAGCTGCTGCGCGTCCGTAACAGTTCCGGTCAGCGTCGCGTAATTGCTCTGTCCAGGTGCTGGAATCGCCAGCAGGAAAAGGAACAAAAGCGCGCCGCACAGCTTGATCATGTTATCTCTCCGAGGGACACGCGGCGTGAGCGGACTTATCCGGCCACAGGCAGCGCTACAGCGCCGAGTGGCACACAACACCCCGTGCGCGGCAATCTACCGGTGATCCGATTGCGCCACAATAATGGGAAAGTACTAGCTGCGCTACACTGGTGACGAAGTGTCGGTGGAAGCAGTGAAACGGAGAGATCTGAATGAGCGCGGATGCGTGGCCGAGGATTGCGGTGGTGGGCGCTGGAGCGGTAGGCGGCTACTTTGGCGGCATGCTGGCCCGCGCTGGCGCTCCGGTGATGTTCATCGGGCGGCCGGCGTTCGTGGGCGCGGTAAAACAGGCTGGCCTGCAACTGGACACCCTGCAATTCAAAGAAAATGTGAAAGTCGAAGCGTCGACAGAGCTTTCCGCCGTGCGTGGCGTGGAAATCGTTTTGTTTTGCGTGAAGACTACGGACACGGCGGCGATTGCGCGGGAACTGGCGCCGCTGTTGGCGGAAAACGTGCTTGTGGTAAGCATGCAAAATGGCGTGGATAACGCGGAGCAGATTCACGCCGCATCGGGACTGCAGGCTTTGGCTGCCGCAGTATACGTCGCGGCGTCGGTTCCTTCGCCGGGCACGGTGAAGCATGTTGGCCGCGGCGATCTGGTAGTTGGACCGAGAAGTGTTGCAACCGAGCGCGTGGCTTCCGTATTTGAGCGAGCAGGCGTCCCGTGCAGGATTTCGGACCATCTGGCCGCCGAACTCTGGACGAAACTGGTTTGGAATTGCGGCCTGAACGCCATTTCGGCGCTGGGCAAGGCGCGCTACGGTGACATCCTAGCTAATGAAGATGCCCGGAAGCTGGTGGAGGGCGCAATTTTTGAAGTGGTTTTCGTGGCGAAGGCCGCTGGCGTGCATCTGCCGCTTTTCGACGATCCCAAAGCAGCGGTGGCTGGCGGCTACAAAATCGCCCAAGCCATGGCCGCGACGCGCAGCTCAACGGCTCAGGACATGATGCGCAACAAAAAAACCGAAATCGATTCGTTAAACGGTTTCGTCGTACGCAAAGGCCGCGAGCTCGGCGTGCCCACCCCAATCAACCACGCTCTGTTTACGCTCGTGCGACTTGCGGAGAGTGCGAGCTGAGATCGAACGCTTCTTCCTGCGAAAATATCGGTCTGCAGAATGATGGCCGCCGTTAGTGGCTGCTTCTTCGGCATCGTGACGTTCTGGCTGACGCGCCATGCCCGTTCCGGCCGTGTGCCGGCACTGCTTGCCGCTTGCATCTTTCCCTTCGCGAGTCTTGCATGGGGTGGACTGGTGTTTGCATTCCAGGCTCTCGTCAACCAGAACGTCTCCATCGCGACGCAGGCGTAGCCGATGCGTGACAGTGCCCGCGACCTGCTGGATATGCCATTTTGATGATCGACACGACAAAATACGGCTGGATCTTCAATCCAAAAACACAGCCCGACGGGGGAGTCGGTGAAGCAGATGACGCAGTATCAGGAGTTCAGGGGCTGGAGCTTCTGGCGCCTATGTTCTAGGCAACAGGAATGATGCGTGAGGCGAAGGAAGCCCTGAACAAGGCAAGACGAACGTCCCGAATTTCATCCTCGACACGACGAGGGGTGTGCACCGCACTTTCGCAAACCAAGAAGCGCCCCAGGAGGCTGCCGGAAACGTGGGCGCAACCTCGATTCACTTAGAACCGCTTGACGTCGCGTACCTCAGATACCGTTACACGTGGTTCGATGGCTTCGCCGTGTTTCTAGTTTTTGTCTCGCCGTTGCTGGGATTTGCTGCCCTGGCGATCTGGATAGCGCGAGTTCGGAAGCGCGGTGAAGCGGTCTCGCCGACGATTAGCTCCTGAAAAGCAAGCAGCCGCAAGCGCGGATCACATCAGTTTTGGATGTTTGAAGCTCGACTACCTATTGACGTTCGGGGACGTGGAAGGGGATGTGGACTATGGCTTCGAGGTCTACGGGTTCGCCGTTTCGTTCGGCGGGGCGGAATTTCCACTGAGCGAGGGCGCGCATGGCGTTAGTGTCGAGCTGCTTGTCAATTCCTCTCACGAGTTGTATGGAGTCCACCGAACCGTCGCGGCGAATTACTGCATAGAGGATTACTTCGCCCTCGATGTTTTCCGCCACGGCGTTGGGTGGATATTTGGGATCGACTTTGCGAAGCGGGGCCGGCTCAGCGACTTCACCGCCCGAAGTGCTCGGAGGTCCGGTTGGCGCGGTGCTCATCTCTGAAAAATTCAAAATCCAGCTGCCGGTAGCGCTGCTCAGGTTGGGCATGTTGACGTTCATCGAGTAGACGCGGCGGCGCGCAAAAATGGCTTCGGGCTTGGTGCCGGGAGCGAGTGCGGCAAAATTCGGCGCATCGGCTTGCACGGCAGGCGCTTCTTCGCGCTCGGCGTCCGCGCGTGAATAGTTCGGCCGAGTGGACGGCATGGAAAGTCTTCCTGCGTTGAGGCCGGAAACGGTGCTCGCACTCTTCGGCGAACCGCCGGTAATGCTGACGCCAGCAGAATTCCCGCCAGCCGCGTTGCCGGAACCTGCTCCCCCGGCGGTGTGGTCCGCGCCATTGTTTCCGCTCGAATTAGGCTTAGCCTCGGGTGAGCCACCGGGAACGCCGGGCTTTTTTCCTTCGGGCGAAATCGTGACGCGCGCGACGAGATTGCCGGGCGGCGGAGAAACCGGGGCAGGCGGTCCCGGAGTTGCTGACAGCGCGATCAGTGTTTGTCCCGAACCATTCGGTGAGGTGAGCTGGTTCGCGACATCGGGCGCGGGCTCCGCGGCGCCGTCCTGCCTGCGCTGTGCCGCTCGCGGCGCGGCGCCGGCGTTGATTTGCAATTTCGGCCGCTCGGGACCTGCAGTGTTCATAGCTAGCGCAAGGTCACCGCTGCGTTGCTCGTTCATTTGTACTTCGGGTGCGGAATTCGGATCTGTTGCAACACGTCTTTCCTTGGGATGCAACTGCTTGAGGAATTTCTGGCTGATTTCAATTTGCGGGCGAACCGGTTGCGCAGACTGCGTGAGCTGCACCATGTTCGGCAAATTGGGAAGAATTTTGGGCGCGTCGAGCGGTGTCGCAGGCTGAATCAACGTCTGCCGTGGATGATTTGGATGTACGGGATCGGTAAAGATGCGCTGGCGCGGATGAAACGCGTCGGCGCCTTCAGGAGCAGGTGGTTGGTTGGGCGCGCCGCGGGGAGTGGGCTTCGGCTTATGGGCGGGCGCGCTGATTAGCGGAAAATCCTCGATCGGACCGGACCAGGTGATTTCCGCATTATCGAAGGCGTGATTGCGCTTGGGTCCCGGTATATCCGGGAATGGCATGACGACGAAAGCGACATGCCAGAGGGCCGCGGCGAAAACGGCGCGACGCGGGATGCGGCGCTCGATCCAGGCATCCTTGAAAAAACTTGCCGAGAGCAGGCCTTTGGTGGCCCGTGCGCGGCGGAACAATTCGGCAAAGTTGCTGGCGATGCCCTGATGGAATTGTCCCCAGCCGATGTCCAGCCGCGGCTCGGCGGCGCCGCGTAATTCGAAGGCCGATGAGGGCGGCGGCCCTAATTGCAAGAGGTCGAGCGGATTGTTGGCTTCGTGCGCGGACATTATTTTATTGTCTGGCGGGCTCCAAGTAGAGCCCGGACTTTTTCCTTAGCGGGCTCCAAGCAAAGCGCGCCCGAACCCGAATTATAAGACTGCTGGCCGGGAAACCGATTCATTAAAAACCGGCGCGGCAAGGCGGGGGCGTTCGCGCCGAATTGATAATAGATGATAGAAGATGCGCGGGAGTTGTGTGAGATTTTTTTGGAGACTGGGGTGTCGAGATGTGGCGCAGCGTGCTGCGGCCCCTATGCGGAGCGGTAGAACGTGAGGGCAGCGTCACCTTGTTTTAGGGTTCGGAATTGTTGCAGGTGGCCGATTGCAGTTGGCAGGGCGGACGTTTTGCGGTGTTCTGCGACTACGATCCCGGTAGCGGCGAGGAGTGGAGATTTTTCCAGGGCGTGCAGGACGGAGTGATAGTCCCGTTCGTGGGCGTAGGGTGGATCGAGAAAGATGAAGTCGAACGAGGCGGCGTGTTCGGATTCAAGTTTAGCGACGGCGGCTGGCACGTCAGCGACAATGAGGCGCGCGGTTGTGGTGATTTGCAGAAGAACGAGATTTTCGCGGATAAGTTTGGCGGTTTGACGATGGTTTTCGACAAGGACTACCGCGACGGCGCCGCGGCTGATCGCCTCGATGCCGACCGCGCCGGTTCCAGCGAAGAGATCGAGGAAACGCGCGCCCTCGACGCGCGGGCCGAGAATGTTGAACAGCGTTTCGCGCAGCATGTCACTGGTGGGACGAATCGCGAGCTTCTTGAGTGACTTCAGCTGGCGGGACCGAAATTGTCCGGCAATGATGCGCATTTGGTAAACCGATCCTTATTACCCGATCCATTATCCGATCCGGGCCAAGTGGTAGCGACGCTGCCAAGTGGAAGCCAGAGCGCCGAGAGTTTGTTTGAGTTCCTCGCGGCGGCCGGGATCTTGGGCCAGCGAAAATGCTTCTTTTCGCGCGGTTTCCAGAAATTCTTGGTCGCGCAGCGGATTGGCGACGTGGAAGCCCATTTCACCGGATTGGCGGGTACCGAAAAATTCGCCGGGGCCGCGAATTTGCAGATCGGCTTCGGCGATTTCGAATCCGTTGTTGGTGCGGACCATGGTTTCCAGGCGCGCGCGGGCTTCGTCTGTCACATGTCCAGGAGCAATCAAGACACAATGGGATTTGTGCGCGCCGCGGCCGATGCGTCCGCGCAGCTGGTGCAGCTGCGAGAGGCCGAAACGTTCGGCGTGTTCAATGACCATGACGGTGGCATTGGGCACGTCCACGCCGACTTCGATGACGGTGGTGGCGACGAGGATCTGGATTTCATTGTTGCGGAAGGCCTGCATGACGGCATCTTTTTCTTCGCTGGAGAGGCGCCCGTGGAGAAGGCCAAGCTTGAGCTTGGGAAAAACTTCCTTCGAGAGGCGACCATATTCCTCGATCGCAGCTTTGAGTTCAAGTTTCGACTCTTCGATGACCGGGTAGACGATGTAGCCCTGGTGGCCGGCGGCGACTTCACGGCGCAGCGATTCCCATACGCCGGCCAGATGCGTTTCGGTGGTCATGTGGGTTTCGATGGGTGTGCGGCCGGGAGGGAGTTCGTCGAGAACGGAAACGTCAAGGTCACCGTAGAGCGTGAGCGAGAGCGTGCGCGGGATGGGCGTGGCGGTAAGAACGAGAACGTGGGGCGCGTGGCCGTGAGAGGCGGCTTTGTCCATGAGCTTTTTGCGCTGCAGGACGCCGAATCGGTGCTGCTCGTCAATGGCGACAAAGCCTAGGCGGGAGAAGAGGATGTCGTCTTCGATGAGGGCGTGAGTGCCGACGACGAGCTGCGCCTGGCCGTTGGCGATGCGATCGCGCGCAGCGGATTTTTCGGAAGGCTTTAAACCGCTGATGAGCAGCTCGACTTTATAGCCGGCCTTTTCGAGGATGCGGCGCGCGGAAAGGTAATGTTGCACTGCCAGAATTTCGGTGGGCGCCATGAGAGCTGCCTGACAGCCGTTTTCGATGGCAATGACCGCGGCTTGCAGCGCGACGATGGTTTTGCCGCTGCCCACGTCGCCTTGCAGGAGGCGGTTCATAGGCGCGGGCTTTTCCAGGTCGGCGGCGATTTCGGCTAAGACTCGTTTTTGCGCGGCGGTGGGTTTGAAGGGGAGCATGCGCTTGAGGGCTTCGCGAACGCGGACTTCGCGCACGCGGAAAGCGATGGCGTTTTCCTTACGGGTCCGCTGGCGATTGAGCGCCATGCTGAGCTGATAGAAGAAAAATTCCTCGAAAATGAGGCGCTGTTGGGCGGGAGAGCGGAAGTGGTTGAGCGCGTCGAGCAAAGAGTCAGGCGGCGGGAAGTGGGTTTGAATGATGGCATCGCGGCGCAGCGGGAAATTCATGCGGCGCCGGATGGACGCGGGCAGAAGATCGGGGAAGTTGGGATCGAGACGCTGCAACGCGGCGTAGGTGGCACGGCGGATGGCGCGTGTGCCGAAGCTGCCGATGGCTTCGTAAATGGGGACGATGCGGCCTACTTCAGTGGAGTCGGCGGTTTCAGCATCGGTCTGGCCGCCGGGGTCGTCGCTGAGCAGTTCGAATTGCGGATTGACCATTTCCATGCGGGCCGGGCGCAGGCGATCGACTTCGACTTTGCCGTGAAGAACAAGCAGCTGGCCGGACTTGAGGCGGCCTTCGAGATAGCCGCCATGAAAAAATTTGCAGGCGAGAGAGAAACCGGCTTCGTCCCTTACGAGCAGGTGATAGATGGCGTCGCGGCCGCGCATGCCGCGAACGGCGGAACCGCTAGCTACACGCACGCGCAACGTGTAGACGTTGCCTGGGCGGACATCCTTGATTTGCGAAAAGTGGATGCGATCTTCGTAGCGGAAAGGGAGATAGTTGAGGAAGTCTTCGAGGGTGTGGATGCCGCGCTTGACGAGGAGTTCGGCGCGCTGCGGGCCGACTCCTTTGAGCATGCGCACGTCGGTTTGCAGGCTTTCGGGCATGCTTGGAGTTATAGCCAAAAAGGCTTGGGAAGTACAAAGGGTGGAGCGGATCGGTTCCCCTCAAACTGACTTCTCAGGAGTTGACGGGCTGTAAGCAAGAAAACCGCTCGGGTGCTTTCCAATTGGAAAGACAGTGCAGATCATTTCAGTTGGACTGTTCACACACCACATCCCCTGTAAAACCATCGAGGTGCAGCACGCGGGCGGGCGAGCGGCATTCTTATTGGCCAAAAACGGGCGAGTTCAGTTTCAATAGATCGCATCACTGGAGCTGTTTGCCTGGAGTGAACCGGTCCTCGAATCGGCTCACGCCTGAAAAGCGGCGGCGTTGTCGGCTACCCAGGTGCGGAAGGATTTTGCGGGGGCGCCGGTGATTTCTGTGAATGTGGATGTGATGTGGGCGGGGTGGCCGAGCGCCGCGGACCAGGCATCGAGGAGCATGTTGACGGCGGGGAGGGGGCCGATCGGGAGCAGTTCCTGGCGCGCTTGGTCGGGAGTGATTTCTTCGATGCGCAGGTCGCGGCCGAGTACGCTCCCGATGGTAGAAATTTGTTCGGAGTGAGTGAGCGATTGCGGGCCGGTGAGGACATATTCGGAGCCGGCGTGGCCTTCTTCGCGCAATGCTCGAACCGCGACGGCGGCGATGTCGCGCTCGTCGATCGGCGCGGTGGGAACGGCGAGATAGGGCCAACGCACGACTTTGCCAGCACGAATCTGCGGGGCCCACCAAAGCAGAGCATTGCGGGCGAACATGCCGGGGCGGAGAAAGGTCCACCGCACGCCGGAGGTCTCGATCGTGCGTTCGATTTGTTCGAACATCGGCCGGAGCCGATTGGGCTGCTGAAAGAGCGGGTGCGGCGTCTTGAGCGGAGCGGAAAGGTAGACGATCTGGCGCGAGCGCTCGGTGATGCGCTGCAAAGCGGGAGTTACAGCGGAGGGTGGGGCGGTCCACACGAGAAAGACAGCTTCGGTGCCGTCCAAGCACGCATCGAGAGTTTCGGGAACGGTGAGGTCGCCACGAACGACCTGAGCCTGCGGCGGCAAATCGGCGGCTTCGGGATGGCGGGCCATGGCGCGGACTTGCGAACCGGCGGCGATTAGTTGCGAGACGACCTGGCGGCCGACCGTGCCGGTCGCGCCGATTACCAGAATGGGATTCATGGAAGGACCATGCTAACCCAAAAATGGTGGTTTGAGCGGAGCGCTTGGCGGGTGTGCCGCGCCGCTGCCGTTTTCTTGCTGGCAACCGTCAATAGGACCAGGGTTACTTGCGCGGTTTGGCGGGCCTATGAAAGAGTGGATGTTTCGTGCGGGTGTGCGATTGTGAGTTGCGTGAGTGCTGACGGGGAGGCGTGGTGGCAAAAGTCCAGTTAAGCAGGCGAGACAAGCGAGCACTGATTTTATGGGTGCTGGCGGGCGTAGTCGGCCTGTGGTATGCGCAGCGGCATTTCTTTGAGGCGTTTCCGGAAGCATCGGTCAACTTCAAGGTGACGCGCGGCGAAGCGCTGGAGCGCGCCCGCAATTTTGTGGAATCGCTCAGAATCAGCACGGCGGCCTACCGCTCGGTGATTGTGTTTGGCGTGAACGACGATGCCAAGACCTACCTGGAGCGGCAGGTTGGGCTGAAAGAAGCCAACCGCCTTATGGCGGCGGAAGTGAATGTGTGGAATTGGGAGGTTCGCTTTTTCAAGCCGGAGCAGGAAGAAGAATTTCGCGTCAGCGTCAGCCCGGAAGGAAACGTCACCGGCTATGTGCACAAGGTTCCGGAAGCGCAAGCGGGGGCCCAACTCGCGCGCGATGCCGCGCAGCAGACGGCGCAAAATTTCTTGACTGCCAAGCTGGGCCAAGCGGCGGCGGACTGGGATTTCCTGCCGGAGCAAGCGAATTCTGCGACCAAGCCGAACCGGCTGGACTGGTCGTTCACCTGGGAACGGCACGGATTCAAGGCGAAGGATGCGCCGGAGCGGCTGACGATTGGGCTGAATGGCGCCGATGTTGGGTTTGCGCATGAAGCGCTGAAAGTGCCTGAGCAGTGGGAGCGCGATTACCGGCACCTGCGTTCGACGAATGAGTTCTACAACACAGTTGCGATTGTTCCATATCTTTTGCTGCTGTGCGGCGTGCTGTGGTACGGCGTTCAGCTGACGCGGCGCGGGCAAACCAGCTGGCGACTGGCACTGCAGCTCGGCGTGATTGTGGCGGTGCTGCTCACGGCGATGCAGCTGAATCGCTGGCCGCTGGAGGTATTTGATTACAACACGGAATCGTCTTATGGCAGCTTCACGATTACCCAAATTCTGGGAGCGCTGCTGTTTGGCGTAGCCTCGGCTCTGACCGTCAGCCTGGTGCTGCCCGGCGGTGAGCCGTTCTATCGTGCGGCAAAACCGCATTTCTTGCGCTTGAAAAAAGCGCTGACGTGGCGCGGTTTGCGTACCAAGGAGTTTTTTTCCTCCGTGGTGGTGGGGCTATCGCTCGCAGGCGCGCACATGGGTTTTCTGGTGGCGTTCTATCTGATCGCCAATCGTTTCGGCGCGTGGTCGCCGCAGGAAGTGAATTATGAAGACTCGGTAAGCACGGCGATTCCGTGGATTGGCGGGATCGCGATCGGACTGCTGGCCGCGACCAGTGAAGAATTTCTGTTCCGGCTGTTCGCTATTCCCTTTTTGCAGAAATTCACGAAGTCAAATGTGCTGGCAGTGATTTTGCCAGCATTTTCTTGGGGCTTTCTGCACACGGCCTATCCGAATGAACCACCTTACATCCGCGGACTGGAAGTAGGGTTCATCGGAATCGCGGCTGGCTTGGTGATGTTGCGCTGGGGAATTCTGGCGACACTGGTGTGGCACTACACAGTGGATGCAGCGCTGGTCGGGCTGCTGCTGATTCGCTCGACGAGTTTGTATTTTCGGCTTTCCGGCATCGTGGTGGGACTGGCGATTCTGATTCCCTTTGGCTATGCGGTGTATTCGCGGGTGAAGCGCGGAAGGTTTGAAGAAGACGAAGATTTGCTGAACCGTTTCCCCGATCCGGAAGATGCAGCGGTCGCGCAGCAAGCGGAACCGGCTCGCGAGTCGGGCCACGCGCCGACGGGACGGTTGTCCACGGGCGTGCTGGCCTTTATGGCAGTGTGCGTAGTGCTGGGCACAGCGGCTGTGGTGAAGCTGAAGCCCGTGCATCTTGGCGACTACCTGAAGCTTTCCAGCGACGCCAAGCAGGCTAGGGCGAGAGCGAAAGACGTTCTGAAACAACGGGGAGTTGATCCGCAGAGCTACAAATCGGTGACCACGTTTGTGGACGTGACGGACTCTACGGCGAGCGAATACCTGCGGCAAAAAATCGGCGTGCCGGCATTGAACAATATTTATGAGAAGCAGGCGCCGGGCGGTCTTTGGGATACGCGATTCTTTCGTGATGGCCAGGCGGAGGAGTATTCGGTGATCCTGCGGCCGGATGGCTCCCTGCATAGCGTGCATCACGACTTGGCCGAGGCAGCGCAAGGCGCTTCGCTTTCCAAGGAAGAAGCGGTCGCGAAAGCCACGGCGTATTTTCGGAATGAAAAGCAAATCGATCTTTCGAGCTGGAACCTGGTGAACTCCAGTTCGGAGAAACGGCCAAACCGGATCGACCACACATTGGTCTGGCAGGCGAAGCAGCCGCTCGACTCAGCGAATGGCGCATCGAGCGCCGATCCGGCGACACATGCGTACCAGCGACTGCAAGTGATCGTAGCCGGCGACGAGCCGACGAGCTTCCGCACGTTCATCAAAATTCCCGATGAGTGGCGGCGTAAACAAGAATCGCAGCCCATTTGGCGGACGCTGCATATCGTTTTTGTCGTGTGCCTTGCGCTTGGAGTCGTTATAGCGGCACTGATTTTCTTTTTACGCGAAATCAAGTCTGACTTGATGAAGCAAGTGCCGTGGCGGCGCTTTACCGGGTGGGGACTATTCGCTCTCGCAGCCTACGTCTTGATCGGCGTGTTTGGAGACCGCATCCCGATGTTCCTGAGCCAGTACAAAACGGCGATTCCGCTGAAGTTCATGTACGGAGGGTTGGCGATCGGTTTCACCGTGGGCGCATTTTTCTATCTGGGACTGGTCGTGACTCTGTTCGCCATGGGATGGCTTTTCTTGAAGCAGGTTTATGGCGAAATGGATTGGCCGGGCTGGCGAGGGATGCCGCGTGAGTATTATCGTGACGCGCTTTTTATTGGTGTGGGCGGTACGGCGGCTTTGATCGCAGTCAGTCGCGCGATCGAATTTGTTTTTCGGCGCTGGCCCACTCCGCACCGCTCGTTTCCCGCAAATTTTGGTACGGATTTTGATTCCTACCTGCCGGGCATTTCGATTTCGGCTTCGGCTATTTTGCATGGACTGATTTTTGCGTCGCTGATCGCGGCGTTTGGCGGATTCGTGCTGGCGCACTGCAAGTCGCCGCTGGTCCGCGCCCTGCTCTTTGTGGGGGCTTCGCTGGCGCTGGTCAGCGGATGGGGCAGCCCGGCGGATTTTGTAAAGCAGTGGCTCGCGCAATTGATTTTTCTGGCGGTCGTAGTATTCGGCATTGCGCGGGTGGCGCGGCTGAACCTGCTGGGGTATTTCCAGGTGCTGGCGATTCCGTCGCTGGTTTTGGGAGCGCAGGAGCTGCTTTCGCAACCGAACGGCTTTTATCGCCAGCAGGGGTACATTGTGATCGCGGCGCTGGTGGGGTTGCTGCTCTGGCCGGTGGCGGAGTGGATCCGGGCTAGGCCCGCAACGGACACGGCGGCAGAACCGGGCTAGAGAGCCCCGTTGCAACAGCTTTGCATAGTGCTAGCTGCGCGAGCAGCTTCCCAACAAGTTCGATTCCCAGAAACAAATAGCTGACCTCATTCGTTGTATGAGATAAGAGGAGTGGCTGCTTACGTGAACGATAGTGGTGCGTCCAAAATGGATGACACCGCGGCGCTGCGCGCCAGCTTCAGCCGCGTTGATTCGGCTAACTCGCCGGGAATCAACGTTCAGCGCGATCGTTTGCGAATAGAAAGCGAATATGCCACTTCCCCAATGGGCTTTGGCTTTGGCCGATAGCGCAGGCAAGTCCGGCGAACATCAAGCCGTACTTGCGACGGTGATCTCATTGCCGGAACTGGACGAACGTGCCCTCGTTGTCGAGGCTCAGGCCGGAAACCGCGCCGCCTTTGAGGAACTTGTCCGCCGCCACGACCGCGATGTCCTGCGCCTGGCGCTAAACCTGATGAAGCGTCCCGAGGACGCCCGCGATGTTTATCAGGAAGCCTTCCTGAAAGTCTACCGCAACCTACACCGCTTCCGCTTTGAATGCAGTTTCTATACCTGGCTCTATCGCATCGTGACCAATGTTTGCTTGGATCACTTGCGCCGGCGGCAGGCCCGTCCCGAGGATCAAGCTCCTGAAGTTCTCGTGAATCGCAACGAAGAAGGCACGCGCGACTTCTTTGAAGTGCAGCGCGAACACCGGCCGACGCTCGATCCGGAGCGCAGCCTGATCGGCAAAGAGATTCGTTCGCGGCTGGCGAAGGCGATGGACAGGCTCTCGCCACGCGAGCGTGTGGTTTTTGAGATGAAGCACTACCAGGGATTGAAGCTGCGCGCGATCGGCGACGCCCTAGGCACAACCGAAGAGACCGTGAAGAATTCACTGTTCCGCGCCACGCGCAAGCTGCGGCAAG
>DATMZI010000028.1:0-10424 GCA_035607085.1 Candidatus Eiseniibacteriota bacterium | reverse complement strand
TCTTTCCGTTCTCAGCGGCCGAGCGACAGCCGGTGGATTAGCGGGTCAGGCAGGCTCGCTTCGCGCATGCGGTCCTGCACCGCAGGAATATCATACGGCACGCGCCAGAATTCCACGACGTTGTGATCGAAATCCGCTATGGCGAAGCCCGCGCGCGGATCCCCGTCACGCGGTTGCCCTATCGAGCCCGGATTCAGCAAGTATTTATAGCCCGGCTCCAGGTGCAGCGCCGAAAATGACTCGGACGGCCGCGGCCGCAACGGCAACAGCTCAATGTCGCTTTCGTGATGCGAAAATCCGCCTTGATGATGCGTATGCCCAAAAAAGCTAAGCGTCGTGGAAGAATCGAGCAACCCCTCCAGCGCCTGCGCCGGTGTGAAGACATATTCATCTTCGTCTTGAAACGCTCCGTGGATCAGTACCACGCCCTGCGCTCTCTTCGGTCCCGCCGGAAGCGCCGCCAGCCATCGCATCAGTTCGGGCGACAGTACCGCGCGCGTCCAGTCCACCGCCATTTTGGCTACCGGATTAAAATCCTCCGAGCTCATGACTCCCGCAACGGCCTTGTCGTGGTTCCCGCGAATCACTTCCTGGGTAATCTCCTGCAGCTTTTCGGAGACCTCTACCGGGTCCGGCCCGTAACCTACCACGTCACCCAGACACACAGCTGCGTCCCATCGGCCAGAAGCCGCGGCGAGTGCAGCTTCAAAGGCCGTCAAGTTGGCATGGAGATCGCTGACGATCAGCAGTCGCATTCCACAGGTCCAAAGAGCGCCCCTGAGTATAGTGGAACACGCTCTGCCATGCACGAATTGTGCCCAAGATATCCGATACGTGACGCGTTGGAAACCATTTTGTCTCCCGCAGTTCGCTAAATTTAGCAACAATTCACGCGTGACGCGGCGTTACATCCTGCATTTCGTATTTGTTCCATTTTCACGCATTCCTCCAGCCAATTTTCAGCAAAAACTTTTCGCCCGCTGCGAAACATTCAGTTGGCATGACTCGTCTATAGGGGTGCGGCCGATTTTGGGGCTGTACAAGTTTGAGACAGAAAAAACCCCGCGGTGGCAGCCGCGGGGTGTATTGACACGCACGTAGTTCCGGCGGTTAGTCCAGAAACCTTGGTGTCGTGCTGGCGAATCTACTCGCCCCGATGCGGCGTGTCAACTGCCTTCAGACCCCATCCCCGGCGGCTCATTTTTAATCCGAGCGAAAGGGAGCCAGCCGTCCCAACGGCTGCACACATGAAGGTGACACGCATGAAGATCAATTCCGTTTCTCGCATCGCAGCGCTGTTCGTTGCCCTCGCAATGGTAGTGCCGGTTTTTGCGAAGCCATTTACTAAGACCATCAATCTTTCTCAAGCCGCCAAATTCGGCAAAGCTTCGCTGCAGGCCGGCGAATATCAACTTTCCATCGACGGCACCAAAGCCACGGTGCAAAAAGGGAAGAACACGCTTGCCGAATCCGAAGGCCGCTGGGAAGAACGCGACGCCAAGTCGGAATACACTTCCATCCTTGTCGGCGAAAACGGCCAAGTCCGCGAAGTCCGCTTCGCCGGCCAAAAGAAAGTTTTTGTTTTCAGCGAATAGTGCTCACAGCGTTCGACTGACTCCCCATCCAGGCGAAGCGGCAGATCGTTGCTCTGTTGGGTCTCCGCTTCGCGTTGTTTTTCTGTTCGTCCATCCCGCATGGCCGGAATTCTCGTCTCAGCGAATCAGCATGCAATCTCCGTAGCTGTAAAACCGGTAGCCTGCTCTCACCGCGTGTTGGTACGCCGCCAGCAGCGGTTCCTTTCCGGCAAAGGCGCACACCAACGCAAGTAAGGTGGATCGCGGCAGGTGAAAGTTTGTCAGCAGCCCGTCGACTGCCTGAAACTCGTGTCCCGGTGTAATGAAGATTCGCGCTTCCGAGCGTCCGGCAACCAACAAGCGCCCGCCCTTGCCTTCCATGGCTCGTCGCGCGGAATCTTCTAACGCTCGCACTACCGTAGTTCCGATGGCAACCACCGGCCGCTTTTCTCTCCGCGCGCGCTCCACAGCTTGCAGGGTAGCCTCGCTGATCTCGTACGACTCCTCGTGCATCACGTGTTCTTCGAGAGTTTCGCAGTGGATTGGCTGGAAAGTTCCGAGTCCCACGTCCAGCGTGATTTCGCAAGTCTCGATTCCCTTTCCTCGCAGCCGTTCCAGCATCACAGCCGAAAAATGCAACCCCGCGGTCGGCGCTGCTACCGCCCCTGGTATCTTGGCGAATACTGTCTGATAGTTTTCGCGGTCCGAAATTTCGTCCTCTCGTTGAATGTACGGTGGCAAGGGGACGTGTCCCAGTCGCTCCACCTGCTGTGCCGGGGTGTGGTCATCGCGGCTTACAAGCCGTACCGTCCTCAATCCCGATTCACCACGCGAAACGATCTCTGCTTCGAGCTCGCCCTGACCGAAGAACACCCGCTCTCCGACGGGCAGTTTTCGCCCGGGTCGCACCAAACACTCCCAGACATTTGGCGCCGTCATCTTGGTCAGCAACACTTCCACTGTTCCGGTTAAGTGCTCACGCGCCGAAGCACGCGAAGGCGGTTGTGCGTGCGTCCCGGCTCGGCGTCCGAAAAGCCGCGCCGGAATCACCCGCGCGTTGTTGAAGACCAACAGCTCGTCTCCACGGAGCACTCCCGCGAACTCCGAGAAGCTGGCGTCGCGCAGGCTTCCCGAGCTGCGATCAAACAAGAGCATCCTCGACGCGTCTCGCTCGGCCAGGGGTCGCTGGGCGATCAGTGCCGCAGGCAACTGGTAGTCGAACTCTGAAATCCGCATGAGCCGTAGTCTACACAATCATGCAATCCTCAGAAAATACGGAACTTATCGTCGCCTTGGACCACGATTTGCTGACTTTGCGGTTCCAACCGTGAGGCTGTAGACTGACGATCACCGTATTAAACCATTAAGAACAAAGTCCTTAGTCGAAGGCACACAGACCCCACAATATAGTTGACATAGATACGCTCATGTTTTATGATGCGTGTGTTGTTAATTCATTGGAGGTGCCTGCCATGGCAACTTTGGATCGATGGGAGCCCTTTCGCGCTCCGTATGACTCGCAGATGAACCGCTTGTTCAGCGACTTCTTTCGCACGTCCCAGGATCAGAATCTGACCCCTTGGGTTCCAGCTGTCGACATCTTCGAGAGCGAGCACGAGCTCGTTGTCAAGGCCGACTTGCCGGACATCAAGCCGGATGAACTCGACATTCGCGTTGAGAACAACATCCTGACGATTCGCGGAGAGCGCAAATTCGAGAAAGTCGCTCGCCCCACGGGCCCGAGCGACAAAGGGGACGAGAAGAACTACCTGCGCGTCGAACGCAGCTATGGCTCATTCGCTCGCAGCTTCTCCCTGGCCAACACCGTCAACACTGAGGCGATCAAGGCCGACTACAAAGACGGCGTGCTGACGCTGAGCATTCCCAAGCGGGAAGAGGCCAAGCCGAAGCAGATCAAAGTGCACGTCGGTGGTCAGGCGGCTGCGGCCGCTGCTCGGTGAACTACGGCCAGTCGGTTCACGAGCCCGCAGTCAGGGCGTACGATGGGGCTGGCCCGCGCCAGCCCCTTTTCGTCCTTTGTTTATAAGGAGCAATTTCCATGCTTCGATTTGAAAAACTGACCGTAAAAGCGCAGGAAGCGCTGCAGGACGCCAATGAAGTTGCCGCGCGTCACGAAAATCAGGAAATCACGCCGCTGCACTTGCTCGCGGCTCTGGTCAACCAGGCGGAAGGCGTTGTTCCGCCGCTGCTCGCGCGTCTGGGCATTCGCAAGGAAGCCCTCAACTCTGAGGTCGAGCGCGAAATCGGCCGACTGCCGCGCGTACACGGTTTTTCCGAACAACGCATGGGCCGCACATTAAACGATGCACTCGAACGCGCTTTTAAAGAAGCCGATAATTTCAAAGACGACTATGTCTCGACCGAACATCTTTTTCTGGGCATCGCCGGCCTGGACCGCGATCCCGCCGGCCAGCTCTTGAAGAAATTGGGCGCTTCACATGAAGCGATTCTTCAGGCGCTTACCGGTGTTCGTGGCACCCAGCGCGTCACCTCGCAGAATCCGGAAGCGACTTACGAATCGTTGGAGAAATACGCGCGCGATCTCACCGAACTCGCGCGTAAGTCCAAACTTGATCCGGTCATCGGCCGTGACGAAGAAATTCGCCGTGTCATGCAGATCCTGGCGCGCCGCACCAAAAACAATCCCGTCCTGATTGGCGAACCGGGCGTCGGCAAGACCGCCATCGTCGAAGGCCTCGCTCAGCGCATTGTTTCTGGCGATGTTCCCGACGTATTAAAAACCAAGCGCCTGGTAGCGCTGGATCTTGCCGCTCTTGTCGCCGGAGCCAAATACCGCGGCGAATTTGAAGACCGCCTGAAAGCCGTGCTGAAGGAAATTTCCCAGGCCGAGGGCCAAATTATCTTGTTCATCGATGAACTGCATACCCTCGTCGGCGCCGGTGCCGCCGAGGGCGCCATGGACGCTTCCAACATGCTGAAGCCTGCCCTGGCGCGCGGCGAACTCCGCGCCATCGGAGCCACCACGCTCAACGAATATAAAAAGCACATCGAAAAGGATCCCGCGCTCGAGCGCCGTTTCCAGCCCGTGCTAGTCAGCGAGCCGACCGTCGAAGATACCATCGCCATCTTGCGCGGCTTGAAGGAGCGTTACGAAGTGCACCACGGCGTCCGCATCAAAGACGCCGCGATTATTGCCGCAGCCACACTCTCGCATCGTTACATCTCCGATCGCTTTTTGCCCGACAAAGCCATCGACCTGATTGACGAAGCCGCCGCCAGCCTGCGCATGCAGATCGATTCGCTGCCCACTGAAATCGATGAAATCGAGCGCCGCATCATGCAGCTCGAAATCGAGCGCCAGGCGCTTCTGAAAGAAACCGACGCCCACTCGAAAGAGCGCCGCTCGCAAATCGAAAAGGAACTCGGTGGACTGAAAGAAGACTCCAACCGCCGCAAGGTACGCTGGCAGGCCGAGAAGCAAGCCATCGGCAAAATTCGCAAACTCAAGGAACAAATCGAGCAGCTCAAAGCCGAAGAACAACGCTACGAACGCGCCGGCGAACTCGCTAAAGTCGCCGAAATTCGCTACGGCCGTATCGCCGCGGCTGAATCCGAAGTGAAAAAAGCGCAGGACGACTTTTCCGCCTTGCAAAAAGACGCGCCCATGCTCAAGGAAGAAGTCGATGAAGAAGACATCGCCAGGCTGGTGAGCAAGTGGACCGGCATTCCCGCCGGCCGCCTGCTCGAAGGTGAAGCACAAAAGTTGGTCAAAATGGAGCAGCGCCTCCGTCAGCGGGTCGTCGGACAGGACGACGCCCTCGGCCGGGTCGCCAACGCCGTTCGTCGCAGCCGCGCCGGCCTCTCCGACACCAAGCGTCCGATCGGTTCATTCATTTTCCTCGGGCCTACCGGCGTCGGTAAAACTGAACTCGCTCGCGCCCTCGCCGAATTTCTCTTCGATGACGAAAAGCTCATGATCCGCATTGACATGAGCGAGTACATGGAAAAGCACAGCGTGTCGCGTTTGATCGGCGCTCCCCCGGGTTACGTCGGCTACGAAGAAGGCGGCCAGCTCACCGAACAGGTGCGCCGTCATCTCTATTCTGTGGTGCTCTTTGACGAAATCGAAAAAGCGCATCCCGACGTCTTCAACGTGCTTTTGCAAATTCTGGAAGACGGCCGTTTGACCGACGGCAAAGGCCGTACGGTGGATTTCCGCAACACCGTTCTGGTCATGACCAGCAATGTCGGCTCCGCCGCCATTTTTGAACTCTCCGCGCAACATCCGGAGCGGGCCCGCAAGGAAGCGATGGAAGCCTTGCGCGCTTCCTTCCGGCCGGAGTTCATCAACCGCATAGACGAAATTGTGATCTTCAACCCGCTCGGCAAAGCGCAGCTCCAGGGCATCGTCAAATTGTTGCTCAAGAATGTCGAAGCGCTGCTCGAAGAACGCAAGATCAGTCTCGATCTCACACCCAAAGCCTACGAGCTTCTGCTCGAAGAAGGCTACGATCCAGCCTATGGCGCCCGACCTCTGCGGCGCACCATTCAACGCCTCATTCAGGACCCGCTGGCGCTGCAAATTCTGGAAGGCCACGTCCTGCCGGGCGATCAGGTCCGCGTGGATCGCGATGGCAAGAACGCCGGCATGCGCTTCGAACGCCAGAACGCGCGCCCCGAGCCCAGGCAACCGGCCGCCGCGGCCGGAATCTAATATCGCAGGGAGCGAGGCGCGCAAGCTTTCGAGGGTGGCTTTACAAACCCGGACAAGTTCTAAAACGTCTTGCTTTTTTCACGGTGAAACCACGATGAAAGTCCTTCGTACGGCCTTTTTGCTGACCGCTCTGACGCTGGTGTTGCTGGTGCTCGGCAACGCCTTCGGCGGGCCGAACGGCCTGAAGATGGCGCTTGGCCTTGCCGTCGGCATGAACGCGTTTGCGTACTTTTTTTCCGACAGGATCGCCCTGTGGTCGGCCGGCGCGAAACCTGTCTCGCGTGAAGAATTGCCCCGCTTATACGAAGTGATGGAGCGCCTTTCCGCGAAAGCAAATTTGCCGGTGCCGAAACTTTATATCGTGCCCGAAGCTGCTCCCAATGCTTTTGCTACCGGACGCAGCCCCCGCCACGCCTCCGTCGCCGTTACGCAAGGCTTGCTTCACTTGATGACCGACGACGAACTCGAAGGCGTCATCGCCCACGAACTGTCGCACGTGCGCAACTACGACATCCTGATCAGCTCCATCGCTGCAACCATCGCCGGCGCAATCACCTATATGGCTCGCATGGGTTACTGGGCCAGTTTATTTGGTTATGGCGGCGGCAGCCGCGACAATGAGCGCGGAGGAGGCGGAGGCTTGACTGCCCTCCTCATGCTCTTTCTCGCTCCTATCGCCGCATTGATGCTGCAGCTCGGCATCTCGCGGCAGCGCGAATACGCCGCCGATGAAACCGGCGCGCGTATGGTTGGCCAGCCTTACGGTCTGATCAGCGCGCTGCAAAAGCTTGGCGCCTACAATCAACGCATCCCGAGTTCGATTCCGCAAAGCACGGCCGCGCTCTGTATCGTCAAGCCGCTGTTCGGTGGCGGCGTAGGCTCCGTTTTTGCGTCGCTCTTCAGCACGCATCCTCCGATCGAGGAGCGCATCGCTGTCCTGCGTGAACTGACCATCACCCGGCAGGGCTAAACGGCCCGGGGGCAGCTCCGAATTGGAACTCGGTGCGAAAATCTTGCAACGTAATCGTTTACCCTTTCCGCGTACCCGGATTCTTTCTCGCGTAGTTTCAGCAGGATACGGGGTGGTTGTGGATTCACGTTTTTTGGCCTTCTACATGCATTCCTTTATCCCCGGTTGTTACCGCGCCGCAGGGTTCACTGAGGGAAGTTTGCTATGAATTGCCGCGACACTATCCATTTGATTTGTTGGTACTTAGAGGGAAAATTGGCTCCGACGGTCTCTAAGGACATTGAAGGACACCTGTCCGGATGTTCGAACTGTCAATTGGTTCTTAGGGCGGCCACCAGCACCTTGGATCACTACTTTGAACCGGTCAAGACCTCTGATTCCGATCTTGAGGTCCACGCGGCCTGATTCGAGTTCGTTCGTAACCCAAACAAAAAACATTACTTAGCTGGATCGGTCATTTCGTGTTTCCTTTTTGCACAGCTGTAACTGGCAAGCGCTCAGACCCCCGGTAAGAATTAGCAAAATTTACAGGGAACCAGGTAACCACGTAAACTTTACTAGTACTGGTACCTGAAGCGCGCCATCCCCTGCCTCGTGACTCTCACGCTAAATCTAAATTTCCCTTAGGGTTATGCCCCGGCACCCCTGCGGAGGCCCTTTGGCCAGGGGGGTGCTCCCTTCTTGGGCACAGGGCAGAGTAGCGATAAGGAGAATAGAGTTCATGAGCGAATATCAGGATTCAAACCCTACGACGACGGCGGGAACGCCGCGGTGGGTCGGCTTGGCCATAGCCGTATTGGGCGCGTTGTCACTGCTCGGTCTTGGCGTGGGATGGAGCGCCATCAATCACGCCAACAGTGTCGAACAATCCACTCAGGCCGCATTAAAGCAGCAGAATGACTCGCTCGGCCAGCGCCTGGCCAAAGCCGAAGACGAAAATCAGCAGCTCGAAAGCGATTTGAAAGTCGTCACCGGCAAGCTCAACGTGACACAGTCCGATTTGATGGCTGCCCGCAAGCAGAACAAGGCCGCTACGGTCACCTACAACAAGAAGCTCGAAGAGCTCGGCAGCAACGTCAATCAACAGCTTTCCACCAAGGCCAGCACGGATGACGTTAGCAAGCTCGGCGGCGACGTTACCGGCGTCAAGACGGACCTCGACGCCACCAAAAACAGCATTCAGATGGCCCGCAGCGAAATGGGCACGTTGATCGCCCGCAACCACGACGAAATTGACCAGCTGCGCCGCATGGGGCAGCGCGATTATTTTGAGTTCACGGTCACCCGTAAGGCCGGCGCGCAAAAAGTCGGCGTCGTTCAGGTCGAACTCAAGGACACCAACCTCAAGAAGAATCAGTTCACCATCAACGTCCTTGCCGACGATAAAAATTTCGAAAAGAAGAATCGCTCCGTGAATGAGCCCATCTTCTTCTACACCGGCGGTAACCGCCAGCCTCTTGAGCTGGTCATCAACAAGGTCAGCAAGTCCACCGCAAGCGGGTACCTGAGTGTCCCCAAAGGCGGCGCGGCAACATCTGCGGAAAGCTCGAACACCGGATCCGGCCAGTAAGCCGATTTGCAACTTTGCGTTCCTTCCGAGGGGGCGCAGAACCGCGGGGGGATTCGCAAGAATCCCCCTTTTCCATTGCTGCTCATGCGATCCTGCCGCGACACCGTATTTACACACGAGGTTCTGGACACCCCGCCTCGCGCTGTGCCAAGCTAACGGCCTAGGTTTGGGGGAGTCTAAACCCGGGTTCAGGATTCCAGGTTTTTGTGCCGCGCACCCAGAGTCCCGAACAGCTTTCGAGAGCAGTTTCCTGGAGGGAGAGAAATGAAACTTCGACTTGCAACCATCACCGCAGCCACTCTGTTTGCCGCAGCCATGACCATGGCCGCCGACGGCAGCTGGACCGGCTGGATTTCCGACAGCCAGTGCGGCGTCAAGGGCGCTAACGCCAAAGCTGGCGAATGCACCACCAAGTGCGTCAAGGAACACGGCGCCAAGTACGTATTCGTCAACGACGCCGACAAGAAAGTTTACGCCATCGACGATCAGGACAAAGTAGCGGCGCACGCCGGCCACCACGTCACCGTCAAGGGCTCCGCGACTGGTGACTCCATCAAGCTCGACAGCATCGATATGGCTCCCGAAAAGGGCATGTAACGATCCGCATTCTTGCAACTTCGGCGGGCGGATGAAAATCCGCCCGTTTTGTTTTTTCTGCTTCTCTCACAGCAATTGCCCGCCCGGTTTTGCCAGCTTCCCGGATTCAGCTACGATACAAACCGACCATGACCACTACTCTTCTGCACGTCGGCAAAGCTATCGCTCCCAAAGGAGAGATTCAGGGCGCCGCCATTCTCATTCGCGACGGAGAAATCGAGGCCATCGGCTCACGCGCCGATTTCACGCTTCCCTCCGGCGCGCAAGAAATCCGCGCCGAAGACTCTATCGCGATCCCCGGCTTTATTGACGTGCACATCCATGGCGCTGGCGGCCGTGACCTCATGGAGGGCAGCGCCGATGCCCTCGGCACGGTGACCGCAAAGCTGGCTCAATTCGGCACTACCTCGCTTCTTGCCACCACCGTTACCGCCGATGGCGACGAGACTTGCCGCGCCGTAGAGGGCATCTCCGGCTACATTGCAACACAACATGAAACCAACACGCCGCGCGCCGAGATTCTGGGCATCCACTTTGAAGGACCTTTTCTCAGCAAGGAGCGTCGCGGCGTTCATCCCGCCGAATTTCTCCAGCTGCCCTCAGCCCAATTTCTCCAGCGCCTTCTCCAAGCCTCTTCCGGCAACGCGCGCATCTTGACCATCGCACCGGAATTAATTGGCGCCATACCTTGCATCGACGCTGCCCGCAGCCTTGGCATGGTAGTCTCCATCGGCCACACCGACGCCACCTACGAGCAGGCGCGCGCCGCCGTCGCTCATGGCGCGCACCACGCCACCCATGTGTACAACGCCATGCGCCCGTTTACTCACCGCGATCCCGGCGTTATTGGCGCCGTCCTCACCACACCCGAAGTCACCGCCGAACTGATCGCCGACGGCATTCACGTTGACGAAATCGCCATGAAAATTTTGCTCCAGGCCAAAGGCGCCGATGGCGTCGTCCTGATCAGCGACGGCCTTTCCGCCACCGGCATGCCCGATGGCAGATACACTCTCG
>DATMZI010000024.1:0-2051 GCA_035607085.1 Candidatus Eiseniibacteriota bacterium | reverse complement strand
AGATCGAGGGCAGCGCTCCGCGGCGATTGGATTCAATGTGGGGCAGGGCACGCAGGATATTGGGTTCCGCAATGAGACGACGGTCGTGTTCAACGCGCTTCCGGCACAGGCGCTGCGGTTGGGAGTCCGCGATGAAAACGGCGCGCCGACGGTGGCGGCGTTCACGATTCGCGACAGTCTGGGCCGGCTATATCCAAATCCCGCGAAGCGCCTGGCGCCGGACTTGTTTTTTCAACCGCAGGTCTACCGGGAAAACGGTGCAACCGTCCTCGTGCCCGCCGGCTCGTACACCGTGACTGCTTCGATGGGGCCCGAGTATGAGCCCGAAACGAAGAAGATTGATGTCGCGGCGGCTAGCGCGAATGAAGTTTCGTTCGCGATGAAGCGTTGGATCGATCCGCCGAAATACCATTGGTACTCGGGAGACCATCACGTACATGCAGCGGGCTGCTCTCATTATCAGAATCCAACGGAAGGTGTGCGACCGGAGGACATGGTGCGGCAGATTCAGGGCGAGAAATTGAATGTGGGCGCTGTGCTGACCTGGGGGCCGTGCTACTACTATCAAAAGAAATTTTTCAGCGGCAAGGATCATCCGCTTTCCAAGCCGAACGAGCTGATGCATTACGACCTGGAAGTTTCGGGTTTTCCGTCAAGCCATGCGGGGCATCTGGTGTTGCTTGGACTGACGGATCAGGACTATCCGCATTGTGTGCGAATCGACCAGTGGCCGACATGGGATTTGCCGATTCTACGTTGGGCGAAATCACAAGGGGCATTGGCAGGGTTTGCCCACTCAGGGTGGGGACTGGAGGTGAAGTCGAAGGAAATTCCGAACTACGAAGTTCCGGGCTTTGATTCGATTGGCGCTAACGAGTACATTGTGGACGTGACGTATCCCGACGCCGTGGATTTTATTTCCACAATGGATACGCCTTATCCCTCGGAGCTCAACATCTGGTATCACACCTTGAATGTTGGATTCCGCACGCGAATTTCTGGCGAAACGGATTTCCCGTGCATTACCGATGCGCGAGTCGGGCAAGGGCGCGTTTATGCCAAAGTTGACGGGCCACTGAGTTACGGCGCATGGATCGAAGCTTTGCGTGCCGGGCGCAGTTACGTTTCGGACGGCAGGAGTCATTTAATGGATTTCAGCGTGAACGGAGTTGAAGTGGGAACGGCAGCTAGCGAGGTGAAGCTGAAGGAAAAAGGGATGGTTCATGCAAGCGTGAAAGTGGCGGCGTATCTGGATCCGAGCCCGCTGAACGCCGACATGATTCCGTCTGATCGTGGGAATCAGTTCTGGATGAGCAGTCTAAACGCCAATGCCTCGAACTCAGCTGGAAGCATCCATGACCGCGCAATAGATCAAACGCCATACTGGCACATCGAACGCGCGCGGATCGGAAGTACGCGCGAGGTGCCGGTGGAACTGGTGATGAACGGCAAAACGGTGGCGCGGAAGAATATTTTGGCCGACGGGAGCGTTCAACCAGTTGCATTTGATCAACAAGTTGAGCGCAGCAGCTGGCTGGCGGTAAGGATTCTTGGATCGTCCCACACCAACCCCATCTTCGTGCTGCTAGACGGGAAGTCCATTCGCGCGTCGCGCGAGAGCGCCCGCTGGTGTCTGGCTGGAGTGAATCAATGTTGGACGCAGAAGGCTCCGAAGATTTCAAAGGCGGAGCTCTCCGAGGCGAAAGCAGCCTATGACCACGCCCGCGAAGTTTATACTCGGCTGATCGCCGAATGCGACCAATAGATCGAAATTCGCGCCAGGACCTTCGGCCATCACGTACATGCAGCGGAAACTCTTAGAGTGCGCTCTTCGATTGTGGCGGTACGACCCGTGACTGTGCTCGCCGGGGGACCAGTTACAGCATCGTGAGAAGCGGAAGACGAGATTTTGGACGAGTTGCTCGGCGCGGAAGTTAGTGTGCTGTTGATGCTTGTAGCCGGTGCCGCAGTGGTTGCAGGCGCGGCAATAGTGTCAATCCCGGTGTTGGCACAGAACGGAAATGGCATTACGTCCAACGGGCCTCATTACA
>DATMZI010000013.1:0-9611 GCA_035607085.1 Candidatus Eiseniibacteriota bacterium | reverse complement strand
ACGAGGATGTCGCGAGCAGACGATCCTGCGACCATGCCTTTGCCCTTGTTCGGACGGATAACTATTTTCGAAGAGTTGTATTTTGCAGAAACTTCGTACGGTAACGAGGAATCTTTGGTCAGGTTGAGCTTGATCAAATTTTTCTTGGCCTGCTCGATGCCCTTTTTGATCGCCATGGGCACTTCGCGCGCCTTGCCCATGCCGAACCCCGCGTGGCCGCGGCTGTCGCCGACCACCACAAGCGCGGAGAAGCTCAAGTTCTTGCCGCCCTTGACGACCTTGGTGACGCGGTTGATGGCGATGACGTCGTCCTTGAGCTCGGAAGGATTGACTTCGAGCAAACGCCGCACCGCAAGACTGTCCCTCAAAATTTGCTTCGACATAGGCTTAGAACTGTAACCCCGCTTCCCGCGCCGCATCCGCGAGCGCCTTGACGCGGCCGTGATACTTGTATCCGCCGCGGTCGAACACTACTTTGCCGACTCCGGCAGCTTTGGCGCGATCGGCAATGACCTTGCCGACAACTTTGGCTGCTGCGACGTTGCCGCCGCCCTTCAAATTCTTTTTCGTATCCTTGTCCGCGGAACTCGCGGAAACCAGGGTCTTGCCCGCGCGGTCATCAATCACTTGCGCGTAAATGTGATCGAGCGAACGATAGACACACAGGCGCGGCCGCTCTGCGGTGCCCGACACCGTCATGCGCACGCGTTGATGAACGCGCTGACGCTTGAGATCTCTCGATAGTCTGCGAACCGGTACGGATGCCACTGTTCTTCTCCTTCAATTCTTGGCCAAAACCACTGGCAGCAACTCTTTCCGAGCGGCGCGCTTAGGCGGCGCCAGCCTTGGCTCCAGCTTTGCCTGCTTTCTTCTTCAAGCGCTCGCCGGTAATACGAATTCCCTTTTGCTTGTACGGATCGGGCGGACGCAGCGAACGAATGTCCGCCGCTACCTGGCCGACCTGGCCCTTGTCCGCGCCGCTGATGATGAGGTGCGTTTGCTTGTCCACCGCTATCTGAATACCTTCCGGGACGGGAAACTGAATGGGATGTGACTTGCCCAACGCGAAAGCCACCGCCTTGCCCTTGAGCTCTGCGCGATAGCCTACGCCGACAATGTCCATCTCTTTTTTGAAGCCCAGAGTGACGCCATGCACCGCGTTGGCGACCAGCGCGCGAGCCAGGCCATGCACGGCCCGCTGTTCGTCCGATTCTCGCTTGACATTGAGCACGCCGTCTTTCTGCTCGAACGAAATTCCGCGCGGAATCGCGACGCTGAGTTTGCCCTTGGGTCCCTGGACGTCAATTTTGTCCGGGGCCAGGGCGATCTTTACGCCCGAAGGCACTGGAATTGGCTTGTTTCCGATACGTGACATTTTTTACTCAACCCTTAAAAGCGTTTTGTGAAACTAAAACCTACCAAACTTCGCAAAGCAACTCTCCGCCGACGCGGTTCCTGCGAGCAGCCCGGCCGCTCATCAACCCCCGCGGAGTAGTGAGAATGCTGATGCCCAGTCCGCCGACGACCGGCTTGATTTCCTGCGAGCCGACGTAGCGGCGCGCCCCGGGGCGCGAAATGCGCTTGATACCGGAGATGACGCTGCGACGGTCCGGCGTGTACTTCAGAAAAACGCGCAAGGTTTTGTGGCCTTTGTTTTCGTCCACCATCTTGAAGGTGGAGATGTAGCCTTCATCCTTGAGGATGCGCGCAATCTCGCTCTTCAGGCGGGACGCCGGCACATCGACGCGCTGGTGTTTGGCGGCAACCGCGTTGCGGATGCTGGTAAGAAAATCGGCGATTGGATCGGTCTGCATAATCTTTCGGGTGTCTCCTCTACCAGCTGGCCTTGACTACGCCGGGAATTTCTCCCTTGAGCGCCATGCCGCGGAAGCAGATACGGCACATTTCAAACTTGCGGATAAAAGCGCGGGCGCGGCCACAGACGCGGCAGCGGTTGCGTTTGCGCACCTTGAACTTGGGCTTCTTGAGTTCCTTTACGATTTTCGCGGTGCGTGCCATTAATTCGCTCCTCCCGGCCGGCGCAGAGGAAAGCCGAGTCCGAGCAACAGTTCGCGGCCTTCTTCGTCGTTTCTCGCGGTGGTGGTCAATGTAATGTTCATACCTTTGATCTTGTCCACGCGCGTGTAATCAATTTCGGGAAACACTAACTGGTCTTTCAGGCCCAGGGTGTAGTTGCCACGGCCGTCAAAAGCGTTGAACGGCAAGCCGCGAAAGTCGCGCACACGAGGCAGTACCACGTTGCACAGGCGATCGAGAAATTCGTACATTTTGTCGCCACGCAGCGTGACCGCACATCCGATCGGCATGCCTTTGCGAATCTTGAAATTCGCGATGGACTTCTTGGCGCGGGTAATGACCGGCTTCTGACCGGTGATCTGGCCGAGTTCCTGCGCCGCGGTGTCCAGCAGCTTGACGTTCTGGCTGGCTTCGCCCAAGCCGATGTTGACGGTAATCTTGGAAATTTTCGGCACGGCCATAATGTTCTTCAGGCCGAAGCGCTTCATCAGCGCGGGCGTCGTCTCTTTCCGGTATTTTTCCTGCATTCTGCTGTTCATTTTTGGGTCTTCTCTTTTTCCCAGTTACTGAATCCAGATTCCGTTTTACTTGTCCAGAGCCGTTCCGCAACGCTTGCAAACGCGAGTGCGGGTACCGTCAGACAGAACGTTGTGGCCGATGCGGGTATGCTTGCCGCAGCTGCCGCAAACAATCATCACGTTGGAAGAGTTGATACCCGCTTCCTTCTCGACGATTCCGCCCTTGATATTCTTCGAGGGATTCGGCCGAGTATGCCGCTTGATGATGTTGGCGTGCTCCACCACAACCGTGTTCTTGCGCGGATTGATCGCCAGAACGCGGCCGGTGCGGCCGGCATCCGGTCCCGACATCACCTTGACCTGATCGCCCTTGCGAACGTGAATTTTGTACCGCTTGGTTTCGTGTGCGCTCATTTCCTTTTCCGTTACCAAACTTCCGGAGCCAGCGAGACGATCTTGGTGAATTTTTTCTCGCGCAGCTCTCTTGCCACCGGCCCAAACACGCGTGTGCCCACCGGCTCATTGGCGTCGTTGATCAAAACCGCAGCGTTATCGTCAAAGCGGATGTACGTTCCATCCTTGCGGCGCGATTCTTTGCGCATCCTGACGATCACGCACTTCACAACCTTTCCTTCCTTCACTTGGCTCTCGGGTGTAGCTTCCTTCACCGATGCGGTGACAATGTCACCGAGGCCTGCTTTGAGGCCCGCATCGCCGCCCACCGGTAAAATGCACATCAGCTTGCGCGCGCCGGAATTGTCGGCCACCGTCAGCCAGGTTCGCATCTGAATCATGACAATCTCTCCCGATTTCCGATTACTGGGCCGACGTGTTTCGCGTCAGCACCGTTTTCAGGTTCCAGCGCTTTAGCCGCGACAACGGACGCGATGCGGCGATGCACACCGTGTCGCCCTGCTTGGCTTCGCGCTTCTCATCGTGCGCGTAAAACTTTTTGGAGATGCGGATCACGCGGCGGTACTTCGCGTGCTGTACCAGACGAATCACCTCCACGACGATGGTCTTTTCCATCTTCGCGCTGGTGACTTTGCCGATCAGCTCGGTAATCTTCGCGGGAGCCGCGGACTTTGCCGTTTGTGTTTCTGCCGTCATTACGCCTTACCTGCCTTTGCCGCCGTGGTCAGCTGTTGCGCGCGAAGCAGCGTTTTGACGCGCGCCAAATCTTTCTTCGCCTCGCGCAAACGCTTCAGCGCTTCCGCTTGGCCGGTGGAAAGCTGAAAGCGGAGCCGGAAAATCGTTTCGGTCAGCTCTTTCTGCTGCGCTTCCAGTTCGTTGACACCCGCTTCGCGAATCTTTTCAATACGCCGCGGCATACCTTAGAGTCCTCCCGCGCGAGAAACGAATTTCGTCGGAATGGGCAGCTTGTGCGCCGCCAAAGCCAGCGCTTCGCGCGCCACCGCTTCGTCAATGCCGGCCATTTCAAACATCACCCGGCCGGGCTTCACCACCGCTACCCACTTTTCCGGCGCACCTTTGCCCTTGCCCATGCGGGTTTCCGCCGGCTTCTTGGTAAACGGCTTATCCGGAAAAATCCGTATCCACAGTTTGCCGCCACGCTTGATATAACGCGTGATGGCCACGCGGGAAGCTTCAATCTGGCGGTCGGTGATCCACGCATTTTCCATGGCTTTCAAACCAAAATCACCAAACGAAAGCTCTCCGCCGCGCCAAGCCTTACCTTTGCGGCGGCCGCGCATCTGCTTTCTGTACTTCACTTTCTTCGGCATCAACATCGCTATGTTCTCGCTTCCCTAACCCTTTTTGTATCTGCGTCAATCCGCCGCAACCGGCTCAGGCTTGCCATCCTGCGTCCTCTTGTTGCGGCGCGGAATATTTTCGCCCTGGTAGATCCAGCACTTCACGCCAATCACACCGTAGGTGGTGTGCGCTTCGGCGGTGCCAAAATCAATGTCCGCGCGAAGGGTTTGCAGCGGCAAACGCCCCTGCAGATACCACTCTTTGCGCGCGATTTCCGCGCCGTTCAGACGGCCGGCAACACGCACCTTGATTCCCTTACAGCCGAAACGCAGCGCCGAATCCACGCTCTTGCGCATCGCGCGGCGAAACGCCACGCGTTTTTCGAGTTGCAGCGCAATCGATTCTGCCACCAGCGTTGCATCCAGTTCCGGGCGGTGTACTTCCTGAATGTCGATGTGCACTTCGCGCTTGGTGCGCTTCTGTACGTCCTGCTTGAGCTTGTCGATTTCCGCGCCCTTGCGGCCGATGATGATGCCCGGGCGGGCCGTATAAATGCGCACCACCAGCTTGTTAGCCGCACGTTCGATATCAATGGAGCTGATACCGGCGGACTTCAGCTTGTCTTTCAGCTCGCGGCGCAGCTTGACGTCTTCATGCAGCAAGTCAGCGTACTCCTTGTCCGCATACCAGCGCGACTTCCAGGGCTTGTTGTAGCCCAGGCGGAATCCGTATGGATGTGTTTTCTGTCCCATGATTCTCCCTTACGCCTTTTTTCCCTTCTTCGGCGGCTGCGACTTGCCCGTCAAAGCCTTGCGTACGCGCCGCGCTGTACCGCGAACGCCCTTGTTGGCTTCCGCTTCGGCAACGATGCTGGCGTGGCGTTCCGCCGCGGCCACGTGATGCTCGGCGACCTGCACCCAAAGGTGCGCGGTGCGCTTCTGATACCGGAAACCGCGGCCCATCGGCGCGGGACGCATACGCTTCCAGCGCGCGCCTTCGTTCACAAAACATTTCGAAACAAAGAGCTGGTCCACGTCGAGCGGCGCTCCCGCATCTTCGGCCTTGCGTTCCGCGTTCGCTACCGCGCTGCGCAGAAGTTTTTCAATCGGTCCAGCTGCACGCTTCGGCGTATACCGCAGCGTGTGCAACGCATCTTGCACGCGCTGCCCGCGAATCAAATCAATCACCAGACGCGCCTTTTGCGGCGACATCCGGACGTGGCGCGCCAGCGCGTGCGCCTCGATTTGGGGATTCTGTGTCTGCACGTCCGCCATGGTTTATGCCTTCGGCGCAGGTGCTGCTGCGCCGCCTCCGGCTGGAGCGACCGCTGCCGCCTTCTCGAGCGCCGCCTTCACGGCATGACCTTTGAAGGTACGCGTCGGAGCGAATTCGCCTAGCTTGTGTCCAATCATCTGTTCCGTCACGTAGACCGGAATAAACTTTTTGCCGTTGTGCACGGCGATGGTGTGACCAATCATGTCCGGCACAATCGTCGACCGCCGCGACCAGGTCTTCACCACTTTCTTCTCGTTGCGCGTATTCAGCCCTTCGACTTTTTCGCGCAGGTGCCCGTCCACGAACGGACCCTTTTTCAGTGAGCGTGCCATCTCGTTGCTATTCCTCCACGCGGCGCAAACGGCCCCACTGGGCATGCCGCATCTTTTTAAATCCACGCACGGGGCCCGGAACACGATGCGATTTCGGGCAGAACGGACAAACAAACCGCGTACCCAGCGCATTCGGTGTGCGGTCAACAATCACCGCCCATCCGGCCTTGCACAGCTTGTACAACATCGGCTCGAGCGGAAGGACCGGTTTTCGCGCCACCAACACGTGCTTGGCTGCAGGCTTCCGCGCCACACGCTTAGCTACGCGCTTGCTCGACCGCTTAACGCTTCGGCGCACCGCTGCGCGGCGCCCCGCTGTCCTTCGTGTCGCCGCCCGTCGTGCTAATGCTCGTCGTGTCAAAGCCATTGTTCTGCTCGCCATTCGCAGCTTTTCTGCTTGCTGCTACGCCGCGAATGATTTGCTTCTACCGCCTGAAACTTTACGCCGCGTCACTTCCGGCGCTCGACAATGTGCTTGTCGGTGCGCTTGTTGTGACGCGTCTTCTTCCCCAACGTTGGGAAAGCCCACGGCGTTACCGGGTGGTTGCCCTTTACGCGGCCTTCACCACCGCCATGCGGGTGATCCACCGGGTTCATCGCCACACCGCGGACCGTTGGACGAACTCCCATCCAGCGCGTGCGTCCGGCTTTGCCGTAGGTTTCATTCTCATGGTCCACGTTGCCGACCTGGCCAACCGTGGCCATGCAGTCCACGGAAAACTTGCGAACTTCGCCCGAAGGCAGCTTGATCAGCGCCAAGTCGCCTTCCTTGCTCAACAGCTGAGCTGAAGCTCCCGCGGTGCGGACCAACTGGCCGCCGCGGCCGGGATACAGCTCAATGTTGTGCACCATGGTGCCCGGAGGAATGTGCCGGAACTTTAGCGCATTGCCGGGAAGAATGTCCGCTGCGTCGCCAGTGGTTACCGTCGCGCCGACTTCCAGACCCACCGGGTGCAGGATGTAGCGCTTGTCGCCATCTGCATAGTGCAGCAACGCAATGTTGGCACTGCGATTCGGGTCGTACTCGACGGCCTCAACCTTCGCCGGTACGCCGTCTTTGTCGCGACGAAAGTCCACCTTGCGGTACTGCTTCTTGTGGCCGCCGCCGCGGTGCCAAACCACCACTTCGCCGTGGTTGTTGCGGCCGCCGGAGCGCTTTTTCGGTTCCAGGAGCCGCTTTTCGGGCGTCTCCTTGGTAATCTCGTTTTTGTCGAGCACGGTCATGAACCGTCTCGACGCTGTGTACGGATTAAAGCTCTTCAGTCCCATCGCTGCCTCTTGCTACTCAATCTCCTGCGGCTTGCACTTGCCGCGTCTTGCTGTCGTTCCCGGCCTTACCCTCTGAACCGATTTACAAATCCTCCGCTACAAGTTTTCCGCAAATTCAATCATCTTTTGGCCCGCGGCCAGCTTTACATAGGCTTTTTTCCAGTCGCGGCGATAACCCTCGGTTTGCCCGCGACGTCGCATCTTGCCCGGAAAATTCGCGGTACGCACACCGGCTACCTTCACATTGAAAATCTGCTGCACGGCTTCCTTGATCTGCGTCTTGGTCGCCTTTGCGGAAACCTCAAACACCACCGTGCCTTGAACTTCTTTTACGCCCAAACCTTTTTCGGTAATGATCGGGCGGCGAATAATCTGATAGTGAGGGGTTGACATAAATTATCCCTTCCCCTTTTTCGCAGCGGGCTTGGCTGCAGGCCTCGCCGCTTTTCTGGCAGCCGGCTTTTTTGCAGCGGCTTCCTTCTTCGCCGCTGGAGCTGTCGCAATCGTTTCAACATCGGGAACGATTACCGGTTTCTTTTCGGGATCGAGTGAGCGTACCAGCCGCGCAACCGCATCCTTCGAGAGCACCAGCCGGTCATGCTTTAGAACTTCATAAGGCTGCAGCGCGTTCGGTGCGGATAGCTTCACGCCTTCCAGATTGCGGCTGGCCAGTTCCAGATTGCGATTCTCGCCGTGGGAAACCAACAACGCCGACTTCGTAAAATTCAATTTCTCGAGCGACACCAGTAAGGATTGTGTCTTGTGCGATTCCAGCTGCCAGCCGTCCACCACGGTCAGCTTCTCGTCCGCCAGCTTCGCGGACAGCGCCGAACGAAGCGCGCCCAGCAACTGCTTTTTCGGCAGCGCGTAGGAGTAATCGCGCGGACGCGGCCCGTGCACCGTGCCGCCATGGCGCCACAGCGGCGACCGAATCGAACCTACACGCGCGCGGCCAGTTCCTTTTTGCCGCCACAGCTTGCGGCCCGCGCCGGACACTTCGCTCTTTTCCTTCACTTTGTGTGTCCCGCGACGGAGGCCCGCGAGATACCACCGCGATGCCTCATGCAGCAGGTGCCTATTGACCTTGGCGCCGAATACGGCATCCGCCAGCTCGACTTCGCCGACTTTCTTTCCGTCCAGATTGACTACATCCACGACTGGCATAATCTCGTTTCCTTCTGCGTATTTCTAAAGCCTATGATTCTGCTCCGGTTTTACTTCGCCCCAGCCCTACTTGGCTTTGTGCGACTTGCGAATAAAAATATATTGTCCTCTCGGACCCGGCACCGATCCGAGCACCAGCAGCAGGTTTTCGTCGGTGTCCACTTTGATCACTTTAAGATTCTTTGCAGTCACCCGTTCATTGCCCATGTGACCCGGAAAGTGCTGGTTCTTCCACACCCGCGACGGAAACGAACTGCCGCCGATGCCGCCCGGTGCCCGGTGAAACATCGAACCGTGCGTCGCATCGCCGCCCGCGTAGTGCCAGCGCTTTACGCCGCCGGCAAAGCCTTTGCCCTTGCTTACGCCGGTGATGTCCACCAACTCGCCGGCTTGAAACGCTTCCACCAGCACGCGATCGCCAACTTTGGTCTCGTCTTTCGATTCCTGAATACGTACCTCTCTCAAAACTTTCATCGGAGCGACATCGGCCTTCTTGAAATGGCCGGTCATTGCTTTGTTCACGCGCTGCGGCTTGACGAATTCCACCAGTCCCAGCTGCGCGGCGTCGTAACCGTCTTTTTCTTTCGTCCGGCGCTGCACCACGACGCAAGGCCCGGCTTGCAACACGGTGCAGCCGACCAGGTTGCCGTCTGCGGCAAAAATCTGCGTCATGCCCAGCTTGATTCCGATAATCCCGTCAACCGCCATGTCCTCTTCTCTCTTTCGCAGCTTGCCTCAACTTCCTCCCGGGGTATTGGCTGCGTCCTGCTGAATTTTTAAGACTCACTTCGCGGCGTGACCAAACGCCTTGATTTCCACGTCCACGCCCGGCGGAAGATCGAGCTTCATCAGCGCGTCTACCGTATCCGGCGTCGGCTCCAGAATGTCAATCAAGCGCTTGTGCGTGCGCATCTCAAACTGCTCGCGCGATTTCTTGTCCACGTGTGGCGAACGAAGCACCGTCCAGCGGTTGATGGTGGTCGGCAAAGGAATCGGGCCGGCTACATCCGCGCCGGTACGCTTCGCGGTCTCCACAATTTCCCGCGTGGACTGATCGAGAATGCGGTGATCGTACGCTTTCAAACGAATTCGAATTTTGTCGCCTTGTCTCATGTGTTTTTCTTCTGCAGATTGGCCACCGGCGCCAAACTACTCAATGATCTCCGTGACCGCGCCTGCTCCCACCGTGTGGCCGCCTTCGCGAATCGCGAACCGCAAGCCCTTCTCCAGCGCTACCGGCGTGATCAGGCTCACTTCGCAGCTCACGTTGTCTCCCGGCATCACCATCTCCACGCCTTCT
>DATMZI010000025.1:0-19360 GCA_035607085.1 Candidatus Eiseniibacteriota bacterium | reverse complement strand
CCTCGACGAGCCCGGCCCCCTCCGTCGTCATCACCGACGATCTCAGCACCGCAAGTGCAGGCCGCCTCACGTTCGTGAACCCAGCAGCGACGATGAATGGCGCAACGGCCGGTGTCACGGTCGTGGGTTCCGTACTAACAGCGGACTACTCTACTGTGCACGGTCCGTTGCAACCCGGACAATCCATCGACGTGCGATTCCGCGTTCAGATTGCTTCGGGACTTCCCGCCGGCACGACGCTCACGAACACGGGTGTCGTGACCTGGAACACTCCTCAGCAGACGGCGAGCGCCAGCATCTCGATTGATATTGGAGAAACCTCCGCACCCAATCTCACGCTCACCAAGTCCGGGCCGGCCACGATGAGCGCCGGGCAGTCAGGGCAGTTTGGTCTTAACGTCCAGAATACCGGCGTGAGCGACGCATGGAACGCCACGATCCTTGATCGGCTCCCCAGCAGTCCGAGCGGCGGCATGTGCAGTACGGCACCCCAGGTGGTCAGCGCACAGGTCTTCCAGGCGGATGGAGTCACGGCGGTTGCCGGCAAGGGGCCCCTGGCTGCGGGTACCGATTTTTCGATCAGCTACAACAAGCCCACCTGCGAGCTCACGCTAACCACGCTCACGGCGGCCGCTACGATCAGCCAGAACCAGCGTTTGATCGTCAATTACCGAACCCAGCTCGACGCCAACAGTCAAACTGGCGCTACGCTCACCAACGTTGCTGGCGCCATCCAGTGGTTCGACGGCGACAGCAGCGTCGCGACTCGCAAAGCATTCATACACACGTTGACCGACGGCACGCCGGGCGTCCTCGATTTCCAGGACGCCCACACCGTCACGGTACTGGTCTCCAAGCTGACAATTACGAAGCAAGTCAGCGTCGTTGGGGGCGGCGCGGCGCTGCCGGGCGGGCAGCTCGACTACCTGGTGCACGTGACCAATGCCTCGACGAGCCCGGCCCCCTCCGTCGTCATCACCGACGATCTCAGCACCGCAAGTGCAGGCCGCCTCACGTTCGTGAACCCAGCAGCGACGATGAATGGCGCAACGGCCGGTGTCACGGTCGTGGGTTCCGTACTGACAGCGGACTACTCTACTGTGCACGGTCCGTTGCAACCCGGACAATCCATCGACGTGCGATTCCGCGTTCAGATTGCTTCGGGACTTCCCGCCGGCACGACGCTCACGAACACGGGCGTCGTGACCTGGAACACTCCTCAGCAGACGGCGAGCGCCAGCATCTCGATTGATATTGGAGGAGTCCCCGGTTCCGGCAGTTTGAACGGCACTGCGTGGCTCGACGCAAACTTCAACAAGCTAGCCGACGTGGGCGAGCAGTCGCTGCAGGGCTGGACTGTGGGGCTGTACCGAAATGGGGTGCTGGTGCAGTCCGTTCTCACGGATGCCAGCGGCACCTACCGCTTCAGTAGCGTGCAGCCGACCGACGGGACGGCAGACCGGTACGAGCTGCGGTTCACCGCGCCCAGCGCGGGTCCGAATACCGCCAAGCTCGGTAAAGCTGACTCGGCCTTTACCAACTGGTTGCAGCGGATCACCGACATAGCTGTGCCCTCCGGCAGCAACCTCCAGAATCTGAACCTGCCGATCGGACCGAATGGCGTCGTCTACAACTCGCTGACGCGCGCTCCTATTGCGGGCGCGACCCTGAAGATGCTGCGCGCTAGTGCGCCATTGCCTGCAACTTGCTTCGACGACCCGGCTCAACAAGGCCAGATCACTCAGGCGGGCGGCTATTATCGCTTCGACCTCAACTTCTCGGATCCAGCCTGTCCCAGTGGTAGCAGCTACTTCATTGTGGTGACCGCGCCGACGTCGAACTACGTGGCCGGTGAGTCGCTGGTTATTCCGTCGAGTTCGAACACATCGACCGCTTCGTTTTCTGTGTCTACCTGTCCGACGGATGCTCTTCCGGCCGTCCCGTACTGCGAGGCACAGACGTCGGAGTTCGCGCCGCCACCCTCAGTGGCCGCGCGTAGCTCTGGGACGCGGTACTACCTGAATCTCACCCTGGACGCCACAGCGCTGCCCGGGTCGAGCCAGATCTACAACAACCACATACCGCTCGACCCGCAGTTCGCGGGAACATTCTCAATCACTAAAACGACGCCATTGCTCAACGTCACTCGCGGGCAGCTCGTCCCGTACACCATCACGATCAACAACCTAATAGGTGCATCCCTCGAAGGTCAGCAGGTTGTGGACCGCTATCCGGCGGGCTTCCGATACGTCCCTGGATCCGCGCGCATCGACGGTCAGCCCGTAGAGCCCACGGTGGTGGCCCGCGAACTCGTGTGGAAGGGCCTCAACTTCGGCAGCTCCGATCACCGAACGATCGTCTTGTTGCTCGCCGTCGGCGCCGGTGTCAGCGAAGGCGAGTTCCTCAACCGCGCCCAGGTCATCGAAGGCCTGACGGGCAGGCCACTTTCGGCTGAGGCGACCGCAAGGGTTCGGGTAGTCCCGGATCAGACCTTCGATTGCACAGACGTGTATGGAAAGGTCTTCAACGACATCAATCGCAACGGAGTGCAGGACAACGGAGAAAATGGCCTGCCCGGCGTGCGTGTGGTGACAGTACAGGGTCTCGAAGCGATCACGGATCCGTACGGACGGTTCCACATCACCTGCGCAATCACGCCTAATGAGAACCGCGGTAGCAATTTCGTGCTGAAGCTCGACGACAGGACCCTCCCAAGCGGCTTCCGGATGTCGACTGACCAGATGCAGATCAAGCGCGCCACGCGCGGCAAGGCCCTGAAATTCGATTTCGGTGCGTCCATTCACCGGGTCGTCGCTATCGACCTCTCCGATGCGGCTTTCGAGCCGGGTAAGACCGAAATCCGCGTGCAGTGGCGGCCACGCCTCGACCTCCTCCTCGCCGAACTGCGCAAAGCGCCGTCGGTGCTGCGTCTCTCCTACGTGGCCGACACGGAGGATGCGGCAGTAGTCGAACAGCGCGTGCAAGCGGTTAAACGGCAGTTGACCGAAGCGTGGGACGCGAAGAAAGACGGCTATGTGCTGGCCATTGAGCCTGAGGTCTTCTGGCGCCTTGGCGGCCCGCCCAAACGGCTCGACGGGCGTGTGCCGGGGAACAGGTGAACGGTATGAGCAAGCAGCGCCATCTACTGCTGATTGCCGGACTCCTAATGATGATGACTGCCCCCGCGTGTATCGGGCAGGTCAACACGGCCAAGCCCGGCGAGCCGGTCGAGCGGCATCTGTCGAGCGACCAGACTTTTCGGGAATGGTCGCACGACTCGAACCGGACCGATGAAACCAAGCTCATCAAGGTCTGCCGGGCGCAGACCGTTTGCAAAATGCGATACCGGGAAGGCCAAACACCGCGGACACGCGTCAGGAATCTCGTCGTGCCACTGCGGTACGAGGACGAAAACACTCACATTTCCGATGCCTTCACCAAACAGATCGGGCAGGCTCTCGACAACCTGCGGGACAAGCGGGGAGTGTCGGTCAGGTTCATCGGCTACACGGACGACGCGCCGCTGACTGGCTTGGACGAAAGCGCTTACGGAAACCACCTGTCGTTGTCGAAGGCAAGGGCGCACCGCGTCGCATTGGCCATGCAGGAAATCCTGGGGTTGCCCGCCTCGGCGATCGAAAGCGACGGTCGCGGGGCCTCCCACCCGCTTGCCTCAAACGAAACGGCACAGGGACGGGCGCTGAATCGTCGCATCGAAGTGGAATTCTGGTATGACGATCCTCTTCAGGAGTTATCGGACGAGCCGCAACTGTGCCCGGACGATGTCGACGAAACGGTGACCAGGATTTACGATCCTCCCTGGGGCAGCATTCCATCCCTCGAGCTCGCGAACGGACAGCCGATCATTCCGCCCGACTACGCGGCAAACCTGCGTCGCGCACTGGGGGACATCTCGGATCGGACCAACGCGCGATTGCGATTTATCGGTTACACGAAGAACGAGCGACTTGACCGCCGCACCGCGTCCGTGTACGGCGACGACATCGGACTTGCCGCGGCGCGGGCTCGCCGCGCTATGGATACCCTCATGAAGGACCCGCTCATGTCGGGCGCTCGCTCCGAGCACGAGGGACGCGGATACGTCCAGTCCGACGACGTCGTAAACGCCGGCTTCCTCCAGGGCCAAGAGTCGTTCGTGCGCGTGCAGGTTGTGTACGACGAGCGGTTGCCGTTGGACAACTACGAGGGCGTGGATATTACGCGTCTGAACCAGGAGGTTCGTCCGAAGAGCCCGTACGAGCTGAATGTGATGCGCATCACCGTCGATGGCAAGCCTATCGATGATCCGGGTCGCAGCTCTTCCGACATCCAGCGCTGCACGGACGTTGCGTTGGACAACGCCAAGATCCACTTCCGCTTCGACAATCTGGAGTCGCGGCGGCGGCTGGGCGTCGCGGCGAATCCAGTCGAAGTGGCCGTGACCGAATCACGCGGCGCTCCTGCCGCATCGGTCGTGCATTTCCGGATGTACAGCAACTATGCGAGCTTCATCAAGCGTGCTGAGATCCGAATATTCGAGCAGCAGGAGTCGCTGCAAGCCGTGCCGCTCAAGATCATCGCAGTCGACGACGCGGGTCTTGCGGAATGGCATCCGACAGCAGCAACGCTCGCGGGCCCGTCACGCGAACTCAAGTACCTGCTGCGCGCCTATAACTCGAACGGCAGTTTTGACGAAACGGACGCGCGGCCGCTGCGGCTGTACCGCGAACCATTGCTTGGAGGCATGGTGACCTCCGACGAGCCTTCGAAACGCGAACTGCTGGCCGCTTTCGGCGAGAACGACCTGGCGCGCCAGCAGATCCCGCTCGGAAGTGGCACGGTGAAGGTGCAGGGCAGCGGCATACCGGCCGGCCACACGGTTTGGGTAGCGGGCCGCCAAGTTCCGGTCGACCCGCAGGGCAACTTCGCCGCGGAGGAGATCCTTCCATCCGGTGCACATAGCGTCGAAGTCGCGGTCCTCGACGATGCTGGCAACGGCTCGCTGTATCTTCGCGACCTGGAGTTCAAACGCACCGACCTGTTCTATGTCGGCATTGCCGACTTGACGGTATCCAAGAACAGTACGAGCGGGCCGGCAAAACTGCAGGAGGGCGAGAATGATCCACACCCGTACGATTCATCCCTGGATGGCCGGTTGGCGTTTTATGTAAACGGCAATGTGCGTCAGAACTGGCGGTTGACGGCGAGCGCGGACACCCGCGAAGGCCCGGTGAAGGACCTGTTCAGCAACTTCCTGGGCAAGTCGCCCGATTCGTTATTCCGGCGTATTGATCCCGACTATTTTTACCCGTCGTTCGGCGACGACGGTGTAGTGCAAGAAATGGCCCCAACCATGGGCAAGTTCTACGTCAAAGCGAGCAATGGCGAGAATTACGGGATGTGGGGCAATTTCAAGGTCGGCTATATGGATAACGAACTGGCCCACGTCGACCGCGGCCTGTATGGAGCTAACGCCCACTATAGCAACGCACCCACCACCAGCTTCGGCGAGCGACGGCTCACGGTGGATGGATTCGCCGCCCAACCGGGAACGATGGCGAGCTATGAGGAATTCCGCGGAACGGGCGGATCGCTCTACTTCCTGCACCACCAGGACATCCTGACGGGCTCTGAGCGCGTGCGCATCGAAATCCGCGACAAGGCCTCTAGCATCGTCACGGGGGTGGTCAACCTGCAACCCAACGTTGACTACGACATCGACTACCTGCAGGGCCGGGTGCTGCTTTCCCAGCCGCTGACGTCGACCGCGAACGACAACCTGCTAGTGCGCACGAGCGGCTTGAGCGGTGACGAGGCCTACCTGGTGGTACGGTACGAATATACGCCAGGTTTCGAAAAGCTGGACCAAGTCGCCGTCGGCGGTCAAGCCCATTACTGGGTCAACGACTATGTGCGGCTCGGCCTGACGGCCGATTCCAATGAGGGGGACTCCGCCAGCAACCTTGCTGCCGCAGACCTGATCCTGCGGAAGAGCGCCAATTCCTGGTTCAAGTTGCAGACGGGACGCAGCACGGGTCTCCTGTCTCCCTCGCTGCGATCTGATGATGGCGGATTCGGGTTTCATGGCCCTGACGACCTGTCGTTCATTGGTGCGAAAGCGAGCGCCTATCGCGCCGACCTGAGCGTCGGCCTGCGCGATTTCTTCGAGGGCCACGAGGGTCGCTTCACGTTCTATAAGCAGCACCTCGATGCCGGTTATTCGTCGCCGGGACAGGTGACGATCAAAGACACCGAGCAATACGGCGGCACGTTCAGAATGCCCGTGACGAGCAGCTTGAGCCTCGCAGCCAAGGGCGATCAGAAAATCGAGGACCAGGGACTCGAGACTCGGGCGGTCGAATTGGACGTGGCCTACAAGCTAGCCGAAAAATGGACCGTCAGCACCGGTGTGCGCAACGACCTGCGTGAAGACCATTCGCCGGTTGTTCCCCTGACGCAGATACAGGGCGAGCGCACGGACGCCGTCGCGCAGGTGAAGTTCGATTCCAGCGCCTCCTGGAGCGCCTATGGCTTCGGCCAGCACACGGTCGCGGCAAGCGGTGGCCGTGAAAACAATGATCGCATCGGGATGGGCGGCTCCTATCGCCTGACGAAACGTTTCCGGATCGACGGGGAGGCCTCCGACGGACACCTCGGACCCGGCGGAAAGGTCGGCACCAGCTTTCTCTATTCCCAGCAGACTAGTTATTACCTGAACTATTCGCTGGAAAACGAACGGACAGACAACGGCCTGCTGCTTCGCGGCAGCCAGGGCAACCTGGTCTCGGGCGTGAAGACGCGGCTCTCCGACACTTCCAGCGTTTACGTCGAGGAGCGTTACCAGAATGGCGGGTCTCTGAGCGGCCTCACTCACACCACCGGAATCAACCTCACGGCGAAAGAGCATTGGAATTTCGGCGGCAGCGCGGAGGTCGGCAAACTGCGCGACTCGCAGACCGGTGCCGAGACCGATCGCAAGGCGGCAGGATTCCGCATGGGCTACGGCCTGGCTAAGTTGCAATTCTCAAGCGCAATCGAGTTTCGCCGGGATAACGCGGAACAACTGGACCAGACCCATAACGAAATGACTACATGGCTGTTCCGCAACAATTTCAAGTTGCAACTGACGCCCGACTGGCGCTTACTCGGCAAGCTGGACCACTCGGTCAGTGATAGCTCGCTCGGCGACTTCTATGCCGGCGGCTACACCGAGGCCGTGGTCGGCTACGCGTACCGTCCGGTGCGCAACGACCGCCTGAACGCCATTGCCAAGTACACTTACTTCTATAACGTCCCGACCATGGGTCAAGTGGGATTGCAGAACACCGCGGCCGAGTTCCTTCAAAAGAGCCACATCGCGGCGCTCGATGTGAACTACGACCTTACCGCGAATTGGTCCGTCGGAAGTAAGTACGCCTACCGCATTGGACAGGAAAGTCTGGATCGCGTGAATCCGAATTTCTTCGACAACCCCGCGCAGCTCGCGGTGGCGCGCGTGGACTGGCGGTTCCTCAAGGAATGGGATGGCTTGGCGGAGGTGCGAACGCTTTACCTACCGGATCTAAATCAAGAACGGCGCGGCGCGCTGGTCGCGATCTATCGTCATATTAGTAAGAACCTGAAGGCCGGCGTTGGCTACAACTTCACCAACTTCTCCGACGACCTGACCGATCTGAAGTACAACCACAAAGGCGTATTCGTGAATCTCATCGGGACCATGTGACACCCGCGTGCCGTTGCTGGACAGCGGGCATGCTGGAGTCCGGCTGTACATCCTCGGTCTCCACCGCAGCCGTAGTGCCTTTATCCCAATTTATCCCAATGCTCTGCCAACTGTGTCCAAACCGTCCAGAGCGAGCCGAACGGCCACAGGCTTGCTGCCTTCCAATCAGAGGATCGATGCCGAATCGGTTTTAAGTTTAAATGGAATAGCGTACGACCCCCGCCATGATCCTCTCTTCGTCACCGGAAAGCAGTGGCCAACTGTATTCGGGCTGAAGGTTATTCAACACACTCGTGGAGCGTCGCACTCTCCGTAAAAGCCTTTTCCGATTGCTAAGCGTGGGCTCGAATCCTCGGTGAGCGCAAAAGTATCCAGAATCTGGAATTTGATGATGAGTTTCTTTGTCAGTTGTCAGTTAACGATGGATTGTGACGATACGACAATTGTTTGATTCAAAGAGCCGACATCTTGGGATGAAGCGCATTGGCTCCCCTCCGTGAACTCATAGCCGCTTAGAAATATCATTTGGCAAGTCATTGAAAAACAATCGCAAACTGAATTTTTAGCGTGGAGTGCTGCGTGCATCTCGCACGCTTATCGCTGCAGCGAGTGGTGGAAAAGCTGCGTGGGATGTAAGCAAAACAATTCTATAGCTCTGACGGAGAGAAGGCAATGCGCAGACTGATCTTCATGGCGCTAGCAGGGGTACTTTGTATATCTTTCGGCAGTGCGGCCCGGGCGCAGCGACTGGACGAAACGCTTCGCGTTATCATCACAGACAAAAGCCAGGCCAGTATCGAAGATGCGAAGGTAATGGCAGAGAACCAAGCCACCGGAGTTTCAGCGACAACAACGACTTCGAGTTCGGGGACGTACGTCTTTCCAAATTTATTGGTCGGGAGGCGCCCAATTGACCTGCACAATTTAGCGGCGCGAGTGATCGTGCCGCAGCTCAAGCTCTGTGCAGCTTGTAACGAGCCGGAGTCGGCGCACCCGAACGGTCACGAATTCAGCGCCTGCCAGAATGACGCGGCTTCTACGCCCTGCGCCGCGGTATCGGCACAGCCCTTGCGGACGTGGATTCTGCGGTTGCGGCGAAGTCCGTCCTACGCCACGCGAACGTGCAAACAACTACCGCGCATTATGTGAAGTCCATCGATGCGGCCGCGCTCCGCGCTATGGACAAAATCGACATGCTGTTCGATAATGGAAATGTTTCCGGCCGTCCGAACTAAAACATTAGTCTTGCGATTCAAAGCGTGTGCAAAACAAGAAAGCCGGAAATGCGGTAAGTTCTTCACTTACAACGACGCGCCCGTAGCTCAGTTGGATAGAGCGTCTGGCTACGAACCAACTGAGCAAAAACTCTAAACCGTTTCCCTGGCGTCGCTTACGGGAAAATGCTCGGTTCTTTCCCCTCTTTAACTGCACCGAAGTTGCACCAAAACTTCTCATCGCCGCATGTCTGATGGCTCCCAAGCTTCGGACGTGGGTTCGATACCCATCGCCCGCTCCAACAAAATCAAAAGCTTACAGACGTTTCACTTGGAACCGCCGTTCCATTTGGCGCCAACTGGAACTGTTTCGCGGCTTGTTCCACCCGAATTTCACCAGCGTGGCGCACTCATGCCTTGTGTCCGATCTGTTGCCGCCACCCGACGCCCGTCGAAATATGCAATGATTGGTAAAATGTGCACAGATTGCGATCTCAAAATTGAGATAGGCTGAGGCCAAGCGCCAGAAAGTTCGAGTTTCTGCCGAGGGCGTGCTTTCTAAGCGTGCTCTCCATGTCACGAAAAGGATGCCCCCCAGTTGTCCTCCAAGAGCAATCACATTCTAATCGCCGACCCTGAGGTCAGTCTGTGCGAGCAGCTTAAGACCTTGCTGGCTTCGGCCGGCTACGATGTTTCGGTGGCGCTCTCCATCGATGAGAGTCTCGGGCTTGCCCGTCGAGGCGGCATCGACGTATGCCTTTTGGCCTCGGATCAAGCTGATTCTCAGTGGTCCGTCAAGTTCTCAGATATTGAGGCGTTGAAAGTATTCTCAGGCATTCGTTTGATTCTGCTCCTGCACGGAACCGTTGTGGATCGTGCGCGTGCACTCGATATGGGCGTCGATGATGTTCTTTCAGCTCCCTGGGATTCCGCAGAACTATTGGCACGCGTGCGAGCGCAATTGCGCACGAAGTGCGAACTGGACGCGCTCGAAAGGAAAATGCGAATTGCGGACGAAGGAAGAGAAGTTGCTCAAACCGCATTCCAGGCCCTAGCGGTGACGGAAAAGATGACACGGGACGCTTTCTCTTTGGGCCGTACGCTTAAGGTCGGTGTATCGGTACTGTTCGCACTGGCACTCATGGTTGCGGGAATCTTTCTTCTCTATTCGCGACGTGCGGATAAGGAAACGCGGCGTGCCTATTCTATGATTGCACAACTCGAGCAGGGAGTGAGGACACAAGAACAGCTTCTGTTGGAAGCCCGTTCTGTGAGACAGAAACTGATACAAACGGACACAGCACTGGAATTGCAGAACCAGACAGACGAATTGAGGCAGAAGCTTTTGAGGGCGCAGAACAGTGAGGTTTCAGGCCTGCGCCAGCAACTGAATGAAACGACAGGCAGGCTGCACAGAATAGAAGCGGAGTCCGCGGCTGCCGAGGGCGTGATCCGCTCCTACGCGCCAAGTGTGTGTTTGCTACATGTCTCGGTGGCATTCGTCGACAGAACTTCTCGACGGTCTTTGCGGTACGGTGCGATCAATCACAACGGCGAACCCTTGAAGGACAGCGACGGAAAGATCGTGTATACGCTCGAGGGCCGAGCACCAGAAGTTCGAGCCGACTTCTTTGGAACGGGATTCATTGTGGATGACGGAAAGATTTTGACCAACCACCATGTGGCGCAGCCGTGGTGGAACAACGACGAACTGGCTGATGTCACGAAGCAGGGCCTGCAATCCGTAATCGGTTCGATGACCGCCTATTTCCCGGAGCTGGCCCGCGGGATACCGGTGGAAGCTCTAGAAATTTCGGAGGAGGCGGATTTGGCATTGCTGCAGGGCAACCTTTCCGAACTGAAACGGCCGATCCTTAAGCTCGACAGCCGAAAAGAGGCCGCGGTAAGCGGACAGACAATGCTCTCACTTGGATATGCAACCGGACTTAGCGCGATTCTGGCGAGAACCAGCCAAGAAGTCGGGGAAGATATCGTCAGGATGAGCCACGGCGATCCAAGAGAAGTAATCGAAGAACTGGCAAGACGTAAGCTCATTCGCCCTCTTGTCACGCAGGGACACATCGGCGACGTTCTGACCGACAGGATCGTCTACGATGCTCAAACGACCTCGGGCGGTTCCGGAGGACCGTTAATTAACCGCGAAGGACGCGTGATCGGTGTGACATTCGCTGTTGTGAAAGATTTTGGCGGTTCCAATTTTGGAGTGCCGATCCGATACGCTCAGACCATGCTGAAACACTAATGGCCGATATGAGGTCGCTTGCGCACAGTAAGAGCCAAATACTGAAACAGGAATCCCTATGAGAATGCCAACTACGAAAGCTTCGTCAAGACGCTAAAGCGGGAAGAAATCTACGCGAACCGGTACGCCGACCTAGGGCATATGCGAGTGAACATCCAAGAGTTCATCGAGCAATACTACAATCGGTTGCGGTTGCATTCGGCGTTGGGCTACCGTTCTCCGGAAGAATTCGAAGGACAGCAGGGAGTCCCGACAGTGATTGAAACCGCTACGAGCGCAACCCTGGTGTTCTTCAGGAGTTGATGGTGGCCAGCGTAAAAATTTCTTGGGACGGGGGCGACATCGCCCCCGTCCCAAGATTCCCCGTATCCGGGGAGACCGAAAGAAAATTCAAACTACTGCAAGTGCGCCCAAGAAATCTGTCTCACTGCAGGGGTGCACTCCAAAGTTTTGCGCCCAATTTGCGCCCAACATGTGCCCAACATTCAGCGGACACTTTCAACGAAACTGTCGGTATACCCATCGGTCGGAGATGGGTTCGATTCCCATCGCCCGCTCCATAATCATTCAAAACACATACTTATACGGAGCGTAGCTCCATTTCGAAGTTTGGCTACAATTGAATTGATGCATGGCGCCCAATTTTCTGTGTCGCGTGTTTTCATCTCGTTTCTGTGCTTCGCTCCCGTCTTCGTCGTAGATCCAATTTCCGTTTCCGAATCAGAACTCTCAGCATGCCACTGCTGAAAGTCGATGAATTTCGGGGGACAACATAATGCACGAGCGTCTTTTTCCACAGGCGCCCATTCAGTCGCTTCCGTATTTCCTGCTATCTTGGCGATTCGCTACGTCCTGGAGGAACCAAAGATGATCGTCGAGGAACAGATCTCCGCCCGACAACAGCGCGCCCGGAAAGCGATTCAGGACATTCTTGCAGAGCCGGCCGGACAGGGCTATGGCGACTACGTGGTGAAGTCGGCGAGTGGCAGGAAGTATCGGGTGGCAATGCGCGGTCCCAGCGTGTTTGAAAACTTCTGCTCGTGCGCCGATTTTGCGGTGAACACCCTTGGCACTTGTAAACACATCGAAGCCCTGCTGCTTCGTCTCCGTCGCCGCTTTGGTCGATCCTTTGATAGCCATCGGTATCAGCGAACACGAGCCTCGCTATCTCTCCATTATGGAGACAACGTAAACGTGCGACTCCGCCTTCCATCTGAGCCATCCGCGGATCTCCGGAAGATTGTCTCCGAGTACTTCGATTCCAATGCGTTTCTTCGAAAGGACAATCTTCGGCGATTCGAGCAAGTTATCGAGAAGCTGCGGACCGTGGACGAGACGGCCGTTGTTTACAGCGATGTGCTGGATTTCGTTGACCGTGAAAACGAACTCACCTCGGGTCTTGAAGACGAGCGCCGCTACCTTGCACAGTTAAAGAAAGGCAAACGCCCGCTCGAAGGCCTCCTGAAAGTGCCGCTTTTCCCTTACCAAATTCGCGGAGCGCTCTTCGCTGCCTGTCGCGGGCGGGTAATCCTCGCCGACGATATGGGTCTTGGCAAGACAATCCAGGCCATTGCTGGTGCTGAACTTCTGCGGCGCCGTCGAGGCATTGAGAGGGTTCTCGTGGTTGCTCCCGCCTCGGTAAAGTACCAATGGAAGACAGAAATCGAGAAGTTCTGTAATCTTCCCGCACAAGTCATCGACGGACTGATGCCGCATCGCAAAAAACTCTACGCCAGCCCGACTTTCTTCAATCTCACAAGTTACGAGCTTGTCCTGAAGGACATCGAGGACATGCGCAACATACGTCCAGATTTGATCATCCTCGATGAAGCCCAGCGCATTCGCAATTGGGCGACAGCCACTGCCCGCATCATCAAACAGATGAAGAGTCGTTATGCCTTTGTATTGACGGGTACGCCTCTCGAAAACAAGCTCGAAGAGCTCTTTTCGGTCGTCGAGTTCGTGGACGGTCGCCGTTTGGGGCCGGCTTTCCGTTTTCTCAAGGAACACCGCGTGGAGAACGAAGAAGGGAAATTACTCGGTTATCGAGGCCTGGAACAAATTCACAAACAACTCGGGCCGATCCTGCTCCGCAGGACTCGGAAAGAGGTTCTTCCCGAACTGCCCAAGCGGACGGATCAAATCTTTCGCGTCCGGATGACGCCCGAACAGGCAGGTCCCTATTGGGAACAGAGTGACATTCTCGCGAGGCTGATGCACAAATGGCAGAGACAGGGCTGGCTCTCCGAGATCGACCTGCGTCGCATCACCTGCTGTATCCAGAACATGCGCATGCTTTGCAACTCTACCTTCTTGTTTGACAAGGCGACGAATTTCTCTCCCAAACTTGAGGAGTTCCGCGAGATTGTTCACGAGCTAGCGGTGGAAGAAAAGCGCAAGGTGGTCGTCTTCAGCGAGTACGAGCGAATGACGCGCCTGGCTGCTCAGGAACTGACGAAGCTGAAAATTGGTTGGGTGTCCTTGCACGGCGATGTGCCTGCGCGGAAGCGTGGCGAGCTGATCGCCCTGTTCGGAAAGGATCCCGACTGCAAGGTTTTTCTTTCGACCGATGCCGGCGGAGTCGGGTTGAACTTGCAGGCGGCCTCGGCAGTCGTGAACTTTGAGCCCCCCTGGAACCCTGCCCGATTAGAGCAACGTGTCGGCCGTGTTCATCGCTTCGGCCAGACGCAGCCCGTACAAGTGATCCATCTGTTGACCGAGAACAGCATCGAGGAACGCGTTTGGGAAACTCTTAGGCTGAAAAAGGCGTTGTTCACGGGATTATTCGATGAGGCGAAGGACGAAATCAGCTTTGAAAAGCTCGGCCGCAAGACCATGATGCATGTGATCAAAGACGTCTTCAGCGATCAGCCTGGTAGGGCGAAGCCCGTACTCACTCCGGAGGCGCCCCAACCAGTGGCTGTAATGGGAGCGAAACGGAATGCCAAAGCCGCGACGAAAAACGCCGACGCCCGTGGAATTCCGACAGGGACAGGGCTTGAGCTTCCTGCGGATGGGACGATGCGCGTTGCGCAGGGTCCAACCCAAGATGGCGAAGCACGGTCCAGCTTGCTTGTGCCGGACGCCAGACAAGCTGTTTCTAAGTTTGTAGAAGCGGGTCTGACCCTATTGGAGTCGCTCTCAGCTGCGAGTGGCGCGGACGGTTTTGGACGGATCGAACATGGCCTCTCCACGTTGTTGCGGACGGATGCGCAAACCCGACGTCCGACTCTTGAAATCCCTCTACCCGAGTCCATTACTGCCGAACGTCTCGCGAGGGTGATTACCGGATTTCTCGGCAATTTGACCAGACCGCATTGATTTAGGGAATTGAGCCCAGTATGGCGTAATGCTTTGGCCGCCAGTGGCGCGGGATTTGTGACGTGGGTCAGGCTCTGCTGATTGCCTTAGAGTTCTCCGGCTGCCTACAACGCGAAAAAATGACGTTTGGCCCTTACCTTCTTTCTAGGAACACATGTTTCTAAATACTTCTGGCGCGTGGTTCAGCCCATGTGACCTGACTGTAGCCACGAGCCCGTGAGATGGGCGGTTGAGTAACGCGGATGTTTCTTAGGGTTGAGGCGGACCGTCGACCAAGAATTGCTTCCAGCTGATGGCTTGCAGCCCGTGACGGCGGGCTATGGCCTCGTCCCCAGGCGCGGTGATGATCAGGGGGCGAAACTTCGTATTCCGCCTGCAGAACTCCAGAAGTCCTCTGAGATCGTATAGATCAAAGCTGCCCGTCTTTATTTCGATGGCCCAGGCTCCCCAACTTCCCTCGAACACTGCGTCAACTTCCAGGGGCTCTTCGCGCCAGTAGGTCACCCGCTGCCCTTGGTTAATAGCGAACGCAAGGCATGCATTCTCCAGCCACAAACCGAACCTCGCAGGCTCACGCTCTGGATCTGGAGGTCCGTCCGGGTGCATTGAGGATAAGAGCGCGTTGTTCAGTGATACGAGCTTAGGTGGAGCAGCCCGGCGACGATGTGTTAGCTGCGAAAATCTTTCCAGAGGCGCTACCAAATAGGCGTCTTGAAGCAGCGCCAGATAGTGGGCCACTGTTTCAATGGCACCCTTGTCGCGAAGTTGCCCTTGTAGTTTTTGCAGTGAAACAATCCGTGCGGGGCATCCGGTTGCCGCTGCAAACACCTGTCTCAGCAGCCCGGGCCGTCGAACTGTGCCTAACGCCAGAACATCGCGGCCGATAGCAGGTTCTATGATGGCGTCTTTGACATAGGCAGCCCATCGTCCAAGATCATTCCGCAGCGCCATCGCACCAGGATAGGATCCGAGCTGGACGATAAGCGAAGCCGCCTCATCTGCGGGAATTCGAAAAGCGTTCGCAAGCGAAGAAGCCGACCAGTGGCTGAGGGTTAACCGTTCGAAGCGCCCAGCCAGACTCTCGCGCGATCCTGTCGTTACCCGCAGTGCGGATGAGCCCGTTGCGACGATGTGGACTGGAATAGCCTGTCGACGCAGGTGGTCCCAATACCCTTTGAGTTGCTTTGCCCAATCATCCAAGTAATGAATCTCATCCAGCAGGAGAATCGCTGTCGCGCGGCGAGCGCGGGCTTCGGCGTCGGATCGACGACGCTCCCAAAATCCGGGAAGCGCCGCGTCTGGTTCATCGCCAGCAGCGTAGACTGCGGCCTCGCCAAACTGGGCGGCGATTTCAAGGAGCAGCGTGGTCTTGCCAACCTGCCGAGGCCCTGTGAGAAGCTGGATTCGGCCTGGTGCGGGCTCTCGGAGGCGTTTCAGGAGGAGGTCCCGACACGGTGCGTAGTCGCTTGAGAATTCAGACATAGTCGAATAATTATTCAGATATATCTTATGAATGTCAAGAAGCGGAAGGCGGACATGTCACGCCAAAGAAAAAAGATACCGAACTCCCTTGTCCCGAGGTAGCAAAAGAGATCACAGGATGGTCAGCTGCTGAACTTGGTCCGATCGCCCTCGTCTTTCGCAAGATCATCGTAGAACGATGCCGTATGGGAACCTCTCAACGAGGTTTCGCTCCGAGTAGAAGAGAGGCCGGTACCCGTTCACTGGTGATACTGAAATGTCGAACGCGTCAAATGCATGGCCCCGGCAGGTCGGAAGTATACTATTTCGACGATTGTGCAGACGAGGTGCTAAATGGACAGCATTTCTGTCTCGTCTCTGATTACCGGATTCGCTAGCGGAATAATTTCTTCGGTTCTGACATATTTCAGCACGCGCTCCAAGATCCGGCTGGACATGAGAGTCGAGTACGATAAGACCCTGCATAACAAGAGGTTGGAGCTCTATAAGGAACTCTGGCCGATCACCAAGCCTTTGGGACGATTTGTTCCGCATTTCTCCCTCACGTACAACATAGTTAGGAAAGCAGTCACAGACATGCATGAGTGGTATTTCAATGAGGGTGGAATCTATCTGTCAAAACACAGCAGAAAACCCTATTTTCACTTAAAAGAGCAAATGCTGCGCGTGATTGACAATGAACGGCTTGAGGCAACACCTGACGCAAGAATTGAAGACAAAGAAGCGTGCAACGCAATACTAAACGCCGCGACTAGCCTTCGGACAAGTCTAGCTGACGATATACGGACGAGAAGATCCCCCTGGCTCTGACACCCGCGGGTCCTGAGCATGCCCCAGTCGGCGATTCACTTCTTGAGCTCAGCCAAGTGCCCTGATTTGATTGTGAATCGCGGCCACTATTTCGGCACGAGCTCCTTCCAGGAAGGACCCGGACTCAGCGACGACAAAAGGGCGCTCATCGAATACCTCGAGCGGTTGGTGCACAACGCCCAGCGTATCGAATGCGCGGCGAATCGATGCGCAAGCAACGCGAGAGAAGGGCGAAAAATGAACTCCGATCGGCGGGCGAAAAGCTGTGGAAAAGCCGCTCCATGTAAGCTCCTGGAAACCGGGGTTCCCACTGCGTTTGGAAATCCCGCAACAGACGCGGGATTTCCACTTTTCGCACAGCTTCAAACAACAACAAGCTTGACGATCGTGATCACTTTCTGGAAAATGCAACCGCCCTCAAGGGTCGGGGCAAAACCGGCCATGCGGGGTCACTTCAAAACCGGCCATATGGGATGGCCCAGGACCTGATCCTTATTTATCCCGCTTTCTCCTGATCAGGCAAGTCTGTTTTGGTTCTCCAGCTCCGCGGCCCGCATTTCAGGATGTGTCCGTGGTGGAGTAGACGGTCCAGCATGGCGGTGACGGCAGCGCTATCACCGAGCAGTTTGCCCCAGTCTTCCACAGGGCGGTTGGAAGTTAAGAGCGTGCTGGCGCGTTCATAACGGCGCATGACGATCTCCAGGAACTCTTCTCCCGCTGTGGGTCCTAACTTGCGCATTCCCAAGTCATCAATGATGAGCAAAGGTACAGTAGCCAGCAGTTCCATGTGCTCTTTGCGTTTTCCGTCGAGGGCTGCTTCGGCGATTTCCTCGAGCAGGATGTGTGCTTCGCGGTAGATCACCCGATAGCCTTGACCAATGACCGCCTGTCCGATCGCTTGCGCCAGATGACTTTTCCCGGTGCCGGGTGGACCCAGGAAGAGTGCGTCTTCACGACGGCCAACGAATGCGGCCGTGGCTAGATCGAAGACCAGGCTGCGATTCATCTTCTTGTTGAAATTGAAATCGAAGTTGTCGAGGGTCCTCTGCGGATCACGAAACTGGGCCTGCTTCCTACGCCGTTCGAGCAGTCGGTCACCTCGCCGCGTCAGTTCATCCGACACTAGACAGGAGAGGAAGTCGATGGGTGCCATCGGTTCCACTTGCGCTTGCTGCAGGCGGGTTTCCAGCACCGCAGCGATTGCTCCCAGGCGCAGTTGTCGCAAGGCACGATTCAACTCGATTAGATTCATTCTGGTTGCTCCTTGATTTTGAGATTGATGAAATCGCGATACACGTTAAGTTCCCGGATCAGAGGATCGATCTGTCGCAAGAACATCTGTGGTTGGGGCCGGCGCTCCAGATAACGGCGTACGAAGCGGTACTCGTATACGCCGATGTCGAGAGCAGCAGCGCAGGCATCTTCGACAGTCGCCGTTCCATAATTCTTCATCAGGGAAAGCACGCCCAGGATGCGACGGATGCCGGTCTCTCCTTGCCGGTCGTACAGCAGCTGGCAGAACTTGCCGGTCTGGGTGCCTGCATGTGCAGCGCGTCGTAAGAGCTGCGCTGTGCTCAGCGGCATTTTCTTGGGGTGATCTGCTTCTTCGATGCGGTATCCGCCGCGCTTCTGACGCAGATGTTCGCGAAGAAGTTGGTTGGTGTTGGGATGCAGGATGCGCACGTACAGCGCGTCCCATTGCACCTTCACGGAACGCCCGATCCATCCTGGCGGCAAGCTGTAATAGGCAGCCTCGACTTCCACACAACCGTCCAGATGCCCCACCCGTTCTCCGTATGGGTAGTAACGGAAGGGTTCGAGCGGCAGCGGTAGCAAGTGCGGTTTTTCTTCCGCGAACATGACTGCAACTTGACGTTTCGTTGTGCCATGAATGCGCCGGTCGGCCCAGGTCTGTTCCCAACGGTCGAGATACCCTTGCGCCTCTTCCAAGCTCTCGAAGCGTATCCCTTTGAGCGGTGTCCTTTTGGTGTGGCCGACGCCTGACTCCACTTTCCCTTTGCGATCGGGATCTTGGATTCGGCAAGGCAGTGCCACCGCTCCGTAGTGTGTGAGGACGTCTCGAAAAAGTGGGTTGACGGTGGGGTCGTAGATGTCGGGAACGGCCACGCCTTCTTTCAAGTTGTCGAGAACGATGACTCTCGGACAACCACCAAGCCGCCGAAACGCTTTCTCATGCAGCTCGGCCCAGATGCGTGTACTCGATCGCCAAGCCAGCAAGCGTACGGACTTCCGGCTGTAGCCAAGCGTTAGAACGAACAGCCGCGTCCGGCGATACTTGCCGCTCTGCGCATCGCGTACCATCGGACCACTGCCATAGTCGACTTGCGCTTCTTCTCCCGGAGCCGTGAGGATGATGCCTGCTGGTTTCGGACGTTGTGGTCCGCGTAACTTCTGAACGAAGCGCTTCACCGTCTGATAGCTTCCGGCAAAGCCGTGCTCCGAGACCAGGTCTTGCCAGATCGCCTTGCTATTGCGTCCCAGGGCCAGGCCCTGTTCGATCAGTTCTCGGTATGCTTCACAGGCACT
>DATMZI010000004.1:0-4138 GCA_035607085.1 Candidatus Eiseniibacteriota bacterium | reverse complement strand
GAATTATGTTCCATATCGAGGTTAGGGAAGGGTGAATGACATGGTCCCCATGGCTTTGTGGTCCTATTCGATCTGCCAATCCTTCGCTTCCTTAGCGTGCTTCTGTAAAAAACCCTCCAGCAAAACCCTGAAAATTTCTACAGAAGGTCGCGAAGAGCGCGAAGAGGCCAGCCAAGCCCCCACCATGCGGGATTCGGAGATACCACTTGTGCGAGTTCCCCCTTTCATGCTTCGCTGCCTTAGCGTCCTTCTGTAAAGAATCCTCCGGCAAACGCTGAAAATTTCCCACCAAGAGCGCGCTGTTCTCCCCGCCAATCCCAGTGCTGGATTATTGCGCGCACACCGCCATTAGTGGTCCGGATTGGGACAGTAGAATAGAATTGGGACAATCATGCACTTTAAAACGGCTCGCTTCCTCAATACCATTCCCTCTTTCCGTCGCAATTCTTCATCCCTACGGCCCATCGGGTGCAGCTCTGATCCGCGAGGCGGTTAGGGGCTGCGCAAGTGTTTAGGCCGGAATACAAATTGCTCTCTCAATTACGGACCGCCCAAGCGGCGGATTGAGTAAGACCTGCCGCCAGCGGCCAGCGCCCCATCTCGGCCCCGAGCCGGGCCAGATCCGGCGCTAACACTAAAGCCCTACGCGGCTTTGCAGCCGAGCCGGGCGGAAAGAAAGTCTCTGGAGATGGCAGATAGAAGACCAAAGAGAGCAGAGGAGAGGCACCCATTTTGGCCCCACAAAATATTTTCAACTATTTTTAGGGTTGGACGGCCTTTGTCCTACCCCCTCTGCTACGATCGAGCGGAAAAAATGAGAATCGAAACGCCGATCAGGCTGGAATTGGATGGAGGCAACACGAAATTTCACGAATGGGCAGGAATTTCCCAATTTCAATCCTGCAATTCGGGTCCCTCCGGGCTCAACCGGGTAAAAGGCTGCGTCGGGCGGGTTCATTGGCAGGTCATCCGGTATCGCTCAATATCACTCAGTAACGAATTAAGGTTTTTGTTGCGCGAGCCCATCACGCCCAGCAGTGGTTTGACGGAATCGAGCCGCAACAAAAACCGCGTTGAACTAAATCCGACCCACGATTGGCTATCTGCAATTTGATCGAGACTGGAGCGGTGATGTGGGTCGGCGCCGTGTTCGTTGACCATCGAGATCGGACGGGGTGAGTGGGGCAGCGAAGGTTGGCTGGCGGATAGCCGAGGCCTTGGGTGGACTTGGGGAGCCAGCGAGGGCAGAGGCTGTAGGTGCAGCGTCCAAGACCAAATTGAACCGGGCGCTTTGCCAGCGGGCCATCGCCGCAGATAAGAAGGTGACTGCACTCACGGAGGGATTTTTCGGGATGGCAAAAGATTCCAGAGGCAGACGATCTCACCACCGCAGTACGGGCACCGCAAACGGCACTCTGGCTGGCAAAGGGGTGGTGCGGGCAGCGGCGGCGCAGGGGCAGCGGATTGGGGTGCGGAGCCTTGGTTGGCTTGGAGCAGGGCCAGGGCGGCCGTGCGGCGGTCCGCGCAGGCCGAACCGTCCAGACCATAATGGCGAACCTTGGCGAAGCCTTTGGGCAGCACATGCTGGAGCCAGCGCTGCACAAACTCCGTTGCGCTCAATTGGAGGCGCTTGATTTGTTGGGTGCGACTGTCCCGGTATCGAAAAGTGACCTGCCCATTTTCCAAAGATTCCAGGCGCGACTGGGTGATCGCGATGCGGAAGACATAACGCCCCAGGTAGTCCAGCACTTTTTGCCCGCTGCCGGCGTGTTGGGCATGAACGACCCATTTTTGTTGCCAGACCGCAGCGGGGACTCGCGCCAGCAGCCCAAGGGCTTTGAGGCCATCGCGGATCTTGCCTCGGAAGATCACCGACAAGGCCTGGACGGGAACCAGGAACTTGGGATGTTTGGCGGCTTGCCAGTGTTGACCGTCGGCCGACAAACCTCCGGCGCTGACCAGAAAATGGGCATGGGGATGATAGAGCAGGGCGCGGGTCCAAGTGTGCAGCACTCCGAGCATGCTCGGCTGTGCGCCCAGCCACTGCGGGTCGGCACAAAGCTTCTGCAGGCTCTGCGCCGCCGCCTTGAGCAGCAATCCATAAACGGGCTTCTGGTGCGAACGAGCCAGTGCGCGCAGTTGGGCTGGCAACGTAAAAGTTAACAGGTAATAGGCACAGGGCAGCAAACGCGGGCGCTGCTCTTCCAGCCATTGCTCGGTTTGCTGGCCATGACACTTGGGACAGTGCCGATTACCGCAAGAGTGATAGCTGTAATGCAGTGGGCCACATTGCTCGCAGCCCCAGACCTGTCCTCCCAACTCGGCCGTGCGACATTGGAGGATGGCTTGGAGGGCTCGCTTCTGACTGGGCAAGGCAGCCAGGCGGGCGCAAACCTCAGGTCCGGCGGCGCGCAAAATGTCCGCCACTTCCAACACGAGGGACCTCTTGGAGCCGGCGACCGCTTAGAGGTGCTCAGTGAGTGCTTGCAACGGATCGACCAATTGAGTGCGGACTTCGGCCGTCAGATGAGTGTAAATCGCCGTCGTGCTGGGATTGCGATGGCCTAGAATCTCCTGAATCAAGCGCAACTGCACCCCCGCTTCCAACAGATGGGTCGCGTAGGAATGACGCAAAGAATGGACGGTGGCTGCCTTTTGCACGCCGCTCTCTTCCAAGGCTCGATGAAAAGCGCATCGCAAATTACTCGCCTCGATCGCCCCTTCCTGAGGGGCGGAGCGAGGTTGCAGCCGAGCCGGAAAAAGCCAAGGTCGGGAGCGATGCACCCTCCAAAATCCACGCAACAATTCCAAGGTCGGTTCGGAGAGCGGCACTTGGCGCTCCTTATTGCCTTTGCCACAGACACGCAAGAGCTTGCGCTCGCCGTCGATGTGCGCTACTTGCACGGCCACTCCCTCGCTAATACGCAACCCGCACCCATAAATGGTCTTCAAACAAGCCTGATAGACCGGGGCTCGAACGCAAGCGAGCACCTGTCGCACTTCCCCTCGACTTAAAACCACCGGCAGCTTCTTCTCCTTGCCCGGCCGAATGAGTCCCAGCACCGGCCAGTGCTTTTGCAGAGTCACCGCAAAACAGAACTTGATTCCGGCCTGAGCAATCTTCAGGGTGCCACGCGCACAATGCTCGACTTGCGACAGATGGAGAAAATAGCTGCGCAGTTGAACCTCATTAATCTCGGCGGGGCTATGGTCGTAATGACGGGCCAGCTTTTCGACCGCCCCCAGGTAGGCCTTCTGGGTAGCAGCCGAATATCCTTTGAGTTGCAAGTCTTCGGTCATGCGTTTACGTAGAGGTGTCATATTATCCTTTCTGACCAGAGTGGATGAAACATCCCTGGCGAGGGATGGGTCGCTCAATTTGAGCAACCTCTCTGGTCGAAAGGATTACACCTGCCTTTTCCAAGCTTTAGAAGTAGGTCATCTATCCGGCGTAGCCGGATTTAGTTCAACCTTAGATTACTGTGGCTATTCAGCGGACTTCGGGGGTGCGGTACGCTTTTGCAAACCCCATGTCTGCATTGTGCCCTTGGGCGTCACCCCGACCGTGATATTCCGTTGCTTCCCTTCGCTATTCAGCGCAGCCCAGTCAAGTTTGCCTTGCGTATCCACGAAGGCGCACCACGATCCATTCTTAAGCGATCGAACCAATTCAAGGGCGTCTTGCCGCGATAGGCTGTCCGCCGAAAAGCTGAGATTCGTTACAGTTTCCGATGCGATTAGCGCTCTCATTCCGGCCTTCGTCACACCATCACAATTGGCCACATTGACGCCGGTCAAACGCATTCGGGTCGCCATTACAACACAAGCGGCATCGGTAATGCTGGTGCCCTCCATACCGATCATTCTCAGAGACGAGATGTTGGTGAGAGCGTTTATCCCGACGTCCGTGACTGCCGGCGCGTCGAGCATGTTAAGATCTATTAGATTGGTGCACCCGATGCCAGCCAGGGCGGCCAGCTTCGAGTCGGTGGCGCCTTGGCCGAGGCTTGCCCTCCGCAGGCCCTTGAATTTCGATAACAGGTGGTAGTCCGCCAGGGGCAGCCGCGTGATATAAAAATCCGTAGCCTTGGAGTCAGCGGACTTTATGTCGTCTCTGGAACGGAGGACCACCTCGTTG
>DATMZI010000022.1:0-7875 GCA_035607085.1 Candidatus Eiseniibacteriota bacterium | reverse complement strand
ATTTGTCAAGCAAAAAGCGGACCCGGACAGACGCTATGCGCCGGTCCGGGTCACAGGCGAGAATATCGTATTTCGTCTCAAATCCCACGCAGCCGATTGGAGACCCATGCCAATTCGACGTATTTTTCTATTCGTCCCTGCAACGAACGTAGCATATTGCTAAGTTTTGTCATGCAGATCATCGGCAAGCATCTGAAAGAAGCTGCTTAAACGAAGCATGCGAACTGGAAAGGCTCTCTCGCTTCTTGGCTCCGGATTGTGGAAGCGGTAAAGAATACGAGAAAAGAGGGTGGAAGAGTGCCTGCAATTGCTGAACGGCTGCCAGCCAAATATCTTCGCAGCTCCGGGAAGCTCCAAGATTTCTTCGTCAAAACGATTTAAAGCTTGTTCGCACGATGGTCGAGCCGGACTCCGGTTTCGGCCAGCTCGACGTTTCCATTTGAGGAAGTCCCTCTACGCAAGTACGGCATGTACGGTCGGGACCAAGGAGCGAAATAGCTCGTCGATTTGCGCTGGTGTCACCCGGCAGCGGCCGTCCCGGTGAAATCCTGTTATGGAAAGCGGGGCGATCGCTGATCGCCCGGCTCTCCATGGCTCCATGGCGGCGGCAGTTTCAAAGGGTGCAGGTGGCTGGCGTTGTGGAATTGTTCGGGTCCGTGCAGAGAGGGCCCAATCCGGACTTGGCATCAGGAACGCTCAACATGGCGAAGGGGCCGGCCTTGTGCTCGCCGTTGAACGGCGTGGGCTTGGTCGGGTCGAAGTGGCAGGTGGGCAGAGCCGCCGCGTCCTGGGGATTGTCAAACCAGAAACCGACATGGAAGGTGTTCGTCGGAGCCAAGCGCACGTCGGGGTCAAATCCGAAGATCTCGTCCAAGAGAATCGTCTTGATCTGAACGTGGCCGTCATCCGTTGCTTTGCCAATCTTAATATCGGACTGATACCAGGCCAATCCAAAGCTTCCCGTGAATTTGGGGTCTTTCGTCCCGCTGGCCTGAAAGAAGCTGTTTTGCACGGTGAACAGGTCGAAAGCCAGACCCGGCTTGATGCCATCCAAGTCCAGGATCAAAGTGTCGTTCTGTTTGCCACGAATCACTGTGGCGTGCGCCCGCGGCTCCTCATACGGGTTGGCACGAAGACAGTCCACGACCGCCGGGTTGGGCAGCAGGTTGAAACTGATCTCGTCTGTCTTTTCCTGGGCGTTGGTAATGCCGCATACTGCCAGAACTGCCAAGACCGCCATCATGCTGTGAGCAGCCAGGCTGCTCCAGAACTTCTTGCTGCAAATATTGTTCACTGCTTTCTCCTTATTCGTCCTTCAGATTGTGCGTTTGCGATGTCCTGCAAAGGCGATGGTTCCAGTGTTTCGCCGCTGCGCAATCGGCAAGAACGGCGCCGTGCGGCGTTTCGGCGAACCAAACGGTTCCTACTTGAGATATCGAAATCTGGCTAGAAAAGACGACATGCAGTTCGGGATATCCGCGTTACTGCACCGTGACATTGACAGTTATCGAATGAGAGATGGCGCCGGATTGCGCGGTGACCACGATCGAAGCCGCACGGTGGTTTGATGAGTTGACGGCGGCTCCGCCGCAGCCAACCGCCAGCAAGGAAAAGACCGCCAAAGCAGCGGCCGCCGCGGCACCGAGTAGCGGAACTTGCATGTTCCTGCCCTGCCCGCGACGCGAATTCGCAAAGCCGATCCCGGCTAGCGCCAGAAGAAAAGCGCAGAAGTGAATCAAAGCCGGAAACGCAACTCCCTCTGCGGCGACCGTGCTCGAGGTAGCGACGGTCAAGTTCGCGGTGGCAGCTCCATGGGCAGTGGCCACGGTCCCAGGGCTAAAAGCACAGGTAATCCCGGCGGTGGGCGAGCAAGTTAACGTGACGTTATTCGCGAAGCCTCCCACCGGCGAGACCGTGACAACGAATTGAGCGGATTGGCCGGCGATGACCGACGCGGTTGTCGGAGACGCGGCCAGGGAGAAATCAGGGTTCGTGATGTCGACGCTTACGGCTGCAGATGTACTGGCTGAGAATTTATCGTCTCCGACATACAAAGCGGTCAGTGAATGAACTCCGGAAGCTAGGGTGTCGGTCCGCAGAACGGCAACGCCAGCCGCATTCAGCAAGGAACTTCCCAGGTGCGTGGTGCCGTCGTCGAAAGCAACTTTCCCTGTGGGAATTCCCCCCGACGAGGTAACCGAGGCGGTCAACGTTATTGCGGCACCTGGGCTGGCATTCGCTGGCGCCGCGAGCGTCACCGTTGTGGCCAGGCCAGTGACTTGTGCTTCAGTCTGGGAGCTGCTCGGCAAAAATGTCGCGTCTCCGTGGTATCTAGCAGCAATTGTGTGCGCTCCCAAACCAGTTAGTGAGGTTGTAAACGTCGCAACCCCGTCGCTTAGCGCCGGCTTGGCCAGGACCACATCGCTGTCCCGAACTTCCACGGAACCAGTAGGTGTACCAGGGTTGCCTGCCCCTGCGGAGACCTCGACCGTGATCGTGACGGGCGCCTCGGTTGGCGTAGTAGGAACGGAAATCCTGGTCGCGCTCACGAGCCCAGAGGTGATTGCGCCAAATAGACCATCGCGCTTGCTGCTGACCTGCGATGTGAAGTAGAGGGTGTTCGCGTCTCCAAACCCGTCCGCTCGAAAAGCCAACCCGTGCAGACCAATCTCGGTTACTTCTTTGCCCTCGCCGTCGCTGACCTTCCCGAGGAAATGTCCGGTCGCCGGATCAAAGGCGCTGATCGTTCCGTCACCGATATTGCCGATGAGGATGTCATTGCGGAAAGGTGCAAAGCTTGCGCTGGCTTGCGCGACTCCCCACGGCGCGTTCAGGCTTCCGCCGGTAGCGAAACGCCGCACGAAATTGCCGTCCATATCGAAAATATCAACGATACCGTTTCCCGTGGCGAAAACCGGGTCGCGCTTGGCGGTGTCCTGCACTGCGTAAGTTACAAAAACTTGTCGTCCGATGACTTGAATCCCGAAGGGGGCGAATCCCAAGGGCAGATTAGGATCCGTAAACGAGCCGGGAAGGGCCACGGGAGAGAAGCCGGGGAGAAAAGTGTCGATGAATCCACCGTGGAAATCGGTGACAGCAAGCGCAGGCGCAGTCAGCGCGGAATTCAGGATGGCCACGCCTTTGTATACCGCTCCGGCTGAAGCGCGATTAATGACTAGTGTCCCCGCCGGTGGAAGGTCACCACGAGCATCCGGGCCCCAGGTAAAGACCGTCCCCTGGTCGGTGACCAAAATAAACGGTTTGATCAGGCCGGAGTTGCCAAAGGAGGAATTCGGGTCAGCCACAATTCCCGTCGGAGTGTCGAATCCCGTCTGATCGGCGTTCGGCAGGGTAAAACCTCCGGGCACTACGCCCAGGCCCGTAGCGTCATGCGACGACGCACGCCCAACCGTGTTATCGGCGATAAAAAACGGTTGGCCAGGCAGGAAAGCGATTCCCCATGGATTGACCAATTGGAGAAAAACGTTGTTGGCGACATCCGGAAGGTTCGAGGTGAGGTTGGTCTGCCGGTAGGCTGACGTCTGCGCGCTCAGGTTATCGGCCGCTAGCAGAAATCCGAATAGAAAGGTTGTTGCAAAATAACCGGCAAGTCTGAATTTCACAGCAACTAGTTCCTCCTAGAGCATGTAAAAATCGCAAGGTTCTACCGTTGGTCGCGAACGCCTTTGGTTCGACCACTCAAGCGGGTGTCGAGCCAGCCGTTACGCACAGTCAGCGTTTCAATCTTATTTTGGGGCCGGCCGGTTGCCCGCCTATGCGGTGGCGACGCTGGCCTCTGCTCTGCCAAATTCCCCCCGCAACAGCCGGCGCAACCGTTTGCGGGCTTTGTGAAGCTGCGACTTGGAGCTGCCTACCGAGCATCCTAAGAGTTCGGCGATCTCGCTGTGTTTGTATCCGAGGACGTGGTACAGCAAGAACTGCCGTTTGCACCCAGGCGACAGCCTGGAGATCGCGCGCCTCAGGTTTAGCCGGTCGACAAGACTCGACAGCGAAGCTCCGCCCGGACCGTGCTGAGGTTTCCCTTCATCTTTTGCGGTGTACTGCTCCAGATCTTCGACCATGGCGGCAGCCGGTTTTCTGTGGCGCATGTGCAGCAACACGACGTTAACCGTGACTCGATACAGCCAAGTTGAAAAGTTCGCTTCGCTGCGGAACGTCGCGATTTTTCGAAAGAGCTGGAGGAAAGTTTGCTGCGTCAGATCTTCGGCTTCAGCGGTGTTTCGGATCATGCGCAAGCACACGCTGTAAACGCGCCTGCGATACGCGTTGTAGATGTATTCGAAGGCGGCGTGATCCCCGCGCTGGGCGCGCGCTATCGCTTGCTGCTCATTGGTCACCTGTTCTGTAAGCGTATTCTGCATTTCGATTCACCCTTTATTTATGTAAGGCCAAGTCATATTCGGATTCCCGACCGGTAGCGGGGCATTCAGGTAGAAACTTGTAGCCAGCGCTGTGCACGGTTCGAAAATGAATCGGCCGAGAAGGATCTCTTTCAAGCTTCCGGCGCAATCGCAGGATGTGATTGTCGACGGTGCGAGTGGAGGGATAATTTTCGTAACCCCAAACTTCATTCAGGAATTCGTCTCGCGAAATAACGCGTCGCGCATTTTGAGCCAAATACTTCAAGGTCTTGAACTCCATGGCGGTAAGCATCACCGGCTGACCTCTGCGCGTCGCTTCCATAGATGAAAAGTTCACTTTCACATCACCGAACACCAAGTCGCTATCGGAGCTCATGAACCTGTGTGGTTTGACGGATTTTCCGAACAGTTCGAAAATCGCTGACGCCGCGGAGGCTCCGGCGAGGGAATGGTTTCCTGTGTGCCGTAGCGAATCAGCTTGGCCATTCGCTGACGCCGGCAGTAAGACCATGACCGGTACGAATTGCGCGATAGAACGGGCTTCTTCAAGACCGACGATCCGTACTGGCGTCGCCGCATCATTGACGTGCCGCGCTGCAGTTGGCAGCAATTCTGGAATCGGTTTTTTTGCTATCGCGCCCATTGGATCTGCCTCCTCTTTCCTTGCGAACCAAACTATTTACCTTCCCTTAAATAGGCTTCCCAGCAGTCCTGGCCTTGCAACCGGCAGTGGAAGAAGTAGTAGCTCTCCTTGCCGGGAATCTTGAAGTACACAAAGCCGAGACCTTCTCGCGGGAAGATAGGCTGCCGACATTTACTGCAGATGACCGCTTTCCTGAATTCCACGGGTTACCTCCTGGCCTTTGTGTCTTTCGGCTGTACGCGAAGTCCGCTTCGCGGCATTTCCGGCGAAGATGGGAATTATTGGTCCCTACTTGAGATATCGGAAACGCAGGAGAAAAGACGACAGTGGATAGACCAAGCTAGGCAGGAAGGTTAAGGAGTTGAAACCATTGCGTTTGAGTCGCTGACTCGGCCAGCGATCGCAGAGCGAGCCGGGGAGGTTGGGATCCTTGCGGTTCAGGGGGCCCTACTGGTTCAGAAGTTGCCGATCATCCAGACATTCGCTTCCGAACTTGCGCCGATGATCGCAAGATGACGCCCGTCGGGGGAGGGGATACCCCAGGTGAGTGCCGACTGCTGTTGCTCCCAAATCGGCTGCGCATCCCCGTTGGGGGCGACCCGCAACAACATAGAGCCACCTGCTTGCACGGTCGACACAAACATACTTTTAGAATCAACCGCCCAATTCATATCGAGGAGGTCGGGGAAACCCTTTACCGTGATCGTTGTCGCCTCACCTCCCCGAAGAGGCACTAGCCGAATCTGATTCCCGTGTCTTTTGACGATTCCGATTCGCGAGCCATCGGGCGAGAGTTGCCACGCGTAATCAAATCCAATGTCGGCGCTGGTGCCTGCCTCAAGCGGAATTCGCGCGAGCTCTGCGCCTGGACCGCCGACGGGATCAAATCTGAAAACTACCAGCTCGTCCTTGCTGGCAGACGGCTTGCCAAATACACAAAGGTTCGCGGCCTTGTTAGAGCACGAAAACAGGACGAATCCTCCGGTATCAAATAGCCGCTGTGGAACGCCACCGGCCAGTTCGACTCGGTAGAGGCCCAGGCGCACACCGACTGGAGCACCCTCTAGAAGTATCGAAGCTCCATCTGGGCTCAGGCGAGCCAGATAAAAATTTGCATTCCCACCTGACGTAATGAGTTCCGCGCTACTGCCCGGATCCAGGCTCTGCCGGTAGATCAACCGATATGTCGCTCGCTGCGATGAAAAAATGACTTCGCGAGAGTTCGGCATCCAGGCCGAAGGAATATTGTAATTGTCGTCCAGCGTCAGCCGGCGGGTGTTTACCAGAGGTCGGTCATTGCCGCCGAGGTCCCCGACAAAGACCGAAGAGTGGTCGTTGCCTCTAAGAAAGGCCAACTGCTTTCCATCCTCCGTGATACTGAAGCTGTACACGGAAAATCCCGACCAATCCGTCAACTGGCGCGCTTTGCTCTGCGGAGTGCCGTTCTTGGCGTCAACTTTCAATTCCCACAAATTATCGGATTCGGCCGAGCCAAGTTCCGTATTTCGCGAATAAATGAAACGACCTGAGGGCGTCCAGATGAATGCGCCCAGGTGGTTGTCCATCAAATGGTTGTCGAGAAGGATGGTCGTTATAGCTGAGCCGCCGAGGTCACAACTTTGCACCATAATCTCTATGCGATCCGCTTTATGACGCCTGTAGCGATAAGCCAGCCGATTTCCCGCTGGCGACCAGACAACGCCGGTGATGGTGGCCTGGCTCTCAGCAGTCAATATCTTATGGGCGGATTCTCCGTGCGAATCCATCAGCCAAATCTCCCGCGCTCCGCCGATGCTCCGTAACCTTTGATAGGCGATGTTGGAACCATCGGGTGAAACGGATCCTCCTCCCAACATATCCTCCACTTCCGCAATCTTCTGCGCCTCACCGCCCGCTGCCGGAATCGACCACACCGTGGAAGGAGATCCGGGCGCACTGACAGAAGCGATGAATCGCACAGAGTCCGGGAACCAACTCCCAAACGCCCAGGAGGCGGTATCCGGTTGGACGCTAGGAGGCAAGGCCACACTTTGGGCTACGCCCGTCGCTACAAGCTGCAAATGAATGCCTTGCTGATCGGCATAGCCTAAATATTTGCCATCTGGCGAAATCGCAGCATCCAGCACCGGCGAATCCTGAGCGTTTGCGGTGAGCTTTCGCTGGTTGAACTGCGGCAACGGCACGAGCCGACGAGGATAGAGCCAAGTAACGATCGCCGTGCCAACCAGAGCCGCCGCCACCAGCAGCACCGCAGTCATGCTGCTCCAGTGTCGACGCACGAATTTGCCCGCACGGTAGGCGATGGCGTCCGGTCGAGCGCTGATGGGCTCATATCGCAAATATCGCTGCATGTCGGCAGCCAGTGCCTCAATGGAGGAGTAGCGCTCCTGCGGATTCTTTTTCAGCGCCTTGCCAATCATTGTGTCAAGGTCGCCGCGCAACAACTTGGCCAGCTTGTCGGGTGTCGTTGCGCGTTTTCCGGCATTCGCGACCGCAGTCTCTTGATTTGGCCGCGTGCGAGCCACGATGTCGGAAGGACGAGGCGGCTCGGTGTCCAGGATGGCCTCGATCAGCCGTGCGGGCGTGTGCGGGACGGCACCAGCGGGATGTTGCCCCGTCAGCAATACATACAGCAAGACTCCTGCCGCGTAGACGTCCGTAGCTGCGGTCACGGCCTCGCCCTTCAGCTGCTCGGGAGCGGCATACTCTGGAGTCATCGCTCCGCCGCCTTCGACTGTAAGCGGCGCTTCCGCGTTCTTGCCGTCGCATTCCAGGAGTTTGGCGATTCCGAAGTCGAGGAGTTTCGCTTCGCCGTCGGTCCGCACCAGAATGTTCGAGGGCTTCAAATCG
>DATMZI010000021.1:0-34136 GCA_035607085.1 Candidatus Eiseniibacteriota bacterium | reverse complement strand
CCACCGTCCGGCGCTGTGCCGGGGGCGCGCCGACTTTCCACTGCCTTGGCCGGAGCGCCTCTTGGGATCAATCAGCGCTCGCAAATTGTCGAACCCATCCGCCGTCAGCAATCCCGCGGCAACCAGTTCCCACAGCGCAGTTTCGACTTCGGCTTTCAGTTTCCCGGTGCCGCGCGCGATGTCCGCGAAAAACGAAGCACCACGCTGCCGCAAGAAGTGCAATACCGCCGACGCATTCGTACTCAACCCAACCGGTGTCGCCTCGCTAGCTTCGCGCCGCGGAATCATCCACTCTGCATCCTCGCGCACAAAAAACGTAATCGGCGCAACACTGGTGGGAATCACCCGGCGTTTCCCATCGGAAATTGTTTCAAGTGTCGCCGGATGCGGAGAGAGCCGCCCCCACCCCGCCGCGCCAGTAAGACAAAGTTGATCCAGAACCTTCGCATCATAGTCGGCGATTCGGCGCTGCAAAATCTGCCGCTCCCACGCACTGGCCGGCGCTTCAAAGCCCTGCATCTGGCGAATCGCTTCCAGCGTTCCGCGTTCGCCGAGCAATTGCGTTCCTGGCGCCACGTGCTGCCACGAAAGCAGCCAAGCCATAAATTGCGCTGGACTGACGGACTGCACTTCCTTGCGGAGCCGTCCCAGCGTCAAACGATGGATACGAGCCAGCAGACGCCGTTCGCACCATTCGATTGAGTCTGCCGCATCTGTCGCCGCAACGGCCGCGGTAAAATTGCCACGCAGAATCACGCCGCGCGATTCGAGCCGTAGCAGTGATTTTTCAACGTCGGCAGCGGAGACTCCGAGCGCGTCGCCCAGCTGATTCGCTGAAACGGGTCCGCTGTGCGTAATCCATCCGGTGACGCTGGCCAGCACAGCATCTTCGCTCGAGATATCCTGCGCCTCGAGCTTCGGCATGGCCGACTCAAACTGGGCCGCGGGGAAAATCTGCATGAACGCTGCAAGTCGTTCTGCAGAAACCCAGTACCTTACACCGCCCACGCTCCCAATTCCTGCGCGGCGTTCGGCGACCAGTTGTTCAAAATAGGGAGACCAGGACCGCAGGGAACTGTCCAAGGTCGAAGCCAGACGGCTGGTTACCTTTGCGTGCTCGCTGCGTGTCGGTATCGCGATCAACGTGAGCAATGCGTCATGCAGTTCCTCGGCATCGCGCACGTCGGGCCACGCCTCTTCGCAAACCTCTTCAATTGCCGCCGGGTCGAGCTTTCCGATTTCTTCCAGCACTGCTTGTGGCAGCACCCGCCGCATTTGCACCGCACGAGCCCGCCGTTCTTCCAGCGGTGCATCATCCAAATACGCGTAGGGATTCGCATTCAGAATCTCATGCGAAAACTGCGACGCCACCGGCGTATCCACCGCCAGGCACTTGATAGTCCCATCGGCGATTCCGCGCAAGACGCGCTCCAGTCCGTCAACATCCAACGCCTCGGTCAAAACATCCTTCATCACTTCGCGAATCAGGGGATGATCGGGAATCTCAATATCGCCGGCGGCCAAATTTTCCGGACAAGCCTGTTGCTCCGGAAACACTGCAGCCAGCAAATCGTCAGCGCGCATGCGCTGGATATTGGGCGGCACTTTCTTTCCGCCTCGGAAGCGAAGCAGCGCCAATGCGCGTCCCGCATCCCACCGCCAGCGCGTTGTGAAGTATGGCGACGCCAGCACTGCCTGCGCCAGCACTGCTCGCGCGGAGTTCGAGTGAAGAAAATGGAAAACGTCAGCCAGCGGAAAACTGTGTTGTTCGCTTAACGAAATGTTCAAGCCGTTGTCGGTAGCTGCCGCCTGCAGCTCAAAGTTAAACGACCGGCAAAATCTCTTCCGCAGCGCCAATCCCCAGGCCTTATTGATCCGTCCCCCGAACGGGGCATGAATAACCAGCTGCATGCCGCCGCTTTCGTCAAAAAACCGTTCCGCAATCACCGTGGTTAGTGTAGGCACTGCTCCCAAAACCGCGCGGCCTTCCAAAACGTATTGGACAAGTTGTTCCGCTCCAGCGTCGTCCACGCCGCATTCGAACTTCAGCCAGTTCGCCGCAGTGGCCGCCTCAGCCGGCAATTCACCGTCGGAGGCTGGACCGAGGTTTGCCAGGAGCCCGCTGATTTTTTCCCGCAAGTCACCTACATGTGCCGAAAGTTCGTCCGTGCGCGCCGGAGCCTCGCCTCGCCAGAAGGGAATCGTCGGCGCCGCGCCTTGTGCGTCTTCCACCAAAACGCTGCCTGCTTGCACGCGCCGAATGCGCCAGGAAGTATTTCCCAGCAACATGATGTCGCCGGCCAAACTTTCTACGGCGAAATCCTCATCAATCGTACCGACCACGGTTCCTTCCGGCTGCGCAATCACCGTGTACAACGCATTTTCAGGAATCGCGCCACCGCTGGTAATCGCTGCGAGCCGGCTGCCACGGCGCGCACGCAAAATGCCGTTCACGCGATCGCGATGCAAATAGGCGCCGTAGCGTCCGCGGGCGCTGGCAATTCCCTCCGAAAGCATTTCCACAATTTCGTCGAACGTGGATCGCGTTAGTCCGCCATAGGGGCTCGCGCGCCGCACTGTTTCGAACAATTCCGTTTCGTTCCAATCTTCTGCGGCGCACATCGCCACGACCTGCTGGGCGAGAATGTCCAGGGGAGACTCTGGAATTGCGATGCGGTCCAGTTCGCCTTGATGGATGGCGCGCACCAGCGCTGCGCACTCCAACAACTCGTCGCGCGTCGTCGCAAAGATCCGCCCTTTCGGAATCGCCCCGCGCCAGTGGCCCGCGCGGCCAATGCGCTGCAGCGCCACCGAAATCGAACGTGGCGAGCCAATCTGACAAACCAAATCCACCGCGCCGATGTCGATGCCTAACTCGAGAGAAGCCGTCGCCACCAGCGCGCGCAGCTCTCCGCATTTCAATTTCTTCTCGGCGTTCAGCCGCAGCTTGCGCGCCAAACTGCCGTGATGCGCCGCCACTGCCTCATTTCCTAGCCGTTCAGCCAAGTGATGCGCAACACGCTCCGCCAGCCGCCGGGTATTCACAAAAATCAGCGTCGAACGGTGCTGCTTCGTTAATTCAGCCAGGCGGTCATAGAGCTCGCCCCACAGCTCATTCGAAGCTACTGGCCCCAGTTCGTCCCCGGGAACTTCGATGGCCAAATCCATCTCGCGCCGGTGGCCGATCTGCACTACTGCCGGCTCCGGCTGGTCATTGCCCGTCAAAAAATGCGCCACCAGCTCAATCGGTTTTTGCGTGGCCGAAAGCCCGATTCGCGTCAGTCGTTTGCCCGTCAAATGGTCTAGCCGTTCGAGTGACAGAGCCAGGTGAGCCCCGCGCTTGTCGTCGGCCATCGCATGAATTTCGTCCACAATTACGGACTCAACCGTCCGCAAGATTTCGCGGCTCTTGGCGGCCGTCAGCAAAATGAACAGCGATTCTGGCGTGGTCACCAGAATGTGCGGCGGTCTCGCGAGCATCGCGCGGCGTTCGTGCGCCAGCGTGTCGCCGGTCCGCACCGAGGTGCGGATCTCCGGCATCAAGATCCCGCGCTCGCCCGCCAGCTGAAAAATCTCGCCCAGAGGAGTCTCCAGGTTTTTCTGAATGTCGTTGCTCAGCGCCTTGAGCGGCGAAACGTAAAGAACCTCCGTGCCGTCGGTCAAATCTCCTGCGATCGCCTTGCGCACCAGTCGGTCAATACAAATCAAAAACGCCGCCAAGGTTTTGCCGGATCCGGTAGGCGCGGAGATCAGCGTCGTCTCGCCGGCCAAAATTCGCGGCCAACCTGCCAGTTGTGGTTCTGTGGCGGTTCCGAACCGGCGCACAAACCAGTCCCGTACCAACGGGTGCGCCCATTCCAGGGCCCGTTCCGGGCCAGACGCGAGCGGTAATGCGGAAGCAGAGTTTGGAGCAGAGTTCATCGTCTAGATCTGTATTATACCGCGACCGTAAATCGCGCTACCCAACTTGAAATCTGCCTCCGGCTCCCGCCCGACTGCCGGGTAGTCAGCCGCGGTTCTGGTTCCTCACCTAGGCCGCCTGCTGCCCAAAGCGCCGTTCTCGTCGCTTTGGCAGACCCGCCACGGTGCGCTTCCGTTTTGCTGTTCTAGCCGCCTTGCGAATATTCCTGCGCGCGCCGCGCTTCGTTGTCTTGCCGTAGCCCACGAAGGGTCCTCCCAAAAACATATTCGCGGGAAAGCTATCGGCATTTTCCGTCGGGAATCTGTCGTAAGCAGGTTGCTGCTGGAAGCCATGGGTACTTTCAGAGGCAATGTCCCACAAATTAGATGGCTCCCGCGCGAATCTATCTCCGAAAATGGAATCGGAGGTCTGCCTCCTTGCGTCGTTCAGTCGTTATTTTTGTTCTGCTGGGAGCCTTGCTCTTCGCCGGCTTTGCGTGGAAGCACTACTCGGCATCCGGTCAGCAGCCGGAATCTTTCAAGCCGATCATCGACAAGTTGCCTGCAGTCTTTGCGCAACGGACATTTGATCCGGCCTCACCTCCGTCCGATATGCCACCGCTTGGCGAGGGCGAAGAGGCCGAGTGCGATTCGAATTTTGTCTCCGACGCCAACGTAAGCGGCCGCATGGAGAAAACTGGCTCCACTAACGCTACCGTCATCATTACTCAGCTCAGAATGATGCTACAGCTTAAGATTACAGTTTGGGTTCCAGACGGCGCCACGCAACACGTCATCGAACACGAGGAAGGACATCGCCAAATTTCAGAGTACTACTACCAATCCGCTGACAAGGTCGCCGCGCGGATCGCAGCGCCGCACATCGGGCAACAAATCGCCATCAGCGGCCCGGACTTAAACGCCGAATTCCGCAATGCTCTCCTGCAACTCAGTAAGCAGATTACGGCCGAGTACAACGACAAGCTCAACCCCGGCCCCGCCCAACAACATTATGACGAACTCACCGACCACAGCCGCAACGATCGCGACGCCAAAGAAGTCGCGTCGCAAGCCCTGAAAGAATCCCTGTAGTCTGTCGGTGCCGTGGAGAAATCTGCCAGCGCTACACGTCGTTCTTGCGGAACCGGTCAATCAAGTTCGCGCAAGCACGCACCGTGATCGCCATCATGCTCAGCGTCGGATTCTGACACGCCGATGAAACAAAGCTCGCCCCGTCCATCACGAAGACATTTTTCACATCGTGTGTCTGATTGAACGGATTCACCACCGACTTTTTCGGATCAGTGCCCATCCGCGCCGTCCCCAGTTCGTGGATCGCCATCCCCGGCATCTCCACGTTGGCCTGCAGGTGGATATCCTTGGCTCCTGTCGCCTCCAGCATTTCCGCCGCCGTCGCCGCCGAGTCTTCCATCAGGGCGGCTTCGTTGTCGCCGTGGGTCATCGAAATCCGCAGCGCCGGAATTCCCCACGCGTCCTTCAGATCCTTATCGATTTCGACGTAGTTATCCCAACGCGCCAGTGATTCGCCAAACCCGCCCAGCGAAATCTGGTACACGCCTTCTTTCACCGCATTCTTGAACGTCGTCCCGTACCCTTCCGCGCCAAAATTGAAATCCATCTCGGCTCCGCCCTGGAAGCCGTATCCCCGAATAAACCTCGAATGCTTTCCGCTGGTCGGCGTGTTGCGGAATCGCGGTACATAGATTCCATTCGGACGTTGCGGCTCGTTCGCACTCGCGGTCGTCTTCATGTCCGGCAACTTGCCGTAAGCGCCGCCGCCCACCACATGGTCCATCAAATAATGTCCCAGCGCTCCGCTCGAATTTGCCAGTCCATTCGGATACTCGCGCGTGGAGGAATTTAACAAAATCCGCGTCGATTCCATCGCTTGAGCGCACAAAATCACCGACTTGCCACGCACTTCCTTCACTTGCCGCGTCAATCGGTCTACATACGTCACGCCGCGTGCCTTATTCGTCGCGTTGTCCATATCCACGTGACTCGCCACCGCATTGGTAATGAGCGTGCAATTTCCCGAAGCTAGCGCATCCTTCACGGTCGTGAACGGGCTGCTGAAATAGGAAAACGTCGAGCACCCTCGTTCGCAGGGCCCGCAATAATGGCAGCCCAACCTCCCGTTATGATTCTGCGTCAGCACTGCAGCGCGTCCGATCGTGACCGTCCGCCCAAATTTCGCCTTCACGCGATCGCGCATCAGAATTTCGCCGCAGCTCATCTTCATTGGCGGCAAGAACTGTCCATCCGGCAGCATTTCATTGCCTTCCACCGCGCCCGTAATCCCGACATACTTCTCGACAAGGTCGTAATACGGCGCTAAGTCCGCGTACGAAATCGGCCAGTCATCACCGTATCCATCGCGGCTTGCCGCCTTCAAATCGTTGTCACTCATGCGGTAGCTTTGCCGCCCCCACACCAGCGACCGCCCGCCCAGAATCCGCAGTCGCTGCCAGGTAAACGGCTTGCCCTGCGGCGTGCTGTAGGGATTTTCCAGATCGTTTACAAACCATTCGTAGTTGTATTCCATGCAGGCGTAGCACTGCTTCTGCACCGGTCGCGTCCGCGCAATTTCCGGCGAATGATCGCGATACTTCAGCTTGTACGACGGCATGTGTTCCGTGAATTCCTTCGGATTCACCGCGCGCCCCGCTTCCAGCAGCGCCACCTTCAGCCCGGCTTCGGCCATTTGTTTCGCGGCCCAGCCCCCCGTGGCGCCCGATCCGACCACGATCACGTCGTAGGTCTGCGCCAACGGATCTTCCAATCTAAAAAGCCCGCTCATTTGTGGTTCCCCTCTGTATGATCGCAACCTTTATATGGTCCGTGCGCAAACGCGCCGTCCCATCCAAGTTCTTTTTCCCCAATCTGCGAGCTGTAATACGCTCCTGCGATCCGCTGCTTTAGAGATTCAAAATGCCCATGGCCGACATCCGGCCCCGATGCTTCACCTGTCCATCCGCTGCCCGCCTTCGCATACGCCAGCGCGTGCAGCAAATCGTCCTGGTCCTCACGCTTCAAGTAACGGAAAGCCGCCTTATACCGCCGCATGCTCTCGCCATCCAGATAACTCAAGCTGTTCAGAAACGCCTTCTGCGCTTCCGGCTTTTCCGCCGCTAGCACCAAATCAATGTACCGGTTCACCAGTGCTTCCTTCGCGCCTGGTGTATCGGTAGCCGGAATAATCAAATCGCTCAGCACAATCAGGGTTTCGTTCTGGTGTTCATCGAAAAACAGCGGCTTCCATCCCGGAGCTGCTAAATCATTTGCAGCATCCACGCCTCTTTGCGCGGGCGTCAATTCCGACCCCTGCGCAGGATTCTGAATCTGGCCCTGGGTCTGTCCCATCGGCGGTCGTAGCGCCGCTACCGCGCCTGCAAACGCACCAGCCCGCAACAATTCCCGTCGTTTCATCGAAACTCCCTTCCACCGCTGCGTTCTTTGGGGTCGGCGCTTCAGCTCAAACGTTTGTGCTCCGCAACAAACCAGGCTTTGGCCCCTGAGGACACTTTCGCACTCGGAAGTCTACACCAAGTGCAGCCGCAGAAAATTGTTTACGATTCGTAAGTCCAACGTCCGCCAGCCATGGTGCGTTCCACGGGAATCGTAATCAATGTGGACGGCTCTTCCTTGAATGGATCGCGACCTAACACCACTAGGTCTGCCAATTTCCCCGCCTCTAGCGACCCCTTAATATTTTCTTCGTAAGAAGCATATGCCCCGTGCACCGTTCCCACTCGGATCGCTTCTTCCACCGTGATTTTCTGCTTCGGCCCCCAGACGTTGCCTTTACTGTCTGTCCGGGTCACCTCTGACTGCAGCGCCATCATCGGAATGAACTCGCCTGGTGGATAGTCCGACGCTTGCGTCGCTTGAATCCCGGCATCCAGAAAACTCCGCAGCGCGAACATGTGGTTCAGTCGCTCCGCGCCGTAGTAGCGCATTTTTTCGCCGTGATAATAAACGTACGTGGAAAACGGCGTCGGAATTGCCCCCAGCGCCTTGATGCGCGCTATCAAATCATCATTGATTAGCGTGCAATGCTCCAGCCGGAAGCGCGGATCGCGCCGCGGATTCTCCCGCTGCAATCGCTCGTATACCCGGAGAGTGGTATCAATGCCGACATCTCCGTTGGCGTGCGTGCCGATCTGCCAGCCCGCCTGATGCGCTTTGCGCCCATACTCGTAAAGTTCTGCTTCTGGCATCACCAGAATGCCGTAATCGTTCGGGCGGCCCTCGTATGGCTCCGAGAGACGAGCCGTTCGCTCCGAAATTGAGCCGTCGCACACGAGCTTCATCGCTCCCACGCGCACCCATTCGTCGCCCAGTCCGGTCCGCACACCCGCCGCAATCATCGAATCAATATGCCGGTAATTGATGAAGCAGTAAGCGCGATAGAGCAATTCGCCTGCTTCCCGCGCATCCTGGTAAGCCAGCAGATCGGTCGGTGTGCCTTGCGCCTCGTGGGCCGACGTAATTCCGGTCTTTGCCAGCATCTTTGAAATCAGCTTCACGCCCTCTCGGTGGTCCGACCGCGTCACGGTGTCGGGAATCACTTTGTCGAACAGGGTGCGGGCGCTCTCCGCCGCGCGGCCATCCAATTTGCCCGTCGCCGGATCGTGGTCGATCTTTCCTCCTGCCGGATCTGGCGTCTTGTCGTCAATTCCAGCCTTTCGAAACGCCAGCGAGTTGCAATAGATTGTGTGCCCGCCGCGATGTTCGATCTGCACCGGATGATCCGGCACGGCAGCATCCAAATCGCCGATCGCGAGCGGCCTTCCGTCGGACGTCTTGGTATCGTCGTATTTGAATCCCAGTACCCATTCGCCGGGAGGTGTTTTCGCCGCGCGCCCGCGCAGTGCCGCTTGAATCGCCGCAATTGATCGCAGGTCGCAGTCCACCATCCGCAAATGCATTACCCCAGCCAAGGCCGGATGCGAGTGCGCGTCAATGAATCCCGGCAGTACGGTGCTCTTTCCGAGATCAATTTTCTTCGCGCCAGTAGAAGCTAGATTCATCACATCTGCATCGCTGCCGATGGCAACAATCCTTCCGCGCGCGATAGCGATCGCTTGCGCCCGCGGTTCTTGGCCATTCATGGTGTAAATGTTGCCGCTGTGCAGGATCAGGTCCGCCTTCTCGTCTTCCATAGGAAAAAGAGAGAAGGCAGCCAGTGTGCCGAGAAATTCCCGGCGATTGGGTTCGTTGAACATGACTTCCTTTGCGAATCGCTGCAGCGTGGCCGCAAGCCTACGACGCCATTGACTTTGCCGTCAAACCACTTCGCTCGGGCGTTTCGTGTTCGTGTCGTGTTCGTTGACTCGCGGAAACCTGCAACCTAAGATGGTCGCCCAATGGCCGACTCGTCGTCGCTGATCGGACAATGCATCGCGCACTATCGAATCCTTGAAAAACTAGGGCGCGGTGGCATGGGCGTAGTGTACAAGGCCGAAGACACCCGCCTCCGCCGCTTTGTGGCGCTAAAGTTTATGCCGGATGACTTGGCTCGGAATCCCGAAGCGCTGGAGCGTTTCCAGCGCGAAGCCCAGGCCGCCTCCGCCCTGAATCATCCCAACATCTGCACCATTTACGAAGTTGGCCACGACGCCGGTCAGCCCTTCATCGCTATGGAATTTATGGACGGCGTCACGCTGCGTCATCTCATTTCCGGCCAGCCTCTTGGTGTCGACATGCTGCTGGGCCTGGCCACGGAAATTGCCGATGCGCTCGATGCCGCCCACAGCGAAGGTATCGTTCACCGCGACATCAAGCCCGGCAACGTCTTTGTCACCAAACGCGGTCACGCCAAAATTCTCGATTTCGGACTGGCCAAAGTTGGACCCTCGATTACTCAGCCAATCGAAGAAGCGTCTGCCGATACCCTCACCGGCATGCTCGAATCACCGCACCAGCTCACCAGCCCCGGCTCTACTCTCGGCACCATCTCCTACATGTCTCCCGAACAAGTTCGCGCCCGCCCGCTCGATGCGCGCTCTGATCTTTTTTCCTTCGGTGCCATGCTCTATGAAATGGCCACCGGCACTTTGCCTTTTCGCGGTGGCAGCCTGGGGCTCATTCTTTCGTCCATCCTCAACGATGTTCCCATCCCGGTCCTGCAACTCAACCCCTCGCTACCGCCCGAACTCGAACGCATCGTCAACAAGGCCCTCGAAAAAGATCGCCACCTTCGCTACCAGACCGCCGCGGAAATGCGCGCCGACCTCCAGCGTCTCCGCCGTGATTCCGATTCTGGGCAATCTTCCACGAGCGGCAATGCTCTGCGCCTTCCGGCCTCCGCCTCAACGCCACCGCTAAGTGCCTCAGTTGTGGGGGGTCTAAGCGTGCCTGCCGCCGCGCAAGGTGCCAGAAAATCGTCCTCCCATCCGTGGCTCGCGGTCATGGCCATCTTCGCCTTAGCACTCGCTGCAATTCCGTTCTACCGCTACCTGGTCCCCGTTGCTCCGCTCCAAGTGGTCGGTTCCGTGCAAATCACCAACGACGGCCGCGCCAAGCTGCTCTCCGGCACTGACGGCTCGCGCCTCTATTTGCAGTACACCACTTCCGCCGTCGCCAACTCTTCCCCGATCGGTCAGGTCTCCGTCGCGGGCGGCGAAGTCGCTCCGATCTCCGCTCCAACTATGAGCATGCAGATCCTAAGCGTTTCCGCCGATGGCGGGTCGCTTCTGGTTTCCGACGAACCCGGCACCGCGTTCGACGGACCGCTATGGGCTTTGCCGGTGCTTGGTGGCTTGCCGCGGCGCCTCGGCGAAGCCATGGGGCATGCTGGCGCATGGTCTCCTGACGGGCACCATCTGGTGTTCGCCAAGGGCAATGAACTTTTTATTGCGAAAAACGATGGAACCGATTCGCGAAGCCTCGCCTCTACAGCCGGCTGGCCTTCTGCTCTGCACTGGTCGCCCGACGGCTCGATTCTCCGCTTCACACTGAAAGATCAAAAGACCAACGCAACTGCGCTTTGGGAAATTTCCGCCAACGGAAAAAATGCGCACGAGCTTCTATCCGGTTGGCACAGCCCTCCGGCGGAATGCTGCGGCGTGTGGACTCCGGACGGCAAACATTTCCTGTTTTCTTCGCAGGGCAGCATATGGGACCTGCCCGAGAAATCCCCTTTGCTGCGCCAAGACAGAGGCGAACCAACGCAGCTGACTTCTGGGCCGCTTGCTCTTTTCTCTCCGTTGCCCGGCAGAGACGGCAAAAAGCTTTTTGTCGTCGGCCGCAGACCTCGCGGCGAACTAGTGCGCCTCGAAACTGGTTCTGATCGACTTGTGCCATTCTTGTCGGGAATTTCTGCCGAGCATCTCAGCTTTTCGCAAGATGGCCAGTGGGTCGCTTACGTCTCTTTCCCGGAAGGCTCACTTTGGCGCAGCAGAGCCGATGGCACCGAGCGTCTGCAACTCAGCAATCCACCGCTCTATGCGTCGCTTCCGCGCTGGTCTCCCGACGGCAAGCAGATTGCCTTTTTCTCGGTCACCTCCGGCAAAGCCCCGCGTATCTACGTCGTCTCGGCTGACGGAGGCACTCCGCAGGAACTTCTTCCCAACGACGATCATCCGCAAGCCGATCCTTACTGGTCTCCCGATGGCTCAGCACTTGTCTTCGGCAGTCCCTACGCTTCGTCGTCCAAAGGAATTCGCACTCTCGATCTGCAAACCCGCGCACTCGCCACTCTTCCGGATTCGCAGGATCTTTTTTCTCCCCGCTGGTCTCCCGATGGCCGCTACATCGCTGCGGTGCGCTGGAATTCGCAAAGCCTCTTGCTCTTCGACCGTAGCAAGCAAAAATGGTCGGAAGTCGGCCAGGGTCGCAACGTCAGTTTTCCCAATTGGTCGCACGACGGAAAATACATTTACTTTCTCAGTTGGCCGGAGAATCCCGGCGTCTTCCGCGTGCGCATCGCCGACTCCGACATCCAGCGCGTTCTCAATCTCCAGGACTTTCAGCCCACCGGCTATTGGGAAGACTGGCTCGGCCTCGATCCTCGAGACAATCCGCTCCTGCTCCGCGACACCGGCTTGCAGGACGTCTACGCCTTCGACGTCAACCCGACCTGATACCCTAAACCGCGGCCGCGCGATCGTTTCCTCGCTGACCTCAGCACAGCGCTCCGCGCAACTCCACTGTGCTACATTCGCCTCATGCCCCAGCGCGTCCCACAATTTGGTCGCGTCATCTGGATCGTGCTCGACAGTGTCGGCATCGGCGCTCTCCCCGACGCCGCTGACTACGGCGACGCCGGCCGCACCACGTTGGGTCACATCGCCGAATCACGACAGCTCCACATCCCGCATCTCATCGAGCTCGGCTTAGCCAACATCGCCCCGCTAGCGCACCTCACGCCCGCCGCGCAGCCGCTCGCCGCGTATGGCAAAGGCGCCACGCACTCTCCCGGAAAAGACACCACCACTGGCCACTGGGAAATGGCCGGCATCTGGCTCGACCAGGCCTTTCCCGTGTACAAGCGCGGCTTCCCGCCCGAAATCATCTCCGCTTTTGAATCGCGCATCGGCCGCAAAACCATCGGCAACAAACCCGCTTCCGGGACCGAAATCATCAAGGAACTGGGCGAAGAGCACGTCCGCACTGGCCGCCCCATCGTCTACACCTCCGGGGACAGCGTCTTCCAGATTGCCACACACGAAGACGTCACCCCTATCGCCGAGCTTTACAAAATGTGCGAAATCGCCCGCGAACTTTTGCAAGGGCCGCACCGCGTCGGCAGGGTCATCGCCCGCCCCTTCACCGGAACGCCCGGCCATTTCGCGCGCACACCGCGGCGCCACGACTACGCCGTCGACCCGCCCAAGCCTATGCTCCTCGACGTCCTCGCCGAAAAAAATGTTCCTGTCTTTGGCATCGGCAAAATTCACGACATTTATAACGGCCGTGGTGTCACCGATTATGTAACCACCACGTCCAACTCCGGCGGGATGGCCAAAATCACCGCCGCCCTTCGCGAACGCCCCGCAGGCCTCATCTTCTGCAACCTCGTCGACTTCGACATGCTGTACGGCCACCGCAAAGACGTCGAAGGTTTCGCTAAATCGCTAGAAGAATTCGACGCCGCTCTTTCTCAGTTCCTTCCGCTCCTCACCCGCGACGACCTCCTCATCATCACCGCCGACCACGGCTGCGACCCCGACCCACGCTACCCAACCACTGACCACTCCCGCGAATACGTTCCTATCCTCGCCTACTCCCCGTCTCTAGCGCAGACTTCCCCGCGCCCTTCGGCGCTTGCGGCACAAGGAGTTTTGTCTGCGCTCGGCGTGGATGCCCCAGGTTCGGTTATGGAGCCGGGGGCCGAGGTATCCACCTCCCGCAACCTCGGCACCCGTTCCACGCTAGCCGACATGGGCCAAACCATCGCCCAAAATTTCGCCACCGCCATCCCTCACGGCTGCAGTTTCCTTGCTCAGTTGTAGTGGCCAACCTTCAGATCGTGCCCGCGGTCACGCGCATTCCCCAATGCATGGCTTGCTGCTCATCACGGCCGGGTCATGGGTGAGGCGATCAATCTGAGCCATTCGTCGCCCCTTTCTCTTGCGACCTGAACAACCTACATGATCCGCCGCCAGATCAGTTTGCGGGCGCGGAGATAAAGTCTGAAACGGACAGCGGTTTCCGGTCGTCGGCCGTGAGAATGGCACTCATGCGGCGTCTTCCGTGTATGTGAGAAAGCCAACCGGGCGCGTACCCGTGCCTTATTGGATTGCGCCGGGTCGCCGGAAAAAACTGTGACCGAGACCAATAGCAAATGATCACTCGCTTGCGAACGGAACAAGAACGGCCAGCGTCGATGTCCCGCGCCTCCGCCGTCGTGCCAAACCGTGCTAAATTCAACGCAACTGAACTATTTCCGATTCTTATGCGTAGTACATGATAGAACGGGAGGCCGGTGCCCATGCCACAACCCATGCGCGGGGACGATCGCCGAAATTCGCTGGTGGTCCCGATTCTACTGATCACGCTCGGCGCACTCTTTTTGTTTCGCAGTTGGCATCCAGGCTTTGAGATCGGCCACGTCCTGCGTACCTACTGGCCGCTGATCTTGATCGCGGTTGGCCTCGGCAAAATTTGGGATTCCTCGCGTAATCGCGCCGCGGGACAGACCTCTTCCGGCGTAGCGCTCGGCTCCACCATCGGCATCGTCGCCGCCGTACTGGTCATCGTGGTGCTGCTGGGTCAATATCAGAAGTCGCATCGCAAATTTTCCAGCGGCAGCGACGAGGAATCGGATCGCGGCGACTTCAACAGTCACAGTGAGGAAGTGGTCGAACTGCAGAGCGCAAAAAGCGTTCGCGCTGAGTTGAAAATGGGCGCCGGCCAGCTGGACATCGAAGGCGGCTCCAGCCATCTGCTCAATTCGCGTTTTTTGTTTAATCGCAAGTGGGACAGCCCGCGCGTGAACTATCGCGTGGGGACTGACGGCAAGGGTGAACTGGAAATTTCGCAAGACAAGGGCAGCGGGATCAATTTTGGAACATCCGATAACAACTGGGACCTGACGTTCAGCAACGACGTTCCGCTGCAATTTCAGATTGATATGGGAGCAGGTCAGGGCAACCTGAAATTCCGTGACATGAACGTCACCGAATTGGAGTTGCACATGGGCGCGGGACAAGTTGAATTGGATCTCGCCGGCCCGCGCAAGTCCGATCTGGACGTTACGCTAAAGGGCGGAGTCGGCCAGGCCACCATTCGCCTGCCAAAGGATGTTGCCGTCCGCGCGCACGCCGCCGGCGGCATCGGTTCGGTCGAAGCCAAAGGCCTGAAAAAGGACGGCAGCGAATACACCAATGACATGTGGGGCAAGACGCCGCACAAGATTACTTTGGACGTCGAGGGGGGCATCGGCTCAATCGAGCTGATCCAGGAGTAATCCTGCTAGCCGCAGCTGCGAGCCGTGGGATTCGCGAGCGGAGCCAAATGAACGCCGGCGTTGCGGACAAGTTGGTTCGCACGCTGTTTGCCGCTGGTCGCTGAACGAAGTATAATTTGAGGTTTAGACAGTGCGCGCCGAACGCGCTGTGTGAGCTTCCTCCCTTGGCGAAGAACGAAACCTCACCCGAGGCCGCCGCCGGCCAGTTGGATCAGGAGACGCTTCGCGTCCGCGGCGCCCGCGTCCACAATCTGAAAAATGTCAGCGTCGAGATTCCGCACAACGCCATCACGGTGGTGACCGGAGTCAGCGGCTCCGGCAAGTCCTCCCTGGCGTTCGATACCATTTACGCCGAAGGGCAGCGCCGCTACGTGGAGTCCCTCTCCGCCTATGCCCGCCAGTTTCTGGAGCGCATGGAGAAGCCGGATGTGGACGAGATTGAAGGTATCGCCCCCGCGGTCGCCATCCGCCAGAAAAATACTACCCGCAACCCCCGCTCTACCGTAGCGACGGCGACGGAAATTTACGATTATTTGCGGCTGCTGTTTGCGCGGTGCGGCACGACATTCTGCACCAAGTGCGGCGCGGAAGTGCACAAGGACACTCCGGACAGCATCGCCAAGTGCGTGCTGAGCATGGAGGCGGGCCGCCGCTTCTACGTGATGTACCAGCTGCGGGTAGCGGCTCCGCAGGTGGCGGCGGGGAAGAAGCCGGGGAAGAAGGGGACGGGGAGGAGCGCGGGCGATAACGCAGAGAATGCGCTGCGGCTGGCTCTGCTGGATCTGCAGAAGCGCGGATTCAACCGTTTATTTCAGGCCGGGCAGGTACACGAATTTGTTTCGCCGGAGTCTTTGCTGGATATGGATTTCCAAAAGCCGGTCTACGTGCTGGTGGATCGTCTGGCGGTGAGCGAAGAAGCGAAGTCGCGGCTGACTGATTCGGTGGAAATCTGCTATCGGGAAGGGCAGGGCGAAGCGATCGTCGAGTTTGTTGCGGACGTGCAAGGCGGAATAGCGGAACGGCTGGCCTTCAATGAGCGGTTCGAATGCAAGAACGACGGGACGATTTATCAGGAGCCGGAGCCGCGGCTGTTTTCCTTCAACAATCCGTATGGTGCCTGCCCGCGCTGCCAGGGATTTGGCAACACGATTGATTTTGATTTGAATCTGGTAGTGCCGGATCCGAGCAAGTCGCTGGACGAAGGTGCGATTGAGCCGTGGACGAAGCCGCGTTTTCGCGCGCTGCTGAATGAGGCCAAGGTGTGGGCAAAGGGGCAGGGCATTCCGACGAATGCGCCTTGGCGGCAGCTGAAAGAAGAGGACCGGCAGAAACTGCTGGAAGGCGATCCAAAAAACGACTACGACGGCGTGAAGGGATTTTTTGCGTGGCTGGAGCGTAAGAAATACAAGCTGCACGTGCGGGTGTTTCTGAGCCGGTACCGCGGGTATGCCACGTGTCCGGAATGCGGCGGGACGCGGCTGCGTCCGGAAGCACGCGCCGTGCGGGTGGCGGAGCGGACGATTACGGACGTCTGCAAACTGACGGTGAAAGAGGCGCGGAAGTTTTTTGCCGAGCTGCGGCTGAGCGAAGCGCAGATGAAAGTTGCGGACAAGATTCTGGAAGAGATTCGTTCGCGGCTGCAGTTTTTGGATGAAGTCGGGCTGGATTATTTGTCGCTGGACCGGCTGACTTCGACATTGTCGGGCGGAGAGTCGCAGCGGATTCAACTGGCGACTTCGCTGGGTTCGCATCTGGTCGGCGCGCTGTATGTGCTCGATGAGCCGTCGATCGGGCTGCATCCGCGGGACACTAAGCGGCTGATTGATATTTTGAAATCGCTGCGGGACTTGGGAAACACGGTGCTGGTGGTGGAACACGATCCGGACACGATTGAAGCGGCGGATCGCGTGATTGATTTGGGGCCGGGAGCAGGGGAGCTGGGCGGTAAGTTACTGTTCGCGGGAAGTTATGAGGAAATTTTGCGTGACCTGAAGTCCATCACCGGAAAATATCTGAGCGGTGAGCAGCGGATCCCGGTGCCCAATATGCGGCACAAACCGGCGGGAAAGTTTCTGCGTGTGTATGGCGCGACGCTGCACAACCTGAAGAATGTGGATGCGATGATTCCGCTGGGCGTGCTGACGGTGGTTACTGGCGTGAGTGGTTCCGGAAAATCCACCTTTGTCCATGATGTGATCTACAAAGCGCTGCTGGCCAAGCGAAATGGTGGAACGGAAAAGGAGTTCTGCGACCGCTTGGATGGCGATTATCAGGTGAAGGATGTGGTGATCGTGGACCAGTCGCCGATCGGGCGGACCCCACGTTCGAATCCCGCGACGTATTTGAAGGCGTTCGATGCGATTCGCGAAGTGTTCGCGGACACGCCGGACGCAAAACGCCGCGGCTACACGGCGGGACATTTTTCCTTCAACGTACCGGGGGGGCGCTGCGAAACGTGCCAGGGCGACGGCACGGTGACAGTGGAGATGCAGTTTCTGGCCGATGTCGAACTGGTTTGTGAAGAGTGCCGCGGCACGCGATTCAAAAGCAGTGTACTGGAAGTGCAGTATCACGGGAAGAATGTGCACGACGTGCTGGAAATGACAGTGCGCGAGGCCCTGGCGTTTTTTGTGAATGTGCCGAGGGTGACGTCAAAGCTGCGCGTGCTGAATGAGATTGGTTTGGGATATTTGCGGCTGGGGCAGTCGGGGACGACGTTGTCAGGAGGCGAGGCGCAGCGGTTGAAACTGGCGGCACATCTGACCCGTACGGAAAATCAGGGCGTACTTTATATATTGGATGAGCCAACGACCGGTTTGCACTTCGATGATATTGCGAAGCTGCTGGCCGCATTCCGCAAACTGCTGGAGTCGGGCGCGTCGCTGCTGGTGATCGAGCACAATCTTGACGTAGTTAAGAGCGCCGACTGGCTGATTGATATGGGGCCGGAAGGCGGGGACATGGGCGGAAAGATTATTGCTACGGGAACGCCGGAGCAGGTGGCGCGGAATTCGCAGTCGCACACGGGGAAGATCCTGGCCAAGGTATTGCAGGCGAACGGACAGGCAAAGCGGAACGGCAATGGCGCATCGAACGCGTTAGAAATAACTCGGGACGGGCAATCCCCGATTTCTCCGGCAAAATGACTCACCGCGATCCGCGAAACTACGTCCAAGCCGGCAAGAGGCCGGCGCCACAACACGGTGTGCCGTGGCATTTCTCGACGACCACCATAGTGCTCTTTACTTTCCTTGCGATTATGACTTTGGCGACGCCGTGCAGCGGGCAGACGCCGAGCGGCGGTAAGGGAACCAAGCAGCGAGTGGCGAATCCGCTGAACGAGTTGTTGGACGAAGCGAGGCGAGACATGGACGCTCAGAAGTTCGAAGCGGCGATTGCACCGCTGCAGAAATTCATTGCAGAGAAGGATGATTTCGCTTACGCACACTTTCAGCTCGGGTACGTGTACACGGCGCTTGGCCGCGGGAAGGAAGCGCGGCCGGAATACGAACGCGCGCTGCAGCTCGACCCCAAAATGGCGGAAGCGGCGGTGAATTTGGGGATTTTGCTGTTGCGCGAAGAGCCGGCTGCAGCGGTGGCGCCGTTGCAGAAAGCGGTGGAGCTACTTCCGACGCAAAGCCGGCCGCGTACGCTGCTGGGGCTGGCGTATGAAAAATCCGGCGACCTGAAGAATGCGGCGACTGCTTATGAAGGAGTGTTGGTACTGGACCCGAAAGACAGCGAAGCCAGCTTGTACCTGGCGCAACTGCTGTTTCGGCAGGATCGCGCGCCGGAAGCGGAAACCAGATTTCGCGCGGTTTTGCTGGCGGAACCGGAGTCCCCTGCGGCGCTGCTCGGACTGGCACAAAGTCTTGAAGCCGAGAAAAAGCCGGAAGCGGCCGAGGCTTATCAGAATTATTTGGCAGTGCAGCCGGACGATGCATCGGCTAGACAGCGGCTGGTGCATTTGTTGATCGCCAATCAGAAATTTGACAATGCACTGGCCGAGATGGAAAAGGCGCAGCAGGGCGATGCGCCGTCGGTAGAATCGCTGAAGCTGCAGGCGGACATTCTCATCGGGCAAAAAAACTGGGATAAGGCGATTGCCACGCTGAAGCAAGCCGCGGCACTAGCGCCGCAGGATGCGCCGCTGCATGGGGGACTGGGGCGCACGTATTTGCAGCAGCGCGACTTCGTGAACGCGGAGAAGGAACTGAGGGCCGCGATCGGGCTGGACGGGAAGAATCTGGCTTACTGGAAAGATTTGACGACCACATATTATCTGGCAGGGAACTATTCGGGGACGCTGCCGTTGTTGGACGAGGTTGCGAAGAGGGAAACGCCCACGCCGGGAGAGTTGTTTATCCGCGCACTCTGCTACGATAAGTTGCAGCAGACCAAGGCGGCGTTGGAGGCCTACCAGAATTTTCTGGCGGCCGACCAGGACCGCAACCCGGACCAGGTATGGCAGGCGCAGCAGCGCATCATCGTACTGAAGAAGACGCTCGAAAAAAAACGATAGTTCCATTTTCGGCGGCCTCCGCCGTCGCCGCTTTCTTTCTCTCGTTCGCGGTTTTCCTAACAGCGGCTGCGCCGGGCCCGGCGGATACGCTCGAACAATTGCAGGAAAAATTCGACAAGGAAACCGATGGAGTGCGCAAATCCAAGGAGCTGCAGAAACTGGGAGACGCGCAATTCGCCAAAGAACGGGAAGCCATTAAAGCCAGCGATTTTGTGACTGCAGGTCTGGTGATGGAAAGATATCGCGACAACGCGCGCGCCACGCTGGAAGCACTGAAGAAAACACACCCACAGGCGGAAAAGCACCCCAACGGCTACAAGCAGCTGGAATTTCACACCGGACAAGGTTTGCGTGAAGTGCGCGATGTGATCCTGGCCATGCCGGAGGCGCTGCGGCCTCCCATGCAGATCGTGGAGAGTGATTTGCGGGAAATGAATACTGAGCTGCTGAAATTGCTGTTTCCACGGAGGCCGGGCGAACAACCTCCGCTGCAGACGCCGTCATCCACGCCCAGGAAAGATGAAGCAGGGGAGAAGCAGCCGTGAAATCGCCAGCGATGAGCATTTGTGCAGGGATTATTGCAGCGCTGTGTTTTGCAGGAACAATGGCGGGAAATGCCGCGGCGCAGGTTCCGGACAAAGACTATCTGAGTTCCTATGAAGCGGACAAGATTCGCGACGCGGAAACGCCCAACGAACGAATCAAGCTGTTCATGCAGTTTGCCGACGACAGGCTGAAGAAATTTCAGTACGAACTGGCACACCCGTCGCAGACCAACCATACGCAGCAGCTGAACTACCTGATGAATTCGTATGTCGGCTGCGTGGACGACGCGGCGGACCTGATGCAGGAAGGCGTCCAGAAGCAGCAAAACGTTCGCGCCGGTGTGGACTTGATTGCCAGCAAGACCAAGGAATTCCTGGAGATATTGAAGAAGATTGCGGCGGAGGGCAAAGAGATCGAGGTTTACAAAGACAACATCGACGATGCGATTGAGGGCACGCAGGACGCCGTCAACGATGCGGAGAAAGCAAAGAAGAGCGTGGCGCCGCCGCCGCTGCGGAGGAAGAGTTGAGAGTGGATCGATTGGCGGCAGGCATGTTTGGTTGAGATCGTTCGACAACTGCGCAAAGCGTAGAAGCTCAAGAAAGAGACGTCAAGGGATTAGCGAGAGAACGCGAGGGAAATGATCAGACCGACGGCGATGGAGGAGGCGGAGTTCGCGGGCCAACTGGAGTTGTTCGCTCCTTTGCGTGGCGCGCAAATTGTGACGCGGCCGGAACCGCTGCGGCCAGCCGCTGCGCGGGAACTTCGGCGGCCGGGAGTCGCTATGCCGAGGAAGGCGCTTGCGGGAGAGCAGGGGCATGCGGGCGGGGCTAAAGCAAAGAATGCAGCCGGGCGGAAGAGCAGCGGCGCGAAGCGGACAGGCAAGGGTGGTGCGGCTTTCGCGGTGCCCGGCGGAGCGGCGCTATGTCAGCGAATGTTTACGCGAATTGGTTGCGCGGGGCCGCCGCCTGCGTTTCGAGTGGAGTTTTATCCGTATTCGAGTTTGACGCTGACCGTTCGCCGGCGCGATGAGGAGATGATTGTGCGATTTTCGGATTTACTGCAGCGCGCGCCGAATAACGTGCTGGAAGCCGCGGCCGCATTGCTGCTGGCGAAGATTTATCGGCGGCGGACGCCGCGAGCTCTGGTCGCGCCGTATAACGAGTACGCGAAATCGCATCGCACACGCCAGAGAATTCAGACGATGCGCAGTGGCCGCGTGAGGCGAGCCGCTCTGGATGCGACAGGGCGGCACTTCGATATGAATGCGATGTTCGACGATTTGAACGCGCGCTTTTTTCTAGGTGCGCTGCGACGCCCACATCTCGGATGGAGCACGCGGGGGTGGCGGCGCCAGTTTGGTTCCTACGATCCGGGGCCGGATCAAATTCTGTTGAACAAGCGAATGGACCGGCCGGACGTGGCGCGATATGTCGTGGAGTACGTGCTGTACCACGAGATGCTGCACGTGAAGCATCCGACGCGGAAGTCGGGCTGCAGCTTGTTGTCGCATTCGCCGGAGTTTCGGGCGGAGGAGAAGTTGTTCCCGGAGTTTGCGCGGGCGCGCAAGGCGCTCGATCGGCTGGCGCGATAGAGAATTATCGGTTTTCAATTCTCGTCGGACGATTACTCGGCCATGGAGAACGACCGCTGTTCATCACAATTCCTCATTGGATAGATTACCGCTTGGATTTCTCCACTTCGGCGCGGAGTTTTTCGATTTTCTTTTCGATTTTGTCGCGGTCTTCGGCATGGGGATAGAGATCGAGATACCGCGTGTACGATTTGATGGCATCTCGTTTCAGTTTCTTTTTTTCTTGGGCTTCGCCTAAATAGCGAAACGGGATGGCATAGCCGGGCTTGGCGAGGGTGGCGTCCTGGAAGCGATCGATGGCGGCGTCCACATCGCCTTTGCGCATGTAGTATTGGCCGACTTCGATGTCTTTTTCGGCGCGCAGCGGGTCCCACATGGGTTGGTCGGGGGCATTTTGCGTGGCGTTGTCGGTGTTGGGTTTTGCTTTGGGTTTGCTGGGGTCCTGTGGCGGAGCTTGCGCGGACAGGGTTGCTGCCGAAAGCGAAGGGATGCCGGCGCTCCACGTCGGTAGCGAGAAAAGGATTGCTGCGGCGAGCAGCGAACGGCTAGCGGATAGCAGACGTTGTGTCGCGCCTACGGTGCTGTTTCGCGGGTGTTCCTGGTCACGAAGCATAGCAGTTGGATTGCATCTAGTATGATGGAAGTTGGCTCGCGAGAATAGTTAGCGGGAGCGTGGAACCGGGTGAGGAACCGGCCCGAGGGCCGGCCGCAGGCAAAAGAACCGAGCTAAAAGCCCGGCGCTGCATGAGCGAAGAGCTCGTATGGAACCCAAAGAAAAAGCGGGGCGGTTGCCGGAAAAGGCGGGGGTGTATCTGTTCCGCGACGCGGCGGACCACGTTATTTATGTGGGCAAGGCGCGCCTGTTGCGGAACCGGGTACGTTCCTATTTCCTCGAATCGCGGTGGATGGATGCAAAGACAGGTTCGCTGGCGCGGGAGATTGCGGATCTCGAGACGATTGTGGTGGACAACGAGCGGGAGGCGCTGGCGCTCGAAAACCAGCTGATCAAACGGTACAAACCAAAATTCAACGTGATGCTGCGGGACGACAAGACCTACCCGTACATCAAGTTCACTGCGGCGGAAAAATATCCGCGAGTTTATTTTACGCGGCGAATCAAGAAGGACGGCTCGCTGTATTTTGGTCCGTATTTTCCAGCCAGCCTGGCGCGGCGGGTTCTGCATTTTGTACATAAGCGGTTTCTGGTTCCGTCGTGCACGGTGGATTTGACGCGGACGCACCCACGGCCGTGTTTGCAGTATTACATCCATCGTTGCCTCGGGCCGTGCGTGGCCGGACTGACCACAGACGAGCGGTATGCCGAAGCTGCGCGGGATGTGCGGATGCTGCTGGAAGGGCGACGGCACGATTTGATCAAGAGCCTTGAAGAGCGGATGACGGCCGCGGCGGAAAAGGAGTTGTTCGAACAGGCGGCGTCGTATCGCGACTTGCTGCGAACGCTGGAAGACATCGAGGAACGACAGCGGATTGCCGCGGCGCAGGGAGACGATACGGATGTGCTGGCTTACTACGCGGAGCCGCCATTGGTAGCGGCGAATCTGTTTCACTTGCGTGGCGGGCGGGTTGTCGACCGGCGCGAATTCTATTGGGAAGACCTGGAAGGATTTGAAGCGAGCGAATTTGTGGTGTCGCTGCTGAAGCAGTTGTATCTGGACGCCGAATACTTGCCGAAGGCGATTCATGTGCCGGAAGAGTTTGAAGACCGCGAGCTGCTGGAAGAGATGTTGAGCGAGCGGGCCGGGCATAAGGTGGAAATTCTTACGCCGCTGCGTGGAGCGAAACGCGCGGTGATGGACCTAGTGAAAAATAACGCTGCGCATTCGTTTGAACAGCGGTTCCGCGTACTGAAGCCGACGTCTAAGGCGATTGGAGAAGCGCTGCAGACCGCGCTGAACCTGGCGGAACAGCCGGAGCGGATCGAGTGCTTCGATATATCGCACATTCAGGGAAGTGATACGGTGGCTTCGATGGTGGTTTGGGAAAAAGGGCGGATGAAGAAGTCGGACTATCGAAAATTTATTGTTCGAGGGATGGAGGTTGGCGGGCCAACGGCAACCGAACAGGGGGAAGGAAACAACCGCCGCTCAAGAGAATGGCGGTCAGGCGGGGGTAACGGGATACGCGTGCTACCGGTGCTTCGACGGAACGACGATTTTGCCAGCCTGCGGGAAGTTGTGGCGCGGCGGTACCGGCGGCTGCAGGAGGAAAAGAGGGCGATGCCAAGTTTAGTCCTGATTGACGGCGGCGTGGGGCAGTTGCATGCTGCGGTGGACGCGCTGGAGTCACTGGGAATCATCAACCAGCCGCTGGCCAGCATCGCAAAGAAGGAAGAAGTTTTGTATGTGTACGGCCAGGAGGACGAGCCGATTGTGTTGGATCGGCATTCGCCGGTGCTGCACTTGATCCAGCAAATTCGCGATGAGACCCATCGATTTGCCGTGACCTTCCACAGGTTGCGTCGGGGGAAGCGGCAGACGCGGAGCGCGCTGGTCGAGATTCCAGGGGTGGGGGCGAAGACGGCGCAGAAATTGTTGAAGGAGTTTGGGAGTGTGGCGAACGTGCGGCGTGCCGGGGTGGAACGCTTGAGCATGGTGATTCCGCGAAAGAGCGCGGAAAGGGTGTTGGCAAGGCTCGACGAGGAGCAAGCGCAGCCCTAACCGATAAATGAGCGGTGTATAGGTTAGTGCTTGTTGTGGCTGGCAAATCAGTGTGTTACGGTGCAGTTTGGAGGAGATCATGGCGGACAATGTTGGATCCAAGGTGACGTATTTCCTGGTGGGCATGGGAATCGGCGCATTAGTAGGAGTGCTGTTTGCACCCAAGTCCGGCGAGGAGACGCGCAGATTTTTGTCGGACAAGGCCGATGAAGGCCGCGACTACGCGCAGAAAAAGGCGCGAGAACTGCGCGAGCGCGCGGATGATTTGATCGAACGCGGCAAGGAGTCGGCGGGCCGGCACAAGGAATCGATTACGGCGGCGGTGGAAGGCGCGCGGGATGCGTACCGGCGCGAGGCGTCGAAGTCGTAATCCCGGAAGCGGGTGTGGCGGGTGGCGTTCTGATTTCGTTCCGGCTGCGGAATGAAGCAGGGACGAAGGGGCGGAAATGCAAAACTGGGTTGGAGTGGTGATTGCGTTGGCGATGGTGCTGCAGGTGTCGATATTGATTGCACTGTTTTTGCAGACTCGGCGCACCATGCAAAAAGTGGAAAAGACGGTGACCGATTTGAACGAGCGGGCGGGACCGATCCTGACGCGCGTGCAAATCCTCTTGGACGATACACAGCCAAAAATCTCCACCATGGTAACCGATGCGGCGCATATCGTGTACTTGGCACGCGGGCAAGCGCAGAAAGTGGATCGCGTGTTCACGGACGCGGCGGACCGGCTGCGCGGGCAGCTGCTGCATGTGGACCGGATTTTGACCGGGACCATGGAGGCCGTGGAGGACGCGGGGACGCAGTTTCGGCATAGTTTCTGGCGGCCGGTGCAGAAGGCGTCGGCGCTGGTGCAGGGAATTAAGGTGGGGCTGGATTTGTTGCGGTCGCGGAGGGCGGCGGCTCCACGGCGACGCGACGACGAGACGGCGGAGCAGGAAGAGGAATTGTTTATTTAAAAGATGGGACGAGAGAATTGAAGATGGAAGGGCGCGCCGCGAGTCGCGCCCTTTTTTGCTTTGTACGACGACCGGGCGTTGCGGTCCTTCGGCGAACTTTGTTCGCCTTCAGGAAGACAATGGGGAACGGAGACGTAGGGCTAGCGGATCCAGCCGCCGGCCAGGACTGCATCATGGCGATAGAAGACGGCGGCCTGGCCGGGGGTTACGGCACGTTGTGGTGAATCGAAAGCGATGCGGGCGCGATTGCCGGGAAGCGCCTGAACAGTGGCCGGCGCGGGTTCGTGCTTGTGGCGAATTTTCACGGAAGCGCGAACGGGCGCCGCGGGCTCGGCGATGGAAACCCAATTGACGCTTTCGACTTCGAAGGTCGTGGTGCGCAGCGCATCGTCGTCACCGACCACGACGCGGTTGGTTTCGGGCTCGATGGCGAGAACGTAAAGCGGCTTGCCGGCAGCGAAGCCGAGGCCCTTGCGCTGGCCGATGGTGAAATTGTGGATACCGTTGTGGCGGCCGAGTACCTCGCCGGCTTCGGTGACGATTTTCCCCTCACCGGTACCGTGCGGAATTCTGTTTTCGGACGCGTAAGCGTGGATGAACTGGACATAATTGCCGTTGGGAACGAAGCAAAGCTCCATACTTTCCGGCTTGTCGGCGACGGGAAGAGCCGCGCCGTGGGCGATGTCGCGGACTGCGTCCTTGGAAAGTTCGCCGAGAGGGAATTCGCTGTGCGACAGCTGTTCCTGCGAGAGTCCCCATAAAAAATAGGACTGGTCTTTTGCTGCATCGAGCGCGCGCAGAAGCTGGTGACGATTCGTCGCCTGGTCGTGTCGAATGCGCGCGTAGTGCCCGGTGGCGAGGCGATCGGCGCCGATCTGGCGGGCCATCCGAAGCAACGGCTCGAACTTTACGTCGGTATTGCAGTTAGTGCAGGCGATGGGCGTACGGCCGCTCAGATAGTCGTTCACGAATGGGCGCACGACGCGTTCCTCGAATTGATGCTCGAAATTCACCACGTAATGCGGAAAGTTGAGATGCTGAGCGACGCGCTTGGCGTCATAGACGTCGTCGAGCGAGCAGCAACGATGCTGCGCGGGCCCATCGCCCTGCAATTCGGGCAAGCGGCGCTGATTCCAGAGTTGCATGGTGAGGCCGACGATAAGGCGGCCTTGCTGCTGCAGGACGGCGGCGACCGTGGAGGAATCCACGCCGCCGGACATGGCGATGGCGACGAGGCCCGGCTGGACAGAGCGGCAGGGCAGGGAGGGCTCGAGATGTGCGGCCGACATCATGAATCACAATATTTTAGCAACCTTGTCGCGCGATCCAAAGAAAGAACCATGGGGCCTGGAAGCGCCGAGGTAGCTATTTCTGGTAAGCGGGAGAGAGCTCGCGGAGTTGGGCTACGGCTGCAGGAACGACTTCTAGCGCGAAGGCGATGTCGGCCTCGGTAGAGTGGCGGCCGAGGCTGAAGCGGATGGAAGCACGAGCCTCTTCGGGCGGCAGGCTGATGGCGGTGAGGACGTGAGAAGGTTCAACGGCGCCCGAGGAGCAGGCGGCTCCGGTCGAGCAAGCGAGGCCTTTGAGGTCGAGTGCGATGATAAGCGCTTCGCCTTCGATGCCGGGGAACGTGATGTTGGTGGTGTTGGGCGTGCGCGGAGCAGCGGCAGCATTTGCGCGGGACTGAGGAACGCGTGAGAGCAGACCGCGTTCCAGCTCGTCTCGTAGCGACGAAATATGCGAGGCGTCTTCTGACAGTGTTGCGCGCGCCAGCTCGGCGGCTTTGCCGAGGCCGACAATGCCGGGGACGTTTTCCGTTCCTGGGCGGAACCCGCGCTGGTGGTGGCCGCCGTAGAGAAGCTGGCGCAGGCGGGTGCCGCCGCGAATGTACAGCGCGCCAACGCCTTTCGGCGCATAAAATTTGTGTCCGGAAATCGAGAGAAGATCGACGCCGAGAGCATTCACATCGACGGGAATTTTTCCGGCGGACTGCACCGCGTCGGTGTGGAAGTAAATGTCGTTTTGCGCGGCGATTTTGCCGATTTGTTCGAGCGGCTGAACGGTGCCGAGTTCGTTGTTCGCGTGCATCACGGTAATGAGTGCGGTTTGCGGGCGGATGGCGTCGCGAAGGGCTTCCGGATCAACGAGGCCGTTCGAATCCACAGCAAGATAGGAAACATCGATCGCGGGACGACTGCCGGCAACCTGGCCGCCTTCTTTTTCAAGCGCCTGGCATGCGTTCAACACAGCTTCGTGCTCGATTTGTGTGGTGATGATGTGCTTCGATGCACCCAACGCGCTGCGCACGATGCCGAAGATGGCGTGATTGTCCGACTCCGTACCGCCACTTGTGAAGACGATCTCCTGCGGCCGCGCGCCGATCAGAGCGGCAACTTGTTCGCGTGCGGTTTCCACAGCTCCACGTCCTCGCTGGCCGGGCGTGTGGATCGAGGCGGCGTTGCCGAAGTCGCGGGAAAAGTAGGGCAGCATGGCGTCGAGCACCTCCCGCTCGACGGGCGTGGTGGCATTGTGATCGAGGTAGATACGGGGCATAGTTCGATGACCGAACGGGCTTCAGCTACAAGTTTACAACCGTTTTTGGAATCCGCGCGCAGTCTTAGTACTGCCCGCTGAGCTGCGAGGAAAATTCGAGGCGGAACTGTTAGCTACCAGTAGAAGGAAAGGAGGACCGACAATGCGCACAATACGATGGTTTTTGGTGGTATCGGGGTTGGTGGTCGGAGGACTCCTGCTCGGCGCGCCGCCGAAAGCTTCGGGGCAGATAGCGAGAAGACGCGTGATTGTGGTTGATCCGTTCTTCCACCACTACTATCCGTGGGGATATCCGTACGGTTATTCGCCTTATGCGTATACGCCGTACAACTACAGTGAAGTAAAGATTGACACTCACCGCAAGGACCTGAGCGTCTGCAATGACGGCGGCTACGCGGCGGATGTTGCCAAAGATAAGAAGTTCACGTTGCGGCCCGGCACTCACGACATTGAGCTGCGTAGTTCCGACGGTCAGGTTGTGTATCAGGAACAAGTGGCCGTGACGGTCGGAAAAACGACCAAGCTACAGGTGTCTTAACTCGAGTCTGAACCAGCCCGACCAGTGCTTGGCCGACAAGGGCTTGAGCACAGAAGGTTCGCCGCACCAGCTAGACCGGTGCGGCCAGCGTTTAAAGACGCAGGCGTGCGGTCGCAAACACAAATCTTTTATTTCTTCGCGGGGGCGACATCGGCAACGGGCAGGTCCCAGTGCGCGAGCAGGATTTCGAAGCGCCGCTGCTCTTCGCGCTCGTAGGCGGCTTGGTCGGGATAGAGTTTTTTGACCAGCGCTTCTTCGTCGGGATTGGAAGTAGTGGCGACCGTCGAGTTTTTGTAGGCAATCGTCACCCGATAGTCCCAGCGAGATTCTTCCGTCATATGATTGGCGGGTGTTTCGATTTTGAGGGCCACGATCCGGCCGGATCTTTGAATTTCCTGCAGCAATGGGAAATGGTTCTTCAGGAACAGCTTCAAGAATTCCTGCTGATGACCCCACTGCACTTTGTAGTAGTACTCCATGACGTAAGGCTTGTCCGGCGAGCCTTGCGGCGGCGCGCCCTGCGCGAAAACCGCAGGGGCTAACGACGTCAACAGCAGGGCGAGAATCGTGATTTTCATGAAGCCTCCGAAGGGCATGAATTGTATGGTGGAAGAACGATGTCAGCAACCGTCAAAAAACATCGGGAGCGGCGGAGAAATCGATGCTTTCTTCGTTTGCCGCGATACACATGAATGGGATATTGTTACACATCACTGAGCTGTCGGGAGGTTTAATGCGCACGAACATCGAGATTGACGACAAGTTGATGAAGGAAGCGATGCGCCGGGCAAAAACCAGGACCAAACGCGAGACCGTGGAAGAGGGGTTGCGGATCTTGATTCGCTTGAATCGCCAAGAAGGCATCCGAAGGTTCAAGGGTAAGGTGAAATGGGAAGGCAACCTGGACCGGATGCGGCGGAGCTAGAGCGGTTTGAATGAATAATGAAAAACGTCACGATCGTCGACTCGACCGTATGGGTGGACTACTTTACAGGCAGGGACAATGCCGAGACGTGCTGGTTGGAAAATGCCATCGGGTATGAATCAGTTGGCATAACCGACTTGATCCTCTGCGAAGTGCTGCAAGGGATCCGCGATGACCGACAATTTGCGGAGATCAAACACCAGCTGCTGGATTTTGAATTTTTCGCAACTGCAAGTCTGGATTTGGCAATCGCCGCTGCGGAGAATTATCGCGCGCTTCGATCCCGGGGTTTCACAGTGAGAAAGACCATCGCTTGCTGGATTGCGACGTTTTGTCTCCAGAAGGGTTTTGGACTCTTGCACCGGGATCGCGATTTTCAGGTTTTCGAGCGGGCGTTGGGACTCCGGGCGGTAAAACCGTAGCGTCTTTCGTTGAGGTTTAAGGAGGAGGACCCGTGGCGTATCGCGATTTGCGGGAGTTTGTGAAAGCGCTGGAAAAGGCGGGCGAACTGAAGCGCGTGCGTGCCGAAGTCGATCCCATGCTGGAGATCGCCGAAGTGGCACAGCGAGTAGCCCGCGATCCCGGTCGCAAGCCAGAGAGCGTTGGCCCAGCGCTGTTTTTTGAAAAACCGAAAGGCTCACGGTATCCGCTGCTGATCAATACATTTGGCAGCGTGAAGCGGATGTGCCTGGCACTGGAAGTGCAGGAGCTGGATGAAGTAGCGGCGCGCATACGCGGATTTCTGGATGCCAAGTCACCGGCTGGACTACTCGACAAACTGAAGATGTTGCCGAAGCTGGCCGAGCTGGGTTCGTTTTTTCCGAAGAGCGTAAAAGACGGCGATTGCAAGGAAGTGATTCATAAAGACGCCGGCATCAACTTGCTGGCCTTCCCGATTCTGAAATGCTGGCCACAGGACGGCGGTCGGTTCATTACATTTCCCCTGGTGTTCACGAAAAATCCCGAGACTGGGAAACGCAACGTCGGTATGTACCGCATGCAGGTGTATGACGAGCGCACCACCGCCATGCACTGGCAGACGCAAAAGCATGGCGCCGAGCATTTCCGTCGCGCGCGCGCAAAGAATCCCGAAGGAAGAATTCCTGTCAGCGTAGCCATCGGGTCCGATCCGGCCACGACGCTGGCGGGCATGCTGCCGATTCCTCCGGACCTGGACGAAATGATGTTCGCGGGATTTTTGCGCAGTTCGCCGGTGGAAATGGTTTCGTGCGAAACCAATGAGCTGGAAGTCCCGGCGAATGCGGAAATCGTGCTGGAAGGGTATGTGAATTTGAATGAAATGCGTACCGAAGGGCCGTTCGGCGATCACACGGGATTTTATTCGCTGCAAGGCGAGTACCCGGTTTTTCACGTGGAGTGCATCACGCACCGCAAGGATCCGATCTACCTGACGACGGTTGTTGGACCGCCACCGCAGGAAGACTTCTATATGGGCTACGCGGTCGAACGGGTGTTTCTGCCGGTGATGAAAATGCAGTATCCGGAAATCGTGGACGTGGCTATGCCAGCGGAGGGAATTTTTCACAACTTGATGATCGTAGCGATCCGCAAGTCGTATCCAGGCCACGCGCGAAAAATCATGAACGCCATCTGGTCACTGGGGCAAGCGATGTTCACCAAGGTGATTGTGGTCGTGGATCACGATGTGGATGTACACAACTACAGCGAAGTGGTGTGGAAAGCGTTGTGCGCGCTGGACCCGGAACGCGATGTGCAATTTTCGCTGGGGCCAGTGGATACGCTGGACCATGCGCAACGCATGCAAGATTACGGGTCAAAAATGGGAATTGACGCGACGCGCAAGTGGCCGACGGAGGGTTTTACGCGGCCGTGGCCGGACGAAATCCTAATGGACGACGCCACAAAAAAGCGCGTGGCGGATCTTTGGAAATCCCTGGGACTCTAGCACTTTAATGTGCTCACGAAATTCCCGGAATCCATTGCAGGCCGTCCACACCGGGCGTCATCACAATCGGCTCTTCCAGTTTGGTGGCGCGCAGGTTCAAAACTTCGATCGTTCCTTTGGCCGGGCAGCTGATGAAGGCGAATTCTCCGGTCGCGTTTACGGCAACCTCGCCAATCGCTTCAGGGATGGGATAGGTGGCGGCAACTTTTTCCGTGGACAAATCGATCACCAATGCTTTGCCGGAAGGCGCGTTGGCGACGAGCAATTTTCCATCGGGAGTCGGCGTGGAGGAATAGACGGTCGCCGGCAGATCGATCCAGCGCGCTAGTTTATTGGTTGCAGTGTCGATCACCGCGATGCGGGGCGCACCCTGATCGTGGGTAAAAACTCGCCTGCCGTCCGGCGAAATGGAAATGCGCTGAACGTGCTTGGCGATCGGAATTACAGCGAGCACTTTGCGGCGCTGCAAATCCACCACGCTGACCGTGCCAGGTCCGACGTTGGCGGTGTACGCGCGATGGCCGTCCGGCGACAGAACAAACATATGCGACTCGACGTCGCCGGTGGGAGCTTCGCCGATAACTTTGCCAGACTTCGGATCGACGATGTAGATGGCGTTGGCCAGTTCGGCGCTGACGTAGAGCATTCCGTCCGGGCCAAACTTCGCGCAATGCGGCCGCACCGGTTTGCCGAGATCAATGATGCGGACGGCGCGCGCCGATTTCAGGTCCACAACTTCAATGGTGGCGCCGTCGGTGCCCGGTTTTCCCACTCCCGAATTGCCGTAGATGGGAATAAATCCCCATTTATTGTCGGGCGAAACCACCACTTCGTGGCCATTCACGTCCATACCGATTCTTGCCACCGTTTTGCGGGAAGAAAGATCAACCAGATTCGCGGTGTGATCAAACTGATTGGCGACAAACAGCAGTCCGGCTGAGCTTGCAGGCTGGCCGGCTCGGGAAGGCAGGACTGCGGCCAAAACCAGGAGAAAGAGGGAAGAAACGAGCGGTTTCATGAAGCTCCTCGTCAATCGAAATTCGCGAATCGCGCGGAGTATAGCACTACGAATTGCCGAGCATGCAGCCTCTTGGCGGAATGCACCGCGATCGCGAGAAACGCGAAGTGCATGACGACAAACAATTACCGTCCGTTGGTACAGTCATGAAAAAGGCGAAAAACACAAGATGTAGTGGTAATGATGATTCTAGACATGCATATATAGAGTACAGTGCCCATGATAACCCTAGAAATCCCTAAGATTGCCCCTATTCTTAGGACAACTGCAGGCGTTAAACGCTTGACCACGGTCGTTTCCGGATGGGATAACGCTGACACGGGACGCGCTTCCGATTTCTCGGTGTAAGTGCGGGAGCGCGATCGGCAGCAAGAGTTCGGGCGTGTTCCAGTTTCTAGCGGTACCGAAAAATGACGGTCGGAGTTGCGTTCCAACGTGAGCGAATCTCGCGAAGTGATGAATGTGCGGCAAGCGTCGCAGTATCTGGGCATCAGCCCGGACACGCTATACCGCTACATCACCGAAGGTGAGATTCCCGCGTTCAAGTTGGGCAACCGCTGGAAGCTGCGTAAGACGATTTTGGACCGCTGGATGGAACGCAAGATGAGTCAGGTGCACGCGAGGCGGCGCTAAAGGTTCGGGGTTCGCGAATTTCCAGTTTGTAGCGGGAAAAATAAAGGGGCTGCAAGATGTCGTTATTCGGCGGAAAAAGCAAGCAGCTAGTCGGGTTGGACATCGGTTCGAGCTCCATCAAGTCGGTGGAACTCAAGTCCACGAAAGCGGGCTATGAACTGGTGAGTTTCGGCATGGAGTCGCTGGCGCCGGACACGGTAGTGGACGGAGCCATCATGGACGCGCCGCAGGTGGCCAATGCCATCGGGCGCATCTTCGATGCCGCCAGCGTGAAAACCAAGAGCGTGGCGACGTCGGTTTCCGGTCATTCGGTGATCGTCAAACGGGTGCCGCTGCCCTTGATGAACGAGGAAGAACTCTACGACCGCATCCCCTCCGAAGCCAGCCAGCATATTCCTTTCGACATTGCCGACGTGAATCTCAGTTACCAGCTGCTGGAGTCCATGGACGCCCAGATGGACGTTCTGCTGGTCGCGGTGAAGAAGGACAAAATTTTGAACCATACCAACGTGCTGGCGCAGGCTGGCAAGACGCCGGTGGTGGTGGACATTGACGCTTTCGGTTTGCAGAACTGCTTTGAAGTGAACTACGAACCTGATGCCGGGCAGACCGTGGCGCTGCTGAACATCGGCGCCAGCGTGATGAACATCAACATCGTGCGCGGTGGCATCCCCTTGTTCACGCGCGATGTCAGCGTGGGCGGCAACCAGTACACCGACGCGCTGCAAAAAGAATTGGATCTGAGCTTCGAGGACGCGGAACGTCTGAAGAAGGGCGACACACTACCCAGCGTTACCGACGAACAGAAGCAGCAGATTCTGCGCAGCGTCAGCGACATCCTGACCCTGGAGATCCAGAAGACTTTCGATTTCTTCCGCGCCACCGCCAGCGGCGAAAACATCCAGCGCATTCTGGTGGCGGGCGGGACGGCTCGCGTGCCGGGCCTGGTGGACCTGCTGCGCGAGGAATTCGCCATGCCCGTGGAAGAACTGAATCCTTTCCGGCGCGTGCTCATCAATCCCGGTAAGCACAGCGAAGATCAGATTCGAGAAATGGCGCCGCGGCTGGCCATTGCCGTGGGCCTGGCGTTGAGGAGCTTTGACTAGCCATGATCCGCATAAACCTTCTTGGACAAACGCGGCCGAAGGCGGCAAGGCGTCCCGTGGACACCGGGGCGGCGCTGCCGGCAGTCTTCATCGGAGCGGGCGTGCTGCTGGGTGGTCTCGTTCTTGGGTATATTTACTATTCGTGGCAGAGCCAGCTGTCGGCCGAAAACACCCGCATCAAGCAACTGCAGGCACAAAAAACGGAATTGCAGCAGACCAAACAGCAAGTCGAGCTGTTTGAAAAGCAGAGCAAGGTCCTACAGGTTCGTGTGGACACCATCGAGAAATTGCAGCGCGACCGCAC
>DATMZI010000180.1:0-4413 GCA_035607085.1 Candidatus Eiseniibacteriota bacterium | reverse complement strand
TGGCAGGAGTCGTACCTTCGCCGTGAATCACGCCACGGCCGTCCTTCACGCAATAGCTGACGGTCCTCTTGTGCACATCCAGTCCGATGTAATACATAGTCTCCATGGGGAGCCTCCTTGGTGTCTCTGAATCAGCGGGGTAGCTGAGTTCAGCTTTTGTACACCAAGCGCTCCTCCTTCGACCTATGCATTCAAACTTCCCAGGCACTACTTCCGAGTTGCTCATCATCCGCTCACGGTCACATCATGTTCAGCCGTATTTGGATTGATAATCAAAATCTCTCCTCTTTACATCCAATAGGAATACTATTACACTCCTCTATGCAACCCACAGGAGAGTTCGGGTGGCAAACAAGACTGAGATCCTTCGAGGCACGCTCGATCTGATGGTGCTACAAGCGCTGGAGGCCATGGGCCCTTTGCATGGGTACGGCATCGCCCAGCGTATTCAACAGATCAGTGGAGAGTCTCTGAAAGTGAACCAGGGCACCGTTTATCTCTGCCTCGTTCGCCTGTTGCAAAAGAGATGGATTAAAGCGGAATGGGGCACATCTGAGAACAACCGGAAAGCGAGATTCTACTCGATCTCCAAGGCCGGCCAGAAACAACTCAATGAAGAGAGCGAAAACTGGCAGCGTGTATCAGAGACGATCGGCCGCTTATTGCGGTTGAATGAGAACAGATAACCATGTTCAGTTCCGTTCATAGGACGCTTGCCCGGATTCGAGCCGTTTTTCAATCCAGTGATTTGGATCGGGACCTTATCCTGGAACTCGAATCGCACATCCAGAACCTTGCCGAGGAGCACATCCGCAAGGGCGCCTCGCTGGAGGAAGCGCAGCGCCTAGCGCGGATTGAGCTGGGAGGAATCGAGCAATTGCGCGAAGCGCACCGCGAGGTTCGAGGGCTCCCCTTGCTTGATACTGTGCTCCAGGACATTCGTTTCGCCTTTCGCATGTTTCGCAAATCTCCCGGCTTCACGGCGGTCGCAATCCTGACGCTGGCGCTCGGCATCGCCGCCAATACCACCGTGCTCAGTTGGATGAGCGCTACCTTGCTGAACCCGATTCCCGGAGTCGCTCACACGAGCGACCTTGTCACCGTCATGCGCGGCGATCGCACCGATCATCCCACCCCGCCATTTTCTTATCCCGACCTTCGTGACCTCAGCGACCGCACTCAAACTTTTTCCGGACTTCTCGGCTATCACGATGACTACATGTCTCTCACCGGCGTCGCGAAGCCCGAGCGCATTTACGGGGCCCTGACCACCGCTAATTATTTTGATGTTCTCGGCGTCCACCCGATTCTCGGCCGCGCTTTTCTTCCGGAAGAAGGAACGCTGCACGCCGGCGCTGCAGTGATAGTCATCGGTTACGCCGTCTGGCAGAACCATTTCGCGGGTGATCCGCAAATCGTCGGCAAAACGATTCAGATCGATCGCCATCCCTACACCGTTGTTGGGGTAGCCCCGCGGGATTTCACTGGCTGTGCACCCGGGCTTCGCACCGAACTGTGGATTCCTGTCTCGATGGATCGTGATGTTTGGGGTTTTAACCGTCCCGATTATCGCGGCATTTTCTGGCTGAACATGCTCGGAAAGCTTCGCCCGGGTGTCACGAAGAATCAGGCGCAGGCCGAACTGAACCTGCTCATGCGGGGAATCGCCGAGCGGTTCCCGGAGGATCACCGGGACAGTCCGAACGAGATTTCTCTCGACCCCCTTTGGCGCTCTCCCTTTGGTATTAACGGTTATCTTTACAAGATTCTTCCGATGTTGCTGGGGCTCGCCGGGGTCCTACTCCTGCTGGCCTGCGCCAACGTTGCCAGTCTTCTGTTGGTGCGTTCGGTCGGACGCCGCCGCGAGATTGCCATCCGGCTGGGAATGGGCGCTTCACGCAAACAGATCATCCGCCAGTTTTTGATCGAGAGCCTGCTGCTTGGTCTGCTCGGCGGTACCGCGGCCATCGCGATTACGGTGTGGACTTCTCGCAGCATCGTCGCTTTCTTTCCGCCCAGCTCTCTTCCGCTGACGCACGACGAGCACATCGATCAACGCGTGCTTTTCGTCACGATTGCGGTTTCCATCCTCGCTGCGATCATCTCCGGTGTTCTTCCGGCGCTGCGGTCGTCGAGCCTGCCGGTGCAATCTGTTCTCAAGGAGGAAGCGACCAGCGTCTCGCTTACTTTGCACAAGTCTCGTCTCTTGAAGGGCCTCGTGGTCGCGCAGATTTCACTCTCGCTCGTTCTCCTAGTCTGCGCGGGACTCTTCACCCGCAGCCTTCAGAAAGCACAGCAATCGGATCCGGGATTCGAAGCAAGTCATCTGCTACTTGCCTCTTACGAGCTCTCGCCCGCTGGTTACACCCGCGCGACGGGTGCGGCGTTCGACCGGCTGGTGCTCGACAGGCTCTCGGCGCTTCCCGGGGTCGAATCCGTGACCTTGGCTGATTTTTCACCCCTGAGCTTCAGCATCCACTCCGACTATCTGCAAATTGAAGATTACGTGCCACAACCATACGAATCGATGGAGATCAGCCGAGCGATTGTCGGGCCGAATTACTTTCGTACTCTGCGCACCTCCGTGATTTCGGGGCGTGAATTCACCGCAGCGGATACGGCGGAATCGCAACTCGTTGCCGTCGTCAACCAATCCTTTGTCGATCGCTATTGGCCGGGTGCAAACGCTCTCGGCAAGCAGGTGACGGACGGCGGTGATCGCTTCACCGTTGTCGGGGTTGCTCGCAATGCCAAATACCGCTTGCTCACCTCGCCGACCGAGCCTGTCATCTATTTGCCGAATTACCAGGCCTACAGCCCCACGCACGACACCACCATTCACCTGCGCACGACTGGCGATCCGCTAACCATGGCTTCTTCTGTTGAAGAGACCATCCATCAGCTCAATCCGGAGTTGCCGCTGTTCAACGTGAATCCGCTTTCCGTCACAATGCAGCTCGGCACTCTTTTTGGACGCGTCGCGGCTACGTTTGCCGGCTCGTTCGGTTTTCTGGCCATGCTGCTCGCCGCCGTTGGCATCTATGGCATCGTGGCTTACAGCACGCGCCAACGCACGCGGGAAATCGGCATCCGCGTGGCGCTCGGCGCGGAGAAGGAAGGCATCTATCGCCTCGTTCTTGGCCAGGGATTCCGGCTCGTACTGGCGGGCCTCGTCGTGGGCACGGCGCTCGCTATGGTATTCACGCGCTTGCTTAAGGCGCAGCTCTTTGGCATCAGTGAGATCGATGCGATTACGTTTGCCACTGTCGGGCTGCTTCTGGCCATTGTCGCTTTGCTCGCGTGCCACATCCCCGCCCGGCGCGCCACGCGGGTTGATCCGATGGTCGCGCTACGGTACGAATAAATCATGGTTCTATAGCCACAACGAACCATGAGAATGAGCGGGAGAGGGATAGGCTCGTCGACTAGTTAGGCAAATCGAACGGGCAGATTCTTGGTAAGCGCCTGGTAAACGCCGAAACTGGAAAAGTTCCCTTGCGAGGTTGACATTACCGGTCAGGCTCGATATATCCGCGCCCATTTTACGTCGGAGGACCGGCCAGCAACACTTAGCGATCCGGCTGATGAAGTTGAGCTTTTTGAGCACCGTTACAATCCACAATAGGCGGCGGGTCGTCGTAACCGGATTCCCGGACAGTTGAGTTCCGGTACGGGATTGGCTTTAACCGTTGAACCTTTCCAGCGGTCGGCTTACGATGAAATCGTGGCTACTGCCCGCAAACACCAACAAGCTAAGGAAAAACAGAGTAGCTCTCTAGATATACGTCTATGGCATTTCCACCTTGACCACTTCGCCATTCCACACATTATCCCTGGAAAGTTCACGTTCGCCTTTTCTTGCAAGCAATGTTCTAACGCAATTCCTGTTGAGCCTGAAGAAATCGTCAGGAATGTCAGTTCAATAGAGGAGGCATTCAAGATTTTTAACGAGCTCGCCACGACTCTTGAGCCGCGGATCGTCAAATGCCCGTGTGGTCGCGAAGAGGAATATAATCACACGAACGTTATTTTTGTTCCCCACGATTACCAAGCGCCACCATATCCACGCTCACCAAGCAGCAACTGGTCGAAGGCGGCCCTCGTCTTTTGGTGGTTGTGGGAGCTTTTGCCCTTTTTGACAGTGCATCGGATTATGTCGAGATTTGTCGCGATTTGCCAAAGGCTAGGATTGCTTACGAGAATTTAAGCTGGACATATTTGGCCGGTTCGGCAACCCAAGTCCCGGTAACGCCGTTACCGGACTCGTGTGTAGAGTCGAGGTGTGGCGCGGTGGTTTAGGCGGGGCCTATCGGTTGCCGACCCTTTCGTCTGTCGGTGCCTCACTAGCCCTGCCATGCTTCCGTTTCCACACCCCGCTCATCGAACCGGACGTGCGGATTTGCCGCATCCGGC
>DATMZI010000161.1:0-9292 GCA_035607085.1 Candidatus Eiseniibacteriota bacterium | reverse complement strand
AAGCCAACACCGGCGACGGCCACGTGACGGTGGAAGGGCGCTTTGATTCGCTGAACATCAAGACGGGCGACGGCAGCATCACCGCGAGGGCGGGTGCCGGCTCAAAGCTGGCGAGCGGCTGGACCATTCATACCGGCGATGGCAGCGTGGACATGTCCATCCCGGGCGATCTGCAGGCCAATATTGAGGCGAGCACCAACGACGGACGCATCAGCCTGGGGATACCGGTGACTGTCGAAGGCACGTTCAGCACGTCTAAGATTTCAGGCAAGATGAACGGCGGCGGGCAGCCACTCACCATTCACACCGGCGACGGCTCGATTCATTTGAGCAAAACCTAATTTGCGCAAAATTTGGCCACTGGCCTGATTGCGCTGTCAGATTGGGATTGAACTTGGTGCAAGCAGGTCGAGGAAAAGGCGGGGCGGACTTGGTTTTCCGCTCCGCCTTTTTGTTTTTCGTGATTTGATGGGGCGCGTCCTTGGCAATGGGAGGATTCGTGACGCCGGCCTGCAAAGTTTTAGTACTCCGTGTGTGTAGGCAGAATTGCACCAATGTCGGCTATTTCCCACGGTGTCTCATCCCTTGCGCGTCCTAACTCCTTGAAAACAAAGCTGGCCGGTTGGAATGAGACTTGCCATTAAAAGTCGCGTTCTCGGAGGTGGTGCCCTTGATCATCTATGCCCTGCTTCTCGCGGTTGGTGTGTTAGGAGCCGTGACTTTAACGAGCAGTATTGTGGAATCGCACCGTCGCCGGTCATCATAAGCCTCGACGGACTTCGTAAGCGCGACTAGCCGGAAAATCACTCACCGCAATTGTGCCAAACGGATTTTCGCCCCAATCCACGCGCCCGGAAACGCCGTCAAAATCAATGCAATCGGATACCAGTGCGGGCCAAGATCCTTATTCCAAGTGGCTGCTGCGCCGATCGTTGCCAACACGAAACCGATAGCAGCGCCGATCATCGCGTGCTTCATGGGACCGTTCGGTGCAAGCCTGGCTGTAACGTAGCTGCCCAGAATGCCAAATACGGTGCGGTAGACCGTGGCGAACATAAACAAGCCATCGCTCATGCGCCGGCCCAGCGCTGGGTAAATTCCGGCTGCATGGAGCATGGCGTCTGTCGCAATCGAAAGGACCACCACCACGAGAAAACCTGCAGCCAATGCCCAAATACTTCGACCCACACTTTTTTGCGGCACATCGGTCATAGGTTGAGAGCCCTCCTCTCGTTTGACCTTGTCTGGTTGGAGTCTCCCTTTGCCTTTGCTGTTGCGAGAGATAGTAGTGGATGAAGACTCAATGTTCCACCGCAGAGTGGAAAGGGGCAATTTGCAAGGATGCTGCGGTGTGCGCGATACTGTTTGTTTGTGTAGGTGCAGCGATTCGTAGCAGCAGCATTCATCCGTATTCATGAACTGAAACTGAGGAGTGGCATGGAAAAGCCTGCAAAGATTGCGTCGCCAAAGGGAAAACTGGGAATACTGCTGCCAGGGATGGGCGCAGTGAGCACCACGTTCATGGCGGGCGTGGAACTGGTACGCAAAGGGCTGGCGCAGCCGGTGGGGTCGCTAACGCAGCTCGGCACAATCCGCCTCGGCAAGCGCACCGACAACAATTCTCCGCTCATCCAGAAATTCGTTCCCTTGGCGGGGCTGGACGACCTGGTTTTCGGCGGCTGGGATATTTTTAAAGACAATGCATACGAGGCTGCGGCAAATGCCGGCGTGTTAAGCCCGGAACATCTCGCCAAGGTCAAGCCTTTCCTTTCCAAGATCAAGCCGATGAAGGCCGCCTTTGACCGGGAGTATGTGAAGAGGTTGGACGGCACGTGGGTCAAGAAAGGCAAGAATAAGTACGAGTTGGCCCTGCAAATCAAAGAAGACATTGCGAATTTTCGCAAAACTTCGCGCGTTTCGCGGCTGGTGACGTGTTGGTGCGCGTCCACGGAAGTGTTCATTCGGCCGGAAGACGTGCACTCCACGCCGGAGAAATTTGTGGAGGCGATGAAGAGCAACCATCCCGCGATTGCGCCTTCGATGCTGTATGCGTGGGCGTCGGTGACCAGCGGCGTGCCATTTGCAAATGGCGCCCCAAACCTGACCGTGGACATTCCGGCGATCCAGCAACTGGCGCTAGATCACAACGTGGCGGTCTGCGGGAAGGACTTTAAGACCGGCCAGACCATGATGAAGACGGTGCTGGCGCCGGCCTTCAAGGCGCGCATGCTGGGCCTGGAAGGCTGGTATTCGACGAACATTCTCGGGAATCGCGACGGCGAAGTGCTGGATGATCCGGGATCGTTCAAGACCAAGGAAGAATCGAAGCTGGGCGCGCTGGAATACATTTTGCAGCCGCAACTGTATCCGCAGCTTTACGGCAAGATGTATCACAAGGTACGCATCAACTACTACCCGCCGCGCGGCGACAACAAGGAGGGCTGGGACAACATTGATATTTTCGGGTGGCTGAACTACCCGATGCAGATCAAAGTGGACTTTCTGTGCCGCGATTCAATTCTTGCGGCGCCGATTGTGCTGGACTTGGTGATTTTTCTCGACCTGGCGCAACGTGCCGGCTTCCGCGGGATTCAGGAGTGGCTCAGCTTTTACTTCAAATCGCCCATGACTGGGCCGGAGCTTTATCCCGAGCACGATCTGTTCATTCAGTCGATGAAGCTGAAAAATACGCTGCGCTGGATGATGGGCGAAGACCTGATCACTCACCTCGGGCAGGAATACTACGACTAGGCTTTCCCTGCCGCGCCAGCCGAGGTCGCGAAGTTTTGCGCTGCCGGGGCATGTGATATCTTCTCAGTTTCGGCCACTCGCGCCGGAAATAGCAGTGCCCTTCACGCAGCTAGCAACGATCCGGGAGATGCTCCACATGAAGAGCAGTTACAACGGGCAAGCGGTTCCGTCAGATGGGACGCCGATTGAATACAGCGGTGGCGAATTACAGGTTCCTGCGAATCCGATCATCCCGTTCATTGAGGGCGACGGGACCGGCCGCGACATCTGGAAGGCTTCGCGGCGTGTTTTCGACGCTGCCGTTGCGCACGCCTATGGCGGCAAGCGGCGTATCGCGTGGTACGAAGTATTCGCCGGCGAAAAGGCGTTCAACACTTTTAAGGAGTGGCTCCCGAATGATACGGTCGAAGCCATTCGCGATTTTCGTGTTTCGATTAAGGGTCCATTGACCACCCCTGTAGGCGGAGGAATTCGTTCGTTGAACGTGGCATTGCGGCAGATTCTTGATTTGTATTCCTGCGAGCGGCCGGTGCGTTATTTCGAGGGAGTTCCCTCCCCCGTGCGGCATCCGGAAAAATTGAATGTGTTTATCTTCCGCGAGAATACCGAGGACGTGTACATGGGCATAGAGTGGAAGTCGGGTTCACCGGAAGCGAAGAAGCTGCTGGAATTCCTGAACAACGACATGCTGAAAGACGGCAAAAAGCAGATTCGCTGGGATTCGGGAGTCGGCATCAAGCCAATTTCGCCGACCGGTACGAAACGACTTGTGCGGCGCGCCATCAAGTACGCGCTGGCGCACAAGCGCAAGTCGGTCACGCTGGTGCACAAAGGAAATATTCAGAAATTTACCGAAGGCGGATTTCGGGACTGGGGTTACGAGCTGGCACAGGAAGAATTTCGCGCGCAGACCATCACCGAGCGCGAAAGCTGGATCGTCGACAACCTGGACAAGAATCCGAATCTCAGCGTCGAAAAGAACGCTGCAATGATTGAACCCGGGCTCGAACAAGCCACCGACGCGTTCCAGAAAACCGTTTATGACGAAGTCAACCACACCCTAGGCGCGATTTACAAAACGCATGGTCAGGGCCAGTGGAAGCAGAAATTGATGATCAATGATCGTATTGCCGACTCCGTCTTTCAGCAAGTGTTGATGCGGCCGGATGAATACAGCGTGCTGGCCACTTCAAACTTGAATGGCGATTACTTGTCTGACGCGTGCGCGGCGCAGGTGGGCGGACTGGGCATGGCACCTGGCTCCAACATCGGCGATGGCTTCGGCGTTTTCGAGGCGACGCACGGCACCGCGCCAAAATATGCGGATAAGGACGTCATCAATCCCGGCTCGGTTATGCTTTCCGGCGCGATGATGCTGGAATTTCTCGGATGGAACCAAGCGGCGAAGCTGATCGAAGACGGCATCGCCCGCACCATTCAGCAGAAGAAAGTGACTTACGATCTTGAACGGCTGATGCCCGGCGCAACGAAAGTCGGCACTTCGGCGTTCGCCACCGCCATCATCGAAAACATGAAGGCCATGGCCGCCGCCGGCTGAGTGCTCCCCTATCTCGACATTCCGGGCAGCGACGAGGTATCTGCTTTTGCGGTTGAACCAACCGACACTTTACGGAGCGAAATATGAGCAGAAGAAAAGTGACCGTAGTCGGCAGCGGTTTCGTCGGATCCACCACCGCGCAGCGCATCTTGGATATGGAGCTCGCCGACGTCATCCTCACTGACATTCTCGATGGCCCGCCCGCCGGCAAGTCGCTGGACATGGTCGAAGCCACGCCGATCACCAAATCCGATGCATCCGCCACCGGTATCTCTACAGCCAGCGGCGACTACTCCGCCACTGCGGGCAGCGACATCGTCGTGATCACGGCCGGTTTCCCGCGCAAGCCCGGCATGAGCCGCGACGACTTATTGAAGGCGAACTACGACGTGGTGAAGGCCGTCGTCGAACAAATTGTCAAGCATTCGCCCAACTGCATCATCATCGTGGTCACCAACCCGCTGGACGCCATGGCACAAGCGGCGTTCAAGGTCAGTGGCTTCCCTAAACAACGCGTGCTCGGCATGGCCGGTGTACTCGACTCTGCGCGTATGAGCGCTTTCGTGGCAATGGAATGCAAAGTCAGCGTGGAGAATGTCCACTCCTTCGTTCTCGGTGGCCATGGCGACGACATGGTGCCGCTGCCGCGTTATTCGAGCGTGGCCGGAATTCCCCTCCCCGATCTGCTGCCGAAAGAGCGCATTGACGCTATCGTGGAGCGCACCCGCAAGGGCGGTGCCGAAATCGTCAATCTCCTGAAGACCGGCTCGGCTTATTACGCTCCATCAGCCGCGGCCGTAGAAATGGTCGAAGCTATCCTCAAGGACAAAAAGAAAATCCTTCCCTGCGCGGTCTATCTGGAAGGCGAGTACGGCATCAAAGGATTGTTCGTAGGTGTGCCGGTGAAACTTGGCGCCCAGGGTGTGGAGCAAATCATCGAGATCAAGCTAACTGCGGACGAAAACGCCGCCTTGCAAAAATCCTCCTCCTCTGTGCGCGAGCTGGTGACGGTGCTGGGCCTGTAGCTAGCCAAACCACCGAAGCGGTGGTTTACTACTCCGGCAGGCCGAGGCGGCGCATGTAGGGTGCCCAGCGCGGATCGGACTTGAGCACATCGAAAGCCGGGAACCGGATGCACGCGCCTAACTCCGAGTCTTGCTCTGTGTAAGCTTTCTCCAGATATTCAAACGCCTTGTTGCGGTCTCCGGCCAGCGCGTAAACGACCGCAGTGTTCGTGGGCGGCGCGGTATCGCCTGCAATCAGCATCAGCTTCAAATACCCTTCCAGGTCCGGACTCGCGGGGCCCTTCACTCGGCCGATGGCGGACTCTCGCAGTTCGCTGACTGCCTCCGCGTAACGCCCGTTGGAAACATAAATCTGCGACAAGTAAAAATGGGCAGGGCTGAACGACGGATCGCGTTCCAGCAATTTCTGCATCTGCGAAATCGCTTCTGGCGAGCGGCGCGCCACCATCAGAGTTAGCGCATAGTTCACATTCATGATTCCCGAGAGCGGATCGAGAGACAGTGCCGTGCGGAACTCCTGTAGCGATTCTTCGATTCGATTCTGCGGCATCAGGTACAAAAACGCGTAAAAGTAGTGTGCCGAGGACTCATTGGGGTTGAGCGCAATCGCGCGCCGAAACTCACCTTCGGCTTCGCTCCACTTCAACTGATTGGTCAGGGTGATGGCCCGCGCGTTATGAGCTTCCGAGAGTGTATCGTCCAGCTCCAAAGCTTTCCGCGAGGCCTGGTCCGCAAGCGCGAATGCCTGCTTCGGCTGGATTAGCGTACCGTAGCCCGTTGCGACGTTATAAGTGTCCGCCAACCCGGCGTAAGCCAACGCGTAATTGGGATCGGCGACAATCGCTCGCTGGAACAGCTCGACGCTTTTCCTCAATCCTTCTGACGTGCGTCCGTACCACTGTTGCCGGCCCTCCAGATACAGCCGGTAGGCCTCGGGATTCGTGGTTCCGGCGCGCCCCAATTTTTGTTGGGCGGTATCGCTCAGGTGCACCTGCAGCCGGTTCGAAACGTCACGCGTGATATCGCCCTGCACCTGGGTGATCTCCGCCAGCTTGCGCGAATAACGCGAACCCCACAGCTCGCTGCCGTCCGACGTATTCACCAGATCCGCTTGCACGCTCAATTCGTCACCGCGCTGCGTCACTCGCCCCAACAGCACCGCGCCCACCTGCAGCGCCTGACCAATTTTCTGCGGGTCTTCCTGGTTGCCCTTAAAGCGGAAAACCGTACTGCGCGCCATCACTTTCAGATTTGGCAGCTGCGACATCGCTCCTATGAGGCTCTCCGTTAAGCCGTCACTCAAATATTCATTGTTCGGGTCCGCGGTCGCGTTCACAAAGGGCAGCACCGCGATCGACGAAATTTTCGCGTTGTCCGCTTTCTCCCGGGCCAGATAAATTCCAGCTGTTACGGTTATGCCCACGACTACCGCAGCGATGCCGGCGACTGCGTATTTCCGTGAAGAGGCGGCTGGCGCAACGGCAGAAACCGCGCTGGCTGCCGCCACGGAAGCAGAACTCGCCGTGAGGGCTGGAACGCTCGCGTAGGCCGACGCGCTCGGCGAACGCCCGGAGTCTAAATCGCGCTTCAATCGCGCCAGATCGCTGCGCAAATCCGCCGCACTTTGGTAGCGCAGGTTCCGATCTTTCTCCAGCGCTTTGTAAACGATCGGCACAAAGCCCGCAGGCAATTCCGGATTCAGCCGCAGCGGCGACACCGGCGATTCATCCAGAATCGCCTTAAAAATCATGGCCGTACTTTCGCCGCGAAAGGCTAGCGTCCCCGTGGCCATCTCGTACAGCACGCTCCCAAAGGAAAACAGATCGCTGCGCGCGTCCAATTCTTTTGCGCGCGCTTGTTCCGGAGACATATAGGCCACTGTGCCCAGCGTCGAGCCCGGACTGGTCAGGTGCTCCGCATCCACCGTGCGCGTCAGTGTATTTTCCGAGGTGGCCGATCCCGCAGCTTCCGCCACTTTCGCCAGACCAAAATCCAGGATTTTCGCGTGGCCCAGTGCGGTCACAAAAATATTCGCCGGCTTCACGTCACGATGAACAATACCCTTGGCGTGCGCCGCGGCCAGCCCGTCCGCAATCTCAATGCCCAACGCCAGGAGCGTCTCGGTGTCCAGCGCCCGGCCGCTGACTCGCTGCTTCAGCGTTGCGCCATCTAGAAACTCCATCACGATGAATGCCCGGCCGGCATGCTCGCCAATGTCGTAAATCGTGCAAATGTTCGGATGATTCAGCGCCGACGCAGCTTTGGCTTCCCGGCGGAAGCGTTCCAATGCGTGCGCATCCTGCGCCAGATCCGGCGGCAAGAATTTCAGCGCCACGAAACGGTCCAGGCGAGTGTCCTCGGCCTTATAAACCACACCCATGCCGCCACCGCCCAATTTTTCCAGGATGCGGTAATGCAGAATCGTTTCGTTAATCATGAATTTTTGAGCAGCACCATCAAGTCACGACGCGGCGGCTTCACTTAACCCGACCAGTTTACGGAACTCCGCATTGTCATGCAGGCAATTCAAATCGGGATCGCGCGCAGCCCAGTTCAGGTTGCCGTAGCCCGCCGCAATCGCTCGTTTCAGCGCGTCCAGCGCCTCGTTCTTCCTCTTCAAGCATCCATAAGTGCACGCCGAGTTGTACAAAGTGTTTCCGTCGTTCGGCCGTAGCGCCACCGCTGTCTGCAAATGCCGGATGGCTTCATCCTCGTCGCCGGCATTCGCCAGATTGCTGGCCAGCAAAATCCGAGCGCGCACATCCTCCGGCACCGTCTCCAGTTGCTTGCGCAACACTCCGTTCATCTGTTCGCGCAACTTGGTCCCGTCGGCCAATCGGCCGATGTTCTCCAGGCACACGCCGAACGGAACATAGGTATTGTAGTCGTCACCGTTGGCTTCGATCGCCTCCACCGCCAGCATCGCGCCTTGTTCATACTTCCCTTGCGACATCATCGCCCGCCCCAGAATGTTCCAAGAACCGTCGCAGTCCCGTTTTCGCTCGATCGCCCGCTGCGCCATCAACTCCGCTTCATCAAACTTTTTCTGTGCGTAAAACAGCCGCGCCCGCGCCACCATCACTTCCGGAAGCTCCGGTGCCAGTGCCATCGCCCGGTCGCACGCCGCGATGCCCTTATCAATCCACGTCTGGCTCTGTTCGCGCAATTCGTAAATGAGCCCGCACAAATGCGCGATCCCCGCGTACGCCAGCGCGAAGTTCCGGTCCAGCTTGATCGCCTGCTCGAACATCTGCAGCGCATAATCCGTGTTTTCCCGGCGCAGGTAGCTCCGTCCGCGCAGATAGAAATCGTAGGCTTGGGTATTTTCCGTGGGCTTGACGCCTATGGTTTTTTCTTCCTGCGGCGTGAGCGTAATCCGCAGCGCCTGCGCGATGCTGCGCGCAATTTCATCCTGAATCGCGAATACATCCTCAATCATCCGGTCGTAGCGTTCCGCCCACACCGAATGCCGCGTGGACACTTCCACCAGTTGCGCCGTAATCCGCAACCGGTTGCCCGACCTTCGGATCGTCCCCTCCAGCACAAATGTCGCCCCCAGCTGTTGTCCTACCTGTGGCGCATTGGTCGGCTTGTCGCGAAACGTCAGCATCTCCGACCGCGGATAAATCTGCAGCTGCGTAATTTTCGAAAGCTCCGTGATGATGTCTTCCGTCATCCCGTCACGAAAATACTCATCCTCTTTGCCGCCGCCCTGGTTCTCGAAGTACAGCACGGCAACCGACTTTTTCGCCGCCGGCCCGCCCGCAGACGCCACTTTTCCCGAATCGGACTTGTCTGCGGCGCTTCGCTTGCTGGTCTCCAGATCGCGTTTGAGCCGCTTCAGGTCGGCGCGCAGTTCTGCCGCTGTCTGGTACCGCAACTCCTTGTCCTTCTCCAACGCTTTCCCAAGAATGTTTTCAATTGCAATCGGCAGTCGCGAATTCAACGAAGTCGCAGG
>DATMZI010000144.1:0-7520 GCA_035607085.1 Candidatus Eiseniibacteriota bacterium | reverse complement strand
GAGCCACGAAGACAGTGGACGATCCGCCAACGGACAAGTGGCCGAGGGACTGTTTTTTCTGGAGGTGATCCGCTCCCTGCCGGAGGCGTATCGCGAGCCACTGATCTTGCGGTTTGCGGAAGGCATGACGGGCCCGGAGATCGCGGAACGCACAGGTCTCAAACATGGCTCGGTGCGTGTGAATCTGTACCGCGGGATGCAGATGCTGCGGGAGAAGCTGGAGAAGAAGTGACGCGGAAAGACGAAGGCCTGGGGCGGACGGCATTTGACTTGAAATTCGAGGCGATGAAATGAAAAGCAATTATTTGTGGGATGGGTCGGGCGAACCAGATCCGGAATTGCTGAAGCTCGAGAGAGCGCTGGGACAGTTTCGCACGAAGGCTGATGCGCCGGCGTTTCCAGTAAATACCGAGGCGTGGAACAAGCGCGGCCCGAACGGAATTGCTTTGGCGTGGCGAATGCAGCGACTGGCTGCGGCACTGGTTTTCGGCGCGGCTGCCGCGGTGGTTGCCGTGGTGGCGTCTCTGCATGTGCCAAAGTCTCCGGCTGGTCCGGGATGGGATGTTGCGCGCCTCGAAGGAGCGCCGGCGGTGGGCGCGTTAACGGTCGAGAAGGCGGGCGACAAGGCAAAACTGCATGTAGGCGAGGTTCTGGTTACGGACACATGGTCACGGGCGTCGGTACAGGTGGCCGGTATCGGCGAACTGTATGTAGATCCGGGATCGCGGGTGCAATTAGTGGAGACGGGTTCGAATCGCAAGCGGATTGCGGTTGAGGTCGGCACCATTCACGCGGCGATCTGGGCGCCGCCTGGCGAATTTGTAGTGGACACTCCGTCGGCAACGGCGGTGGATTTGGGTTGCGCGTACACGCTGCAGGTGGCGGAGGACGGATCAGGCACGTTGCAAACCAAGATGGGTTGGGTCGGTTTTCACCACAACGGGCATGACTCATTTGTCCCGGCGGGGGCGATGTGTCTGACGCGGCGGAAGGAAGGGCCAGGGACGCCGTTTTTTGAAGATTCGCCGGAGGAGTTTCGATTGGCGCTGCGCGCGCTGGATTTTGAACAGTTGAGTGCATCGGACAGGGGCAAGGCGCTGCGTACGGTGTTGCGGCAAGCGCGACCAAGGGATGGATTCACGCTGTGGCACCTGCTGGCGCGGGTAAGCGACAAAGAGCGGCCGATGGTTTATGAGCGATTAGCAGAGCTGGTGCGTCCGCCCGCGGGAACGACGCGGGATGGGTTGCTACGCCTTGATAGAGCAATGATGGATGGCTGGTGGAACGCGTTTGATTTGGGAGATATCGGAGTGTGGAGATTCTGGGAGCAGAGTGAAGCACCGCGGAGGAAAAAGACAGCCAGTTAACAAGCGGCTGGTGTCCGACGTCTCCCCAATTGTCAGTTGTCGCGGCCCAGCCGTTAAGGGAGACCAAACATGAAGACAGCATCGTCCAGAGCATTTCGAATCGTTTTGGCGGCATTGGTTGCAGTGTTCCTCGCGGTCAGTCCGGCGTTTGCGGGGCCGCCACTGATTTGCCATGCGTTTGATATTGGCAATGCGAAATCACTGCCGTGGGTAAGCCACGACTGGAATTTGAACGGCGGAGAGAACTACGACACGCGCGATCTGGCGAAAGACACGATTACGATTCTCGAGGAAAGCCAGGTGACGCTGGTACACATGGAGACGCTGCGGCGGGCGACGCTATATGCGCGGAAGGATGCGCAGGCGGCAAAACAGCTTTTGCTGAAGCTGACGGCGCGGGCGGAAGCGGCACGCAATTCAGCGCAGCCGGATGCGCTGGCGCTGTTCGATGCGGGATACCTGGCCGAGGCATATAGGCAGTGGCTGGGAGAAACAGGACAGAACCCGGCGAATGGAATCGACGGTTACTCGCTGGTGAAGAAGGCGCTGCAGCTGCGCGGAAATGATGGACAAATGGAATTTGCGGCGGCGCTGATTACGTTGTCTGGACCGGCGCAGGAAAATCAGGCACACGCACAGAAAGCAGTGGACGGCGCAAAAACCGATGCGCTGCTGGGGCGTAATCTGAACACCCGATTCCTGGGCGCGGGGAGCCAGACGATGGCGGAAATGATCCAGCGGGGTTCGGGAACAAAGACGGTGCGGGAATGAAGGCCCGAGGAGGCACGCGGAGCGATGCCGTCAGGTGCACCGTTCGGGGATACGGCTTATTCGCCTTGTTGGTTTCTTGCCTGGCACTGGCTGGAAATGCCGACGGGCAAGAGGCCGCCCTAGTAGCGCACGAATGGGGCACATTTACCTCGATTGCGGGAAATACGGGGACGGCGGTGCAGTGGTACCCGTGGGCAGCGCCTCCGGACCTGCCGACGTTCGTGGAGCACTTTCAATCGAGCAATTTCAAACCGCGCTTGAGCGGAACGATCCGGATGGAAACGCCCGTGCTGTACTTTTATTCGCCGCGGGAAACCAGAGTTTCCGTACATGTGAGCTTTTCTAAGGGGCTGATCACGGAATGGTATCCCCACGTGACGCGGTTCGCACCGAGCGGAAATGCACAGAATGTCGCATTCAACCAAAAAGAGCCGGACGGCAGCGTGACGTGGGAGTCGATCGCGCTTCGGCCCGGTGACCCGAGTTCACTGTTGCTCGAAAAGGAAGGCAGCCGCTACTACGCAGCAAGAGCCACCGGCTCGACGCCTCTGTTCGTTTCTTCGCCTGGCGGGCAACAGCGCGAAAAATTCCTCTTTTATCGTGGAGTGTCCTCAGAGAACAGCCCGTTGACGGCCCGCGCGGTCACGAACGGTAGTGTGCACGTGGAAAATGTGAGCGGCGAGCCGGTGGCGAGGCTGTTTTTGTTCGAACGGCGCGGGAAGGCCGTCGGGTTTCGATCGGTAGCAAGTTTAGGCGAAACGGCAACGCTCGAAATGCCGGAACTGAACGATTCGGTGGCAGAAGTTTCTGAGGCGATTCTGTCAGCCCTTATGGAGCAGGGGTTGTATCCAGATGAAGCCCGGGCCATGCTGGAGACGTGGAAAGATTCGTGGTTCGAAGAAGGGGCGAGGCTGTTGTATGTAGTGCCGAAAGGCTTCGTGGATCGCATACTTCCGCTCTCCATTTCGCCTGCGCCGAGGGAGATTACACGGGTGTTCGTCGGGAGATTGGAGCTGCTTTCGACGAAGACCCGTACGGCGATCGAGTCGGCACTCGCGAAGGGCGATGAAGCCACGCTGGCTAAATACAGCCGGTTTCTGGAGCCGATACTGCGGATCTTGTTCGAGGGAGAGCCGGATCCGGTGAAGGCGGAGTTCATTCGACACCGACTCGAACGGCCCTACACGTTAGTAGTAGCCCAGGCGGAGATTCCGTAAAGACCGCCTGTCTCACCGTCGCTATCCGCCCCTGACGAGTAAACTTGACCGTTGCTTCATTCCACGCCTAAAATAGAAGTTTCACGGTGATTCATTTTTTCGATTTGATGAATTCTTCTAGCGGCCCAGCGGCCACCCGCTGGGCTGCGCTGTTTTAGGGCCCGATGTATCCGAAAGGCTGGAATGATGGAAGGTCCGATCCTGGAAGGGTTGACGTTTGACGACGTGTTGCTGGTACCGGGAAAAAGCTCGGTGTTGCCGGCGGAAGTAAACACGCAGACGCATTTCACCCGCAAGCTGAAGATTAATGTGCCGCTGGTGTCCGCGGCGATGGACACGGTAACAGAATCGCGGCTGGCGATAGCCATCGCCAGGCAGGGCGGGATCGGGTTGATTCATCGGAACATGCCGATCGACCGACAGGCGGAAGAAGTGGACAGGGTGAAGCGCTCCGAAAGCGGAATGATCGTGGACCCGGTGACAATTTCGCCGGATATCACGTTGCGGCAGGCGCTGGAAATTATGACCAAGTACCGCATTTCCGGCCTACCAGTGACGCGGGGGACACGGCTGACGGGAATCTTGACGAACCGCGATTTGCGGTTTGAGAAGGATCATGCGCAACTGGTGAATGCAGTGATGACCAAGGCCAATCTGGTGACGGTACCGGTGGGAACGACACTGGAGGATGCGGAAAAGATTTTGCAGAAGCACCGGATCGAGAAGTTGCCGGTAGTGGATCAGGACTTTAACCTGAAGGGCCTGATCACCGTGAAGGACATTCAAAAAAAGCTGGAGTATCCGCGAGCGTCAAAAGATGACCAGGGCCGGTTGCTTACCGGGGCGGCGGTAGGGGCGACTGGTGATTTCATGGAGCGAGCCGTGGAGATGTCGAAGGCCAAGGCCGACGTGCTGGCCGTGGACACGGCGCATGGTCACACTGCGAAAGTCATTGAGGCCATCAAACTGATTCGGCAACGGTTGCCTGAGATGCAGGTGGTGGCTGGAAACGTGGCGACGTTTGAAGCCGCAAAAGATTTAATCGCGCTGGATATCGATGGGCTGAAGGTGGGGATCGGGCCGGGCTCGATTTGTACCACACGGGTGGTAACCGGGGCGGGCGTTCCACAACTTACCGCAGTGATAGATTGCGCGAGGGCGGCAGCGGGAACGAACGTGCCGATCATTGCCGACGGCGGAATCAAGTATTCAGGCGACATTACCAAGGCCCTGGCGGCGGGAGCTTCCTGCGTGATGATCGGAAGCCTCTTCGCGGGGACGGAGGAATCGCCGGGCGAAACGATCTTGTATCAAGGAAGAACGTTCAAGTCTTATCGTGGCATGGGATCGATCGGAGCAATGGCGGCGGGATCGGACCGCTACAGCGTGGTACAGGAAATCGGAGAGAGCGGGAAGTCCGTGCCGGAGGGCGTGGAAGGGCGTGTGGCATACAAAGGTCCGCTCGGAGCGCTGACGGATCAGCTGGTCGGCGGGCTCAAAAGCGGAATGGGCTATGTAGGCGCGCGAACGTTACACGAATTGAGCGAAAAGAGCCGGTTTGTGCGGATCACCGCGGCGGGACTGCGTGAATCGCACGTACACGACGTGGTGATCACACGCGAGGCTCCGAACTATAGAATGGAATAGTCGTCGCTGCTGGAGATCGCCGCGTGCCCGAACAACCATGGAGGAATCCGCGGCCTGCGCCGCAACTGGATGAAGTGCGACGGCGCGTGCCGGTGCAAGCTTTCGTTGCGGGCATCTTTCGGACATGGTGGCCGTCGCTGCTATGGGCCGTACTGATCTTCTTTCTATCCACGGATGAGTTCTCGGCAGAGCACACGGGCGGCTTTTTTTATTCCATTTTTCACTGGCTCATTCCCTCCCTGACGACCGCGCAGTTCGAACCGATTCATTACTTCATACGCAAGACCGCCCACTTTACGGAATATTTTGTTTTTTGCGTGTTGCTGTTCCGCGGAGCGCGGGGAAGCCGTAGCGGGTGGCGATGGACGTGGGCGCTGGCGGCCCTTTCGATAGCGGCAGGATACTCAGCGCTGGACGAGATCCACCAGGCGTTCGTGGCATCGCGGACGGCATCGGCGAGGGATTCGCTGCTGGATTCGTTGGGCGCATTTGTGGCGTCATTGGCGCTGTTTGCGTGGTATCGATGGCGTGGCGGCGGCGTCCCGCGGAGTGGAACTGCCGAAGCTCCGGCCTCGGATTAAGGGAGCGCGATCCACTATTCCGGCTGGGCCGGCGATGTCCTATGCTTGAGGCGCAAGCAATTACACCAGGAGCGGTTGAATGAACGGGCAGGCTGGAATAGCGATGGAGAGGATGATTTTTCGGAACACCCACGGCGTGACGGGAAGACGGGTGGCGGTGACTCCGCAAAACAGCACCATGCGGCACTTATCGTACGCGCGGATTGTGCTGAATCCTTCACAGGCCGACGTTAGCTTTTCGAACGGCGAGCAGGAGACCGGCCTTGTTTGCCTGGCCGGCAAGGCCACGATCAAGACCGGCGGAAAAGAATTTGAATTGGAGAAGTATGACTCGCTGTATGTTCCGCGGGATTCGGTGATTGAAGTTTCAAGCAGCGGTGGCGCGGATCTGGCCGAGTTTTCCTGCGATGTGGCCGGCAAATACCCGCTGAAATTCGTGCGGTACGCGGATCTATTGAGCGAACAAGGGATGACGTTCACAGCGGGCGGACCCGGAAATTCGCGGCAAGTGAGCATGTTGCTGGCGAAGAATGTGGAGGCCGGACGGCTGCTGCTGGGCTTCACACATTCCGATCCTGGGAACTGGACAAGCTGGCCGCCGCACGAGCACGCGGCGATGCTGGAAGAGATTTACGTGTTTTTTGAGATGCCGGCCCCCGCATACGGTATTCAGTTGGTTTATAACGACAAGCAGTATCCGGAACTGGTGACAGTGGTACGGGAAGGCGATGCGGTGTTGATGCCAGGCGGGTATCATCCGAATGTTTCGGTGCCAGGACATCGGATTGCGTTTTTGTGGGCGCTGGCCGCGCACCGTGAAGTGGAAGACCGGCAATACGGCGTGGTAAATGTGCAGCCGGAGTTCAAGCCGCCCGCGCCAGCCAAGTAGTCCTCTGCAAACTGCCGCCCTTAATGAAAGATGAGACGCCCATCGCGGAAGCCAGCACGGAACAGGAGGCTCGGACGCGATCGGGGGTCGGCGCGTCATTGCGAACCGCAGGAATGTTCGCGGGACGCTTTCGCTGGGTGATCTGCGGATTGTTGTTTCTCGGAGTTACGAAAAATTACATGGACCGCCAGGTCCTGGGCGTCTTGAAAAACCCCCTGCAATACGAATTGGGCTGGAACGAAATTGACTATGGCAACGTGGTGTTTGCATTTCAGACCGCGTACGCAGTGGGGATGCTGGTGGTGGGACGGCTGGTAGACCGGTTCGGCACGCGACTCGGGTACGCGGCGGTGATGGTGTTCTGGAGCATCGCGTCCATGGCTCATGCGGTCGCGGGCTCGTTGGGTGGATTCATCGCCGCAAGGGCGGCGTTGGGGTTTGGTGAAGCGGGCGTTTTTCCGGCCAGTATCAAGAGTGTGGCGGAATGGTTTCCGAAAAAAGAGAGAGCGCTGGCCACGGGAATTTTCAACGCAGGCACGAGCGTCGGCGCGATGATCACGCCGTCGATTGTTTCCAGGATTGCTGAACATTGGGGCTGGCGCTGGGCGTTTGTGGTCACAGGAGCATTGGGCTTTGCCTGGCTGCTGCTTTGGCTGAAACTGTACCGCCGCCCGGAGGAGCATCCCCGGTGCACACGAGCTGAACTGGCGTTGATTGAAGGCGATGCGATTGCGGCGCCCGTGCAAGTCAAGTGGGCGAAACTGCTGCCTCACCGGCAGACATGGGTGGTCGCCGCGGCAAAATTCCTGACAGATCCGGTCTGGTGGTTCTATCTATTCTGGATTCCAGATTATCTGCAGCGCGTGCATGGGGTCCGACTGGCTGGAATCGGCTTGCCGATTTTTGTGATTTACCTGATTTCGGACGTCGGAAGTGTGGCCGGGGGATGGCTGTCATCCACAATGATTCGGCGAGGTATCTCCGCGAACGTGGCCCGCAAGACGGCGATGTTGTGCTGCGCGCTTTGCGTGCTGCCGATAGCGGCTGT
>DATMZI010000116.1:0-18861 GCA_035607085.1 Candidatus Eiseniibacteriota bacterium | reverse complement strand
GTCTTAGTGAGGCTTGCGATCGACGGCGAGGCTGGTATTGGCCCAGCGCGTTTGTCTTGGGAGAGTTGTGGAGAGCTGATCCAGACATTAGGAAACCGCATCGAGGACGCCGATTTGTCTCCCATAGTCTGCGCAGAACTGCTTGCTGATCTCGCCCTAAACGCACAGCGCACGCAAGAAATTGACCGGCTGCACAAAACATTCCGTTCCCTAGTCGGTAAGTCAAGTAAGCTCATTGGATCACCTTGCTTTGATGACATCGTCCGGCTTCCAAGTCTGGTCATAAAACTCGGTGCTGCTGCCGTAGAGCCGAATTGTGACGCGGAATGCGCGACCTGAATCCAGTTCTTCTCGCTCGTGCCCAAGGACTTTGTTGGCCCGAAGTAGAAATCAATGGATCCATCCCGCGTCAAATCCGAAGGGCTCGCTGACTACAATTCCGAGTTCCCGGAACACGGTCAACGCGATTCCCTCATCGCACGCAGAATCCCCGTCAACATGCCGGCAAACGCAAATTGATGAACCGGATATAAAAGGTACCAGTAGAGGTGACCCAGCACTCCCACAGGATCGAATATAGCCGTCTGGCGAATGAGCGACCCGGAAGCGGACGCTTCTACTTCAAACTGCAGCCACGCCCTGCCAGGCAGGCGCATTTCTGCTGCCAATCGAAGCAGGCGATCGCGTTGGATCTCTTCGACGCGCCAGAAGTCGACTGTATCACCGGCGAGAAGCCGATCCGGATCACGTCGCCCACGACGCATACCCGCACCGCCCAACAGCAAGTCTAACAACCCGCGAATTCGCCAGAGCCAATTCGCGTAGTACCAGCCGGTTTCACCTCCCAGCCGCTCGATGGGTCGAAAGGCGATGGCCGGAGGAAATGGTACGTGCACCGACCGCGAATCCACGATGCGGCGGCCAAATTTGGTCCCACTCCACTGAGGTGTTGTACCGACAGATGAGAATGCGTCGGACCAACGCGTTTCCGCAAATTCCCGGTCTTCATTGGCAAGTGCTCGCTTCAGTGCTTCCCGGTATCCAAGTGGGCGAACGGAGAACAGGGCATTGGCAGATCGATACCGCACGATAGTCTCGTTACGCAAGCTATCCACTAACTCGCGACCCACACGCGCATAGACCGGTGTCACAAGACCCAGCCAAAGGCTCGATAACCGCGGAGACAACACGGGCACTGGAATCATCCATCGTCTCAGCCCTCGCTGATGGGCGTACTCTTTCATGAGATCCAAATAGCTAACCTGGTCAACTCCACCGATCTCAACAACCCTGCTGCCGCTGATTTGGATGTCGGGTGCCTGCATCAAATAAGCAATCACATCCTCGACCGCAATTGGCTGCGTACGTGTCTTGACCCAGCGCGGAGTGATCATCACTGGGAGCTTCTCAACTAGGGCCCGGATCATCTCGAAGGAAGCGCTGCCCGACCCGATGACGATTGAGGCTCTCAACTCGATGGTTGGCACTCCTGATTCTCTGAGGATGCGGCCGACTTCCTGGCGGCTCCTCAGATGCGCCGAAAGTTCACCGCCACTTCCCAGCCCACCGAGGTAGACGATTCGCTGTACGCCCGCTTCGCGCGCCGCAGTTGCGAACGCATGCGCCGCACTACGATCTTCCTCTTCAAAAGAGTTTGCCGAAGCCATCGAATGCACGAGGTAATAGGTGGTGTGCACCCCAACCATGCTGGGCGCAAGAGACGCCGCGTCGAGAGCATCACCCTTCGCGACTTCCGTTGTCTGGGCGACGCGCTGACTTAGAGCTTCGGGATGGCGTGACAGGCAGCGCACGCGGTTTCTAGCGGCTTCGAGCGCATGAAGTAATCGCCCACCGACGTAGCCCGTCGCGCCAGTCAGCAGAGTCAATTTAGAATCATTTCTCAAGGGTCACGCCTTCATAAGAAGGAGAGCTGTATTTCCGGATGTAGTCACGGACATTGAATTTCCGGGCAGTATTTTCTGAACTCATGTAACGAACCTTACCGAAAACAGGCCGCTCCGGGCCCCACGGACGGTCATAGCGACCCAGGCACCAGAAGATCCCGCTGTAAGAATTAGGGTCGCGACCATCGAGTGCATACTTGTTGTTCAGGTCCACCATCGTTTCGAGGGCCTTTTGGGGAGTGCGAGTCCACTCGATGATTTTCTTTCCCCACAGCATGCGAAGGTAATTATGGATTCGCCCCTCTCGGAGCAACTGTGTCTGTGCCGCATTCCAAAGTGCGTCATGCGTCTCGGCACGCTCAAGCTTCTCAAAACTGTAAACGTAGGACCTCTCGTCACGCGCATGCTCTCGAAGAGTCTTCAGAGCCCACTCCGGCAGTGATTCGAATTGGTCGTAGTCTTTTCGCATCTGGCAACAATTAAAGCCAAGCTCTCGCCAAGTAATGACTTGATCCAGGAAAGCCTCAGTAGCCTGGCTTGTACCCCACCAACCGTTGCGGCTGCCCGTTTCGCGTACTGCCAGGTGGTCAGAAGACCATCGTTCTTGACTTGTGATTTCGGAAAAAATCTGGTGCACCGAAATATGGCCGAAATGGAGGTACGGGGAGAGTTCGCTCGTAGCCGGCTGCGCAGGTTCATTTCGCACCTTAGCGTAAGTCGGTAGCCTATTTCGCAGAAAGTTTCTCAGCAGTGCTTGAGCAGCCGTGCACCCCCCTCGGGTCTCCACCGGGTGAATCCCGTGATCCAAGGTAATTTCTGCCAGCACATCCACTCCTGAATTCAGAAGTCGAGGAGAAGCCTTCCGCCAGCGCTCTGTGATCTCTCGGGAAAGGTCTCTTACTTTTGGAAGTCTTGCGTTCAAGAGCGCGTTGGACTTCGGAAAGCAGATCAAATTTCGTGGAAGCTCCCTTTGTAGGAACCGGCGAAAAGCATACGCGGTTGGAAAGGCCTCCTCTGCTTGCCGTAGCGGGAGCAGGCCATTCGAGTCCACCACCTCCATGAGCACTGCCACCTGCCGAGCCGCGGAAGCGACCATGCGCGGGAGGAAGAAGCAGGGGAAGTCGTCCGTCACCACAATGCAGGCGCGTGATGCCAGAGCGGCGAGCAATCCTTTGCCGGCATTCGGTGCGAGCTCCAGGTACGGATAGTAGAGAACGTCCGTGCCCTTGAACCGGCAGGCATTCTCCGCCATTCCATCAATCACGAAACGGTGCGTCCGATCGCTCGCCCACGGATAGCCGCAGCGCAACGCTTCCAGGATAACCAATGGCTTCCGCAGTTTCTCGGCCCACTCCACCGCTCGATCCAACGCAAAATTCCAGGTTGTCCTGCGGGAGGCAGTCATCCAATAGAGGACAAAATCTTTACTCTGCAGGACTGGCAAGGAGTTGCCAGGCCTGATGCGAATTTCGGGAACTGAGCTCAATGCGGTATTCCTATAATCGTGGCGAACATAATCGGGCGTTCAACCGCCATATTGAAAAATTGAGCGCCGCCGCATCGCTAACCCATACCAAGTATGGCAACAGCAACCAGCCTGCGGCCGGAACTGCTTTCCAGAGTTCGATCGATGTTGCCAGGATGGCGAACCACAACATGACAATTTCGGCGAAGGCCAGGCCCGGTGACCTTAGCCGAAAGAAGAGGGCGGACCACGCAACATTGAGCAATAACTGCAGCAGGAAAAGTTGCACCGGGGCTGCTGTCAAGCCGGCCTTCCGCCAAACCAACCAAGCCGCGATCGCCATTGCTATGAATAAGATTGTCCAAACAGGCCCAAATAGCCAGTTGGGCGCAGTCCAGCGGGGTTTGCTCAGACCGGGCGTACCGCGGCCGAAGCGCCGGCGTAGTCAGCAACGACCCCAGTCCTGCGGCTCCAAGGCAGACTGCGATGCAAACAATGAGTCGCATAGAGGATCCGGTCAGGCTGTAAGTCTCAGAGTGCTTTCTCTAATCTCGTAATTCAGTCAGCGCACAATTGCAGGCAAGCTCCCAGAAAATTTCTTTCACACGAGGATGCTCGCCGATTGGCTGCAAGAGTTCGATCTTAACTTGCGGGAAAGACATCTGAACGGCCGCGACCTGTCGGGGAATTTCTTCTGCCACATGACCACCCGAGGACAAAAACATGGGCAAGAGACGCAAGCGCAACATGCCGTCTCGTGCAGCTTCCTGCGCTATATCCGAAAGCGAAGGTTGTGCAAATTCCATGTAAGCAAGGCGCACTTTGTCCATGCCATGACACTCCGCCAGGCTAGCGATCAATTCTTCGAAGGGAAGTCGCCAGCGACTGTCTGCGCTCATGTGTCGTGGAATCGATGCGCATGTCCGTCCGGTATGCGCGCTAGCCTGAAAAGCCTACGTAAGCCTGCCAGCTCCGCACGATGCTCTCTAACTTCCCGAAAGACGAGCGCTCTGACCGTTTCTCTGGCAGTGCACCCCAGTATGGTGACTTCGGTCACCGCAGATGGTATCTGGGATCACCGCACGAGTATAGGTGACGGTTCACACTGAGCGACATTGCGACGTTATGGGTTGTGCGCAACAGGACTTGTCAGAGTCGCGGGAAGACTGGGAGGGAATCCTAATGAATCGACGCGTCGGAGAAACCACAATCATAGCAATCGTAACCACCGTAATTGTTGCGTTCGTCGTGATGTTTGCGAACGTAACTAATACCCATGCGATTCCCGCGTTCTCGCGGAAATACCAAACCTCGTGCACGACCTGCCACAGCAACTATCCTGAACTGAACGATTTTGGGGAGGCATTCAAGAAGAACGGATTTAAATTCCCGAAAGACGACGAAACGTTCGTAAAAGAGCCGCCGGTATTACTTGGAGCAAAAGCGCAGAAGGAAGCTTTCCCGCGTGCGGTCTATCCGGGAGAACTTCCGGGCAGTGTGCCGATTGCGTTCCGGTATGAAGGGAACTTCACCTGGAACAAGAAGCAGCCTGCAGGCGTGATTGAATCTTCCGGATTCTCGCCACGTACGGACCTCTTCACTCCGAATACATTCACGATCATCGGCGCAGGAAGTTTTGGCCCAAATTTTTCGTTTTGGATAGACGACGATCTTTCGACGGGCGGATCAGGTGCGGACGGGGGCTTGGGCGACGGCTACCTTAAATACAACGATCTGGGCCATGCGCTTCACTTACCGAAGAATGCCTTGAACGTTCGGTTCGGCCAGTTCGAACTGGATCTGCCGTTCACACAAGCCCGGACGATTTATCCTTCCGATTACGACGTTTACGATCAAGCAAGCGTCGCGGGCAGCTTGGGCACGACGAACAACCCTTTTGTCTTGGGTGCTCCGCAGCGCGGTATTGAATTTGGCGGATACCCAAACAACGGGAATTTTACGTGGTCTGTTGCGCTGGTGAATGGGAATAACGACGGAACGGCTGCGCGAAGCACCAAGGACGTTTATATCCGTGTTTCGCAGAGGTTCAATCTAGAGCGAGATCCGGAAAGCCGGAACGCGATCCAGGCCGCGGGCCCGACGGGACCACGCGACCACACGTCCATCCGTGTGGGCGCATTTTATTACTACGGCAAGAACCAGCTTAATCTCGATGGAGTGCTCTTCCCCGGGCTCGGGGTTCTCAACCAGCCCTTTTATCGCATAGGTGGAGATCTTCGTTTCAAGTACCGCCACATGGAACTCTACGGAGTCGGCCTGTATGGACATGACCAGAACCAGATTTTGAATGCGAGCGAGACCGGCTTCGAGCGGACAACGCCGGTCACTTATTCCGGAGGATTTGCGGGAATCAACTACTGGATTCACCCGTGGATGATTGCGTACATGCGGTATGACTTCGTGAATTCACCGACAGACTTTTTGAACGGGGTGTCGCAGTACAACACTAGAAATCGGTACAGTCCGGGCTTCCAGATACTTGTTCGGGCGAACATCAAGGTGATCGGTGAGTACGAATACAATTGGGGCCAGCCATTCGTCGATCCAGTCACAGGCTCGACCCACTTTTTCAAACCTCACACGTTCGTGACGGGAATTGACTATGTTTTCTGACGGAGCGATCCACGCCAGGTTGCAAGAAGAAGCTCAATCGGAAAGGAATGATATGACCGCGAGCAAAATGTTGTGGAAAGTGGCGGTGCTGGGACTGTTTGCGCTGGTAGTCGTATTGACGAGCAGCGCGAACGAAATCAAGGGAAAGGTAAGCGTGCAGGGGTTGAAATCCGCGGAGAACATCGCGGTCTATGTGGACGTGATACCCGACAAGAAGTTTGACGCACCGAAGGAGCACATCGTCATCGACCAGCGGAAGATGGCGTTCATTCCTCACGTCGTTGCGGTCCAGCAGGGAACGACTGTGGATTTTCTGAACAGCGACCCTGTGGGTCACAACGTTTACTGGCCATCGATTAGCGGCAATAAGAAGCTCTCCCACAATCTCGGCACGTGGCCGAAGGGGGATAAGAAGCCGTTCCAGTTCAATGACCTCGGTGTCGCGTCGCTGCTCTGCAACGTGCATCCGGAAATGTCGGGCTACGCAGTCGTCGTTCCCACGCCTTACTTTGCCGTGACTGACAAGGATGGCAACTTTGAAATCAAGAATATCCCCGCGGGGAAATACACGCTCAAGACCTGGAGCGAAGACGGAAAGCCAACGACGCAGGCAGTGGACGTTTCTGCTGCGACAACAACGGTCGAACTGACGGTCAAGAAGTAAGCCGAGAGGATCAGGGACTCGCACTGATGGAGAGTCGCACAAAACTTGTCGACCTCGATTGGCTCGAATCGAACTTTCCCTGTATGACGGCGTGTCCGGTTCACACGCAGGCGGGCCGGTATGTCGCTCTCATTGCGCAGGGGAGATACGAGGAAGCGTACCGATATGCGCGAGTCCCGAATCCTTTTGCTTCGGTGTGCGGCCGAGTTTGCGGTCATCCTTGCGAACCTGCCTGCCGGCGCGGCAATTTCGACCTGCCGATTTCCATTCGAGCGCTGAAGCGGTTTCTGACCGAGCGTTACGGTCCGGAATCCCGGAATCCGATTGACGTGTTTCCCGAAAAGCCGCAGGTGATCCGTAAGGAGAAGGTTGCCGTCATCGGCTCGGGGCCGGCGGGGCTCTCCGCCGCACATGATTTGGCACTTCTAGGATATGCCGTCACGATTTTTGAGGCGGCGGCAGTTCCAGGCGGGATGATGCATCTCGGGATTCCGGAATACCGCCTTCCGCGCGATGTTTTGCAGGCGCAAGTGCGCGAGATTCTCGATCTCGGCCCAGAACTGCATTTGAACTCTCGCTTAGGGCGTGATTTCTCCTTAGAAGACCTGAAACGCCAGGGTTACAAAGTCGTTCTTCTTGCCTTCGGCCTTCACCGCAGTCGCGAACTGAACTTGCCCGGCCACGAACTCGACGGAGTGGTGAAAGGCATTGATTTTCTTCTGAACGTAAATCTCGGCTATCGTTTTTCTATCGGGAAGCAGGTGGTTGTTATTGGCGGCGGCAACGTTGCAATTGATGTCGCGCGCACCGCCATGCGCGAACAATACAAAAGCGCGCCAGAGGCGAAGGAATCGGGAGCTCTTCCGGAGCAGCTAACGCAAAGCGAGATGGACGTGGCGATGAAGGAGTTCATGGACGTATCGCGCGCCGCGTTGCGCATGGGCGCGAGGAACGTGGAGTTGGTGTGCCTGGAATCGCGCGGAGAGATGCCTGCTTCGGAAGAAGAAATCCACGAAGGCGTCGAAGAAGGGATTCACATTCAGCCCTCCCTGGGTCCAAAGCAGTTTGTCGGCGAAAAAGGAAGACTGACGGGACTCGAAGTGGTGCGTTGCCTGTCCGTTTTTGACGAAAATCGCCGCTTCAACCCGAAGTTCGAAGAGGGCAGCGAGCGAATTATTCCGTGCGACACGGTGATTCTAGCCATCGGCCAGTCCTCGGATTTGTCGTGTTTTTCGCCCTCGGATGGAATCGAGATTACTCGCCAGGGAACACCGAAGATCGATCCCGAAACGCTGATGACGTCCGCTCCGGGAATTTTCGCCGCCGGCGACATCGCGTTTGGACCGCGCCTCATCATCAGCGCCGTCGCCGACGGAAAGAAAGCAGCCGAACAAATTGACAAATATCTTCGCGGGCCGGAATGGAAGCCGAACCCGAAATACGTGCAAATCACGATTCTCGATCACCACAGAATGGCAAAGCGCTACGACGAGTACTCGCGGCTGAACGTGCCGGTAATCCCCCTGGAACGCCGCACGGGCGTAGCGGAGGTCGAGATCGGTTTTACGGAAACGCAAGCCCGGCAGGAAGCCTCACGCTGCCTGCAATGCTGGATCAACACCATCTTCGAGGGTGCGGAAGAACAAGGCAAGGAGTGCATTCTGTGCGGCGGCTGTGTAGACGTTTGTCCAGAGAACTGTTTACATCTGGTTCCCTTGAGCCAAATCCAGTTCAGCGAGCAGAATCTGCTAGAGCTTTCCCGGACGTGCAACGTTCGAGCAAATGAACTGCTTCACATTTCGCCCGCGGAACTGAACGGCGCGACAGGTTCCGTGATGCTGAAGGACGAAACGATTTGCATCCGCTGCGGCCTTTGCGCCGAGCGGTGCCCCGTGAACACCATCACGATGGAAGCCTTTGAAGTGTTTGACCGGGATCCCAGTTTGATCCGGATTGAGGAGATTCATTCACTGCCATGAGTGACACAAAAGAAGCGACGTTTCCCCCCGCCGGCCCGAGCGCAAGCAATGACATCCGCCGGCGTGATTTCCTGAACCAAGTTACGGTTGGCGCGCTCGGCATCGCAGGACTCGGCACGGTTGCCGTCACCTATCAATACTTTTCGCCCAACGTCCTGTTTGAGCCTGCGACGCAGTTCCGCGCGGGCACGCCGGATCTCTATCCCATCCACTCAGTGACATTTCTGCAGGATCAGCAGGTGTACATCGTACGCATGCCCGAAGGTTTCTACGCGGTATCCGCCGTTTGTACGCATCTCGGTTGTGTCACGCAATGGAAAGAAGAGGCGCAAATGATTGCGTGCCCATGCCACGGAAGCAAATTCAAGTCGGACGGCGTCAAGATTGAAGGGCCCGCGCCGCGTCCGCTTCCGCATTTTGGCATTTCGCTCACGCCCGATGGCGAATTGCTCGTCGACAAACTTCAAAGCGTGAAGAACACGCAAGCCTTAAGAGTGTGAAACGAATCATGGCTAACAACGTCACAGCGCTGCTGGAAACCCTTCGCGAAACGAAAGTCTGGAAGTCCATCTTTCGTCGCGGACCGGCCAATTCGAATCGAACGCGAAGCATCGCTGTCTTTGGCAATCTGTTTCTGCACTGGATGCCTGTTAAAGTGCGCGAAAAGGCGCTTCACGTCCGTGCTTCGTACTACCTCGGCTCCATCTCTTTCTTCCTGTTCCTTGTTCTTACCGTAACGGGGATTTTGCTGATGTTTTATTACCATCCGGCCGCGCCGAATGCCTATCGCGACATGAAGGATTTGCAGTTTGTGGTTTCGAACGGAGTTTTCCTCCGCAACCTACACCGCCTTGCTGCTCACCTGATGGTCTTCATGGTTTTTGCACACATGTTTCACGTCTTTTATCGAGGCGGCTACAAGCCTCCCCACCAGTTCAACTGGGTCGTAGGCGTCGTGTTGCTTCTTGTTACCTTGTTTTTGAGCTACACCGGCTACCTGCTCCCCTGGGACCAGCTGGCGTTTTGGGCCGTTACGGTGGGCACCAACATCATTTCCGCCATGCCCGTTATCGGCGACAAGGTCAAGTTTCTTCTGCTTGGCGGGCACATCGTCGGTGAAAACGCGCTTCTGCGTTTTTACGTGCTTCACGTAGTGATTCTTCCTCTGGTTGCATTCGTTCTAATTGGGATCCACTTCTGGCGCGTCCAGAAAGACGGCGGCTTAACGGTCAAAGACAGGGATTCCCATGGAAGATAAAAAAATTGAAGCTGGGTTCAGTTCGGACGCGAAGAAAGACCCGCGCCGCGTCGTTTTTGTCACAAAAAAGGTGTCGGCAAAAGTGGTGGGCGATCGCGGCCCGCAGCTGATGACTTACCCACACTTGCTGCTGCGCGAAGCAATTGTTTTCGAAGTTCTGGTCATCGTGATGATAGTCGTCGCGCTCTTCTGGGATGCGCCGCTCGAGCAGTTGGCGAATCCGCTCTTAACTCCCAACCCCGCAAAGGCCCCGTGGTATTTTCTCGGACTGCAAGAACTTCTGCATTTCTTCCCCCCGTTTGTCGCCGGCATACTAATCCCGACTTTGGTCGTCCTGGCGCTCGTCGTCATCCCGTATTTCAACGTCAATGTGGAAGGCAAACCCCTCTGGACCGATCGCCCAGCTCAGAATTTGCGAATGGTCCTCATCAGCACGATTGTCTTGCTGTTTTTCCTGGCCTTCTTCGACGCCTGGACCATTCTTGTGCCCACGGCCATCGTTGCGTCCATCCTAATTTTTTCTTACACCGCGAGGCAGCAGACCAGCGGTTGGCAATCGGCGCTCGCTGCGAAGCCTTTTTCGTGGTGGGTCATGACCTGGTTCATTGCGGTGTCTGTCTGCCTGACGGTTGTCGGAACGTTCTTTAGGGGGCCTGGCTGGTCTTGGATCTGGCCTTGGAGAACTCATGTCGGCTGAGGAGATGGGGAAAGTATCGGATCGCCTACTCAGATTGCTGGCGTTGTGCACGATTTTGTTTTTGGGTGTGTTGGCGATTTCGCCGATTAAGGATTTCCGTCGCGAATGGAAACAATATAAACGCGCCTACGTGAAGTATGCACAGACGCGCCCCGATACCAAGAAACTCCTCGCTGACTACCGTCCCGACATCGACCAAATCTGGATTCCTGGGATGAATGTCGTCGATCGTTGCACGACCTGCCACCAAGGAATTACGCAACCGAGCCTCATTGGCGCTACAGTTCCACAGCCGTATCGCGCTCACCCGCAGGTTCCCCACAACGTTCGCGATTGGGGCTGCACAGTTTGCCATCGCGGTCAGGGCGCTGCGACGGAAGTTGCCGAAGCACATGAATCCACTTTGGCGTGGGAACAGCCGATTCTCCCCACAAAGCTTATTCAATCCTCGTGCGGCACGTGCCATCAGGCTGATTTGTCTCAAACGTCTCAACTTACACGCGGCCGCCAATTGCTCGTCGAGCTGAATTGCCAGGGTTGTCACAAGCTGCCTGGCATCGAGCGTCCCGCGATGCTCGGCCCGGACCTGACAAGCATCGGCACCAAAGTCAGCCGCGAATGGATTTACAAGTGGCTGAAAGAACCGCGCACGATTGTGGACAAGGACGGTAATACGGTCGTTGATGGCTATGAAACGAAAGAAGAGCCTCGCATGCCGAAGTTCCGGCTGGACGAGACGCAACTCAGGGCGCTCTCAGCTTACTTGAGTGTGCAGCGTGCCCGTCCTGTGACGCCCTACAAGTTCGATCCGCGTGTTGTTGCCGCCTGGAGCAAGAATCCCGAACTCGTTTCACAAGGCGAACTTCGCTTCAAGCAAATGTTCTGCTCGACGTGCCATTCGCTCGCCGTCACTCGTGCTGGTGAAACCAAACTAATCGGCGGCGACATCGGTCCTGAACTAACCAAGGTAGGAAGCAAAGTTAACCCTGAATGGCTCGTTGGCTGGCTCCGCGATCCGCAAGCCTATTTGCCACACACGCGCATGCCGCGCTACGGATGGTCTGATGACGATTTATACAAGGTTACGCAGTACATCGCGACGAAACTTACAGATTCCGACTTGCTGACCAACGTGCCCCAGCTCGGCGCACCGACTGATCGGGAAGTCGAACTTGGCAAACGTCTTTTCCAGGAAAAAGGTTGCGGGAGTTGCCACTCCATCGCTGGCCTGAATCCACAGAAAGATTTCGGGCCGGACCTCAGCGCGCTCGGTGCCAAGAATGCATCGGAACTCGAATTCGGCAAGGCCGCGATCCAGCATCATCTTGTCTCGTATATTCAAGCCAAACTGCAGGATCCCACGAGCGTGAATCCTGCTGCGCGCATGCCGCAGTACAACTGGAATTCGGCGGACCTCGACGCGATTACCACGGCGCTGCTCAGCATGAAGGGAGCGCCATCCACCGGCGCGCTGCAAAATCTCGTCGTTCCAAAGAAGGAGGTGTCGTTCCATCCGGCCGGTTCCTTCGGCGAAGTCTACGAGCGCTACAAGTGCTACACCTGTCACAAATTCAACGGATTCGGAGGCAATCTTGCTCCGGATCTGACCTATGAAGGCAGCCGCGCGCAGCGCCAGTGGATTGTCGACTTCCTGAAGAATCCGCAAACGCTTCGGCCCACCCTCATTTTGCGAATGCCGCAATTCAACATGAGCGACAAAGACGCCGCGACACTCGCCGACTACATAAGCGTTGCGCTGCAGCATCCGGAAGCAAATCCGGTCACCGTTGATGCAAAGGAATTCACTCCTGCGCGCGCCGCGTTTGGCAAACAGCTCTACGAAGTGAAATACCAGTGTCAGGCCTGTCACACGATTGGCGGCACGGGCGGTTACGTCGGTCCCAACTTAAATAACGCAGGCAACTGGCTGACCCCTGCGTGGATTGAGGCTTGGCTGCGGAATCCGCAGGTTCTCGTTCCGGGCACGATCGAACCGCGTCGGCAGTTTACAGACGAAGAGATCAAATCGCTGACCACGTATCTCTTAACGCTCAAAGCTGGCATTAAGCCGCAAAAGAGTGCGCGCTTAGGTCCACCCGCCACTGCGAGAGGCACGGCGGAAGGAGCCGGTCGATGAAACTCTGCCGCATCGTTCTCGCCATGCTTCTGGTTCTCATTCCGGCATTGGAAGGATGCCGTCGGGCGAGCACTGGCGCCGCATATCAGACTCCCGTAATTTCTTACGACACGGAAACCGACTGGACCGACTCGCAAAAAATCGTTCCTCTCGGCTACCAGGAAGCGCAAGGAAAGCGAGTTTTCTATCAATACTGCGTTTGGTGCCACGCGGATGCGTCACCTGCTGGACCATCGAACCGTTCCAACCTCACGCCGAACCCAACTTTGTTGAACGACGGTTCCGTGTTGAATGGCCAAAGCGACGAGTATCTGCAAAACATTATTACCCTTGGCGGAAGCGCGATGGGGAAATCCGCGATGATGCCGCCTTATGGCAAGACGCTGACGCCGGAAGAGATTCGATCCGTGATCGCGTTCACTCGTGCGGTCGCACAGCCCGCGTATATGCCGCCGGCTCGGCTGGGTTCGCAATATTCACCTAAATAGGAGAAACTCGTTCCGACGATATGAAACTTTCGCTACCGCTGCGCCGTTTCGCATTGCGAACGCTCTTGATTGCGACAATGGTTGTCCCCTTCACCGCTAGGGTTACTGTGGGGCAGGTCTCGCCGAACGAGATTCCCAATCCCGACCTGAAAGTCCTGCAAGAATCGCATTTTCAACAACTCATTGGATTGAACCAATCCATCGCGCGGATGAAATTCCCGTTCTCCTTTTATTTGAGCCGTTATGTCGGCCTCGATCCCGGCAAGCAGGCGGAAGCCGACTCGCGCGGCCTGGAATTCGTTCGCTTTCAGGATCGAAAGATCCTCAAGATTTCCGGGAACTACAACGCCGCATACAACGTGCTCAAGATGACGCAAAACGAGCGCGCGGCGAACACCTTACGCTCGGTTGTGTTGCCGATTCTCAATCTCGTGACTTCCGTTCTGCCGCCGGACCTCGACTGCGACGGCATCGGTTTTGAAATTTCGCACCACGCGCGCACAAATGAAAAAAGCTATGACTTCGAAGGTAAGGAAATCCTGGTCGTTGTCTTTGAGCGGGATGATGCTTGGGCAATGGCACATGCGCAGACCGACGCCGAACGGCAGGAAATCTTGAATCGCAACAAGGTGTTTGTAAGTGGCGCCGATTTTGGTCTTTCTTTGACCGAACGCGATCCGTTGAACGTGCAGTCGTTGCCGCGCTCGATTCCAGCACGTCCGGATGCAACGTCCACGGCCCGTTCTTCGGTGCTCACTTCCCGTTCGCCTTTGCTCAAACCCGCTGCGGCTACGGCGGTGCCCTACGCAAGTCTTGCACCGGAGCCGCAGGCGACTACGGCCGCGCCCAAGGCGGCGCTGAGTCAACCCGCCGCCATTTCTGAAGCCGACCCGCCCAAACGAATCAGGACGCAGAAAGATGCCGACTATCTCGAGGACCGCTATAAGCCTCAACTGGCAGCGCTTGCCAAGGAAGGGGCGGAGAAGTATCACTTCGTTTCCTACGCCCCACCTGCATTCGTGATTTTCCACGATCAGATCGCGCTTCAGTTGACCATCAAGAACACGCTCGCCTTCGGTCCGGGAAAGGGCTCGATTTACAAGCGCGCCGCGCAAAGCTTTGATCTTTTTCTTGCGCCGCAGCTCAAAGACATTTCGAGCCGGATTTCCGGCGATGTCGATTTTCAGCTGTACGACTTTTCGGTCCTGAACAAGCTTTCGCCCACTGCCAAGGAAACATCCGAAGCGATTGAATATATCTGTCCCCGGGTCGCGTTACAGCAATTTGTCAACGCGGAGATTACGAATCAACAATTGCTCGATCAGAGCGTAGTTCTCGTGAATGGCGTCCGCATTGCGCTCAATCTTCAATTAGTGGAATAACGGCCGAGCGTTCACGCCAACGGCTAGCATTTCAGGCTTAGCCAAATCAAGAAGTACACGGAAGAGGTAAGAGCGGCTCCCCATTTTGTGTAAAGAAAGATTATGTTTAAGCTTAAACTTGAGCGGTTCCCTTTTTCGTGTACCCGCGGCGTACCTCGGTTTAGAGGATTTAGGGCTTTTGTGGTCTCTGCGCGATTGTAGCTTCAACAACTTGCGCGTCCTCAGCGTAGAAAGGGGTTGACTCGACCCGGAGTTTTTCGGCTTCGTCGTGTGCCTTTCTAACGTCCGTAAAGTCGGAAACCTTCTTCGCCGTCCTCATGACGACAGCGGCGTTCTCCCGAGCCTGTCTCGCTTCATCTCGTCTCTTTTCAGTTCCTTCGCCATACGCGTCTCCATTTTTTGTCAGCCGTGCGTCGCGAGTACCTTGCCGAGATTGGGCCGAAAAGCATATACCTTCACGGTGTTTGACGATCGCGGCCTTAGAGTGCTTCTACAAGCTCTTCCGTATTGAATTAAAAGTCCATGAAGCATCATGCTAGGGCCGTGTTCAAGAATGTGCTGATCGCGGATGACAGCGCATCGATGCGCCGTTCTGTCCGAACTCTTCTGGAGCGCCGTCACTCGGAACTCCTGGTGAGTGAAGTCGTTGACGGCGTTGACGTCATCGAGGCAGCCAAAGAAACGAACCCTGATTTGATACTTCTGGACCGCGTGATACCGCGCTTGAACGGAGCGGAAGCGGCCTCGGTCTTGAAGAATACTTTCCCGAAACGCCCATCATTTTTGTGCACCGTGAGCGCCGACCTGAATGCTGACGCACTTTGCGGCTTCATCGGCGTAGATTTCCTTTCCAAGGCAGATGGTATTGCGAAGCTGCTCGAACAAGTTGACGCATGCTACCACCGCGTACTAACGATGAAATACCCTGTGGTAGCGGAGCCGCTCAGTTAAGGAAGTGAGGGCGTGCCGAAGCTGGATGATGTCCCTCCAGATCAAGTCAAATATCCCGGCTGGAACGATACGAAAGTCCCGGAAGATGCCGAGTGCCAAGATACACGGGGAATGGTCGGAGGCCGATACATTCGGTGCGCCAATCCAGCAAAAGTCATAGTCGCGCTAGATGACGATCATCCGTATTACATGTGCAGGCCGTGCGCTCAATTCAACGTCGCCAATCGCGGCGGCAAATACCTCCTCGGTGGTGGCGCCAGCCGGGGCAGGTAAAGGCGGCAACATATCGCGAAGCCACTCAAAATCTTGGACGTTTCCTTCATCTGTCTTCTCGAACTCCGGAGAATCCTGATTGCCCCCAAAGCGTCAAACATCGCTTGTTTTCGAGGGCGTCAGGGCCCGTATTAAAGTCGTGAATTCGATTAAAAATTGCGGTTTCAGCAATCCGGATTTTAGCCTCGACCATTTGTGGGTCGGTCTCATAAATAGCTTCTTGCACGGTGGCGAGCCAATTTTCGCTCACGGTCGACAACCAATTCTCATTCCGGTCTTCTCAAAACTTGCTCGTGGGACGGGCGTTTGGCAGGATTGGAGCCAAACGCGTCGCCATATGCAATCGCGTGGAATCGATACCCCAAGCAGAAGCCTTTGCAGCGAGAATATGATTGGGCTGCGGCCAAGTGGAGGAGTCTGGTGTCACCGCTATCGGAATTCAACGCTGTTCTAAATCAGGTCTTGGCACTTACGGAGGCGACAACAACAGAGTGCGGACTTTTGCCGTCTGAAAGTGTCGAGCGATACCGCTGTGAAGGTAAGCTAGTTGCGCTGCATCAAGTGATCGAGTTTTTCTTGGCGATTGACCGACAAAAATTCGGAGCCGAGACTTAAAGAGCGCAATCATTAGCTGAACCGGATGGCGGCGTATTAAGTCATAGGCTGATTCCGGTTCTCGTGCAAAACCGCGGGCTGATTCTGCGAATTTGCGCACCAGTTTTTCTTCTTTGTTTGCAGCCGGCTGAGGAATTCGTAGCCGCCGGCGTAGCTTCCAGGTCTCTCTAGGTTCGGAAGTCTGTGCGCGTGCGACATCTGCTTCTGACTGTGTTCGACGCGACCGAAGCAATCTGCCTAAAGTCTTAAGCGGCCAGTCTTCAATCAGAAGACAAGCTTGCCTTTGAGTGACGCAGGGACACTTGCAGAAGCCGAGATTTTTGTTGACCCCGCGTAGATGTGGCGCAGCTTGGGCAATTGAGCAATCACCGGCAATGCGGACGCTGTGACCCGCGTACCAAAGATACCTAACGATTCAAGTTCTCGCAGCGATCCGAGCTCCTCGATGGTGGCGTCGGTGACATTTGTGTTCGTCAAACGCAGCTGGCGCAAATTCTTCATGGCCGCCAGCATACTTGCTGAGCGGTCCGTAATAGCGGTGTTCGAGAAGTCCGCGGCGACGATTTGATCGCGTAGCGGAGCGAGGGCGCCCAGTTCAGCATCGCCAAATTGCGGGCCTCGCCAAGACGCAGCGATGACGACATCGGCGGACGTCCGGGATCGGTAGTCGACGACATTCGGGAGGCGTCGCTGGATCTGGGAAACGATGGGCGCCAGCGCGCTCCGCTCCCTGGCCACTGCTGCGGCATCAATTTCCTCGAACTCGATCTCAGCGACGGACGCTTGGCCTGTCGAAGCCGGTGCCGTCTTGATCGCGTCCACCGATTGCGCCGGCGACGCACCATTCAAGATCCAAAGCTCAATCAGCTTTACTCCGTCCGGGGACAAAGGCCGCTTATGTTCAGCGGGCATGAAATCATCGTCCATTGGAGGAAGAGTGATGCGACGAAAGAGTTCGCTGTTTTTCGCGTCACCAACCTTGACTACGGGGCCATGCTTGCCTCCGCGGATGACCGCGGCGAAGCTGTCGAGTCGCAGGCCGGCTCTGTGCTTGTTTTGTCCGTGGCAGGTGACGCAATGGTCGGCGAAAAGCGGCTGTATTCGGGCACCATAAAAAGTGGAGGGATCCGCACGAGACGAATCTGGCGTTCCGTTTTCCGAGGCGGAAAACCTGAGTAACGATCGCAGCGGAGCCGGTATGAATTGAGTCAGATGATTCTCGCCCTGCGATAACTGTCCGCCACGATAACCAGTGAACGAGACGAGGCCGAGCGTCGCGATGAGTGTGAAGCCGTAAAACCGGGCAAATCGCGGGACGTTGATCCGCGCGCGCAGAAACCAACAAATCCACGTGGCAGTGGCCACCAGGATTGCACCCCACATATGTTGGGTCACCAGTTGGCCCGAAGAACCCCCACCTCTTGCCAGGCACCAACCTAGGAACGCCGCTAAAATTGCTCCGCAGATCGCGACGCAAAAAAGGAATTCCACCGACGTCAGTAGATAGGAATAATGACGGCTCCTGCCAGCGAGCTCAAACAGCGCCACGAGAAACAACACCGCGATCGGTAGGTGCACCGACAAGGGATGGAAGCGCCCGACAAACTGCAGCAATTGCGCGCGTTCAACTCCATCCGGCGGGGCGAGCAGCAACAGTGCCGATAAGGTCAGGATCAGCACCAAAGTGACGACTCCGAAATAGGCGCGAACAGATGGTCTCGGTACCGGAACGATCATGGATTCGCGGGACTCCGCTGCAGCTGCGCTCCGTGCCCGCGGGGGCTCATGCGAGAACCTCCGTCACAACCCGAGCGGACTTTACGCCCGTTAATTTTTGATCCAGGCCCTGGAACGAATAGTTGAGTTTACGGTGATCAAAGCCGAGGAGGTACAACATGGTCGCGTGCAAATCGCGGACCTCGACCGGGTCCTTGACGATTTCATATCCCAAATCATCGGTCTGTCCAAGAGACATCCCGGGCTGCACGCCTGCGCCGGCCAGCCAGATGGTAAACGCGCCGGGATTGTGGTCGCGTCCCACAAATTTCATCTGCTGCCCGCTGCGATTTTCCCGCATCGAGGTGCGGCCGAACTCTCCACCCCACACCAAGAGGGTGTCTTCCATCATTCCGCGTTCTTTTAGGTCGGCAAGCAGCGCGGCAATAGGTTGATCGACCTGCCGGCAACGCTCTGCGAACCCGATGTTCAGGGCCTCCCGTGCGCTCGAACCGTGGCTGTCCCATCCCCAGTGATAGAGCTGAATAAAACGCACTCCGCGTTCGGCAAGACGCCGAGCCACCAGACAGTTGTTAGCAAAGCTGGCTTCGCCAAGCTGCGAGCCATAGTTCGACCGTACCGATTCAGACTCCTTGCGGATGTCCATGGCGTCGGTGGCATCCATCTGCATGCGGAAG
>DATMZI010000100.1:0-40145 GCA_035607085.1 Candidatus Eiseniibacteriota bacterium | reverse complement strand
GCGCACCTGACCAGTAAGATTACTGGCCATAAAGTTGACGTTGTCGGTCAGGTCTTTCCAGGTGCCGCCGACGTCGGGCACTTGAGCCTGACCACCGAGTTTGCCTTCGGTGCCGACTTCACGAGCCACACGAGTGACTTCGGCTGCGAAAGCGTTGAGCTGATCCACCATGGTGTTGATGGTATTTTTGAGCTCGAGGATTTCGCCCTTTACGTCCACGGTGATCTTACGGGAGAGGTCGCCCCGCGCGACGGCGGTGGCGACTTCGGCGATGTTGCGCACCTGGCCGGTAAGGTTACTGGCCATGAAATTGACGTTGTCGGTGAGATCTTTCCAGGTTCCAGCGACGCCGGGGACGCGAGCCTGACCGCCAAGTTTGCCTTCGGTGCCGACTTCGCGGGCCACACGGGTGACTTCTCCGGCGAAGCCGTTGAGCTGGTCCACCATGGTGTTAATGGTGTCTTTGAGCTCGAGAATTTCTCCCTTTACGTCGACGGTAATCTTTCTGGAGAGGTCGCCTTTAGCAACAGCGGTGGTCACTTCCGCAATGTTGCGGACTTGCGCGGTGAGGTTGCCGGCCATGGAGTTGACGGAGTCGGTGAGATCTTTCCAAGTGCCGGCGACGCCCGGGACGTTAGCCTGACCGCCGAGGCGCCCTTCAGAACCGACCTCGCGGGCGACACGCGTGACTTCACCGGCGAAACGGTTCAACTGGTCCACCATGGTGTTGAGCGTTTCTTTGAGTTGCAAAATCTCGCCGCGCACGTCCACGGTGATTTTGCGAGACAGATCACCGCTGGCAATGGCGGTAGCGACTTCGGCGATATTGCGGACCTGGCCGGTAAGGTTAGAGGCCATGAAGTTGACGTTGTCGGTCAAGTCTTTCCAAGTGCCGCCGACGCCGGGGACTTCCGCCTGTCCGCCGAGTTTGCCTTCGGTGCCGACTTCGCGGGCCACACGGGTAACTTCACCGGCGAAGGCGTTGAGCTGGTCCACCATGGTGTTGATGGTGTTTTTCAGTTCGAGAATTTCGCCTTTCACGTCCACAGTGATCTTGCGCGAGAGGTCGCCGCGCGCGACTGCGGTGGTGACTTCCGCAATGTTACGAACTTGGGCGGTGAGGTTGCCGGCCATGGCGTTCACGGAGTCGGTGAGATCTTTCCACGTGCCGGCGACGCCGGGGACGAGAGCCTGCCCGCCAAGCTTGCCGTCGGTGCCGACTTCGCGAGCCACACGGGTAACTTCGGAGGCGAACGAACGCAGCTGGTCGACCATGGAATTGATGGCTTCCTTGAGCTGCAGAATTTCGCCGCGCACGTCGGCGGTAATTTTGCGGGAGAGGTCGCCGCTGGCGACGGCAGTGGTGACTTCGGCGATATTGCGCACCTGTCCGGTCAAGTTGCCGGCCATGGCGTTCACGGAATCGGTGAGATCTTTCCAGGTACCGGCAACGCCGGGAACTTGCGCCTGGCCGCCCAGCTTGCCTTCCGTGCCGACTTCGCGGGCCACGCGCGTGACTTCGGAAGTGAAAACACTGAGCTGCTGAATCATGGTGTTGACGATGTTGGCTAGGCGGAGGAATTCGCCCTGCAGCGGACGGCCGTCGACGTCGAGCCGGACAGTTTCGGCAAGGTTCCCCTGGGCGACGGCGGCGATGGCGCGGGTGACTTCGGTGGTCGGGCGGAGAAGATCGTCAACGAGCGTGTTGACGGAAACTTCCATTTCGCTCCAGGCACCGCGTGGATCATAGAAGCGCGTGCGCTCCTTGATTTTTCCCTCTTTGCCGACAACATGGCCGACGCGCTTGAGTTCGCGGGCCATGCGCTCGTTGGCGACGATGATTTCGTTGAAGCAGTCCGCGATTTTTCCACCAACGCCGGTCCAGATGCCCGGCAGGCGGACGGAAAAGTCTCCATCGCGCATAGTTTGCAGGCCGATGAGGATGGCGCCGAGGTCGGCTTCCGAAAGCTCGGCGGTGTGATGCCCGTTGACGCCGTCACCACGCAAGAGCTTAGTTTCGGTGCCCAAAGCTTGCGTTTTTCTTGGTTCTCCGCGTTTCATACGTTCTCTCCCCGAGGAAAATGCCGGCTAGAGGCGCTCACAGGCATGTTCAGATGTTCGCGCGCGTCAAAGCTAAGAAGTAAGCATACAAGCGCGGATTGCACCGCATGGTGAGGTTTGAATGGAGGACGGTGTATCAGGAAAGGGGGTATGTTCTTAGCGAAAAGCCCGCTTGACGACGCGAGCATGACGAAGCACTTTACGGGTCTGGGCATGAGCACTTCCTATGATCTCTTGCTCGGAAGAATCTCGACGACGTGAACTCCTCCGGGGAAATCCTAAGGTGTGCCGTTGGACGACCCAATCGCTTCTTTTGGCACGGCTAATCCAAGCTCGTTGGCGATCACATATACCCGTGCACTATCGAGACTCGGGCTCGCATAAAAGCCGTTGGCAGCCACGGTTTCGAGGCCCTTCCGCAACTCCGCTTCGGTATCGGACTTGAGCAGGTAGCCGCGAGCGCCGGCCTGGAACGCGATGCGAACCCACTCGATCGAATCATGCAGCGTCAGAAGAAGAACCTTTGCCTCAGGCTGTTGTTTGCAGATGATTTTCGTGGCTTCCAGACCGCCAATTCCCGGCATCGAGATATCCATCAGAATGATGTCAGGTTTAAGCGAAGAGGACAGGCGAACTGCTTCTTCGCCAGAATCGGTTTCGCCAGCGATTTCCCAGCCAGGCCAGGCTTTGACGATACTCTGGATTCCTCGGCGGAGTACAGCATGATCGTCAACTACCAACACTCGAGTCATTACCTGGTTCCATTCCGCGGCTCGCACGGATTTCGTGTGGCCAACTGAACTTTAGAGGTCCGGAATGCCGTCGAATCCGAGGGATAGCCCGTTTCCGTCGCTCTAAACTTCAATGATTTGGTTCTTGACGGCATAGCGAACCAGTTCGCTGACGGAATGTAATTCGAGCCTGCGCATGATGTTGGCACGATGGGTCTCAGCGGTTTTTACACTAATGTTCAAGGCAACAGCCACTTCTTTGCTGGTTTTGCCTTCGGCGAGGAGTTGAACAATTTCGCGCTGGCGACCCGTAAGGCGGCCGCGACCGTCGCTGCGGACTTCGCGAGGCTTATCGCCGCGCAGGCCGTCCATCATCATTTCGGAAACCTTGGCCGTGAAAAACGGCCGGTGCATGCTCAGGGCTTCGACTGCGTTCACCAGATCGCGGTTGCAGTCGGACTTCAACACGTAACCGCGTATCCCTGCGTCGATGATTTCGTAGGCCAAATGGTCGGAAAGGTGCAGCGTCAGGATAACGATTTCGGTCTTGGGCAAACTCTTGCGAATTTGGCGAGCCGCTTCCAGGCCGTTGAGCTCGGGCATCGCAATGTCCATAACTACGACGTCGGGCTTCAGATCTAGGGCCAAAGCCGCCGCTTGGCGCCCGGTGGTCGCCTCTCCACAAACTTCCCACCCTTTGTGCTCCAGTAGAAGCTGACGCAAGCCAGCACGGACGACATCGTGATCATCGGCAATAAGAATGCGCACAGGCCGCTCCGAGGGGACTCAAGTTTGCTACTTTGTCCCCGACCTACAGTGAAAGATATAGGGTGAACCTTGTATTTTTTGTGACGTGTTCCTGATTTTGAACAAGCAGGTTTAGTTCGCTGTTCCGCGCGATGTAACCCGCGAGCGAGCTTCCGGAATTGCGGCAAGCGCCTTTTGCCCTTCGATCAGCGGAATCTCGACCAGGATTGCAGTACCCGAAGGCGCGCCGGGCTCGATTCGCAAGATGCCGCCCAGTTCGCGCACGCGTTCGCGCATGCCGCCGAGGCCGACGCCCATGCCCGAACCGCAGTCGCGGAACGACCGGATGCGCTCCAGGGGAATGCCTTTTCCGAAGTCTCGCACGCGGAGGGACACAATATTAGCGTCATAGAAAATCTCTATGTTGACTTTTTTGCTTTGCGAGTGACGATGTACGTTGGTCAGGCTTTCCTGAAGAATGCGGAACAGCGTGGTTTCGATCTCCTTCAGGAGCCGGGGAATCGAAGGCGGCATGGTCATCTGCACTTCGATTTCGCTGCGCGCCGCAAAGCCTTCCACATACCAGCGCACCGCGGAAATCAAGCCGTTTTCGTCCAGCAACGGAGGATGCAGGAGGTATGACACGGTGCGGGTTTCGGCAATGCACTGGTCCACGATCTGCGAACACTGTTCGAGAAGCCGGTAGGTGGAAGCGTCTGCTGTGCCGCGCCCGCGGTCAATGGTGATCTTCAGCATGGCTAGATACTGGCCGAGACTGTCGTGCAATTCGCGAGCGATCTTTCTTCGCTCTTCGTCCTGCAGCTGCAAGATGCGGCCGCTCAATCGGCGGGCGGTTTCTTCGGCCCGGCGCTGCTGCGTGATGTCGGCATTGATTTCCAGCCAGCCCTTGAACTCGCCGCGGTCGCCCCGTTTGTGAATCCAGCGGCTGTAAACCACCACACGCGTCACGTAGCGATTGGTGTGAACCAACTCGCCCTCCCAACGCCCGTTTTCTTCCAGGCAGGCAAGAAGATCGGCGAATGGAATGGGATACTCAGTCTGGAGCAGATCCGAAACGTCGCGTCCCACCGCTTCCTCGGCGCTCCAGCCATACAGGCGCTCCGCCGCTCGGTTCCAATACGTAATCCTGTGCGCGACGTCGCAAATCAATGCGCCGTCGGTTACCAAATCCAGCAGCTCGGCCTGGGCGCTTGCTTCCGTCAGTTTTTCCTGCAAAGCCTCGCGCTCTACTTGCCGCTCTGGCGGCTCGGCGGTGGTGCGCAGCGTTTCCTGCGGCAGAAACTTTTGCGCGCTGATGTCTCGCAGAGATCCTAGATCGCGATAGGGTCTGCCGGTGTCGTCAAAATAAAAGCGCCCTTTGGCTTCGACCCAGCGGGTCTTTCCATCCGGCAAAACAGTCCGATAATCGAAATGATAGTCGGCTCGATCGTTGGTGGCCGCTTCCCGTTGCTCACGAACGGTTGCCAAGTCATCAGGATGGATCCGGGCTCGCCACAGCTCCAAAGAAGGTTGGTGCTCGGTCGTCGAATATCCCAGCAGCGCAAAAAGACCCGGCGACCAAAAAGCCTCGCTGGTTTGCATGTTGACGTCCCAAGTGCCCATCAGCGTCACGTCGGCAGGCCCTTTTCGGCTACTTGGCAGTTTTTCCGGTTCAGCCGCCTGGGCAGGCTCCGGGACAGGTCGACTTAACTTTTCGATGGTGGGGAGCAGGTCACGGGAGAGTTCGGACTTGGCGACGTATCCTGCCGCCCCCACTTCGAGAGCCAACCGCCGCGTCACTTCCGGCTCGTTCTGGCTGATGATAATTACTTTCGTTTCTATGTACTGCGAGTGGATGGCTCTGGTTGCTTCGGTACCGGTCATTACCGGCATCGCAACGTCCATCAGCACCAAGTCCGGCCGCAAACTTCGGACCTTCTCTACGGCCGCCTGGCCGTCGGCGGCCTCGCCGCAAATCTCCCACTCCGGCCGTGAGGAGAGCAACGAACGCAGACCGCGACGGATAACTTCGTGGTCGTCAACGATCAGAATTCGCAGCGAGGCCATAGTGGTACTGTCCGCAGCTAAAGTGCGCGCCACAAACTTTAGCGTTGCCTATAATTTCCAGAGTGGAACACCGCAACGCATTGCAGTCCATACGCGATTGACGGTATACCGCGCCCACTCCTGCCCCGAAGTCGTACCCAAAGAAGCGTATGGTCGCGCCCCGCTGGCTCGCACTAGCATTCCGGTAGCTCTCCCTTAAGGGTTGGCCCCATGCTTCAAGCAATGACGCCCGACGCCTCTCTTCAAAAATTGAATGATGCAATTGAGCCACTCTGTCCACGAGACAGCCACGTAATGCGCTATCACGCCAAGGGCCTGGAGTGGCCGAGCAAGGCTGGCGACCAAGCGATGCCGTGCTACCACTGCGAATATGAGGGCTGCAGTGTCTGCTACGCGCCATACGATGGATATTTCACCGTTATCGACACACCGGATCTGCCCCAAGCGGTTGAGGAACCGGGTGTCAATGTTCTGCGTTGCCCACGGCACAACGGCTGGCTCTATCGCTCCTTCGCGGAAAATCAAAGAGACCGGCTGGTTTGGCGGTGCGGAGTGGAACGCTGCGATTACACACGACCTGATTTCGGTCCGGTTTGGCCTTCCCTGTAGCTTGATCGTCCGTTTGCTTCCCCTCCATTCAAAGGTTCTTTGGGCGCTGCATCCCTTTTCTTGAGCAGCGATTTGCTCGCTCCAGTGCTGCGCGCCGCGAAGAGGATAGATTCTTTCCGCCGCGATTGATGAAATAAGTTAGGCGCTTAAATACAGGATTAACCGGCTTGAACCGGTCCAACGCTTGCGCCTAACTTGGCGGGCGGCACGTCTCCTAGGGAGGTAGGCTCATGGCCGACCTGCTCGAGATCCTTAGTACATTGCTTCAGTTCTTTGCATTCGTGCTGCTGGCAACGGCAGTCATTTGTATACCCGTGATCGCGGTGCTTTGGTCATCGGAACTCGCCCATCACATCGGGCCTGCTCGCCGCCGCCCGCGCCGTCGAGCGGCCATACCGCTGACGAAGATCGCTTAGTCGCCGGCCCATCGCTTTCCGCCGGAGAACACGCTCTGCCTGAGCGTGGCTTGCCAGGACTGTCATGTCTCCTTGATACTGTTGCGGCAAGCGGCGACTCCCAATGAACCCTGTCGAAGCGCTCGGCTTGGCCTTCGGCGCCGGCTTTTCGTCCGGCCTCAACCTCTACGCCACTGTTGCCACTCTCGGCCTGCTCCAGCGTTTCGGTGTCATCCACCTTCCCGCGTCGCTCGAAGTTGTTGCAAACCCCATCGTATTGGGCGTAGCGGCCGCCTTGTATCTCGTTGAATTTTTCGCCGACAAAATTCCCTATCTCGACACTGTCTGGGACGCCGTCCACACCTTCATTCGACCACCCGCCGCGGCCATCATCGCATACGGTGCCGCCGCCGCCGTCTCGCCCGAATGGCGCTGGGCTGCTGCGCTTCTCGCGGGCGGAGTCGCCCTCACCGCGCACGGCACCAAAGCCACCACGCGCGCGGCGGTCAATACGGTGCCGGAGCCGTTCAGCAATTGGGCTCTGAGTTTTGGCGAAGACCTGCTCGCCGTCTGGTTAACCTGGTTCACGACGGTGCATCCCGTCGCGGCCATCGTTATCGTCGTGGCGCTTTTGATCCTTTGCGCCTTCTTGCTCTACTACCTGTTTCGTTTCGTCCGCCGAGCCTTCCGCAACGTATAAGCGCCCTATTGTGCCGCCTGCGGCCCTGCTTCTTCGCCCGCGTCTCGGCGGTCTTCGTCAACTACAGCAACGGTAAAACTTCGCCGCTCGTCCGCACTCCCGCCCCAATCGCACTCTCATTCGCCGGGCTCGACTCCACGTCCTGCGCTCCAAACGAAATTCTCCCAACCTGCTGCCGCGCATAAAAACGTGCCGACGGTACGCGTATCACTTGCCCATTCTTGTTGATGGGCGCGCTGAACGGCCACCCCGGCTTCGGATACACCATGCTGTGCCCCCACCGGTACAAATAAATCGCCGTCACATCGCGATCGAAATCGAATCCGCGTCCCGCCAGCACTCGGTTTAAGTCCGACCGCAGCGAATCTTCATAGCTCGAAAACGGAGTGGTCAGCAATTTCACACGCTCGCCCGGCTGGTCTTCGACAGATGCCGTGTTCCCTCCATAAAATGTCAGCACCGTCGGCCGATTTGGATTGTTGCGATTCGGCCCCACCCAGTCCGCCACCACGAAATCCGCCCAATACTGGCTGCCCCAGTAATACCCGTCGTATCCCAGGTCCACCACCGGCGCCGCGCTGCGAATGCTCACGTTCGCTACCAACACTGGGCTCAGCGTCACTTGGTCGAACGCGTCTGCCTGGGACACGCTCAGCAAATGCTCGCATGCCGTCCGCGCAGTGTGCGATTGGCCGGCAAAGATCACCGCTTTCGCCGTCGCCCGGAAAAACTGCCCATTCTCGAAATACACCACGCTGGCGCTGTTGTTCGCCGTGTCGCCGCGCAACACCAGCGCTCCCTGCCTTACCCTCACATTGTTTCCCGCCCCGTCCATCGCGCTTAGATTGAACGGATTCGCCAGAATCTCGGCGTCCGTGTTGCCCGCAATCGCTCCCGGAATCAGCCATTTGATGACGTGCCGCAACATTCCCGAATTCCCACCGGGATATGCAAACTCTGGAAAGTATTCTGCTCCCAGAAAACTGATGGACGTGTACGCCGAAGCCTGCGCCGTCGTCCCGTCCAGCGCATCCACCGCATACCGCGTATAAAAATCGGAGACCGCCGGATGGAATCCCTTCGTCTGCGTCAAATACGAATCAAACGTCATCGGCGACAAATAGTCGAATTTCGGATCGCTGTTATCTGCCGGATCGGTTGGCGCTCCGGGCTTGTGATACCAGTTCTGCAAATCCTGTCGCGCCGCTTTCAAGTCGTTCACGATGTTCATCGGGTAGGGAACTGCATTCAGCCCGGCCCCGTACGTGTCAATGTTCCAGCTGTTCGTGCCCGGATTTACGTACGGCGTCTGGCTGTCGAAGTAGTAGCTGTAGAACGGCGCCGGCACCACGTAGTTCTGCCACAAAATTCCGGTCGTATCGTAAATATCGGTCAGAAATGGCGCGTACGGCTGCACCGCATACGCCGTCGCTGTCGAAGCGATATCCGGAATCGGCGCCGCGTCATCTCGGTTCGCATTCCCGCCTGGCGTCGGTTGCCCATCCAGAATCAGGATCTTCGTCCCCGGCCTCTGCCGCGTCAGGTAGTACGCCGCCGAACACCCGGACATCCCGCTCCCCACAACAATCACTTCGTAGTTTCCGTTGTCTGCCAGGATCGGCTGGCTTCCCTGGTAGCTGTCGCACGGCGACGATGAAATCACCACGCTGTTAGTCTTGAACGTAAGCCGGCCGTCGCGCAGCCAGTGCGCCACATTGAATACCGAGGGCAGATTTCCGCCCCGCAACACCCTCGGATCACTCCCAATACCGCCGTCGCACAGCGCCGTGGGGTTCGCATACATCCGCATTGGAAAAGAGCCGCCCACCGCCGCGGTCCCCGCCGCAATCAACATCCCGTTCATGAAGTCTCGCCGGTTGATTCCTTCCCCATGATGTTTTTTCATTGCCTGCCTCTCCGCCAGATAGATTTGTACCTATGGATTTGTGGGTATCTGCCGGTCCGCGTTGCTGCTTGCTGATGTGCGGACGACACGTAGGCTGGGGGTAAACGCGGCAAACTCTATTCCCTTTACGCCACCTCCGCAAGCCTCTTTTTTTTTAGTAGGGATGCGGGGAAGCCTCGTTATCTATACCGCTGCCAGTGCTCCTCTTTTCCGGCATCTAGCACGGCAACTTCTGTCACGAATTTCTATACCGAGGGTGGCAAATGGCATTTGGAATTGCCTTGCTGGTCGGTGCATTCGGTGTCCCCAGTTCCCTTCGCACCGTTTGGACGCCTGGAAGGTTCCCGGTCCATGAAGTAGCAGTCCTGAGCGGATATTTTCGAAGCGACCAAGACATCCGACGCCAATAAGCTGAAGAACGGGACGGCAAATGCGGAGGCAAGGCCAAAACACCGCGACGTGGTTGTCATTGCATTACCGGAGAACAAGCCGCTGACCTTTGAGGCCCATCTACTTCTTGGCTAGGCCCAGCCGCAGCAAGTTCCCTCGCAAATCCAGGGCACGGCCGGCAATGATTCCGCGGTCGGCAGGGATTTCTCGATCGAGCGTCAGGGACGCCGGTAGACCCTCAGCCGTCGAGCGAAGTTGCACGTCGTGTTCCGCCACTGCATGACACTCCTGTTCCCATAGGCAGAACTCGCAGTTAGCCGTAACCATTCCCCCGAATGGTGCCCCAATCGCTTCCGGCAGCGGTGTTGGGCGCGACACGATTCGCAGTAAAAGTGTAAACGTTGATCCGGATGGCTCATGGCTCTTGATTATGGCCGCGCAGAACATCCTGCCGTGGCAGGCGGGCTAACCCGGCACTCCTTTCACAGGTCCTTCGCAGGCTAGGAAGGGTGCTTCCGGTTATCAATCCATGAATTGCCCTGGCCCCGCTGGAAGGTCTGAGGGTGGGGCTAATGTTTTGCCTGTACGACCCTTTGAATTGAATCTTCGTCCGCAGGCGGGCAGCTGTCAGATGGGCGTTAACTCTTCCGCGCCCATAGAGTCTTCTGCGTATGTCGCGTGCTCGTAAAAACTCCTATCTTCGACGGCGTGCCTCGGAATCCCGCTGGTGAAAGACCCTAAGCCTATCTGCGATGCCGTCAACGCCTTCCCAGCGCCGCCTGTGAAAACCGTGGCCAAGGCTGCGGCCCGCATTCTTATTGCGGAAGATCGCCAGTCTATGCGCGACGCCCTCAAGCTTTTGTTCAAGCTGCGTAAAAACTGGGAAGTTTGCGGCGAAGCGCAGAACGCCGACGAAGCCGTTCGCAAAGCGGAGCAATTGCAGCCAGACCTGATCGTTCTGGATTACAAGATGCAAGATGCGAACGGCCTGCAGGCCGCCGACGGTATCTTCAAGGTGCTGCCCGACGTTCCGGTCGTGATGTTTACGCTGTATAAGACCGACGAACTCGAGCGTGCCGCAAAATTGGTCGGAATACGATGCGTCGTTGGTAAGGAAGAGGGCGTGAAAACCTTGCTGCGAGCGATCGAATCGCAACTTACCGAATTCCTGAACTAAGCTCGGTGCGCGGCGAGGCTACGGCCGCGCTTTGAAACTGAATGTTCCTCTAACTCCGTTCCCTGCCACAAATCCGAAAACCGCGCGCGCAAATCCTGCGCTTGCCAAGCTTGCTTACAGAACGCAGCCCCGTTCGGAAACTGTCGACTGTGAAGGCTTTACCTAGCGTACTTGTCCACCCAGTCCAGGAACGTTTTGTACCAGAACTTCGCGTTCTGCGGCTTCATCACCCAGTGGCCTTCGTCTGGAAACACCACCAGCTTTGACGGCACTTCCTGCCGCTGCAGTGCGCTGAAAAACTCCAGCGACTGCGTATACGGGACGCGATAGTCCCGTTCTCCAGCGATCACCAGCGTCGGCGTTTTGAATCTTCCTAACCGGCCCGCAAATGTCACCGGCGCAAATTTCCGGTAGCTCTCCGGATTCGACCAAGGCGTACCCTGCATGTCGTGCTCTTCAAACCACAGCTCTTCTGTCGCGTACATGGACACTTTGTCGTACACGCCCGCGTGGCTCACCAGCGCTTTGAAACGATCCGTATGCGTGGCAATCCAGTCCACCATGTAGCCGCCGTACGAGCCGCCCGCTGCCGCCATTTTTGTCCCATCCAAGAATGCAAATTTCGCGAGCGACTCATCAACGCCCTTCATCACGTCCAGGTATGCTTTACCGCCCCAATCGTTGGTGATGTCGTCGGTGAACTTTTGGCCATAACCCGTCGAGCCACGCCGGTTGATCATCAGCGTCGCGTAGCCGGCCGCCGAAAATACTTGCGCGTTCCACCGGTACCCCCAGGCGTCCGACCACATCGTCTGCGGGCCGCCGTGTAGCAGCACCAGCACCGGATATTTTTTTTTCGCATCGAAATTCGGCGGCCGGACCAGCATCGCCTGCACTTTGGTTCCTTCCGCGCCCTCGAACCAGAATTTTTCCGCCGCATTCATTTCCAGCTTGCCAAGCAGCGCGTCGTTCACATGTGTGATTTGCTTCAATCCGGTTCCATCGCTCGCTGCCACGAACAATTCCGCCGGTCGCGTCAAGCTGGTCCGCGAAAGCACCAGAGTCTTTCCATTGTCGCCGATCGAAAAGTTGGCGTTGAATCCATCTAGGAGCTTCTTGGGTGTCGCTCCCGCTTTCGCCGTCATGGCGTACACCGGCTTCAACGTTTCATCCTCAGCAAGAAAATAAATCGTCCTGCTGTCCGGCGACCAAGCCAAGCTTTCCGCGCTGCGGTCGAACGACGCTTCCGTCAGATTTTCGCTTTTGCCGGACGAGCGATCGTAGAGCATGACGCGCCAGCGATCGGCTTCGTAACCGGCCGTGAGTTGCGCGCGATACGCAATGTATTTTCCGTCCGGCGAATACACGGGGTTTCCGTCGAAGCCGGGTTGCGTAGTGATGCGCTTCGGCTCGCCGCCCGCCGCCGGCACGATAAAGAGATCGCCGTTCGTGCTGGTCGCTTCCATCTTGTCGGTGACGGCGGTGAAGCAAATCTCTTTGGAGTCCGGCGAAAAATTGATGTCGCTGTCTTCGCCGCGCTGATCAGGAGGGACATCGTAGTTCGCACCAGGAGTCAGATCCCTTGCTTCGCCGCTGCCGTCGGAAGACATCACCAGCAAATGCGCGCGCTTTCCTTCATTCCAGTGCGTCCAGTGGCGGTACAGCAGATTTTCGGCCACGTGCGCTTTCACCGGATTCTTTTCGTTTTCTTCGTCGCGCTTCTTGTTGCACGCATCGTCGTTATTCTGCGGACCCGCAGAGCGGTTGATGCAATCTGGAAACACAGACGACGTAAACAAAATGGTCTGGCCGTCCGGCGACCATTTCACAATGTCGGCGCCGGTGGAAAGTTTCGTCAGTGGATGCGCTTCACCGCCTTCCATGGAAAGGAGATAGATTTGCGAATCGCCGCTTCGCGCTGAGAGAAACGCGATGGTCTTGCCGTCGGGCGACCATTTCGGCGAGGAATCCTTTCCCGTCCGGGTGAGTTGGATCGCGTCGCCGCCCGCGACCGGCGCCATCCACAAATTCGAGGCATTGCGGTTTGCGTCCATATCTGGCGTGGCCACGGTGTATGCCACCCACCTTCCGTCCGGAGAGATTTCCGCTTCCGCAATGCGATGCATGGCTATCATGTCGTCAAAGGTGATCGCGCGTTTTTCTTGCGCGCGAAGATTTGCGCCGCCCGCGAAAAACAACGCGGCCGTACACACAGCGCATACCAGGCTTCGCTCAGCCACACTCGTTCTCATGCTCTCTCCTTGAGAAAACCGCTGATGCTCAGGATCATTGTTGCAGAGGCAAATCTTATGCCTTTTCTCCGGTGATTGACAATGAAGCGATGCCGCAAACGGCAACCGCGGCGTCGACACTGATTCTTCAGGCGCCGATGGGAACACCCACCGCCCAAACGTAGCCATCCGGATCTTCCAGCATCACATCGCGCCAACCGTGCGGAAAATCCTTTGCGGGCTGCACTACCTTTGCCTTGCGAGCGCCCGCCCGCTTCTCCGCCTCATCCGGATCAATTCCCATCACCCGGAGTTCGACGCCGATCCCGCGCAAGCCGGCGGCGGTCAGCCGCTCGTGAGCTGGATGGTGATCATACGCATGGTCGGCGTGCAGCATGAACTGTGTCCCCCCGAGTTCCAGCGCGGCGAAGTCTTGGTCCGCATAATGGACTGTGGCGAGCAGCACGTCGCGGTAGAAGGGAAGCGAGTGTTGCACATCGCGCACCAGGAGATTTACAGTGAAGTTTGGCAACGATCGGCCGTAAGTATCGGCGGGCAGCCACCCCGAACCTGTGCGTTTCATGGTCATCGAAATTTTCCTCACTTCATAATTTGCTCGCCAAAATTCCTAAGTGATAGAAACAGCCATGCCATGAACAAGGCAAACCCCTCCAATTTGGTCGAACGCTCTCGGTCAGTTCGACGCGATTGCAGCACGCTTCAGCATGAACCAGTTGGCGAGTGCCATTGCAGCAGTCGCGGCTAGAACGACCGCTTCGCCGGGGCCGATGCGGCTGAGCAGAACCACAACGATCAACAATGCTGCGCCGCTGAACAGCCATGGAAATGCCAGGCTGAAAGGTGCCGCGCCGCCGCGCTTCCGAAGTACGAGCAGGGCGGCGGCCATGCCGCCGTAAACGACCAGGCGAGTGGCGGCGGAGAGTACGGCGTTCCAGCGGAAATCTCCGAGCGCGGCGAATGAGAAAACGGCGAGCGAGTACAGCAGGATCGAAATATGCGGAGTGCGGAAGCGCGGATGAATGCGCGCGAAGAATCGCGGAAAGTCTCCATGTTCGGCCAGGGAAAAGGTAATGCGAGTTGAATGCAGCAAATTCGCGCTGAGATATCCATAAGTCGAAATGAGCGCGCCCAGACCGATCGCCGTTGCTCCCCAGCCGCCGAGGAAATTCCGCGCGGCATCCGCCAAGGGCCGGAGCGAGGTGCCGGCGTTGGGCAACGTGCTCAACACTACGTACACCACCCCGGTGTAAAGAAAAACTTGCAAGACCAGGGCCGTGAGCAGCGCGAACGGCATGTCACGTTGCGGATCACGCGATTCGCCGCCAACGATCAGCGCTCCTTCAAAGCCGCCGTAGCCGAAGACGAGCAGAAGCAGCGCTTCAAACCAGCCTTGCTGCGTTGTAGCGCCGAAATGAAGCGGCACGCGCAGCTGTGAATGAAGGAATGGGAGCGCGAGACCGGCAACTATAAACAAGGCGAGCAAGCCGATTTTTACGATAGTGAAAATATCGCTGACGGTTTTTCCGGTTTTTACACCGACGTAGTTCAATAGCGCCAGATGCCCGATCAGCGCGGCGATCAAACAGATTTCCGCGAGTTTTCCGTGGAGCGACGAAATAAATTGTCCGAGATAGTTTGCAAACAGGTCTGCTGCCGCGGCGGGAGCGGCGATACGGGTGAGGAGGATCAGCCAGGCAATGAGCAGGCCAGAAAAACGGCCCAGGGCTTCCCGGCCATAGAGATAAAGACCGCCGGTGGTTTCAAAGCGCGAAGAAATTTCGGCGATGCAGGCGGCAATGATCAGCGCGCCGCAGCCGGCGATGATGCAGCTCAGCGGGCTGTAACCGTCGAGGCGCGCGGCGAGGAGAGACGGCAATCCAAAAACTCCAGCGCCCAGGATGGAGTTGGCCATTAAAGCGACCAAGCTCCATCGCCCGATGGTGCGAATGAGTTCCGGCTCGGTGGGCTTCATCAAAGATTTCCTCAGGGGCTAAAGCCCGCTCGGTAGCCATTGGCATATGTCGGAGCCAAAGCTCGGCCCCCCGAATACCCTTCCATTTGGCGGCGGGGACCTCACTTGGCGACAGCGGGGGCGCGGTGTTTGGCGATTTCGCCGAGCATGTCGGTGGTATGCAGGGATTCGAGATGCGGATAGCGTTCGCCGCCGTGATAGTGGATTTCGTACGTGTGGTAATACTCGTCGTTTTCCAGCAGTAGGCGGATCGGGTCCCGTGAATTTTTGGCGTCTCGAATGGCCACCCGCAGCCAGTCTGGAGTCCACTTGCGACCATTGACGGCGACAAGTCTCATTCCCGGCGCGATACCCGCTTTGTCCGCCGGGGAACCAGTCATTACGTCCACAATTGAATTCACATCGTCTCCCGCCGCCCGCGTGGTGAAGCCCAGCGAGAACGACAAGTCCACGGTCCCATCGGTTTGTTCGGCGGCGCGCTGGTGGTCATTCATCTCGTCGCTGTAACTCAGCTTCCAGCCGCTATTTTCCAGGCCGCCGAGCGGCGCTCCTGGACCATGCGAGTGGAGGCGCTCCGCGAAGAATTTCTTCCAATCGTAAGACACGACGGAATTCATTATGGCGACAACATCTTCGAGAGTGTACGGAGCGACTTTAATGACGCCGTCTTCGGTTCCGTGGAAGCGGCGGCAGAAATCGTCGAGCGACTTCTGGCCTCTGGTTTCGCGGCGGATGATGGTGTCGGCTTCGAGCCAGATGAGTTCGCTTTCTTCGTAGTAGTCCACGGGGCGCCGCCAGGAGGATCCAGCTTGCCGCGCGCCGTAGAGAATCGATACGGAAATGGCGGTGTCTTCGAGGTCGCGCCAGGTGCGGCCTGGGCGGCCGTCGTTGAGCGCAGCGAATGTTGCCGCGAGATACTCGCGGAGTTGCTCGGGCCTCCAGAAGCCGCTGCGCGCGGCGAGCATTACGCCGTAATACTGGGTGAGCCCTTCGTAGACCCAAAGTAGATCGCCCTTCATCGGTTCTTGATAATTAGAGGTGGCGAGACCGGAGGGGCGGCGGTATTTGCCATTCCAGGAGTGAAAAAATTCGTGCGGGAGCAGATCCATCAGGCCTTCGAGAGCGTCGAGGTCAAGAAGCATTTTTTCTGGGCCGCGATTGTCGCTGGATTCGTGGTGTTCGAGGCCGTTGACGGGCAGGTGATCGGTCAGGGCCAGCATGAAATCGTAGTGGCGATAGTGCCGCGCGCCGAACAGGACGCCGGTTTCCGCGATGAGCTGGCGGAAATGCGCGAGTTCGTCGGCGGTCACAGTGGTGGCGATGGCGCTGTCGGCGGCAATATTCAGGCGGTGTTCCGGTTTTTGGCCGGGAGAGAGGTCATACGTTTTGAAGAATGCCCCAGCGAACAGCGGCGAATCCACGAGCCGAGTCAGGGAAGTGGTTTCGAAGCTTGCCGCTTCCGGACCCTCACTGCCCTCGGTAGTGAGCGCGGTGGCAAACTTCCATCCGGCAGGGACGCGAACACGGGCGGAGACCATTATGTCGTCGGTCTTCGCGCCTTCGGGGTAGAGGACGACGAGGTTCCACGGCAGGACGGCAACTTGCGCGGTGGCCGAGGGCGAGCCAGAGGTGCCGTCTTCCTTGGGGAGCAAGTAGTCGAGGGTTGCTTCGAGAGTGGTTACGCCCGCGGGAATGCTGCAGTGAAAGGCGTAGAGATCGATGTCGTCGCGACGCCAGGGAATTTCCTGGCCGTTCGCGCGGAAGTGGACACCCGTGACGTCGACGATGGGTCCGTTCGGGGAGTGTTCGCCGGGAATCCATTTGGGATAGACGAGGGTGAACGGGCCAGGCTTGACGGGGAATTCCATTTTGGAACGGTAGATGCGGCGAGGTGCGTCGCGGAGGTCGACTTCTAGTTTTACAGGCGGTTGGGATTGGGCGGTTACTGGAGGAGAGCAAATCGCGATGGATGTAAGAATGGAAAAAAAGACAGCAAGCGTCCGCATGAAGGCTCCGTGAAAATTTTGAGGGTCAGGGTAACACAGGTTTGCGGAGGCGTTACGAGGGGTGGGCCGAGCTTGAGCGGAGACTCTGCAAAGATGGCGGGGGGAGCAGGGCTCCCGCTGCACGGATCTGTGGCGAGGCTACGGCGGAGATAGCGGCGTCGAGTCGCCGCACTCCAAATGGTCCGGATTCAAGCCTGGTTTGCTAACATCTTTGGACCATCATGGGTTCCTTTACAGGTTCGGTGTTTCCCCGGAATTTTCGGAAGGAGTTGCCCTTCGCGGTGCGCGGCGAGGGTTGCTGGATTGTTGCGGCGGATGGGCGGCGATATCTGGATGCGTCCGGCCAGGCGGCGGTGGTGAATATTGGGCATGGAGTGAAAGAGATTGGGGAGGCGATGGCGGAGCGGGCCGGGCAGATTGCGTTTGCGCATACGACGCAGTTTCATTCAGAGGCAGCGGAAAAGCTGGCCTCGCGTTTGCTGGCCCTGGCTCCCGGAAATTTTAAGAATGGCGGGCGAGTTTATTTCACTTCGGGCGGATCGGAAGCTACGGAAACGGCAATCAAGCTGGCACGGCAATTTCACCTGGAGTCCGGGCAAGCCGAGCGGTATCGCGTGATTTCACGGCGGCAGAGCTATCACGGGAGCACGCTGGGAGCGATGACGGTGAGTGGAAATGTGGGGCGACGAGCGCCGTATGCGCCGCTGCTCGCGAAATGGGGGCATATCGCGCCGTGTTTTTGTTATCACTGCCCGTTTGACAAGACTTATCCGGACTGCGGCATAGCCTGTGCGGAGGACCTAAGCAGCTTTATTCGGGCCAACGATCCTGGGAGTGCGGCGGCGTTTATTTTTGAGCCCGTAGTCGGGGCAACGCTTGGCGCGGCGGCGCCTCCGGACGGGTATGTGCAGCGTATCGCGGAGGTTTGTCGCGAGCAGGGAATTCTGCTGATTGCGGACGAGATTATGACCGGCATGGGGCGCACCGGGAAGATTTTCGCCGTGAACCACTGGGGCATGGAACCCGACCTGATTCTGGTTGGGAAAGGAGTCGCCAGCGGCTACGCGCCGCTGGGAGCGGTGCTGATTTCGGCAAGGGTTGCGGAGGTTTTCGCGAAAGGTTCGGGAGCATTTCAGCACGGGTTTACGTATCAGGCGCATCCGGTTGCGACGGCTGCGGGAAACGCGGTTCTGGATTACCTCGAGCAGAACCAGCTGTTCGAACGTGTCGTTTCTGCGGCCGCGCAGCTTCGCGCGGCGCTTGCTTCGCTAGAAGCGCATCCGCATGTTGGCGAGATTCGCGGGATGGGACTTCTTCTCGGCGTTGAATTTGTGCAATGCAAAGCCACGCGCGAGGCGTTTCCGAAAGAAGCGAACATGGCGGAAAAGATTCGGCAGGCTGCGCTGGAGAAAAATGTACTGACCTATCCGTCGCAGGGTTGCGTGGACGGCTTGCGAGGCGATCACGTCCTGCTGGCGCCGCCGTTCATCATTTCAGCGGAAGAGTGTTCACAGACAGCGCTAGCGCTGCATTTCGCGCTGGAGCGCACGTTCACACGCTGAGGTACGCTACACTCGTTCGATTCATATTTGCTGGTGCATTCATACTTTCTTGGGGAGAGAAATTCCGCATGCGCTATCGTTCTGTTCTGTTTTTGATCGGCCTGATCATCCTGCTGCCATTCGAATTGCACCCACAAAACACGACCAAGAAGGAACGCGCCCGCGATGTGGGCGTTCCCTTTGATGGCACGCCCGGAAAGCTCAACGCGATTACCGATGTTCCGGGAGTGCTGGTGGGGCATACGACGTTGATTTCCGGAGAAGGGAAACTGCAAGTAGGCAAAGGACCGGTGCGGACAGGAGTGACGGCGGTCTTGCCTCGCGGGAAAGACTCGATGAACGATGCAGTATTCGCCGGATGGTTTTCGCAAAATGGCAATGGAGAAATGACCGGAACCACTTGGGTGGAGGAATCGGGATTTCTGGAAGGCCCGGTGATGGTCACCAATACGCACAGCGTGGGAGTAGTGCGCGATGCGGTTGTTCAATGGCGTGTCGCGCATGGGCAGCCGGATCCGACGGGCTATTGGTGGTCCCTGCCGGTGGTGGCGGAGACGTGGGATGGTTGGCTGAACGACATCAATGGTTTTCATGTGAAGCCGGAACATGCTTTTCATGCGATTGATTCGGCGCACGGTGGAGAAGTAGAGGAAGGCTCGGTAGGCGGCGGGACGGGAATGGTTTGCAACGGGTTCAAGGGCGGAATCGGAACGGCGTCGCGAAAATTGGAAGCGAAGGCTGGCGGGTACACGGTGGGCGTGCTGGTGCAATGCAATTACGGCTCGCGACAGAATCTGCGCGTCGCGGGAATTCCGGTGGGGCGGGAAATTTCTTCGGAAGATCCATACGCGTATCAGCCTTCGGAAATTTCCGAGCGCGGGTCGATCATCGTGATCGTGGCGACCGATGCGCCGATCCTTTCGCAGCAGCTCAAGCGACTGGCCCGGCGAGTTTCGCTGGGGCTGGGACGTAACGGAAGCATTTCGGGGGACGGGTCGGGGGACATTTTCATCGCATTTTCGACGGCGAATCCGCACGCGGACGGCGGGAAGTCCGTGGTGGATCTTAAATTTTTGCCGAACGACGCGCTGGATCCGATTTTTGCGGCGACGGTGCAGGCCGTGGAAGAGTCCATCATCAACGCAATGATTGCGGCGCCGACGATGGCCGGCATCGAGAATCACAAAGTAATAGGACTTCCGCATGACAAACTGCGCGACGTTCTGAAAAAATATAATCGCCTGGTTCAATAGAGCTTCCGTGCGCTGAAGAAGGGCCTTCTTGAAACCATCGCTCGCGGTGTTGTGCGTATTGCTGTTGGCCGGCGGCTGGCTGGTTTCCTGCGCTGCACCGGCGGAAAATTCGATTGCGATTACGCATGTCACCGTCATTGATATGACCGGTGCGCCTCCGCTGGCGGAGCAAACCGTCCTGATAAGAAAGCAACGTATCGCCGCGGTTGGACCTGCCGGAGCGATCGGGATACCGCGCGGGGCCAAGATTGTCGATGGCGCCGGGAAATTTCTGATTCCCGGGCTCACGGACATGCATGTGCATCTGACCGCGGCGGGCGAGCCGGACGGCAGCCGGAGGTTCATGATTCCCTTGCTGCTGACGAACGGGATCACAACAGTGCGGGATATGGGCGGCTACCTGGAGTCGCTGATTCCTTTGCGCAAGGAAATCGAGCAGGGGAAGCGGCTGGGGCCGCGGATCTTCTATGCGGGGCCGTATCTGGATGGGTCACCGCCGTCGTTTGAGCCGTCGTTTGTGGTGACCAATCGCACGCAAGCGAACGAGGATGTGCGCCTGTTGGTGCAGCGCGGCGTGGACTTTATTAAGGTGCAATCGATCTTGAGCCGGGATGCGTATTTCGCGATTGCTGACGCCGCGCGTCGGGAACACATGCCATTTGAGGGACACGTTCCAGACCACGTGACGGCGGCCGAAGCGGCGGATGCGGGGCAGCGCAGTATTGAGCACCTGACGAATGTGCTGCGCGGATGTTCGCGGGACGAAGCCAAGCTGATGCGGGATCAGTTTTATGTGCCACCGAAGAAAGAGACCACGGCACAGGCGCACGCGCGGTTGGTTCACTGGCAGCGGGAGTTGCTGCAGTCGTTTTCGCAAACAAACGCGGATGCCCTGATCGCCAGGTTCGCAGCGAAGGAAGTGTGGCAGACGCCCACGCTGGTCTTGCTGAAGCATGATGCGTTTCCTACGCCGGGAAACATTGACCGAGGGAGGGAAAACGAAAAATACATACCGAAGGTGACACTGGAAAACTGGAGGAAAGGGCGCGCAGCGCAAATGCAGTTGGTCAACCAGCCGGAGTCCGGTTTGCGGGAAATACTTTTTGCAAGATCGGGGGCGCTTGTCGGGCGGATGCAAAAGCGTGGAGTGGATGTGCTTGCCGGGACGGATACTCCGGCGCCAGACGTCGTGCCTGGTTTTGCACTGCATGAAGAATTGGCGTTGTTGGTGGAGGCTGGGCTGACCCCGATGCAAGCGTTGCAGTCAGCCACGAGCAGTGCGGCGAGATTTCTCGGGAAAGAAAGGGATTCCGGCACGGTCTTGGCTGGGAAGTATGCGGACCTGGCATTGCTCGACGGCGACCCGCTCGAGAACATACAAAACTCGGGGAAGATCCGTGCGGTGGTGGTACGGGGGCGATATCTGGATCGGCAAGCTTTGGACGGGCTGCTTGCTGAAGAGATGAGCTTCGCGGGACAGGATTGAAGAGGGCGGAATGGTTATAGACCGCGCTGCGGTGAGTTCGCCGACGGTATGCTTTGTTCGTTCGGAGGTGGCTGAAGTCCGGCGACAGGGTGCGACTGATGCACTACAACGTAAGATCGACGGCGTTCGACGAATCGAACGTAGGGTAAACCCGACAGCGTCGCTGCGGCGCAAGCGAAATTATTCAGGCATTACTACAATTTCATCGCGCGGGATGGCGTCGAGAGTGGCGCGGTCGACATTCAAGTGGGCCATGACGAGCTCGGGCGGCGTGTGGGTGAGCCATTCGGAGAGCGAAAGATCCATATAGACCCCGGCCTTGAACATTTCCAGAAATTCCAAATCGGTGTCGCCGGTGTTTTCGATGTAATGCGGCAGCGTTTTTTCAACGTAGCCGACGTCGCCGGCTTGGAAGTTCATGGTGCGCGCGCGACCGCCAGTGGCGAAAACGGTCATGCGCCCTTTGCCAGAGATGAAGTACTGCCACTCGTCGGCGTTCTGGTGCCAGTGAAGTTCGCGTATGCCGCCGGGTTTTACAGTGACGATGGCGGCGGCGATGTTGGTTGCGGCCTTGAAGGTGCGCGAATCGATGATACGGACTTCGCCGCCTTTGGTGCGCTTGGTCGGTGGCGACTGAAGAGTGCGGAACGCGAACTCTTGCGAGGAAAGGCCGCGCTTGCCTGCGGCTGCTCTCTGATCGGCTTCGAGTGGACCTGGGACGGCGGATTGAAAGATAAAGAGTTCCTTGGCCGGGAGCTTGGCGAACGATGATGGAAGTACGCCGAAGTTTTTGGCGAGAACGTCTTTGGGCGTGTGCGCCATCCAATCGGACAGCAAGACCGTCGCATATTCGGAGAAATTGCCATCGTCGAAGACCAGGATGAATTCAGCGCCATCGGGATTGAGCCCCTGAATGGAGTGGGGAATGCCGGTGGGGAAGTACCAGAGGTCGTTCTGTTTTACGTCGGCGACAAAACTTCTTCCATCGTTATCTATCGCGGTGATGCGGGCGCTGCCGTAGAGCATGAACGCCCATTCGGCGGCGGTGTGCCAGTGCAGTTCGCGAATGCCGCCGGCGGTGAGCCGCATGTCCACACCAGCCATGGATTTGGAGACGGGGAGCTCGCGAACGGTGACTTCGCGCGACCAGCCGCCGCTGTGCAGACGCTTGTGGGAAAAGGAGAAAGGATATTTGAACGCCGGAACGCCGCCGGCATCGGTTTCGGGAGGATCGAACGAGGATTGGTTTTGCGCGTCGATTTCAGGATTGGTGGGTCCGGGATCGCTCTTGCGGCGTGAGTAGCTGGGCTGATTCTGGTCTTGCGCGGGGAGATTGGTTACGGAATTGACGCTGGCCGCGGCGAGCGCGACGGAGCTAGCTTCCAGAAAATCGCGGCGGGAAAGCCTTCCTTGGTTCGCATTATCGGGCACGGCAAGCATCCTTTCCGGGGAAATTGAGCGCAACACTCTAACGAATGCGGTTCGGCTGTGCGCGCTTACGTTACGGGCGTCGCCGTCTTACGTGGCGGATTGAAAAAGGGAAGCGGAACGACTTGGGCGGCGACGGTGCTGCGCACGGCTTCGACGGTCATTTCCATATGAAGAATGGTGCCGAGAGCGGAGTGCTCACGGTTGACAGTAGCGAGCGCGATCATTTTCTTTAGCGTGGGCGACCAGGTGGTGGAAGTGGCTTTGCCGATCTGACGGCCACCGCGGAACACGGGAACGGCTACGCGCGAAGCCATGCTGGGGACTTGCGGGGCCATGCCTTGCTTGTCGAAGAGAGCTTCGACTTCGTTCCAGTCGATTTCGAGGCCGACGAGCGCGCGCAAAGCTCCGCCTTTTTTGGTTTCGGCGACGAGGGCGTCGCGACCAACGAAATTTTGCTTCTTCAGGTCGACTAGTTTACCGAGGCCGATTTCGCCGGGGGTATATTTTTGCGAAGGAATGAGAGCTTTCTTGCTGGAAGTGTAGTCGACTTCGATGAGGATGAGACCGGCTTCGATGCGAGCGACGTCGAGAGCGATCATGCCGGCGGGATGGATGTCGAAGGGTTTGCCATTGGCCATCAGCGCATCAAAGACTTTCACCGCTTGGTCTGCAGGAACCCAGATTTCGTAGCCGAGGTCTCCGGTGTAGCCAGTGCGAGAAATGTCCACCGGAACGCCGGCAATTTTTCCGTGTGTAACGCGGAAATATTTGAGAGTGGCGATATTGGCGTCTGCGGCGGCGCGGAGGAGTTTGCCGGAGGTCGGGCCTTGCAGGGCCAGTGCGGCCGTTTGCTCGGAGATGTCTTCCATTTTCACGTCGAGGCCAAGAGCGTTTTGCTGGAACCAGCGGAGGCTGGGGTCGGCGGCGGTCCAGCGGTAGTCGTTTTCGCCAAGGCGGGTGATGGTGCCGTCGTCTACGACTTTGCCTTCGGAGTCGCACCAGCAGCAGTAGATGACCTGGTCCACCGCGACCTTATTAATGTCGCGGGTGATGACGCGATTGACGAAACGAGTAGCGTCGCGACCCGTAATGCGGTACTTGAAGAGCGGCGAGATATCGATGAGGGCGGCGGAGTTGCGGATGGCGTTGTATTCGTGTTCGTGGTGCGTTTCGTAGACACCGACAGTGTAGTAGCCGGACCACTCGCGATAGTTCAGGCTCTCGCAGAGGGCGAGAGTGCGTTCGTGAAAGGGCGTCCCAACGGGCAAGCGAGGCCTCCGGAAGTCGCCAGCGATTATAGGGAAACCGGCGTAGCGGCGTAAAGCTCGGCCCGCAGTTTGTCTAACGCTTGACCGGCTTGATTTCGCGAGGCATTCTGAAGGCCCGAAATCCTCTACCCGCTAGAGGTTCCATGAAAACTGCAGCGGTTGGTTTTCGCGTGCATTCCGGCTGGACATCGCTGGTGGCGATGGCTCTGGAAAAGGGCAAGCCGATTGTTCTGGCGCGGCAGAGGCCGCACCTGGTAGAGAGCTTTTCTTATACCTTCCGACAACCGTATCACACCGCCGAAAAGATGGCGTTGCATGAAGCCAGGGATTTCTTGGCGAAGCAGCAGGCTGAGGCGCGACACTGTGCACTCGCGGCGATTCGCGCGCTGGAAAGGGACGTTATGCAGCAGGGTTACCAAGTCACGCGAGCGGCGCTGCTGCTTGCTTCCGGACGTCCACTGCCTGCCCTTGCCAAGATACTTGCGGCCCATTCGATCATTCACACGGCGGACGGTGAATTTTTTCGCGAAGCAATCCAGCACGCCTGCGCGCAACGCAGACTCGCTCTCATCACGATCAAGGAACGCGAACTTTTCGCCGAGGGATCCGCGGCGCTTCGTCGTAAGCCGGCCGCTCTCGTGAAGCTGGTCTCGGGCTTGGGAAAGGCCCTGGGGCCGCCGTGGACTCAAGACGAAAAATTCGCCACCTTGGCCGCTTGGCTCTCAACCTGCCCAAGATGAGCTACCGGCACCGAACCGTCGGCTTGTTATAAAATCGCGCTGCCCGCGTCGGCTTCAGGAAATGTAGCGACTGCCGCATACCACCGGTGGCAACCGAACAGGCTGCGCAGCGTGTCGTTTCATGAAGCCGCGCCCAACCCATGAACTGGAAATATCGGTATTGCCTTCTGACCCCGTTCCTAGGTTGCGCTGAAAATGCCTCTTCCGCTTGACCGGTCTCGCCGGAACCGTGCATCCTTCTTTCCTGAACGAATTCTTTGTTCGAATCGCCCGGAGGCTGCAGCAGTGGCGCTTGATGACGTCAAGACGGTAGCGGTGCTGGGCGCGGGAACCATGGGCAACGGCATCGCGCATGTGTTCGCGCGTGCCGGCTACGACGTGATTTTGCGCGATGTGGAGCAGCGCTACCTGGACCGCGCGATGGAGACGATCGGCAGAAATCTGCAGCGCGAAGTGAAGAACGGGAAGCTGGCCGAATCGGAAAAGCCGGTCGTTCTGGCGCGATTGAGGCCGGTCACCGATATGGCAGCGATTGCGGCCGCGGACTTTATGGTGGAAGCGGTGCCGGAAAAGCTGGAAATCAAGCGTGCGGTGCTGGGCGAGGCGGACAAGCTTCTGCGTCCGCAAGTGATTCTTGCCAGCAATACTTCTTCGATTTCGATGACCGCGCTGGCGGCACTGACTTCGCGTCCCGATCGCTTCGTGGGGATGCACTTCATGAATCCGGTGCCGGTGATGGTGCTGGTGGAAGTGATTCGCGCGCTGCAAACCTCCGACGCTGCATTTGACCTCACTATGGAGCTCGCCAAAAGGCTGGGCAAGACTCCGGTTGCGGTTCATGACGCTCCGGGTTTCGTCTCCAACCGCGTGCTGATGCCGTTGATCAACGAAGCGGCCTATTGCGTGATGGAAGGCGTCGCCACGCCCGAAGCCGTTGATGCGGTGATGAAGCTGGGCATGAACCACCCTATGGGGCCGCTGGAACTTGCAGACTTCATCGGCCTTGACGTTTGCGTGGATATTCTCCACGTCTTGCACGAAGGCCTGGGCGATCCGAAGTACCGTGCCTGCTCCCTGCTTAAAAAATATGTGGCCGCGGGCTGGCTAGGACGCAAATCCGGGCGGGGATTCTACACCTACCCGGTATCGCCTGAGGCAACGGCAAAAGAAAGGCGAAAATAATGTTTGCCTTTTGTTCGCCAGCGTGCTACTTTGCTTCTCGGCCTTTTTCAACAGGTGCTTCATGTGCTCCGCCTCGACCGCAGCCATGCATTGCCCTGAGCGTGCTAGGCTCGAAGAGGAGTACGCCGCGGCTCGAGATCGCCTGCGAAATCTGTTGCGCCTGCAGCAGGTGACCAAACTCGATCATCGGAGACTGGCCGATGACGTGGCGATGGCCATCGCCCGCTTGAAGGAACATCAGGCGGCTCACGGTTGCCAACGTTAGCAGCGGCAGGCACAGAGCTGGTTGCGAGAAGGTCTGGCGTGTTTCAGTGCCGATGCGGCAACCCCGGGGCTTCCGCCATGGATTCGGCAAAGACTTCGGGCGAAGTTAAGGCAAATTTCCCAATTTCCTCTATGAGGTGCGCAATGTCCGACGAAAAAGCAAAACTCCTGGAAGCCGCGATATCGCAGATTGAAAAATCCTACGGCAAAGGCTCGATCATGCGGCTGGGCAGCAAGGATGTCCTTGTTCCCGTCAACGTGATTCCAACTGGATGCCTCTCGATTGATGCCGCGCTTGGTGTGGGCGGCTTTCCCCGCGGCCGGGTGATTGAAATCTACGGGCCGGAATCGGGTGGTAAGACGACATTGACGCTGCAGGTCATCGCCGAGGCCCAGAAGCTGGGCGGCCAGGCGGCATTTATTGACGCTGAACACGCCCTTGATCCCGTGTACGCTCGCAGGCTCGGCGTGGACGTGGACAACCTTCTGGTGTCGCAGCCCGATCACGGTGAACAGGCTCTCGAAATCGCTGAAGCGCTCATCCGCTCGGGCGGTGTTGACGTCGTCGTCATCGACTCAGTGGCCGCGCTGGTTCCCAAGGCGGAACTGGAAGGAGACATGGGCGATCCGTCCATGGGCTTGCAGGCGAGGTTGATGTCGCAGGCGTTGCGCAAGCTGACCGCTATCGTCTCCAAGTCGCGCACCTGCCTCATTTTCATTAACCAGATCCGTGAAAAGATCGGCGTGATGTTCGGCAATCCGGAAACGACTACCGGCGGCCGCGCGCTAAAGTTTTATGCTTCGATGCGCGTGGATATTCGCCGCATTCAGGCCATTAAGGAAGGCGATCGAGTGGTCGGTTCACGCACCCGCGCCAAAGTGGTGAAAAACAAAGTGGCCGCGCCGTTCCGCGAGGCCGAATTCGACATTCTCTATGGTGAAGGCATTTCTCGCGAAGGGGACCTGATCGATCTCGGCGTAGACAAGGGCATTCTGGAAAAATCCGGAACCTGGATCAGTTTCGGCGGAGAACGTATGGGCCAGGGCCGGGAAAACGCTCGCGTGTTTCTGCGGGAGCATAAGGACATCCGCGAGAAGCTGGAAACCAGTTTGCGCAAGAAGATGGAGATTCCCGCGCCCGGCGGTGAGTCTGGCGCAGTTTCATCCGGCACCAACGGCGTTTCGCACAACGAAAAGCACGTGGCCACGGCTGCGGCAGCGACCGCTGCAAAGGCGCGTCCCGCGGGCGCGCGCAACTAGGGAACGCGGTTTTCGGCATGTCGCAGGGCACAGCGAAACGCGCCGTGCCCTGCGCTTTCGTGACGAGCGCTTGCGCTCAGAGAAGCGCCCTTTGCGTCGAGACGACATCGTAGTGCGCGGCTTTGACGTCATAGCGTTTCAGATATCGTTTTCGTTCTTCCGGGATTACGGCGGTCTCATAGTCCGGCCCGGCTACGGCGCGAACGGCATCCAGAGAATCCCAAAAAATGATCGTGATGAACTCCACCTCGTCCGCCACCGTTCGGCGCAAAAGGTGGCTGCCCGCAAAGCCCTTGACCTTGCTCAAGCCTGGCAGCAATTCGGGCTTGAGGTGCGATTCATAGCTGTCGGCGTGCTCCGGCGTGGTCCAACCATGCCATACGCGTGCAATCACGAGTCCTCCTGAAAGGGCCACGAACAGAGTAGCTCCGAAATGAGTTGCGCGGGGCGGAGGATTAAAATGCAACCGGTAAGGTTGCAGTGTTACGAGGACCTTGCTAATATGCAACCAGGAGGTTGCATGAATACCGACCGTATCGAAAAGAAAATCCTGCTCCGCGCATCGCTGGCCCGGGTATGGCGAGCGCTGAGCGATTCCAGCGAATTTGGCACCTGGTTCGGCATGACGTTTGACGGACCATTCCGGCCGGGAGCCGTGATGCACGGATCGATCACCGGAACCAAAGTTAATGCCGAAGTCGCGCGCCTGCAGAAGCCGCATGAGGGCAAAAAATTCGACATCACGATTGAGCGGATGGAGCCGGAGCGGTTGTTTTCGTTTCGCTGGCATCCGCACGCCGTGGATGGAAGCGTTGATTACTCCGCCGAACCGACGACCCTCATCGTTTTTACCCTCAACGAGACGCCCGACGGAGTTCTACTGACGGTCACCGAATCGGGCTTTAACCAGATTCCGCTCGCGCGCCGGGCGGCGGCGTTTGAAGCCAATGAGCAGGGATGGGGCCTGGTGATCAAGCTGGTCGAGGAATACCTTGTCCAGCATCCTTAAATCGCAGAGCGGCACGTTGGTCCAGGCTTCCGCTGTTCTTTTTGCAGCGCTGGGGGACCAGCAGCGTTTGTGGCTGGTCTCCCGGCTATGCCAAGGTGGGCCCAGATCTATAACGCAGCTAGCCAGCGGCGCGCGGATTAGCCGGCAGGCCGTTACCAAACACCTCAGGGTGATGGAGCATGCCGGGCTAGTGCGTAGCTCGCGGCGCGGGCGAGAGCGGATTTGGCAATTGGAGCGGCGCCGGTTAGAGGAGGCAAGCCGCTACTTGAACCAGATTTCCGCGCAATGGGATGCGGTTCTCGAAAGACTGCGAGTTTTTGTGGAAGAATAGCAGGATTCAGGAAAGCGCCGCCGAGTGTGGAATGCGGCTTGCCTCCAGCCACGCCGCAATTTCGCTTAAATTTTCGCTTGCGGTCGGGCTATGCTACTCCCATGAAAAGAGAACCGTGCTGCTGCGGCCACCCGAAATCCATTCACTATCCTCAACGGCTTTCGACAAGGAAAATCAAGCGCAGCCCGTGCCGGTTAGACGGCTGCAAGTGCAAGGACTACAATCCGGCCAGATCAGCGCAGTAGTTCACCACAGCGCCGATCAGCGCAATCGCGGGCTGGCGCTGGCGCGTTCAATTCTTGCTAGGCCCCCTGCAGTTGGTTGGCTCTACCCGTTGACAAGAGTTCCGAACAGAAGATTACCGAGTTAGTTTATGATGCTGCTGCGCTTGGGTGCGCGTCGTGCTGGGTAATCCGGGCAATGGAGAAAACAACGTGGGCGTAGTGGCGGGAGTGGATTTGGGCGGGACAGCGGTGAACTACACGCTGGTGAACGACGAGGAAATGTTTCTGGTCGAGGGATTGTGCGAGCACCCGTCGCTGGCGAAGCAAGGGCCGGAAACTTGTCTGCAGCAGATCGCCGATGGATTGAAAATTGCTTCCGATAAGGCGGGAGTGGCGCTGGAAGATGTGGTCGCAGTGGGACTGGACACGCCGGGTCCCGCCAGCGCGGCCGGGGTGATGAGCGCGCGGGGCTCGACCAATTTTGCGCATGCCAATTGGGCGGGGTTTGATATTCGCGAAGGGCTGGCGCACAAGCTGGGCAAGCCAGTTTCCTATTTGAACGATGGAAACGCAGCAGCACTCTGGGGACACTACGCGATTTTCGGTGCGAACAGCAAAGAGACTTCGATTTCGACGATTATCGGAACGGGCAACGGTGGCGGCGTGATTTTGGAAGGGAATGTGGTGAAGGGGAAAAATGGATTTGGCGGAGAGTTGGGCCATGTGCTCCTACCGTACCAGAGCATCGCTGGCATTGACGGGATGTTGCCCAAGTGCAATTGCGGGCGCGTTGGCGACTTGGAGTCGCTGTGCTCCCTCACGGGAATTGAGCGGAATATCCTGCCGTATCTATTGAAACGGAATCCCGGGCACGAGCTCGGCGGAATGAGTGCTAACCAGGCCGCCAAGACGGTACGCGGCATGGCAGATAGAGGCGATGCTTTGTGCAAGGAAGTTTTTCGGGTGCAGGCGCACGCGGCGGGATTGTTTTTCGACGAGATGATCAACACATTCGATCCGGACGCGCTGATTGTAGGCGGTGGAGCGCTAGAAGCGAGCGCCGGGTTTCAGAAATGGTTTATGGATGAGATCCGCGCGGGAATGCCGGATCAGCGAGAAGAGCAAGCCGCCATTCCGATTTACGTCATCCCCAATGGTGACACGGCCGGAGCGCGGGGGGCCGCGATTGAAGCGCTGAAGCTGGCACGGCAAAGCGGGTTGATGTGAAATCACGACTTCGATACGGCAATGTGCTTGCTGGCGTAGAGAGCCCGGTCGGCGGCGGACAGTAATTCCTCGAGAGAGGTGCCGTCGGCAGGGAAAGCGGCAACGCCGGTACTGACCGAGAGCTGCGGTTCAAGGCCATCATTCCGTAGCCGAAGCGAGATGCGTTGCGCAACGTGGAGTGCCGCCTGCACGCTGGCTTCGGGCAGCACGAGTACAAATTCATCGCCGCCGTAACGGGCGGCCACATCAATCTCCCGGCAATGCAAGCGCAAGATCTCGGCCAGTCGGCACAGCGCGCGGCTGCCTACAAGATGGCCGTGGGTGTCATTGATTTTCTTAAGATGGTCCATATCGAGCAACAAAATAGCGAAGGGAATGCGCGAACGGTTGTAGCGTTTTATTTCAGAGTCGAGTGATTCGACAAGGCGCCGGTAATTGGCCAGCCCAGTGAGAGGATCGCTATCGGCCAGATGACGAACATGTTCTTCGGCGCGGCGGTGCTCCGTGGATTCTGCGGCGAGTACCAGCGCCGTAAGCGCGGTGATGGCCATAAAAGACTGCAACATCAGCAAGGAACTATTTTGCGAGCTGCGGACGAACGGCCCGTAGCCGTGGAAAGTTCCCCAGGTTGCGATGACTGCTAGGGCGGCGATAGCAGTGGCGGCTTTTCTGCGGCCAAAGCGAAAAGCGGCCCAAATCAGGAACGGGAAGCAGAGGTATTCAAAAGGATAGTTACGAATAACAAAGTGTAATTTGTCCCCAAAAACGACCCAGGAGACAGTAAAAAGTCCGGAGCCCAGCAAAACAAGCTCGACAATTTGCTCGCGTGTCCAGTCCAGCCGGGGATTTTCAACCCAAAGAAGAATGAGCGGCGTGACGATCAGGGCCCCCACCGCATCTCCGAGCCACCAGGTAGACCAGATCACGGAATAGCCCGTCCATGCAGCAAATCCCGCGAGGGTGATCGCGGTGGTGCCGACTGTCGCGCTGATCGCGGAACTGAACGCCGCAAAAAGGGCGAATTTGAAAATATTATGAGAGCGCAAGAATGCGTCGCGGCCATCGGCGTAACGGCCGACCAGGTATGTCGCCGTGAGAGCTTCTAGAGTGTTACCGGTTGCGATGCTCAACGAAGTGGCAACCGTTCCGGCAGTGGTGATGTTAACGAGAACTGCTCCGGCAAAAATCGCGGGCCACGCGCGGTAGCCCAGAATGAGCAATGCCGCAATGGCGAGGCCCGTGCACGGCCAGACCGCGCTGCTGCTCGCATTCACGTAAGCCAGCTTGAGACCTAGCTTACCTGCGAGGAAGTAAACACCGACCAACCCCACGAGGAGGGCGAGATTTCGGGCGTCAAATTTGCGTTGCATGGTTTAAGAAAACGCGGTACACGGCAAAAAACGGCGGCATTAAAGCGCGGGCTGGAGAAACCTGTTCGAAGGCCACTGTCCGACGAATCGCGGTTCCTGCCGAGTCCCATTTTACCAGACTTGGGCGGCGGGAACTCGAGGGAACTCAAGAGCGTTTCATTTTAGTAATGGCAACAAAGCGCTAGAACGAGCAAATGAAAAAAGGCGGGCAGTGGAAGCTGCCCGCCTTTCGCGAGCCCGGCACTTATGCCGGGGCCTTAGATGGTGTACTTATTTTCCGGAACTGGAAGCGGACGACTGAGACTGGCCATTCGCCTTAGGCACGCTGACATAGCCGCTGACAGTGTCCTTGCCGACTTTGTTGATGACCAGCTCTTCCGGGATCTTGGTTCCGCTGAGATAGAAGAAGATCGGCTCGTTCATAAAGCGATTCTTCTTTTCCAGGCGGCGATCTTCGGCGGTCATGGCCACGCTGAACTGTCCGCGCTTCTCGTTGACGCCCTTGAGTTCGACGGTCAAGTTGCCGACCTTCTGGGGCTTGTTCTTGCCGGCGATGGTGAACTCAATGTAGTCGCGTTCGCCGAGGCGCCGGAGCTGATCAATTTCATCGTGGTTGCGAGCGATGAGCGTACCCATTTCGCTGCGCGCCATCTTCAGATCTTCGCGCGTGGAGTCGAGATCGGTACGAACGCCGCCCACTTTGGTGTCAACGTTTTTGAGGTCGTCCGTCGCGGCCTTGGTGGCAAGTTCGGTGTGAACGCTGGTGTCCAACGCGGTGAGCTTCTGGGAGGTATCTTGAACGGCAGCGGCTGCTTCCGCGCGGGCCTTCTTCAGCTGCCCTTGGGTGATTTTGAGTTTGTCAGTGACTACTTTCAGGTCGCCCTGCAGATCGGTGTTCGCCTTTTCGTCCTGGGCGATTCGATCCTTCAAGGAGCTCATGTCCTGCTCCACACCCTGCTTGAACGAGTTGACCTGCGAGGTCACAGCTTGCTGCGTGGCGTCCAGCTTCGAAGACGCGTTCCAGCCAAACGCCAAACCGCCAATTGCAATAAGCCCCAGAACGATGATGGCTGGCAAGTGCCAGGAAGCACCGCTTTTGTTCTCCACGTTATAGTCGTCGCTCATAGCGAACCTTCTCCTTTGGACCAATCCCGGTCCTTACTCCCAAACTTTGCTTAGCCGATCACTAACAGATGCCTAAGGAAGGGTGCATGCGCAACGCCAAATGAGCCATCGCAGAAGCGCCGTCGGGGGCAAGCTGCAACCAATTGCAATCAGGGGAGTTATGTATCTTTGGAGAAAAACGGTACGGCGGGCGCGCTCGTACTAGTCCTAGCAATCTTTACGCGCCTGTAATGTCTAGCTGGAATTTTTGCTGGCGAGAGCCTTTAGATCTCGAGCGCGGGATCGAGCGAGCGCAGCTCGGAGCGCAGTTGGACCGGGTCTTGGTAATGGATGCCTTGAAGTCCAAGCGACCGCGCAGCCTCGACATACGCGGGGATGTCGTCAATGAAAACGGCTTCCGCAGCTTTGCTTTTCACGGCCTTAAGAGCTGCCTGGAAGACCACCGGCGATGGCTTGCTAGCTCCGACCGAACAGGAGTAGACGCGCGCCGGAGTCGGAAAGTACTGGAAAAAGCCGTAAGTCGCTTCTAGATGGGCGACATGAATCGGATCAGTATTGGAGAGCAACGCCAGACGCTTTGTTCGTGCCAGTGTCGCGAACAAAGCGTCGGATTGCAGCGGTTGCGGATCGAGAGAACGATTCCAGGCATCGCGAAATTCAGCAAATTTCAGAGGGCTGCCCAGCCGCTTAGTAATGTGCAAATGCCAGTCATGCGGAGCGATGCGGCCCTCCTGCCAGTCATTCCAGCGAGGGTCGGTTTGAATGGCAGACCACAGTTCTTCCGGTCCAAAGGAAATATGTTGCGATAAGCCTGCGACGGCGCGCGCGACGTCCAGCTTCACTAACACGCGACCGATATCGAAGATGACGGCACGAAGAGGTGGCCTGGACATGCTCAGTTTTTTTCCGGGGATGTCGCCGTAGCCGCGCTTCCTTTGCGGCTTCTCAAAACGCCGATTACCGCCGGCAGGATGGAAACGATGGCGACGACTGCGATGACGTAATGAATGTATTTGCCTATGTTGGGAACGGAGCGCCCGAGCGTATAACCGCCTAGAATCATGGTGCCAACCCAAATAGTGCCGCCGAAAATATCGAAGACTATGTAGCGCCCGTAAGGCATGCGCGCTGCTCCGGCCACCGGAGGGCAAAACGTCCTGACGATGGGAACAAAGCGCGCCAGGATGACGGCGCGTCCGCCGTATTTTTCATAGAAATCATGGGCCCGCTGTAGGTGGCTGCGCCGGAACAAGAAGGCGTCTTCGCGTTTATACAGGGTCGCGCCTGCGGAGCGCCCAATCCAATATCCGATCTGATCGCCTACAATGGCGCAGAGCATCACCGGGCCAAGCAGCCAGCGAAGAGGGAGAAATCCTCCGGCCGCAAGGATCCCCGCCGTAATCAGCAGCGAATCGCCGGGCAAGAAGAAGCCGACAAAAAAGCCCGTTTCCACGAAGACAATACCGCAAATCAGCGGGGCACCGCCGCTGCGTATGATTTCTCTCAGTCCTTCGGGGTCGAAAAGCGAGTGGAGAAAGTGGAGAAAAGATTCGAGCACGCGACCTGGTTCCTTTTCGAAATGGCGAGAGTGCGTTTGGCCAAATCGGCCATGACATTCACGGGAGCCAGGAAGCGCCCGCTGTCGGCGGACAAAATGTCCACTCCCATACGGTAGCAGAAAACGCCCGGGTCGCCGCCCGCTTCGGTCAGGGTCAGCAGCAAAGTGCAAACAGGAGCGATTTGGATGGCACGGCCCGTCATACCAGCCTGCCACTCGGACGAAGCGTTTCGGCCAGCCATTCCTGCGAGAGGGTGGCATTTTTGACTGGGGTCGCAGATTGTTCCGAGGTGGCGAGTAGTTGCCGGATCCGAGGCAGGGCCAGGCTCGCCGCGGCCTCTCCCGCTTCGATGGCTTCGCTCGCGCGGCCGAAATCATCCCACGAAACGTCTTGCACGTCGGGGCGAATCACAAGATCGGCGTGGCGTTCCCAGCTATCGAGCTGATGCTTCTGTGCCGCGCTGACGGCGCGCGCAACCACCTGGAAAATATTCTTTGGAGGGGTGCGGCTCGCGTCTTGCGTCCCGACGGAAACTCCCACCACCAGGGAAGCGCCGATTTGCCGCACGGCCTGAGACGGAACGGGTGCGACCAAGCCGCCATCGACAAAGCAGCGTGTACCGATCTGTATCGGTTCGAAAAGCCCCGGATAAGCGCAACTGGCACGGATGGCTTCAACCAGCGGGCCCTGACGAAAGACCACGGGATCGCCGCTAGCCAAATCCGTTGCGACGACGGCGAGTGGAATCCTCATGTCCTCGAACTGCTTCGAGTCGAAAACGCGTTCGATGATGTCCGCGAGGCGATGGTTGCTGGCCAGACCAAGCCGCGAAACGCTCCATCGGGCGATGTCGCGAAAACGAATCGTGCGGCTCGCCGCTAGGATGCGCGCAAGTGGTGCGCCACTGGCATAAGCCGCTCCAAAAACGCTGCCGACACTGGTTCCAGCAATATGTGAAACGCGGATGTGGTGCTGCTCGAGAACTTTGAGCACCCCAAGATGCGCAAAACCGCGCGCGAATCCGCCGCCCAGAGCCAAACCTATGCCGGACCGGCCAACGTCCTTATTCATCGTATTGTTTCGATCGTTGCTCACAACGCAGAAAGTTTCGCGCAATCCCGCGACCTGCCCAATGGAACGCGCGTTGGGAATTTCCGGTACTTACGTACCTGTTCCAGGACTGCACCAAAGCCTTTGCCGTAATACCAAACAGTACCGAAATACTAGTCCCGTATCCCCTCTGTACCATTGCCGCCCGAAGCCGCGCACCTCATTCTCGTTTGTGCAGGCGGCAATCTCTGAGGGAGCGATGATGGATACTGCATATCAACCGTGGGTAGGGCAGGCCGTAGTCTTGCAGGTTGCACTGGGCGACATCAAAGTTCCGCTGCGGGGCCGCTTGCTGAAGGATGGTGGCGAAACATTGCGCATGCGGATTGGCGATGGTTGGGATGTGGACATTTACAAAACCATGGTTATGGCGGTCGAAGAGGACGCCATGGCGTTGATCCCAGCATAAGGAGGCCGCATGAAAAATCTCGAGTTGCGTTACGTCACCCAGGAAAGAGCGGCTGCGCTGCTGGGCATTCCGGAAAAAGAGCTTAGCCGTATCTCGCAAGAGTCAGGCCTGGGACACAAAGAGCGTGCCGGAAGCCAGGAAGAAACGTTTTTTACCTACGAAGAGCTACGCCAGATTTGCCAGATGACATTGCAAGTGCACTGAGAGTTTCCCTCGGCCCCCCTCGGTCGTACCCCCACCCCGGAAAGCTTACCCCCAGCTTTCCGGGGTTTTTGTTTTGACAGGAAAGTGTGAAGCAACGAAACTGTTGCGCGCATGGAAATCGCTAAGTCGGCCGCGGCCTCGCACGCGAACAAGCCAAAAGCTTCTCATCACGCGGTCCTCGCGGGATTTCTAGGATGGACGCTGGACGCGTTCGACTTTTTTGTGGTGGTGTTTTTGTTCGACACGCTGGCCCATCAATTCGGCGTGACCAAAAAGGAGATCGTTCTTACCACCACTGCCACGCTGGCGATGCGGCCATTGGGCGCACTGATCTTCGGCGTGCTTTCCGATCGTTATGGCCGGCGCATCCCGCTGATGGCCAATGTCATCTACTTTTCGATTATTGAGCTGCTCTGCGGATTCGCACCTAACTTTACGGTGTTCCTCATCCTGCGCGCGCTGTTCGGAATCGGCATGGGAGGCGAGTGGGGCGTTGGCGCTTCGCTGGCCATGGAGTCCGCACCGCCTCGCCTGCGCGGGGTCTTCAGCGGCATCTTGCAGAGTGGCTACTCCATCGGTTACCTGCTGGCGGCGGTTGCGGCGCGTTTCCTCTTGCCAATTTGGGGCTGGCGCTCCATGTTCTGGATCGGCGCCCTGCCGGCTTTGCTCGCTCTGTACATTCGCACCAAAGTGCCGGAATCGGAAGCGTGGAAGCAGCACCGCGTTGCCTCTACCAGAGAAGTGCTGCGTGTCGTCGCCAGTCAATGGAAGCGATTTGCGTACCTCGTGGTGCTGATGACCTTTATGATGTTTTTGTCCCACGGCACGCAGGATCTCTATCCAGACTTCCTGCGGGAAGTACACAAGGTTTCGGACGCGGCCCGCGCTAATGTCGCCATCATCTACAATTGTGGCGCCGTGCTGGGCGCAATCCTCTTCGGGTTGTTGTCGCAAGCCGCGGGCCGTCGCAAGGGCATGATCGCGGCGCTGGGGCTTTCATTGCTCATGATCCCGCTGTGGGCCTTCAGCCATTCCCTCACCATGCTGGTGGCTGGCGCTTTCGTTATGCAGATGGGAGTACAAGGCGCCTGGGGTGTCATTCCGGTCCACCTGAACGAACTCTCGGCTGATGCTGCACGTGGATTGATGCCCGGACTCGCCTACCAATTGGGAATTCTTTTCGCCTCACCTACCAATAGCATTCAATACGCTTTGCGCGATCACTTCGGGTATCCGTGGGCCCTTGCGGGATTCGAGGTTTTTACGATTCTCTCGCTGGCAATCTTGCTTTCACTCGGAACAGAAGCCCATGGCCGAGAATTTTTAAAGCCGGCTCAGCCGGCTTCTTAAAGGAGGAACGTTGGATAACGGTCGGAGCCATAGAGCCGGGTTCGATTCTGGACGTAAGAGGAAGATGCGCGGCTGTACCTTGACCGTTCGGGACTGCACCTTTACAAAACGCGGCGCAGAGGTTGGGCTCGGACTCACTCCAGCACCTGAAACCGCGTAACATATTGGTTCTACATTCCGCTGAAACATCTGCGCTACAGGCTTAGCAAAAGTGCTGTTCGCTCGCTCATTTTAGGGCTACCAGCAGTATTGCGGGGCCAACGAGAACGTGCCCTAGAGGTCATTCGAGAGAATATCGCACACAGCGGGCACAGGGCTGCAATTTCCACGAAAGAAATCCGCAGAGCAAATTTCTGTCAGCAGTTCAACCAGCTTTGCCGGTTCCGGATCAGAAGTTGCCGATCATCCAGACGTTGGATTCCGAATTCGAGTTTAAGATGGCGAGATGGCTCCCGTCGGGAGAAGGAAAACCCCAAGTGTGGGTTGACTCGGGCCGATGCCAGATAGGCTGCGCCTCCCCGTTGAGCGAAACATGCAACAAGATTGCGCCACCGGGTGCGAGTGTTGAGACAAACATACTGTGAGAGTCAATAGCCCAAAAAAATTCCATGAGGTCGGAATAACCATTTATCGTAATAGTTCTCGTCGGGCCTCCCGACAGCGGCACGAGCCTAATTTGATTTCCGTGCTTTTTCACGATGCCGATCGTCGAGCCATCGGGAGAGAGTTGCCACCAGTAATCGAATCCGATGGCGGCGTTGCTGCCATTCTCAAGCGGAATCCGTACCAGTTCCTTTCCCGGACCGCCGAGCGGGTCAAAGGCAGCGACCACCAGTTCGTTTTCCGCTGTCGGCCGCCCAAACACACAAAGGTTGGCGGTCTTGGCGGAACACGAGAACAGTACAAACCCTCCTGTATTAAATAACAGCCGACCATCGCCGTTCTTCGGGTCAACGCGATACAAACCCATCTTGCGCGAATCAAGAGGTTCACCTTCCAGAAGGATTCCGCTTCTGTCCGGGCTGAGCCCGGCCAAATAGAAATTTGTATTCACTGAGGGCGTTACAAGGTGAGCCGCACTACCCGGATCTATCGCCTGCCGATACATCACTCGGTTTGAGGTACGTTCCGATGAAAAAAGGACTTCGCGAGAGTCTGGCGTCCACGCAGAAGGAAGATTGTAATTATCGTCGAGCGTCAACCGCCGGGCGTTCTGGAGACGGGTATCATTGCCGGCAAGGTCCCCTACAAAAACAGAAGCGTGACTATTGCCTCTTAGAAAAGCCAGTTGCTTGGCGTCTGTCGTTGCGCTGAAGCCCTGAACGGAAAATCCCGACCAATCCGTTAGCTGGCGCGCTTTGCCCTGCGGAGTTCCGTTCTCGGCATTGACTTGTAATTCCCACAAATTATCGGATTCAGAAGAGCCTCGTTCCGTGTTCCTTGAATAAATAAATCGTCCCGACGGCGTCCACGTGAATGCCCTCAAGTGACTGTCCAGGAGCACGGTCGTTCTAGCTGCACCACCGAGGTCACAACTCTCAACCATAATCTGTGTATGGTCTCCTGTAACCCGTCTGGAGAGGTATGCAATCCGATTTCCTCTAGGAGACCATGCGATGCCGCCGATCGTCTCCTGGCTTTCGGCTGTAAGAATTTTGCGAGGAGACTCTCCATTCGCGCCCATTATCCAGATCTCCCGCGCCTGATCAGAGGTGGCTCGCAGCCTTTGGTAGGCGACTTTGAGCCCGTCGGGTGAGACGGTCCCGCCGCCGAACATATCCTCAACCTCAGCGAGTTTATGGATCTCGCCTCCGGTTATCGCAATTGACCACACCGCGGATGACTTCCCGGTGCCGCTGACAGAGACAATGAATCGTGTGGAGTCCGGGAACCAACTCCCAAACGCCAATGAGGCTTTCCCCGGCTCGAACACGGGAGGCTGAGCTACGCTTTGTACTTCGCCGGTCGCAACGAGCTGCAAATGAAGACCTCCCTGGTCAGCGTAGCCCAAGTACTTGCCATCCGGAGAGATGGCAGCGCCAAGGACCGGCGAATCCTGTGAGTTGGCGGTAAGTTTCCGCTGATTGAACTGCGGCAGGGGTTCGGGCCGTCGCGGAAAGATCCACGTAAAGACGGCGGTGCCGACGATTGCCGTCGCTGCCAGCAGCGTCGCTGTCACACTGGCTCGGTGACGACGAATGAATTTACCCGTGCGATAGGCGAATGTTTCTGGCCGAGCAGTGATGGGCTGATAGCGCAGATACCGCTGTAGATCTTCCGCAAAGGCTTCGATGGAGACATATCGCTCCTGCGGATTCTTCTTCAGTGCTTTCCCGACAATAGTATCGAGGTCGCCGCGGAGCAACCGGACCAGCTTGTCGGGCGTGGTGGCGCGTCTTTGAGCATTCGCCGCCGCGGCATCTTCGCTTCTCGTCGAGGCCACGATGTCCGAAGGGCGAGTAGGTTCATCATCCACGATTGCCTTGACCAAGCGCGCAGGCGTCTTTGAATCCGTGCCGGTGGGATGGCGACCGGTCAGGAGCACATAGAGCAGCACTCCCGAAGCATAAACGTCCGTGGCTGCGGTCACGGCCTCGCCCTTCAACTGCTCGGGAGCGGCATACTCCGGAGTCATCGCTCCGCCGCCTTCGACTGTAAGCGGCGCTTCCGCGTTCTTGCCGTCGCATTCCAGGAGTTTGGCGATTCCGAAGTCGAGGAGTTTCGCTTCGCCGTCGGTCCGCACCAGAATGTTCGAGGGCTTCAAATCG
>DATMZI010000091.1:0-95911 GCA_035607085.1 Candidatus Eiseniibacteriota bacterium | reverse complement strand
ATCACTGTACGCACCACCGTGAACAGCGCCGTCGTCGCCCCAATGCCCAGCGCCATCACGAAGATCGCTCCTAAAGCAAACCGTGGCGTCCGCCAAAGTGACCGCGCTCCATTCCGCAAGTCGCGGGCGATCTGCTCCACGCGAATCCAACCCCAGGTGTCCTGCGCTTCCTCTTTGACCAGTGTAGGATTGCCGAACGCCCGCAACGCTCTGCGGCGCGCTTCTTCCTTGGTCATCTCTGCTGCGAGGTTCTCCCTGATCTGTTGCTCCAGATGAAATTCGACCTCATCGTCTAACCGCCGGCGGTTTTCGCGCCCTCGAAACAGCCCCTGCAACCTCATCCACATTCGCCGCGCCCACACCATAAATCGAACCTCCCGTTCCTTGCCCGCTCGTCGTATCGCAAAGCCTAGATCGGAGCGGTTCGCATGGCCCGCCGCGCCGGCCAATATGCCGCCAACCGCGCGATTCCAAGCAATATCGCCGATGCCGCGCACAGGGTGGCCGCGTCGAGCGCGTGCACTTCATAAAGGTCGGAACGCGATAAAGTAGAGATGGGGACAAATAGTCCAAGCCCTATGACGCAGCCTGCAGCGCCCAGTCCCGCACCGCGCTTTAGGATCATTCGTAGAATCTGGCCGCGGCCCGCTCCAAGGGCAATCCGCAGGCCGACCTCGCGGCTTCTCTCGGCCACCAGGTACGGCACAACTCCAAGCAGCCCTATCCCCTCCAGAAACAAAGCAATCAGCGCAAAGGCGTCCATCAAGAGTGTTGTGAACCGGCGCTGCGCGACCGACTCCGACACCCTAGCTGCGAGCGTTGTTGTGTCATAGACAGGAAGACCCTTGTCCAGGGCCCACACGCTCATGCGCATTCGCCATGTCCACCCCATCACCATTCGCTCCTACGATGTCTCCACCACCAGGTTGATCGCTGCGGACAAACGGTTCCAATTCTCAGCTTCCTTCTCCAGCTGCGCGCGCCCCGCTGCCGTCAGCCCATAGAATTTCGCCTGCCTCCCCGTCTCCGATTCTTTCCATTTCGCCTTGATCCAGCCGCGCTGCTCCAGCCTGTGCAGAGCTGGATACAGCGATCCCTGCTGTACCTGCAGCACCTCGCGCGAAATCTGTTGAATGCGTTTGGCAATTGCCCAGCCGTGCTTCGGTTCGAGCGAAATCGTCTTAAGAATCAAAAGGTCCAGTGTTCCTTGAACCAGATCGCTTGGTTTTCCCATACTATGACTATCTACAGTATCAATTGTAGATAGTCAAGGTATAGACCCGGTTCGCGCTCCAAGCTTCCCTAGCCGTCAAACCCGCTGTGCTAAACTTTCCTCGTGCATCCCGCGATTCCGCAACTTTTGCAGCTCCAGAAGACCGATCAGGAAATCGCAGTGTTCCGCGCCGAACTGGACGCTGCGCCCAAACGCATCCGAGAACTGGACCAGAAGCTGACCGGCGCGCGCGGTGCCGTCACTAGGGCTAAAGAGGCGCACGCGCAAGTGGTGGCCGCGCGCAAGAAAGCCGAATTTGAAGTTGCCGAGTGGCGCGAACGCGGCAAGAAATTCCGCTCGCAAAGTTCCGCGGTAAAGACCAACGAAGCCTACAAAGCGCTGCAGCATGAAATCGCCAATGCCGACGCGGAAGCTGGCAAAGCCGAAGACGCGCAGCTTGAGCAGATGATGGCCGCGGAAGAAGAGGAGAAAAAGCTAAAAGCGGCGGAAGCGGCGCTGAAAGAAGCAGAACAATCGCTGGCCGCCGAGCGCAAGGCCATCGAAAATCATGCCCGGGAATCCAACCGCAAGATGCTGGCGGATATTCCCGTCCGCGACACGCTGGCGGCGGAAATTCCCGAAGAAATCCTGACTCTGTATACGCGCGCCGCCAAGCGTCATCACGGCGTCGCGCTGGCTGAGGCCGTCAACGAACAGTGCCGCGGGTGCGGCATGCGCTTGCTTCCGCATCTCTATCAGCAGGTCTACCAGCCTCGGGACTATGACCTGCACACCTGCGAGAATTGCGGCCGTATTCTCTACGCCGCCGAATCTGCTCCCGTGGCGATTCCAAATCCAAACGCAGCTTCAGCCTCGTGATGCGACTTTCCCAATGAAGCCCACATTACCTCATCGAGGGGCAGGACTTTTCGGTGATCCTGCAACGGAAGCAAAACCTGCCGCCTGGCGAGCCAACATTGATGGAGGTTCGCGCGGCAATCCCGGGCCGGCTTCCTACGGCGTGGTGATCCGCGATCCGCGCGGCGAGATTGTCGCGCGCCTGAAGAAATATATCGGCAGGACCACCAACAACGTCGCCGAATACTACGGCTTGATCGCCGCTCTCGACTATGCGCAGTCCCACAACATTCGCGCGCTATATGTCGAAAGCGACTCCGAACTGCTGGTCAAACAGATGCGCGGCCAATACAAGGTCAAAAGCGCCGACTTGCAGCCGCTGTTTGAACGCGCCAAGAAAATGTCGCGAACGTTCGCGTCGTTCCAGATCCGGCATGTCTACCGCGAACAGAATCGCGAAGCCGATGTCCTGGCGAACGAAGCTATGGACGAGGCCTCCGGGCGTTCCACACCGCCGCAAGGGGAAAACCGCAATTCAAAAACCGCAAAGGAAAATACCGCGGGCGATGCTGGCCCGCAATTCTTCAGCGGGAAACGCCGCGCGAAAGATCTTCGGGATGAGCAGTCTTACCCGGCGGAGCAGCGCCCTATTCGCGCGCGTTTCCGCAGCGGCGTGCTCTATCCCCTCGAAGATGTCAACCTGCCCGACGGCGCCGAAGTGGACATTCTGGTGCGGCCGGTGTCCAAAAACCAGTAGCGTCTTGGCTTCATTGGCGGTGTCGCCTCAATCGAAAAGGAACGATTCGCTCCGCCCGCCACGGCGAGCCCGCGGCGCAGTTTTCTGGGAGCGAGCCTCGACCGAATTATTTATAAGCGGCGGCGCGCTCCAGTTCGGCAATGTTGATTTTTTTCATGGTCATCATGGCGGCCATCACGCGCGCGGCCTTTTGTTTGTCGGGATCGGAGAGCAGCTGCATAAGCGTCCGCGGTGTGATTTGCCAGCTCAAGCCGAATTTGTCTTTCAACCAGCCGCACTCCACTTCCTTGCCCCCATCAGCTGTCAGCTTGTTCCAGTAGTAATCGGTTTCTTCCTGATCCTCGGTGGTGACGACAAAGGAGATGGCTTCGGTGAACTTGAAAAGCGGGCCGGCGTTGAGCGCGACGAACTGCATGCCTTCCAGCTCAAAGTTGGCGATCATCACGGAACCCGCGGGGGCTGGTCCGCCTCCCGGGTAGCGCTGTACGTCCAGGATTTTGGAGTTCTTGAAAATGGAACAATAAAACTTCGCTGCTTCTTCGGCTTCTTTGTCGAACCACAAAAACGGCGTGATCTTTTGCATCACAGGCTTCACTTTCTGCCAGAGAGAGGCGTTTGCGCCAGAGTTTCGGGTGGGAAGTCCTTTTTACTTCAACGCGTAGGACCGATACAAGGTGTCGCGCTGGGCGGGGATGAAGCCGGCATCGGAGATGACGCGGCGGAGTTCGGACTCGTTGGTGCGGTTGCGGACGCCGGCCGCATACACGACGTTCTCTTCAATCAGAATACTGCCGACGTCGTCGGCGCCGAATTGTAATCCCACCTGACACACTTTGATGCCGGGAGTGAGCCAGCTGGACTGGATGTGGTCAATATTGTCGAGATACAGGCGGCTGACGGCCAACGTCTTCAAGTAATCGACGGCTGTCGTTTCCTGAACCTTTTTGCCGAGCGGCGTATTGTCGGAAGCAAAAATCCACGGAATGAACGCGGTGAAGCCGCCGGTGTCTTCCTGAATGCGGCGAATGCGCTCGAAATGGTTGACGCGATGGCGGAGCTCTTCGCCGCAACCGAACATCATGGTGGCGGTTGTCCGCAAGCCCAGCTTGTGCGCGGTGCGGTGCATCATCTCCCAATCGTCGCTCGTGCACTTTAACCGCGCAATCCTTGCCCGGACTTCGTCGTCCAGAATTTCCGCGCCGCCGCCGGGTATGGAAGCGAGGCCGGCGTCCATCAGTCGACGAATCGTGTCTTCGACAGAAAGTTCGCTGACTTCGGCGATGCACAGAATTTCAGGCGCCGAGAAACAGTGCAGGTGCACAGCGGGAAATTTCTGTTTGATGGAGCGCAGCAGATTTTCATAGTAGCCGATCTGCAAATCGGGATGCAGCCCGCCTTGCAGCAAAACACCATTGCCTCCAAGCTCCAACATCTCCTCAATCTTCTTGAAGACTTCCTCGAAGGAAAGGATGTAGCCGTCCTTGGCGCCGATCGGCCGATAGAACGCGCAAAACGAGCAATACTCCGTGCAGAAATTGGTGTAGTTGATGTTGCGGTCAATCTGGTACGTGGCGACGCGCGGATCGTTCTTCTTGAGGCGCAGCTGGTGCGCTTCCATGCCGATGCCGATCAGATCATCGGATTCGAGCATTCCGCGCGCTTGTTCTTTGGTCAGTCCCACGGTAATTCTCTAGACTCCTATTCTAACCGAAGCATGCAGCCGATTCCCAAATCGGCGCTTTCGAAAGATTCGGAGCAAAGTTTAGACCTGTCGGTGGTGAACTAAAAACTGGCCGTCTTTCGTCTAAATCCTTTGCCATCAATGACCGTGAAAACGTAGGAAAACAAAGACCTTTGCACCACGTCTAGAAACGCTGCTTATGAAAAAAGTAAGCAGGGCCGCTACGCTGCTAACTCCCCAATTGGCCAGGGCGATCGAGCGCTAGCTTCACAGCCGCTGTTAACGTCGCACGGTTGACGGTAAACTGGTCGATCGTGGCCACCTTTTACATCGAACAGTTCGGTTGCCGCGCCACGCAAGCCGACGGTGCCGCCATCGAGCGCCAGCTGCTCGACCGCGGCTGCAGCAAGGCCGGTTCCGCTGACACTGCCGACTTCGTGGTCCTCAACACCTGCACCGTCACTGCCGCCGCCGACGCCCAGGCTCGCGACGCCATCCGCAAACTTCACGGTGCCAACCCCGCCACGCGCATCGTTGTCACCGGCTGCTACGCGCAGCGCGCACCGGAAGAACTCGCCGCCCTTCCTGGCGTCTCCCACGTGGTAGGCAACTCCCACAAGCCGCAAATCCCCGATCTCCTGGTTGCTTCGTCGCGCTCGGTCACATCCGCGAATTTCGTTCCAGCCAAGGCGCTGTTGGCTCCCATTCTTACCGGCGACATCTTCAATCAGCAAAACGTTCTCGTCGCTCCGGTCCTCGGGGGAGAAGGGAATCACACTCGCCCCACACTCAAGATTCAAGACGGCTGCAATAACCGCTGTGCCTTCTGCGTGATCCCGTTCGTCCGCGGGAAAAGCCGCAGTCTTCCTCCTGAGACCGTTGTCGAAGAAATCCGTAAGCTCGCCAAGGCCGGCTACAAGGAAATCGTTCTGAGCGGCATCAACCTCGGCGCCTGGGGCCGCGAACTCTCTCCGCGTCACGACTTTCCGGATCTCCTGAAAAAAATCCTCGACGAGACAGTTGTCGAGCGCCTGCGCTTGAGCTCGATCGAACCGCTCGACGTTACTCGCGATCTCATTCTTCTTTTTTCGTCAACGCATCGCCTCGCCGAGCACTTCCACATGCCGCTGCAATCCGGCTCCGATCGAATCCTCGCCTCCATGTACCGTTGGTATCGCACCGAGCACTACGCCCGCCGCGTCGAACTGGTTCGCGAACACCTCCCTCATGCCGGGATCGGCGCCGACGTCATCACTGGTTTCCCGGGCGAAACCGAACAGGACCATAGGGCCACTCTCGAGTTCATCGAATCACGCCCCTTTACCTACCTGCATGTATTCTCCTACTCCTCAAGGCCGGGCACTCGCGCCGCTGCTCTTCCTGGTCGCATCGCACCGGAAATCGTAAAACGTCGTGCTCGTGAACTTCGCGCGCTCAGCGAAGGCAAATCCGCGACATTCCAGCGTGCGCAATCCGGCCGCCCTCTTTCTGCGCTCACCTTGCGCCACTCCGGCTCCCACGTACCCGATTCCACCGAATGGACGCCCGCCCTCTCTTCCAACTATCTTAAGCTCCGTATTTCGGGCTCTTGGCCGTCTAACCATTTTGTGGATGTTCTGTGTTCTCCGGATCAGCAAACTCTGGCAATTCCTCGGCTCCAGCCTGCTGAACCGCTACTTATCTGACGCAAGGCTGGTGGAATGAACATTCTTGGCATCTCCGCTCCCGGACCAAACGCAACTGCCGCTCTTTTTGATAATCGAGGCGTCTTCGCCGCGATCGAAGAGGAAAAGCTCACCCGCGCAACCGATTCAAACGGTCTACCGCAGCTCGCGTTGCAGCAAATTCTCGCCGGGGCTGGCTTGCGCTTGGCGGATCTCGAGGCCATCGCGTTCGCTGATCGTGCCACGAAGAACAGAAAGCACCTTCCAAAAAAGAGCCCGGCTCGCGAAACAATGCTGGCCCGCTTGCGCCAGCTCCTTGCGGGCCGCCGGTTCGTCAGCTTCGATCACCACCTTTGCCATGCCGCCAGCACTTTCTATACTTCCGATTTTTCGCGTTCGCTTGTCCTCACGCTCGATCACGGAGCAAATTCCTCCTCCGGCCTGATTGCCATCGGCGAGGATGATAACCTCAAGCCGGTTCAGAGTTTGCCGTTCCCCAATTCGCTCGGATGGTTCTACTCTCGTGTCACGGAGCTGGCCGGACTGCGCCCGCACCGGGACGAACACAAGCTGCAATGGCTCAGCAAGGATGGCCAACCCGAATATTTGGAAGCATTCCGCAAATTGTTTACCTGGAATTCCAAAGCGTTGCCTTCGCTCGATCGCCGATACTTTACTTCGGGTCCCGACGGCACGGGGATGTTCGCTCCGCGCCTCTACCGCGACCTTGGCCTTTCGCGTTCCGCGGCTCCTGCCGAGCGCGCCGTTCGCGCCAATCTGGCCAGCAGCGCACAAGCTGCGCTGGAAGAATTTGTCGTTCGCATTGCGGAAAATTGCCGCGCCGAGCTGGGCGTCGATTCACTGTGCCTCGCCGGCGGGGTGTTTCAGAATGTATTGCTGATCCGCGCGCTCGAACAGCGCAGCAGCTATCGTAACGTTTACGTTCAGCCGGTAGCCGGCAATGCGGGCACCTCGCTGGGCGCCGCGTTTCTGGCGCGAAAAAAAGCCACGGGTCGTTCTGGTCGCGCCCCCCTGGGCTCGCTCGCGCTGGGCCCCGAACCAAGTTCCCAGGAAATCAAATCGGTCCTCGACAACTGCAAAATCGTCTACAAATATCTGAACAGCGAGGATGAATTGCTCGCGGAAACGTCCCACCAGCTCGATCGCGGCAAGATCGTCGGCTGGTGCCAGGGACGCACCGAGTTCGGCCACCGCGCGCTCGGCAATCGCAGCCTGTTGGCTTCACCTTTCAATGAATATGTGCTCGACAATGTCAACCAGTTCATCAAACACCGCGAAGAGTTTCATCCCTTCGCGTTATCCGTTCCCGCCGAACGCGCTCACGAATTCTTCGATTGCGGCCCTAATTCCCGGTTCATGGCTTCGCTCGGCGACCTGAAAAATCCCATTGCGGGACTCGAACGGTTTACCTTCAATGGCCACGCAGTCCGCGTGCACACCGTCGAACGCCAGGCCAACCCGGTTTACTGGAGATTGCTGCACAAATTCGGCGCATCCGCTCCCGCTCCCATCTTGGTTAACACATCCTTCAATCTCTTCGGCGAACCTCTAGTCACCGACCCGCGCTCCGCCGTCCGCAGCTTCTATTGCTCTGGCGTAGACGTCCTCGCCATCGGCTCCTTCCTTGTCGTCAAATAGCTCCCCCATTTTGCGTTTTTCTCTGCGTATTCCGCGTCGCGGCGTTTATCTTTTTGTCTTGTTCCTAGGACTCAAAAATCACCTGCGCCCAGGCTTGCTTCGGCGTGTGCGTAATGCTGATCGCGATGTGTTTCACGCCCTGGCGGATCGCGATTTCCTGCGCTTCGCCTTTTAGCTCCAGCGTCGGCCGCCCGCCGGGCAAGCGCACCACTTCAATGTCCACCCAGCGCACGCCGCGGCTCCAGCCCGTCCCCAGCGCTTTCATCGCCGCTTCCTTTGCAGCAAAACGTCCTGCGTATCTTTCGTACTTGTCCTTGAACTGCTCGCAGTATACGCGCTCTTTCTCTGTGTAGATGCGCTTCAAAAATCGTTCGCCCTGACGCTCGATCGCGCCTTGCACGCGCTCCACTTCCTCCATATCGATGCCCATTCCGATGATCATCGGGCCTTTGTTATCAGTCGTCTTCTTCAGACCGCAGCACGTTTCCCCAATTCAGTATGCGACCAGCCAGCGAACAGCGGTCCTGCTTTGCGATTATACTGAGAGGATGCCGACAGCAGTAAAAACTTCCCGTGAGCGCCGTAAGCCCGGCAAACCCGCGCCGGGTCAAAAGCCCCGCCCGCAAATCGAGTCGCCATGGTCGCTGCGCGCGGTGCGCGGCGTACAAGTCCTCGAACTCGCTCCGTTCAAAAGGCTTCCTTGGTTAGTCCACGGCTTCAGCACTCGGACCGGTGGCAGCAGCCTTCTTGCTTCCGGCGAACGGGTTCTCAATCTCGGCTTCACCGAATGGGATACCCGCGAAGCCGCCCAGAAAAATCGCAAGACCTTTCAATCTGCTCTCGGCGCGGACGATCTAAAACTTGTTCCTCTCAGGCAGTTCCACTCCGCCGTCATCCGCTTCTTTCAAGACGCTCCGGCAGAGCCGTGCACAGGCGACGCGTCGATGACGAACACGCCGGGTCTGCTTCTCGGCGTACAGACAGCTGATTGCGTGCCCCTTGTTCTCGTCGATCCGAACAAACGTGCCGTCGCCGCCATTCACTCCGGATGGAGAGGAACTCTGACCCGCATCGCGGAAAAAACCGCCGGGCAGATGCGCATGCGCTTCGGCTCCAACCCGTCCGATATTCTCGCGGCGCTCGGGCCCGCGATTGGCGGTTGCTGCTATGAAGTAGGCACCGAACTGGTTACCAAGTTCACCTCGCAGTTTGCCGATGCCGAGGAATGGTTCGACGAGTTGCGCACCGGCGAGGAACCGGATCCACTCCAGTGGCTCAACATGATGCCGCCCGGCCACCAGCCGCCGTCGAAGAATGTCCGCCTCGATCTCCGCAAAGCAAATCGCGCACAACTCCTTGCCGCCGGCCTAGCTGACGAAAACATTCACGTCAGCAATCTCTGTACCGCCTGCCACACCGATATGTTCTTCAGCTATCGCAAAGAGGCCGACCGCACCGGCCGCCTGATGGCTGTCGTCGGGATTCGTTGAAGCAATTCAGCGGCGAATGGGCAGGGGCGAATCGCTCACTTCGCTGAGCGCGAGCTGGCCGCAGGCCGCCATAACGTCCCGCCCTCGCGAATAACGGGTAAATGCGGGAATTCCTTTTTCCAGCAAAATCTTGTGAAACGTCTCGATGCTCTCTTCCGTTGGCTCGCGGTAGGGCAGGGAACCGGGATTCCACGGAATCAGATTCACTTTTACGCGGCCCAGGTCGGACATCAGGCGCGCCACACGGCGCGCATCGTCCGCAGTGTCGTTTACTCCCCCGAGCAGGACATATTCAAACGTAATGTACTCCCGGGAGCCCCGCGGGAAACCACGGCAAGCGCCAAGCAGTTTGCCGAGCGGATATTTTTTGTTGATCGGCATCAGTACATCGCGCTGCGCGTCGCTGGATGCATTCAGGGAAATTGCCAGCTTCGGCCGCCTTGGTTCGCTCGCCAGTTTTTCAATCCCGGGAACAATCCCGCTGGTGGACAGCGTCACGTGTTTCGGCGCTAATCCAATTCCGGACGGGTCCAGCAGGATGCGCATCGCACTCATCACGTTGTCGTAGTTCAGCAGTGGCTCGCCTTGCCCCATCAGCACTACATTGGTTTGCGGTGTCAGCGTTTCCTGGTGTTCGGCAAGCGGCAACAGAACTTGCGCCAAAATTTCTCCCGCCGTGAGATTGCGAATCAATCCCAGCTGCGCGGTCATGCAGAATTGGCAATCCACGGCGCAACCCGCTTGCGTAGAAATGCAAATGGTCTGACGGTTTTCACTCGGCATGAAAACGGCCTCGACCGACGCCTTCTCTCCCAATCCCAGCAGGTACCTCACCGACCGATCTTGTGAAAGATAACGCTGCTTCACCGCAGGCAAAGTAACCGTGGCGCAGTCGGTCAATTTCCGCCGAAGCGCCGCGGGAAGATTGCACACTTCCGCCAAGTTGAAATTCCTTTCGGCGTAGAGTGCTCGATAAATCTGGTCGCCGCGGTACGCGGGTTCGCCCATCTCCACGCAGAAAGCGCGCAACTCGCCTCGCGATTTGCCTAACAGTTCCATTTTTCCCGGCCAAAATCCTGTTCTTCCATTATCGCACCGCGCTTCCCCAGAGTTATAATCCGTTGGAGGCTCCCATGACCAAACAACTTGCCGCCGAACATCTCGCCATTTCCGACTGGGTCAAGAACCTCGCCGCCATTCCCGAACGCGAGTTTACGCTGGAAAATGTCCAGGACTACATCGTCCGCCATGCAGTGTCCCCGGAAACGTTGGAGAAGTACCTGTTCTTCTCCAAGGGTTGCTACACGCGCAACTTGATTTTCCGCAACGAACTTTTTGAGTGCATGGCCATTTGCTGGGAAGTAGGGCAGTTCAGCCGCATCCACAATCACCGCGATCAAAATTGCTGGATGTCCGCGCCCGTCGGCCGCCTGAAAGTGCAGAATTTTCGCGTGGAAGAGCGCCACTCCGGTGGAGACCATTGCGGCACCTGCAAGCTGATCGCGACCGACATTTACGAGATGGATGCTGCGCATCCGGCCTATGTCAATCCCCTGGAACCGGTGCATCAGGTGTTGAACCTTCCCGAATATAACCAGCGCGCTGTCAGCATCCATCTATATTCAAAGCCGTTCGACACCTGCGAAGTCTATCTGCGCGACCAGGGCACCTATTCTGACGTGCCGCTGCACTACACCAGCGAGTACGGCAAACTGCATCCGGACGAAAAGCTGCTGTAGGCTTAGCCCGGCTGTAAGCGGCTGAACTGAAAAGATTTATTCTTGCCTCGCGCCCGCTGACTGCCTGTGTCACAATGGGTTCGCGGGCTTTGCCTTGCTCTTACCTGCGCCCGGTCTTTCGACGGCCCCCGGTGCGGCCGTCCCAAAAACTTATGGTTGCCGAACAACGCGACATCCAACGTCACGTTTTGCCAAACGGTCTTGTTGTCGTGACCGAAACGATGAACCACGTCCGTTCGGTTTCCATCGGCGTGTGGGTGCGCAACGGTTCGCGCCGCGAAGCTACTGAACAAAACGGGCTGGCCCACTTCATGGAGCACATGGTGTTCAAGGGCACGGAACGCCGTTCCGCCGAAGCCATTGCGCGGGAGATGGATTCCGTCGGCGGTATGCTGGATGCGTTCACTTCAAAAGAACAGATTTGTTTCAACGCCAAAGTGTTGGATCAAAATTTGCCCATTGCGTTTGACGTGATCGCAGACTTGGTATTGCGACCGCGTTTTGATTCGGAAGATGTGGCGAAAGAGCAGCAGGTGGTGTTGGAAGAGATCAAGATGGATCTCGACAACCCGGAATACATGCTGCATGAGATTTTTACGCGAGGATTCTGGCCGGAGCATCCGTTGGGCCGCCCGATTTTAGGCACGCCCGACACGGTGAAACAATTTTCGCGCGAAGCGCTGCAGACCCGCTTCCGCGAATGGTTTGCGCCGGACCATCTGGTGGTGACGGCAGCGGGCAATGTGCCGCATCAGGACGTCATGGACCTGGTGCAGCGGGAATTTGGCCATTTGCAATCGAACGGTGCGCTCGAAGATCACACGCCGCCCAGGACGGAAGCACCGCTACACGTGGAGCGCAAGAAAGAACTCGAGCAGGTGCATTTGTGTCTAGGCGTTCCATCATTGCCGATCGCACACGAACGGCGATTCGGGATTGCGGTGCTGAATAACATGCTGGGCGGAGGAATGTCTTCGCGGCTGTTCCAGAACATTCGCGAAAAGCGCGGCCTGGCTTATGCCGTGTTCAGCGAAATTACGCCTTATTCCGATGCGGGAATGCTGACCGTGTACGCGGGCACGGCGAAAGAAACTGTCGGCCAGGTGTTGGACCTGACCATCGCGGAATTTCGTTCTATGAAAGATTCACCGGTCACGGAAGAAGAGCTGCGCCGGGCAAAAAATCATTTGAAGGGTTCGCTGATGCTTTCGCTGGAGTCGACCAGTTCGCGCATGTCGAATTTGGCGCGGCAGGAGCTCTATTTCGGAAAGTTTTATTCGCTGGACGAGATCTTGGATTCGATAGAAGCGGTAACGCGGGAAGACGTGCAAACGCTGGCCCAGGAATTTTTTCGGCCGGAACAGATTTCCGCTACCGTGCTGGGCCCGGTGAATGGTTTTGCGCTGGATCGCGCCCGTCTGGCTTGCTGAGGCCGCTCTGGGTCGCGACCGCGAGTTCATCGTTCAATTCACCGTAATGCTGCCACAGCATTTCTTGTATTTTTTTCCGGAACCGCAGTAGCACGGATCGTTGCGGCCGATCTTCGAGCTCCGCTCAGTTGCAGCGGGCGGGGACGGTAAGGAGCGCCGGTGCGGCTCCAGATAGTCAAACATAGCTCCCACAGCTTCGCATAAATCCAACAACACGTCGTCTCTCTGCTCGTCAGTCAGCGGTTTTCCCGCAAAATCTGGAGCAAGCGCGTCAGGATCGATTTCATAGGCCAGCCTCAGCATCGGCGTCAGGAATATGGTGAGCTCGTCGTCGACGATTTCGCTCCAGGCTTCCTTGCGCATGTCTACGCCGCGCAGAAAGCCGATGGCCCAGTTGTTGCCGTAAACCGCGCCATTTTCGTCCTGCAATAATATGGGATTGAAAACAACGTCCCGGCGCAACTCTGCTCCCACTCCGTTCCAGTGGTGTTTCAGGAGATCAACAAAGAGCTGCGCGGCGTCGACGTCAAGAAACTCATGGTCGTCGCCGACAACCTCCGGGATGTATTCACTCGGCGGCACGAATTCGGGGCCGCAGTGGAGCGCGGCGAAGAAGCCGTCCAATTCTTCCAGGTCCATGGCACTGTCGAACTCCATCTGGTCCAACAGTTCGCCGAGGAGCACCAGCTTGGGGTCGGACAGGCGGTCCGGAAGATCCTGGTTTTCTTCAAAAGAATCCACGGGATGCAATTCTAACGCTTTGCGGCAAAATCTTTTCGTCTTTCGGGCTTACTCGTTGACGCGCCGCGAGCACTCTGCCATCATCCTAAAAATTGCGCAGCGGAAAAGAACCAGCGCTGCCAGGAGAGCTTCCGATCGGGTTGCGCGTCTCCATACTGGCGTCGGGAAGTTCGGGCAATCTGACATTGCTCGAAACCGCGCGCACCCGCCTCCTTGTGGATGCCGGGCTCGGCAAACGCGAAACGCTGGCTCGGCTGGCCGCCGTCGAAACATCATCCTTTGATCGCCTTGACGGAATCCTGATTACCCACGAACACGCGGACCACTGCAACGGCCTGCCGCAAATGCTGGGCATGTGGAAAGCGCCGCTTTACGTCACGGAGCCGACGTTCGCGGAGCTGAAACGCGCTCTGCCGGAGCGGCTGGAAAAGCGTTTGCGTGGCGTGGAGACCATTCATGCAGGTCAGAATTTCACCATCGGCGATATTGATGTGCACGCTTTCCGGATTCCGCATGACGCCGTGGAACCCGTGGGATTCACATTTCGCGCGAGTGGCGTGAAGATGGCGCTGGTGACAGACCTGGGATATATGCCGGAACTGGTCAAAGTGCACCTGCGCGATGCGGATTGCCTGTTGCTCGAATCCAATCACGATCTGGAAATGCTGAAAGTTGGGCCGTACCCGTGGGTGGTCAAGCAGCGGGTGCTTTCCCGCACTGGGCACCTTTCCAATAATGCGGTCGGAGAATATCTAGCCGATCCGGAAGGGTTCGACGGCCGCGCCCGCTACCTGGTGCTGGCGCACATTTCACAGGAAAACAATAACCCTGACGTGGTGAAAATTTCCGCGGAGCAGGCGCTGGAGCGGCGCCCCGCCGAGTGCGCATTCGCGGGAGAATTGCTGCTGGCTTCTCAGCACGTTCCGCTCAAGCCCTTAGAGCTGTGAATGGTACCCGGAAACCGGGGAATTCGTGCTACTCAGGGTGAAGTTTGAACAGCGCTGGGCGGTTTCTGCGGGCAACTCTTCAGGAGCTTCCCGGAGTGGTCTGTACGGGGCCAGCGTTACCTAAGCGCCTGCCGTTGGCGTGCGAACGTTGGTTCAAGGCATCAACCATCCAACGCGGTGCGAGCGACACCAAGCGCGCCGATCGCTGCGCCGCCAATCACCACAGATTCGACTCCCGCTTCATTTATGGTCCAGATGCGCCGGTCCGACAAGAGGCGCACTTCAGCAGGATACGCAGCAAAAAATAGCGGCCGACGGTAACGGCGAACGTTCCTTTACTTCGAGAGAACCTTTTCAAAGAAATCCAGGGCGCGGGGATCGTTCGACTGGCCGAGCCAGAACATGGCTTGCTTGCGAACTTCGGCATTGCGGTTGTTTTGCGCGACTTCAATTAGCTTGGGGACGCCTTCCTCCTTGGGCATCTGGCTCAGCGCAAAGACGGCTTTCTTTTTCACTTCGGTGTCGGGATCATTGTCGATTGCGCCGGTGATAGTGTTGGCCGCTTTCTTGCCGGCTTTTTGCGCCAACCAGAAAAGCGCCTGGCCGCGGACGTGGGTGCTCGAGTCTTCATGCGCCATGCGGATCATTTCGTCTACTGCTTCGTTTTCGCGGCTAACGGAAAGCGCGAACGTGACGTGAGCGCGCACTTCAGAGCTGGGATCGCTCTTGGCCATGCGCTTCAATAAAGCAAGCCCTGCCGCGCCGCGCGCTTCGCCGGCCCAAAATGAAGCTTCTTTGCGCACTCCTTCCGGCCGGTCCGGTGCCGTTAAATTGGCAATCGCTTTGTCCGCCGAGGGGTCCGCGGTCAATGCAATCGCACTGAGCGCTCCGCGGCTCAAGCGGTCGCCGCCGCGCTCATCGAGTTCCTTGCTGTCCACAATTGTTTCCAGATACCGCACGCTTTCCGCCGGTTTTACGCCGTTCAGCCAGATGATCTGCAATCCGCCAGCATCGATGGCGCAGTCTTCGGAAACGACACGGATTTTGCCGATTTTGCGGGCATCGGCGCGCAGCAGCACGATCAAGCTTTGCGGACCTTCCAGTTTTATTTTGTTGTCGCGCAGATTGATGCTGTCGCCGTGGTCGGAGCCTTCGAGCCGGCATGGACCGCAGTTGCTGTTGTTGCCGTTCCAATTACCGCAACAAACTTGGCGGTCACCGCTGACGGCCGGAACCGGGTAGGCCAGCCATTGCGCGTGGTCGGCGGACTTCGCCCATGCTTCAACGGTTTCGGCAAAACTTCCCGCAACGGCGCGCGGCTCCACTTTGGCGTTTTCCGTTTTCGGCGCGGACGGGGTTTGCGACTGCGCCGGCGGCGCCAGCAGCATGGCTGCGACAGCGAAAATCATCGCGAATCTTGAAACAAGTTTGCTCCAGATCATCTCCGCCTCCGGTTCGCCGTTGCTGCTTACTTGTTCAGCAGCTCCATCAGGTAGTCGCTGCCTTCTTTGGAATTCATCAGCGAAAGTTTTTCCACCGCACGTTTCTTTAGCTCGGGATCTTTTTCGCTTTTGGCGATCGCCACCAAGCCCTTGGCATTGCCGCCGATGAAGTAGGCGTTCAGCACTTCTTCCTTCAGGCCGCGGTCAGTTTCCTTCCCATAGATGGATTGCAGAACGTCGCTTTTACCCATCAGGCCGAGATTGCGAATCGCCGCGCGGCGGAGTTCCGGATCTTTTTCGCCTTCGGCAGCTTGCATCAACTTGGCGGAGTCACCCGCCAGGAAGAACGCCTGCAGAATTTCCTTGCGCGCTTCGACGGAAGTTTCCGTTTTGTACAATTGCTGGAGCTCGTCCTGCCCGCCGGAAATGCCCAGATTGCGAATCGCGTCGCGCTTGAGGTTTTCGTCTTTTTCTTGCCTGGCGATCTTAAGCAGGCCGGCATGATTGCCAGAAATCATGTAGCTCTTGATTACTCCGCGCTTCACGCCGGGGTCGTTGCTGCCGGAGTAAATCGTCGCCAGCGTGCTGGCCGAACGGCTTCCTCCAAACAAGCCCAGATACTCGACGGCTTTGCGCTGCAGCTCCGGATTGCTCTGGCCTTGCGCGATCTGTCCGAGCAGATCCTGCGCTTCGGGTGAACCGTTTTGCGCCACTACGAACAAAACGTTCGATTTTCTCTTTGGCGATGCGGAGCCATTCAGAATCTGGCCAGCCTTCTGGATTCCTGCAGCGGGGTTGTTGTTCATCAGACCTTGGAAGGCCAGACTGAACAGGTCATCATCGCTGGCCGCGTCGTCTACCTTAACCACCTGCCCGGAACGGTTTCTGACTTCGATTTCCAGCGCTTCCCCATCCTTCTTCCATTTGCTGGTTGCGAATTTCTTCTTCAGTTCGGCGATGGTTGCGAGCGCGGCCTCGCGTTTGCCCTGTTGATTTTCCGCGTAAGCCTTCCAGTACATGGCACCGTCCGCCAACGGACCGTTTTCGCGAATCACGTTGTTGAATCTTTCCTCGGCCTGGGCGTATTTGCCGTCGTCCAAAGCTTCGCGGCCGTCGTCGTACATTTCCTGGACGCGCTCGATCCGCTCCTGCTCGCGCTCCTTCTTTTCCTGTTCCCGGTCCCGCGCTTCCTCTTCTCTCTCGCGTTTTTCCTGCTCGCGTTCGCGACGGTCCCGCTCGCTCTCTTGTTCCGCGAAAGCGTTTGGTTCCTGCCAGGCCGAAACGATCTTCGACGCCTGCCCGAATGATTTCGCTGACCATGAGGGCGTCGCCGCTAGTCCGAGGACCAGTCCGCCAATAACGCCTTTGCGCACTCCGTCTACGATGCTTTTAGCCCAAACAGTCATATCTTGTTCCTCTCTCTTGTCGTCGAATCGGTCTGCGCAGGCTGGGACTTTCTTCCTGTTTCGGCCGTTCGCAATTCTTGCCGGACCACCCGGACCTTCAACAAAATTCCGCGCTCCGCGATGCGCTTCTGAATGGACTCAAACTGCGCCGGTGTCACTTCCGCCGGACTGTTGGCCACATCCATCAGCACGCGTTCCAGTTCATCGAGCGTGCTGGCCATAGCGTTGTCGCCGCCCTCCATCGCCGTCTGCCGGTACAAACGGTTCTGTTCCACTAAACTTTCGGCGCGCCTCTGTTCCGCGGAGATGTTGATCAGCTTCTTGCCGTTTTCCGCGGGGGTCGCGTTGGAAAGCTCCACCAAGACCATTTCTGACTTCCCCAAGTGTTCCCCGACGGCAACCACCAGCACACGCTCGCGCACCGATCCGGCGCTGGCCGCTTCGGTTCCGGCGCTAGGCACCGGTTTCGTAACCCGGCCGAAGTAAAACGCCGCAACTACGAGGGCGGCCATCGCGCCCGCCACCGCGAGTCTCTGGGTTGTGAAAAATGTTTGCCACCAGCTTGCGCGGCGTTCCGGCAAGCGCGGCGCAAGCTGCCGCCACACTCTTGCGCCATAGTCCTCTCCCGCATCCGGCACCGGCAGCGCATCCAGCGCAGCGAACACTTCTTCCAGCCGGGCCAGCTCCGCCCGGCATTCGCCGCACTCCTTCAAATGAGCAGCCATCGCCTCACGGCCTTTCGCGTCGCCTTCGCGGTAAGCAAACAACTCGTCTTGGCTTGCGTGTTTCATGATTCCGTTCCCACCGCGCGCGCCGCTCCGCGTGGTTCCGCGAAGGGCTGCAGCGCTGCTCGCAATTTCTGCACCGCTCGAAACACCGTGTTTTTCGCCGCACTGGTGTTCGATTTCAGCACCGCTGCAATTTCTTCAATTCCGCAGCCGTCCCAGTGCCGCATCACGATAGCGGTGCGTTCTGCGGGCGTCAGGGTATCCAATGCTTGTTTCATCTTGGCCGCCAGTTGAGCGCTGCCCGCCAGCCGCTCCGGAGACGGAGCCGCATCTTTCACTTCGCTCAGCGGATCGGATTCCGGCTCGCCCTCAGCAATACGCTTGGGCTGCTCGCGCCGTGAATCTTCGCTCTTGCGTTGCCGCAACCGGTCGATCGCATAGTTCGCGGCGATGCGGTATACCCAGGTGCCAAAATTCGCGTTGCCGGCGAACTGCTGGAGCTTCTGATAGGCACGCAAAAAAGCCTCCTGCACCACTTCCTCCGCGTCTTCCTTGTTGCCGGTCATGCGATACGCCAGCCGGTACACATACTGGCTGTGCCGTTCCACGAGCACGCGATAGGCTTCGCGTTCGCCGGCGAGCGTTCGCTCCACCGCCACTGCGTCGCTGATCGCCACGCCCTCAGCCTGTTCGCCGCTCGCTCGCATCCTCACCATTAGACAGGAAACGCCCCTTGCGGTTAGGTCAGACAAAAGGAGGCTGACCCGCCGTCGGGCAATGCCGAAGGTAAGGTATCACCTTGAAGCGAATGGGTTTATCGCGTTTGTCGAACCGGCCAGCCAGCCGACCGAGGGCTGTTCGAAAGCGGATTATTCGTAACGCAGAGCGTCGACAGGGTTCATGCGTGCCGCGCGATGTGCCGGCAGCCAGCAGGCTGCAACAGAAACCACCAGGAGAAGTGCAACAACGCAGAGATAGGTCAGAGGATCCGCCGTACTGACGGCAAACAACAGAGTTCCCATCAGGCGGGTCAGGGGAAGAGCGGCCGCGAGGCCAATGATGGCCCCCAGCGCGGACATGGCCGCTCCCTGAGCCAGCACCAGGCGCAGCACTTCGCTACGCTGGGCCCCCATGGCGATGCGCACGCCGATTTCCTGAGTGCGCTGGCCTACTAGGTAGGAGACAACTCCGTAGATACCGATACTGGCGAGCAGCAACGCCACACCCGCAAAAATTCCCAGCAGGGTCATCGAGAACCGCCGGTCGGCGAGTGAGTTCGCAATGATGTCGTTCATAGTTTGCGCTCCGAAAACCACTTGCTGGTTGCTCATTTGCGCGCTGGCTTGCCGTATCGATTCGAAAACCGGTAGGGAGTCCTCCGAGCGCACCAGAACGCCCACTCCGGCAGCCGATTGCGCCATCGCTTTGTCAGGCAACTGCATGAACGGCGTATAAAGTTGGGCCTGGAGAGACTCTTTGTCGGTATCCAGGCTCCACTGCTTTACGTGCCCCACCACGCCGACAATTTCCACCATTTCATCGGAGCCATTATTAATGTGCAGCCGTTTGCCCACGGGATCCGTATCGCTGAAAAATTTTTGCGCCAGCGCTTCGTCGATTACGGCCACTTTGGCCGCGCGCTCATCGTCCTGGTCGCTAAAAAACCGGCCACTCTTCAATGGAATCCTCATCACCTTCAGGTAGTCCGGCTCGACTACATAGTTGAGGGCCCAGTTCATATCATTCTCGTTGGCTGGTTTGGGATGGCCATCAATCCAGAACAGCCATTCATCATCGGAACTCAGAGGAAGCGCTCCCCATGAGAAGGAAACTGCCTCCACTCCGGGCGCGGCTTGGAGTTTCTGGTGGACTGCGCGGAGATGTGAGCGGACCGCGTCCGCAGTGGCCTGGGTCATGGTGCTGGGAAGAGCGAACCCAAAGGTCAGAACATTTTTCGTCTCGAACCCGGGACTGACATTCCAGAGCGCTGACAGCGTTCGCATCATGAGTCCTGCGCCGATCAACAAAACAACCGCCAGCGCCATTTCCGCTGCCACCAGGACACTTTGCATGCGGTGACGGGCACCGACGCCGCCACGGCCACCTTCCTTCAGCGCCGTTTGGGCTCCGGACTTGCTCATCCGCAGAGCGGGAAATAGACCGAAGCAGATTCCCGCGAACAGCGAAATCGTCGCGGCGAAAACCAGTACGCGGCCATCCATCGCAACTTCCGCCGCGCGCGGAAGGGTTGTGGGCAACAGTCGCAGCGCTGTTCTGGTGCCAACCGCCGCCAGCAAGATTCCGAGGCCTCCGCCGAGAACCGCGAGCAGCAAGCTCTCGGTTAGAAGTTGGCGAAGGATGCGTCCGCGGCCCGCGCCCAGCGCCAGACGAATGGCAAATTCGTGGGTTCGTCCGTTCGAACGTGCCAGCAACAAATTGGCTACGTTGACGCAAGCAATCAGCAGCACAAAACCGACCGCGCCAAACAGCAGGAGCAGAAATGGCTGCACTTGACCGAGCATTCTCTCGCGCAGCGGAATTAGCGCGGCGCCGATGCCCTTGTCGGAGTCGGGATACGTTGCGGCAAGGTTCTGCGTGACGCGTTCCATGTCCGCGCGGGCCTGGGCGACTGTAACGCCAGGCTTCAGACGTCCGATGCCGTGGAAGCCAAGCCCCGCAGAGCGATTCATCAGAATCGGATTAGCCCACTGTCCAATAGGCACGTACAAGTCGCGCGATCGCACCGTCCCCAACAAGTCAAAGTCGGCGGGAACGACACCGATGATGGTGAAAGCTTTGCCATCCAGGTTCAGGCTTTTTCCCAGAATGTCCTGCGCCGATCCCAATTTTCGTTTCCAGAAGCCGGCAGTAATCATCACAGCCGGAGCCGCGCCTACGCGGTCTTCGCCGGCCGCGAAATCGCGCCCGATTACTGGAGCCACTGCAAGTTGCCGGAAATAATCTGAGCTGACGAACAGCGCGTCCACCTGCTCCGCTTCGCCGAGGCCGGTCAGAATGAAGGAAGTGCCGCGTTCCAGGGCCATGGTAGAGAAGGTTTGGTTTTCTTTCTGCCAATCCAGGAAATTCGGGAAGGAAATCGAGCCGGTCGCGAAATTCGGCTTGCTTTCGTGCAGGGTAACCAGTTCTTCGGAGTGCGGGTAAGGAAGAGGGTTCAACAGTACTCCATTGACCACGGAAAACAGCGACGTGTTTGCCCCAATCCCCAGTGTCAGGGTCAATACCGCCACCGCCATGAACCGAGGGTTCTTGCACAGGACGCGCAGGCCATACTGCGCATCTTCAAGCAGGTCCCGCCACCAGCGTCCTCCCCACATGTCTTGGGTCACCTCGCGGATTAGCAGGAAATTTCCCATCTCGCGTCGTGCGGCTTGCGCTGCGGCAGCTCGCGACCCACTGCTGCCGGCGCAGTCTTCGGTCGCCATTGTCAGATGCGATTCGAGCTCTTCGTTCAACTCGTCCGTTCGCTGCCTCCACCCACGCCAGTGAAGGTTCATGACATGGCCTCCTTCCCGGCTTGCTCCAGCACTCCACCGATTGCTTCGGTCAGCTGCTGCCAGCGCGAGCGTTCCTGCGCCAGCTGCCGTTTTCCCGCAGCCGTGAGCCGGTAATATTTGGCGCGCTGCTTGTTGCCGGAAACTTTCCACTCAGACGCAACCGACTTCTGCTTTTCCAGGCGGTGCAGCGCGGGATAGAGCGAGCCGGTATCCACTTGCAGTATTTCGCCGGAGCGGTTGCGGATGGCCTGGCTGATTCCATAGCCATGTTGCGGCCCCCATTGCAGCGTTTGTAGGATCATTAGATCCAGGGTTCCCTGCAGAAGTTCAATCCGGTTTCGATATTGCTGTTTGGCCATAACTCGTTCATCCCCGCAACGCCAGACGATGTAGAGCGCCTACATCCATGGATGTAGAGTCTCTACTCCCTACAACGGGATTGTCAAGATGCGATATGATGATTGCTGATCCACCGGAAAAAGAGGGGATTCGCTTGATTCCACGGTATACCCGCGAAGAAATGGGCCGCGTCTGGAGCGATGCCAACAAGTACTCCAAATGGCTCGAAGTCGAGCTGGCCGCCACGGAAACCCTGGCCGAAGCCGGCCAGGTTCCCGCCGAAGCCGCCGCGATCATTCGCGGCAAAGCCCAAGTCGACGCCGCGCGCATCAATGAACTCGAATCCAAGGTCAAGCACGACGTTATCGCTTTCACCATGAACGTTGGTGAATCCATCGGTAATCTGGCTGCCGCGCGCTGGCTGCACTACGGTATGACTTCCAACGATGTCGTGGATACCGCGCAGGCGCTGCTCGTTCGCGACGCATCGCGCCTGATCGAAGCCGGGCTAGGCAAATTCGGCGACGCCCTCGCGCGTCGCGCACAAGAATTTCGCCACACGCCGCAAATCGGCCGTACGCACGGAGTTCATGCCGAGCCGATCACTTTCGGTCTGAAAGTCGCCAACTGGTACGCGGAAAATCAGCGCAATATCGAACGTTTCGCCGACGCCGCAGCGCAGCTGCGCATCGGCAAGATTTCCGGCGCGGTCGGCAACGCTTCGCATCTCGGACCGGAAATCGAAGAACGAATCTGCCAGCGGCTCGGCCTCAACGTCGCGCCTGTCGCGTCACAGGTCATTCAGCGCGACCGCCACGCGCACTACGTCAGCACGCTCGCGCTCATCGCGGCCACGCTGGAAAAAATCGCTATCGAGATTCGCCACTTGCAGCGCACCGAAGTCCGCGAAGCTGAGGAGCCGTTCGGCGGTGAACAGCGCGGCAGTTCGGCCATGCCGCACAAGCGCAATCCGGTCACTTGCGAGCAGATCAGCGGCTTGGCGCGTGTCGTTCGCTCCAATATGGTTGCCGCCTACGAAAACATCGGTCTGTGGCACGAGCGCGATATCTCGCACAGCTCGGTCGAGCGCATTATTCTTCCCGATTCCACGATTCTAATTGACTACATGCTCGCCAAAATGACTGCCGTAATCGACGGCATGCGCGTGTTCCCCGAGCGCATGAAGCGCAACCTGGATGCCACACAGGGCTTAGTTTTTTCCGGGCAGTTGCTGCAAGACCTGGTCGAAAAAGGCATGCCTCGTGACGAGGCCTACAAAACCGTCCAGGAAAACGCCATGGTTGCCTGGGACACCGACAGCAGCTTCCGTGACCGCATCGGCGAAGATCCGCGCATCACCAAATACCTGGACAGCAAAGCTCTGGAGCACACTTTCGACCTGCAGCGCCACCTCCGTTACGTAGACGCCATCTTCGCCCGCGTCTTCAGCGAAAGATCCAACGCCGGCAAAGCCTGAAAGTTTTCGCCCTAAACAGAAGCGCCCCGATCGCCTGAGCGATGGGGCGCCTTTTTTCACCTCTTCTGAATCCGACTTGCGCCCGATTCAGCTGCGGAGGCGGAAATTCAAACGTTACGACTCCACGCGCTGCACGTAGCGCGCTTCAGAAGTATCCACGCGAATCTTATCACCTTCATTCACGAACGGTGGAACGGGAACCACCAATCCGGTTTCCAAAGTTGCCGGCTTCATGACAGAACTCGCCGTAGCTTTCTGAATCGTCGGCTCGGTCTGCGTCACCCGCAAGTCCATGGTATCCGGCAAATTGATGCCGATCGCCTTTTCGTCGTGGAATTCCACCTTCACCACGGTATTCGGCACCAGGTAATACGTCGTTTCGCCCAGCTCTTGGCGCGACATTTCCATCTGCTCATAGCTCTTGGTATTCATGAAGTGGAAGCTATCGCCTTCGCTGTACAAATACTCGAATTCGATTTCATCCAGAATGGCGCGTTCTACGAACTCTTCCGCGCGGAACCGGTAATCAATCATCGTTCCGGTGCGCAGGCTTTTCAGCCGCGTCTGCATCGAACCACGCTTGTTTCCCGGCGTGCGGTGGTCGGTGCTGAACACCGTATACAATTCGTTTTCGTGCAGGATCACCATGCCGGGGCGGAGCTGTGTCGCTTTAATGCTGCTCATTTTTCGTCCAATACCTTCGGTTAGATTTCGGAAATCCAGCGAGCGGTCGCTCTGCGAGGCGGCGCGGGCGGAATCACCTGCCTGCAGCAGCAGCAGCAGGCGAGACGCGCTGAGCCAAATAACCCGTTCAGCGCGAAAAATTAGTATAGATGCGGCCCGCAATCGGGTCAATTGTGGTTACGAATCCAACTCCGGTATGACCGTGCCCTGTCCAGCAACCATCCGCCAGCTCTGCGGGCTCCCGACATAGACATGCAGGAACCGCGATTTAACCTCGCTGACCACTCCCAGCAACTCCGCCTTCATTTCGGTCCAGCCGCTCACGATTCCCGTGACACTGAAGGATTGCACCGAAACGTCGTGTGGCACAATTACGCGAAACTTCAGCGCCCCCGATTGCAAATATTTCAGCAGTTCGTTCCTGGAAATCACGCCGCCCATGAAGTCATTCAGAAAAAATCCTTCCGCCAGGATTCCCTCGAGCGCCACCACATCGGACGATAGCAGCGCAGCCTCGAATCGGCGTTCCACCGCCAGCAATTCCTCACCTTTCCCATCCAGTGACGCTGCCGTATGGGCCATTAAGTCTCCAATCCGCTCCCATTGATTGGATGCGCAGTCAGTCCGCAGGTTTTGTCATCTTTCTGTCTGCCGCTGCGTTCGCCATGATCTTCTCAATCTCCGCCGGATCCCGCGGCAATCGCTTGCTCAGCAATTCGTATCCTGATTCTGTGATCAGCACATCGTCTTCAATGCGCACTCCCAAATTTTCCTCGGGAATATAGATCCCCGGTTCCATCGTCACCACCATTCCCGGCTCCAGAGGCTTGCAATAGGCACCCGGATCGTGCACATCGAGCCCGATGTTGTGGCCCAGGCCATGGATGTAGTACTGCCCCAGCTTTTTTCCTTGCAGGTCCCTACCATGCGAATTTATGTATTCGAACGAAATCTTGTACACGCTCTTGTCGCCGGTCTTGCATAGATTCATTCCCGGCTTCAGCGCCGCCATCGCTGCGTTTTGCGCGCCCAGCACGATGTCGTAAATCTCCCGCTGCCGCGGCGTAAACTTTCCATTCGCGGGTAACGTCCGGGTAATGTCCGCCGAGTAGCCGGAATATTGCGCACCCACGTCCAGCACCACAATGTCGCCATCTTGAATCTTGCGATCCAGCTTGTCGTAGTGCAATGCCGTCGAGTTCGGCCCCGCGCCCACAATCGGCGCGTACCCTTCCGCTTCCGATCCGCCCGTCGCGTGCACTTCCACCATCTTCGCCGCCACTTGGTATTCCCACAGAGCCGGTTGCATCATCTTCATCGCTGCAAGATGCGAATCCAGGGACAGCTCGATCGCTTTTTTCAAAAACGCGATCTCTCCCGGCGACTTGATCACTCGCAGCGCTTCGATGTTGCCGCGCACGTCCTTTAGCTTGATCTGTGGCTCGGCCATTTGCAGCCAGTCCACTACCGCTTTCTCGTGCGGATACCCGCCATTTTCCTTTTCGTAAGGCAGGATGGTGTAGAAATTGACCGCGTAAACCTTGGCCAGCCGTTCCACCACAGCCCGCATTTCGCCGAATGCCTGCACTGTCGAGAAACCTGTCCGCGAGCTAATGTCCGCGTCCGCCGGCGACATGCGCACACCGTTCCATTTCTCTTTCTGCGGGTCTTTTGCAGGTAGGAACAGGATTTCTCGAGGACCATCCCACGCTTCATGCTCGCCGCTTTTTGACGACGGCAGAATGATCAACCCCGCACCTTCTTCGTTGTGGCCGGTAAGGTAGTAAAAATTGTCTTCCTGCGCAAACACGTAGGACTGCGAAGACTCTTCGCGGCCCGTGAACCCCCACAAAACCACGGGCCCATCCACCTGCGCGGCGATACTCGTCCTCCGCGCCGCGTAAACCTTATTCGGTTCGCGTTCCCGCCGCTGCTGCGCCGGCAAACCTATCGCGATCAACAGGCAGACGACGGCGGCCAGGCCGCTCCGCAAGGCAAACGTCCAGCGCAGTATTCTCAATTTCATCCTAAGAGCTCCGATGAAGAATGAATTCAATATTCCGCCGAGGGAAAGCGGATGCCAACTCACAGGGACATCAGAATAGTACCGAGAGATCGTGGTTTAGTAAAAGTGAGCCAGCGCTGCCGATCTGTCTAATGTATTGGCTCCCATTTATTGCATTCAGGCACGTTCAACGGCGAACTCAGCGGATCGCCGCCTACTTTGGAGCGGATCACTCCATCCGATGTCGAGCAAAAGCTTCTGGTGCCTGTTGCACCCGAAGCTGGCAGGGCGGTAACGACGAAGTCCGAGCACACGTTCAGCTTGCATATGCCTGTCAGATTAAAGCGATAGCCGGATTTGCTGCACCACCCTTCCAGCGTGCAATTCTCCGTCGCCAGGGAATCGTCGATGAGGTCTGCGTGCTCCGGTGTTGGTTTCTCCGGATTCGCGTGATTTGGACCGAGCTTGCTTAGATTCGGCGCGAACCCTCTGCTGGGATACGCGACTTCATAGGTAATTTCCGCCGTATTGATGGTGCGCACGCTGCCCACCGCGCTGGCTTCATTGGCCGCCATGCGCGAGCGCAGCAGGTTGGGAATGGCAATCGCCGCTACCACCAGCGTTGTCGTTACATCCGTACCGTGGCTTCGGCTCGCTTCGCGGATGGTGGTGTCATCGGCGTAGAAACCAGTCACCGATGGCGAACTCTGGCCGATGAGTTTCACCGCAACTTCCGCCAGCTCGGGCGCGAATCGCCGCAACTGCAGCGACCACATCGCCGCTGGATCCTGGAAATACAGCGCGGAAGCTTCCAGCGAGCGTCCGGGTGGCAAAGCGGCCAGCAGGGCCTTGGATTTCCCGAGCGATTCGCCGCTGCGACCGAGGCGCACAGCATCCCCTACCGCCGAGTGTCCCGACCCTACAACCAATTGGCCGTCCACGAACACATAGGCGATTTCCGTTGGTGCCGGCGCGGAGCCCGTCGGCGAGCCTGCCACTCGGCCGCGCGGAATTTCGATGGAGGTAAATTTCAGGCCGTCCTGCTCAGAGCGCCGTGGTTTGACGGGTGCTGCGGCGAGAAGTGTGTCGAGGGTATGCTGCAAATGCTCCGCATCCCGCACCTTAAAAATGGCTCTCCAGAGCGGCGCCGCTTCCGTGACGTCCAATTCCAGGGTCATTTCGCCATCCAGGTTTGCCAGCACGTCATCCTTCAAGCTCAGCTTCAGCATGCTTTCGAATTGCGTTAATGCCGCGAAGGCGTTCTGATTCGTCGCACTGGCCATCATGCGTAGGTCATCAAACATCTGTGCCGGATTATGAAGCACAATCGTCAGCGCCATCGTCGCGTTGGGCGAAACGAAATCCAGCGTGGTCAGGGGCCGCGAGTTCGCGAGCCACGCAGCAGCTCCTTGGCGCGGCGACAGAAAGCTCAATTCCGCCTGGCCCACGGTTTGACCGTCAACGGACTTGCGATCCCAAACCAGATACTTCAGGTCGCCAAATCCATTTCTTTCGAGGGGCGCAATCTCTCGTTGAGCAATCGGCGGCAGCTCACCCAGGATTCTGTGCAGATCCGCGCCTGCCAGCGTGCTCACCCCACCGGCATACTCCTTGCCGATTCGCTGCTGAAATGCCGATGGTGAGTCGCCTTTGCTGCCGTGCAGATCCAGTCGCTTATTGAAATCCCGCAGCGTGGCTATGTCCGACGAGGCCACGACGAAGTCCGCTCGTACCAGCACCAACAGCTCTTCGGTGGGTGCCTTGATTTCAGCGGTGGCCAGCGACTGCGGGTCCAAGACTCGAACGCCCGGTTTCGATGTCACCGCAAGCTCGCGAAGATTCTTCTGCAGATACTCCTTTAGACCGGGCTTGCGGATTTCCGCCAGCGCCAGAAAGGCCGGTGCTTGGCCGCCCATCCTTCCGGACACCGCAATCTCGGTGCCCAGATACTGCTGGACTTCGGACAGTTTATCGAGTGCGTCCTCGATCTTCGGTTCCAGCTCGGCCCATTCTTTATTCTCGCGCACCCAATCGCGCAGCACCGCGCTCTGTTTCAGTTCGGCGCGCAAGATCTGCGCCGCCTGATGCGCGGCGTCGCCGTAATTCGGAATTGCCGCGTACACCACCGTCGATTCGGGAAGCAGCGGAAGCAATCGGCTCTCGCTGCGCGGCTCCGGATACTGAATGCCGTTCTGCAGGCTGGCGAGCAGATGACCGACGGCCGTCAGCAGCCCCGGGTATTTGCTGTTCCATTCCTTCAGCATGGTGCCGGGCGATGGTGCGACTGGTGATGGTTCGACACGCGGTTGCTCGGCGGGCGGTGTTTGCGCACCGCACGCCCACGCACGAAAAGTCAGTACGACGAACACGGCGAACGGTCGCACGCACCGAGGGAATCGCTGCGGGAGGGGTGGGAGTTTCATGGCTGGGCTCCAGGAAAGAAAGGGTGACCTGATATTCCGAGAATAGCGGCCGCGCGCGCTGCTCGCCAGAGCTATGCAGTTAACCGATGTGCAATTCAAAAACGTGCGAACTGTGCGTATGCCGGCCCGCGACCTGCAGCAGCCGATGGCACTCCTGCCAACCCCCTGGCCTCACCGCGGGCGCGCGGGAAGAGACTGCATGTAGCTTCCTTCGCTGTAGCGAACATTGGTCGCCAGTAAACGCGGTAACCGGAAAAGTGCACGGTCAACCATTGGGTGTAAGAATGGTTTCTGGGGACACCTCTTTGCGGCCGGCTGGACGCAACTGCGCACGGCGACATTCTAATTTCTGACCACCCGCCAGGACTTGCGTTTTGATGTTGCCTGGGTCGTCGTAGCTGTTGATCAAAACGGTGCTTCCGTCCCGCGTGCAACGCTCACCATCTGTGCTTTGCCATCATAGGCATAAGCCATTGCACCCCCGTCGGAAGCTGCCACTCCTGTAAGGCAGCCTCCCGAGTCGTATTCGTAACTTACCGTCCGCCCGGTGGCCGTTCAGGTTTCGGATCGCGCGCCTTGCAACGAAAACTTTCCAACGCGGCGAAGCGCGAACCATAGCGTGCCGCGACCACGCCGACCGCAGCCGAGCTCGTTTGCATGTGGTCACCCAGAACGTTCCGCGCTTGCTCGGAGCTTTGCACCGCGCCATTCCAGTCAGCGGGTAATTCCAGCGGATGCAGCTCGGGCACAAATTTATTGCAAAGTCGTAATCCATAGTCGTGGTATCCCGCGGGAGTTTGACTGGGCGGCTATTTCATTTCGACTTCCACGATTTGGCCCGGCGTGGTTCCAACGTTTGTCAGGTTGTGCGCGAGAGCGCCTCCTGGCGGCACATCCACAAAACGAAACCCGCCCGCTTCCACTGCCCACGAAGCGCTCTCGCCGTCGGAAGAATTCATCTGCAGGTTCAGCGCAGTTACGGAAACAATCACGTACGGACGGACGTGTTTATGCATTGGCGTACTGGCGCCCGGCGCGAGCACATAGTTATAAATGCGTGAGCTGGGATTTTCCGCTGCTACGGGCCCAGCCGGATCCGGATACGGCTTGGGCGGCCGCTGCGCGAATTCGATGTCCAGCACTTCGTAACGCGCCTGGCCCACGTTGTGTACGCGGTGCGTGTAGCTGTCGCTCTCGAGCGTCATGGCCGCGAACTCTCCCGGTTTGACCGGATTTGAAGGGCCTTCCGGTTTCTTCCATTCCTGCTGTGTGGTCGACGTCGTGGAAAGCTGAATCGCCACGCGGTCATGGGTGTGAATGTGATATTGCGTGTATTGCCCGGGCGGAAGCGTCAGCCGCAGCACCAACACCGCATCATTCTTTAATTCCATCTTGTGCAATGGCTCTTCTTCCACCGGCACCGGTTTTTCGGTCTTTTGCGGAAGCAACGAGAACAGCAACGGCAGCACCGCAACAACGGAAGCAAGACCAAATTTCACGCTGTCACTCCTTGCTACAGGCTTCCCTCACTTGCCACGCTACTCAAAATCCGGGGGCGCCAGTGGCGGCCGGACGCATCTCCGGCGCGTTCACGCCGAAGCGCAAATGCGCGAAATAGGTTTGCCCGAGCGACATGAAGCCGGTATAGAGATAGCCCCACACAAAAAGTAGCAGAAAAGGAATGGTCGCGTAATTCTGGTTGGAGATTGCGTACCCCACCGTAAACGAGAAGTAGATACCCAGCGAGATTTCCGCGTAGGGCATCCAGCCCGCTTTGTTTTTATATTTCTTGGCAACGAAAGTGTCTTTCTTGCCCTCGATCTTGAATTTCGGCGTGCGCGCAAAATCGCTCTTCACCCCAAACAGCGCCTCCAGCACCGCTTTGGCATTGCGAATGGAGATGCCAATGCCCGTGGCCATCACGAATGGCATGTACAGAAACGTCGTCCACCAGCGCTTGGGCCGCAATTCCTTTTGCGCCACCAGGTAAAAGCTGGAAATGGAACAGGTGGAGGCGAGGAACAGTGGCAGGTCAATAAGCAGCATCTGCAGCCAGCCCTGATAAAAGCGCACGATCATGGCGGGAAGCAACATTGCGGAAAACAGCACCATTAGCGGATAGCTGATGTTGGCAGTGAGATGAAAAAAAGCCTCCGCTTTCACGTGCCACGGCGCTTTGGACCTGAATACTTGCGGCAGGATCTTTTTCGCCGTCTGCATCAAGCCTTTGGCCCAGCGCGCCTGCTGCGCTTTGAACCCGTTCATATCCACCGGAAGTTCGCTGGCGCATTCAATGTCCGGCAAATACAAAAATTTCCAGCCCTTGAGCTGCGCGCGATAAGAAAGATCCGTGTCTTCGGTGAGGGTGTCGTGTTCCCAGCCGCCGGCGGCGTCGATCGCGGCCCGCCGCCACACGCCGGCGGTGCCGTTGAAGTTAAAAAATGTTCCGCGGCGGGAGCGCGCGCCGTGTTCGACCACGAAGTGGCCGTCGAGCAGAATCGTTTCCACTTGTGTGAGCAGCGAGTAGTCGCGATTCAGATACGTCCAGCGCGTCTGCACCATGCCGATCTCAGGTCTTTGAAAATACGGAATCGTGCGCCGCAAAAAGTCGCTGTCTGGAATAAAATCGGCGTCGAAGATGGCCACGAATTCGCCGCGCGCGGTCTTCAATCCGTTTTCGAGAGCGCCCGCTTTGAAACCCTCGCGATTGCTGCGGTGAATGTAACTGACCGGCACGCCTTGCGCAGCGTGGCGTTCCACGCAAGCGCGCGCCACTTGCTGCGTTTCGTCGGTAGAATCGTCGAGCACCAGCACGTCCAGCAGTTCCGACGGATAGTCGAATTTTGAAACGGCGTCGACCAGCCGCTCGATCACGTAGCGCTCATTGAAAATCGGAAGCTGGACGGTGACGCGGGGCCAGTGCGTGACCGGTGGCGGGGGACCGGGGACGTTCTTGCGGTATTTGTAGTAGTGGTAGACCAGCCAGTAACGGTGCAGGCCGTAAACTGCGAGGATGATGAGTACGATGAAGTACGGGATCATCATCATCAGGTCGAAAGCGTTGGCGTGATAGATACCCGAGAAGGTCTTGTCGGTCAGCTTGTGCCAGTAGTTGTAGGCAGAATTCTGGGCGATGGCCCAGACGATAGCGCAAAGATTCATGTGCGTGCACATTTTACGGGCTTTAGACCCGGCGCGCCAGAGGAGCGCAAGCGGTGGCAGAGGCGGCTAATCCCGCGAAGGACGAAGTGAAAAAAGGACGCCTGGGCGAAATTGCCCGCGCGTTTTTGCGCTTGGGATTTGTGGCGTTTGGCGGAGCGGCGGCGCACATCGGATTGATGGAAGAAGAATTCGTACGGCGTCGCAAGTGGCTCTCCCGCGAAGATTTCCTGGACCGGCTGGGTGCTGTGAATCTGCTGCCGGGGCCGACTTCGACAGAACTGGTGATTTATCTGGGCCAACTGCGCGGCGGTTTTTCCGGACTGCTGACCGCCGGCGCGTGTTTCATTTTGCCGGCAGCGTTTATGACGCTGGGGCTGGCGTGGGCGTATGTGCGGTACGGCGCGTTGCCGGAGCTAGCCGGCATATTGTGGGGCGTGAAGCCGGTCGTGGTGGTGCTGCTGGTGCAAGCGGTGTGGTCGCTGGCGAAGGCGGCCCTGAGATCGCGCGAACTGATGTTTCTTGCAGCAGTGGTGCTGGGGTTGGCAGCGGTGCATGTGGCTACGCTGGCGTTGCTGATCGGTACCGGAGTGGCGTGGATGGTGGCGACGCGGTTCGCTGAGAGGCGCGGCGGACACCTTTCTGCGGCCGGCGCAGGCGCCGCGAGTTTTTCTGCGGGTGCTCATGCGGGCGGCGCTCCTTCTGGGAACGTGGCGGCGTTTGGCGGAGTGAGTTCGTTCGTTGCGGCGACGACTTCGGGGGTGTTTCTCTATTTTCTTAAAATTGGTGCGCTGCTGCTTGGCAGCGGCTATGTGCTGCTGGCCGTGCTGCGGGAGGATCTGGTCGAGCGGCTGCACTGGCTGAACGAAACACAACTGCTGGATGCGATTGCGGTGAGCCAGGCCACGCCGGGTCCATTTTTTACGGTGGCCACGTTTGTGGGCTACCTGCTGGCCGGATGGCACGGCGCCGGTGTAGCGACACTGGGAATGTTTGTTCCGGCGTTCACGTATGTGGCGTTGACGGCGAAAGTGTTGCCCAAGATGCGTAAGTCACAGAACGCCGGAGCGTTTCTGGATGGCGTGAACGCGGCAGCGGTCGCGTTGATGGCGTTCGTAGGTTTTCAGTTCGCGCGGGAAGTGGTGACCACGCCGCTGTCACTGGCAATCGGAGCCGTGGCCGCGGTGCTGGTGTTTCGCTACCGGGTCAACTCGGCCTGGGTAGTGCTGGGCGGGGCTCTGTCGGGTCTGGTCCTGCGACTGCCGATCTGGAAGTAGGCCGGCGGCCCGAGCCCCTGCATTTTTGCGTAAGAATCCGGCAAGCGGAAAAGGTTGAGCGGCAAGCCAGTTCGGCTGAACGTTACTTGTCAGAGTCGCCGACGTCGAGCGCATCCATGTGAATGTTCCGCGGACGGGCGCGGGTGCTGGTTTCTTGCGCGTCTCGTTGTGGTACAGGAGGGACGCTTCCGCCAGCCCTCGAGTGTCCTCCGATGGACGATCAATTCCGGGTCTGTCCAGCCGGGCCCGTTGCTCCAATCAGACGGTGTGAGCGCGAACAACAATGTAGTCGGCGTAGCGCAAACGGGTGTAGCGATTGTGGGCAACAACGCAAAGGTTTTTGACAACCAGATCTATGACTCGCAGATTTTCGACGGGGTCGAACTGATCGGCGACAGCAATGTGGCGGAGCGCAACACCATCTCGCACAGCGATCAGGCGGGCGTCTTCGTCGCGGGTAACAGCAACGTCGTACGGGACAACGTGATCAACGAGGCCACCTTCGGCGTATTGAAACTTGCGGGATCAACGGGAACCTTCGTCGCGTTCAATATTTTTTATGACTCACCGATTAAATTGCGGGACCCGGCGGCTGGTAGAAAGAAAGCCTCGCCGTATCGCTAAATTCGAGTTGGCAGGATCGCGGCGAACGCGGAGAGAAAAAGGAAACCCAGCGTAGCGGGGCGGGTTGTGCTCCTGGCGAGGACTCGAGGAACGATAACTCTGGATGGTCTTCGCGCCTTTTTGACGGGTGCGCAGGTTCACGTCAGTAAGCCTGCGAGGCGCTTGGTCAGGAGGTGGCGGGCTTTTTCTGCGGGGATCAGGCGTTCGAGGACGCCGAGATTCACGTCGATGTAGAGGTCGTGGTCGGTGACCCGGACGGTGCCGGAGATGGGAGTGCTCATCAGGCCCAGGGGGCCCATTCTGGCGATTAGGGAAAAGGTGAGCGTGTCGGCGTTCCAGGTTCTGCTTTCCTGAATCAGCTTGACGGGCAAGCTGACGGAGCCGGTGAAGAGGTCGTCGAGGGCGCGGTTGACGGCTTGTTTGACTCCTGCTTTGGTGCTGTCGTGGGCCACGGTGATTTTCACGGCCAGGCGAAGGTATCAGCGCCGGGTGGTAGCGGAAATACGGGATGTGCCGTATTTACGGAATGGGTCAATCTGAATCTTTGCCTTACGGTGTCACGACCCAAAGAATTTCAATCTGAATGCCCCGGCATTCGTATTCGTAGTGCGTGATCCGCCCGAATTTTTTGGCTTACGGTGTCACGTCTCAAAAAATTCAAACTAACGCAATATTGGTATTTGCAAAGGCTCGGCGATGGGCGAACGTTGCGTAAGCTGGCGGCCGTGCCTGCCACCAGGGAGTTCTTTCCGGCGGGAAGACTACGCTTGGCGGCCCTGGACAGCCGTGGCCGATGCCGTTGACGGGTCTTCGTAGTTTGCCCGTCTTATGAGTCGTCTTGGAAGCCGTCCTGGCCGCCAGACCTTCTTCCTTTTCAGCTCGCCTCGGAGCTTTTTCTGCTGCGTTTTCATCCCGCTCATTTTTGGTTGGCGGGTTCGATAGCGGTCGCTCTTTAAAATCGCGATGCGAATGACGGTTATTTGGTGTGCTTTGCGCAATGCATAGTGAAGGCAAACACCAAGGAGCCGCCAGCCCATGTGTCTAGCGTGCTGCCGCTCGCGAATTTCCGGGTGTCGTGATGGCAAGGGTGTTTCGGCCGGCAGCGTCGGTGTGGTGGCGGGCTTCGCTCTGACCCAGGTCGCCGGCGGAACGGTTGCGGATGTGGACGAGACGGTGAGTTCGACTACTTCGGACAATGCGTTTCGCTGGGATGCGTCGGCGCAGGAGTGGATATTCAACATCAATACGAGCAATTTGCCGGCCGGGCAGACCTAGACGTTCGTCATCCAGCTGAACGATGGCAGCAGCATTTCGCTCCGATTCGGATTGAAATGACGGGTCGGGCTACGACGCCGGCGGGTTCAGGAAGGATTCGACCAGGGGAAGGAGCCAGTCGTCGCGGTTGACGATTTGCATATGGTCGGTGCTGGGCAAGACGGCCAGCTGAGCGTGGGGGAGCAGGCGGAACATTTCCACTGCGTGTTCGGGGCGGATGATATCGCGATCGCCGAGCAATATTAAGGTGGGCGCCTGGATGGAACGGATTTCGTCCGGGGACCAGCCTTTGAAGTTCAACATGCGTTGGACGCTTTTATCGAAGGAGCTTTGTAAATTTTCAGGCTGCGGCGCTTCGGCAAGGTAAGCCTGACGCAGTTCGGCTGGCATGTCGTCGAGCTTGGCGTGATGGAAGGATTCCCAGAAGGAGGGGGCGCTGCCTTCTCTGCTGAACATGGCCGATTCAATTGCTCCCGTTAGGAGAGCGGCGTTTCTGGGCTTCGTCGGAGCGGCCAGTATTGCCTACCCGACTCTACGGAATCAGGACGATTTTGCCGTGGGCGCCGGAGGGCTTCATGACATCGATGTGGGACTGGGCGGCGTCTTTGAGCTTAAGTTCGGACCCAATGACAGGTCGAAGGATGCCGTTGTCGAGGCCGGCGAAGATGCCTGCGTGGATGTCGGTGGATTCGGCTTCGGTGATGGCCCACAGCGTGAAAGCGCGAATGGAAGCCCGGCGGGCCATGAGGTCGCGCGGAGTGAGGGTGACATCGCCGCGGCTTCCGATGACGATGACGCGGCCGTAGGGTGCGAGCAGTTTGAGGTCGGCGCCGAGATTTACGTTTGCGAGCATTTCCAGAATGATGTCCACGCCTTTGCCGGCGGTGGCTTTGAGGATTTGCTCTTGGTAGTCGGGCTTGGAGTGATCGAAGGATCGATGTGCGCCTTCGTGTTCGATGAGGCTAAGGCCTTTGGGAGTGCCGGCAGTGCCTAGGACGGTGCAGCCAAGGGCGCATGCGATTTGAATGGCGGCGATGCCGACACCGCCGCTGGCCCCGTGGACCAGAATGGTTTCGCCGCCCCTGGCTTGGGCATGGTGATGAATTGCGTGGTAGGCAGTGCCGTAGGGAATGAAGACGCCGGCGCCTTGCGCGAAGGAGATCTTGTCCGGCAGGCGATAAACCTGCGATTCGAGAGCGAGAGCATATTCGGCATATGAGCCGGTGAGATTTTTGGCGAGGTAGACGCGATCGCCGGGCCGGACCCGGCTGACTCCATCGCCGATGGATTCGACGACGCCGGCTCCGTCAGTTCCGGGCGTATAGGGGAGCTGCGGAAGGACGGCGTAGTTGCCGGTGCGGGCGTAGGTGTCAGCGGGATTAACGCCGGCCGCGTGGATTTTGACGAGAACCTGACCGGCGGCGGGTTTGGGCGTGGGGAGTTCTTCCAGTTGAAGAACTTCGGGACCGCCGAATCTGTGTACGCGAATGGCTTTCATCGGAGCTCCGGAAAAAAGACGTACAAAGTGTAAGGTTCAAAGTTTAAGGGTTTCGGAGTAAGTCGTAAACACGTGGAACGCGCGAAAAAGTCGGAAGACCCGCCACTGCGAAACATCAGAAGTGGTCGTCGTGGTGGTGGGTGGCGGGTTGCTGTTCGAGCAGGCCTGCGGCCTGGCCCCAGGCAGTCGTCTGCCAATTGTCTTTGCCTTTTTTTTGAGGGATCCAGGGCGGAAGGGTTTGGTTAAGGTAGGAGGCGAGGGCGAAGATGTAAGGCTCGTACATGTTGCGAAGTTCGATGAGGCGTGCGTCAGCGGCCTCGTCGTCATTGAGCTGGAGACCGTGCTTCGCGAGAACATCGCGAATGCGGCGGAGTTCGGTGGCGGGGAGGCGATCTTCGGGCAGCGCGCGCGGGGAGGTGCCGAAAACCTGCGAAAGATCGACGACGGCGTGGCGGGAGATAGCGAAAGTGAGTTCGGCTTGGCGTTCGCATGCTCCGTCGATGCCGACCATGATGAGGGCGCACGTGTCGAGGATCGCGGTGAGAGAGGCGATCCAGGACTGATTGTCGTGCTGGGAGCGGAAATAGGCGAGCACGGGATAACTGAGATGGCTTTCCATTAATTCGGCGGACCAGAGTTCCCATTCTTTGAGAAGTTCGCGGAGGGCGTCGGCGCCGTAAGGGTAGCTGTGGCGGCGGAGCAGTTCGCCGGCAGAAGGAGGAGTACCGGCGCGGGAGTCGAGCAGCGTGATGCTGACTTCGCGTTTGGAGAAGGAACCGTAAATGAAAGGCAAGTAGCCGATGACGCCGGCGAGAAAGCCGAAGCCGAGGCCAGCTTCAACGACGACAAGAGCGCGGGCGACGCTGCTGCGCGGGACCACATCGCCGAGACCAAGAGTGAAGAAGGTGGTGCCGCTGAGATAGATGTCGGTCCAGAAGCCGGAGTCGCGGCCGGTGATGTTGAGCGAAGAGCCGGAGCCATACTGCATAAGCGCGAAGCTCCAGACCAGTCCGACGGCCCAGACGGCGACGAGGATGAGCAGAGAGATGGGGCCAAAGATGCCGAAGGAGGATTCGCGAGCTTTTTTGGAAGGAATGAGGCGGGCCAGGGATTTCCAGACGTGCCAGAGATTCCTGTAAAAGAAGCGCGAAAGACGGAAGCGGCGGGTGACGCGACGCGGCAAGACGATGACCTCGAAGGCATCCCAAACGACGATGATCAAGATGGCTACGCCGGAGCAAAACGCAGCGGGAGATGTCAGCATGGGCGTGATTGTACCTGTTTGGGACTAAGTTGTACTGGAGCACGAACGGGGAACGAAAACAGATTCCTCGAGTTAAGGCCGCCAGCGGAGCGACAAGTCTTAATTCCCTTAACCTAGCGGACGAGTTTGGCGTTAACGGTGATTTCGGCTTTGAAAAGTTTCGAGACCGGGCAGCCGGTTTCGGCGGCTTTGACGGCGGCGTCGAATTTGGCCTGATCGGCGCCGGGTATTTCCGCGACGAGATCGAGATGAGATTTGGTGATGGAAAAGCCGTCACCGACTTTTTCTAGCGAAATGGTCGCGCTGGTCTCGAGCTTTTTGGCCGTCAGTCCGGCGCCGCCCAGCTGCGCGGAAAGCGCCATGGTGAAGCAACCTGCATGCGCGGCGGCGAGGAGTTCTTCGGGATTGGTGCCGATGCCGCTTTCAAAGCGCGAGTGGAACGAGTAGGCGGTTTGTTTGAGGACGCCGCTGTCGGTCGAAAGCGTCCCTTTGCCGGATTTGAGGTCGCCTTGCCAGACGGCGGAAGCTTTGCGTTGCATATGGAGGTCTCCGTTATTGAAGAAAATTTCGTTCGATTTGAATCTACCGGATTGGATTCGGAAAAGCGGGCGACGGGTATATTAGCAAGGAAAGCGGGCGCGAGGCTTATACCGAGATGCATCGTTCGCTGAAATTTGTGGGACACCGGCCGTGGGCCCGGCCTGCGAGGCCGTGGGCGATGGCCCAGAACTGGGAGGACTTGCTGTTCGCGCATTGGCCGGTGCCAGCGGATGTAATGCGCTTGCTGGTACCGCGCGAGCTGCAGGTGGATACGTTCGAAGGGCGCGCCTGGATGGGGATCGTGCCGTTTCGGATGTCCGGAGTGCGCTTGTGCGGCATGCCTGCGCTGCCCGGGTTGTCGGCGTTTCCGGAGTTGAATGTGCGGACCTATGTGACGGCCGGAGGGAAGCCGGGAGTCTGGTTTTTCAGCCTGGATGCAGCGAACCGGATTGCGGTGGCAGTGGCGCGGTCTTGGTTTCAGTTGCCGTATTTTTATGCGCGCATGGAGACAGAAGCCCGCGGCCATGAAATTGTGTACCGTTCAAGGCGAACCGACCGGCGAGGGCTAGGCGAGCGGTTCGAAGCGGCGTACCAACCGGCGGGCGAATACTTTCGCGCGCAGCCAGGAACACTGGAATATTTTCTTGCGGAGCGATATTGCTTGTACGCGCACCGGCGCGATGGAGCGATTTTGCGGAGCGAGATTCACCACGCGCAGTGGGAGTTGCAGAATGCGCGGGCGAGGATTGGAGTCAATACGATGGCCGAGAGTCTGGGCGTGCAGTTATTCGGCGAACCGCTGCTGCATTTTGCAAAATTGCAGGAAGTGGTCGTCTGGACGCCGCAGAGTCTGCGAGCCTGAGCGTGCGCAACGTAAACCATAGAAAAGAAACCTAGAGTCGCGGAGAGTCACGGGAGAAGATCCTGCTCGGAGTGATTTGCAAAGGAAAAGACGGCCCCAGGACGGGAACGGTTGCGGCGGGTGGAAGCCGGCGAGAGTTCTGTCCCGGGGCTGCCACAATCGGGGATGCGCCTTAGGTTATGCGGTTTCTTCAGAGGGCCATGCGCGACGGTCAAGCCCACAGAGTGCTGCGAGTCTTGCTTAAACGTTTAGGCTGAGGGAGACCAGGCCCGGCGGCGTGGCTCGAACGATGGGCGCCAGTTTGGAGCGATCCACGGGGCGGTAGAGCGTGTCGCGTTCGACCGGCACGCGGCCGGCGGCGCGGATGAGGCGTTCGAGCTCCGTACGGGGGGTGAACTCTGAAGTTTTGGCCCCGGCGTCGTGGTAGATCTTTTCTTCGACCACCGTGCCGTCAAGATCGTTGGCGCCAAAGCGCAAAGCGATTTGCGCGATGCTGGGCGTGAGCATGATCCAGTACGCTTTGATGTGCTCGAAATTGTCGAGAAGCAGGCGCGAGACGGCGATATTGCGAAGGTCGAGGTAGCCGGTAGTCCTGGGGATGTGCGAGAGAGGCGTGTTGTCGGGGTGAAACGCCAGCGGGATGAAGGCGACGAAACCGTGCGTCTCGTCCTGGACTTCACGCAGTTTGACAAGATGATCCACGCGCTCTTCTTCGGTTTCCACGTGGCCATAAAGCATGGTGGCGTTCGACGGCAAGCCGATTTGATGAGCCTTTTTCGCGGTGTTGAGCCATACCTGACCGCTCACTTTGTGGTCGCAGATGATGCGGCGCACCCGGGGATGAAAAATCTCGGCGCCGCCGCCGGGGCACGAGTCCACGCCGGCTTCTTTCATGCGGAGAAGAGTTTCTTCGATGGAAAGTTTTGCGATGCGCGAGAAGTAATGCACTTCCACCATGGTGAAAGCTTTGAGGTGGACGCCGGGACAACGCTGCTTGAGGCCGCGAATCATTTCCAGGAAATAGTCGAAGGGCAGATCGGGATGCAGGCCACCCACGATATGGAACTCCGTCGCGCCTTCGCGAACCCCTTGTTCGGCGCGCTGGTAGATCTCGTCGAGTGCAAAATTGTAGGCGCCCGGCGCATTGGGATCGCGGCCAAAAGCGCAAAGCTTGCAATGGGCCACGCAAATGTTGGTGGGATTGATGTGGCGGTTGACGTTGAAATAGGTGACGTTGCCGTGCTTTTTTTCGCGCACGTGATTGGCGAGCCAGCCGACGGCGAGGAGATCGGGCGAGCGATAGAGGGCAATGCCGTCGTCAAACGACAGACGTTCACCCGCGAGAACTTTGTCGGCGATCGCTCGCAGACCCTGGTCGGTGAGGATGAGTTCGCTCAACTATTCACTCTCTAACGCTCGCCGGGCTGAAGCCCGGCACCACATTTCGGAGAATTCAAACTTTCCACAGGGCCGCAGCGGCTCCCCAGAAGAAAAGAAACGAAATACTAATATAACCGTTCATGGTGAAAAACGCAGCGTCGAGCCTGCTGAGATCGTTCGGTTGGACCAGGGAATGCTCATAGGCGAGAAGCCCGGCGACGACGATGATGCCCAGCCATGCGGGCCAGGGTAGTGCAAAGCTGAACGCAAGCCAGGAGAGAAGAGCGATAACGCCCAGATGCATCAAGCGGGCGATGAGCAGGGCATTGGCAATTCCGAAGCGTTTAGGTACCGAGAAAAGACCGGTTTTCGTATCGAAATCGACGTCCTGGCAGGCGTACAGGACATCGAAGCCGCCTACCCAGAGCGTGACGGCAGCGCAGAGGATGAGCATGCGCAGGTCGAGATGGCCGGTGATGGCGATCCAGGCTGCAGCGGGAGAGATGCCGAGCGCGAAGCCGAGGAAGAGATGAGACCAGCTGGTGAAGCGCTTGGTGAAGGAATAAAAAAAAAGGATGGAAAGAGCGACAGGCGCGAGTTTGAAGGCGACGGGGTTGAGTTGCCAGGCGGCGGCGAGAAATACGGCGATGGCAGCGAGCGTGAATAGCCATGCAAAACCGGTCGAGAGAGCGCCGGTGGCGAGGGCGCGCTGGGCGGTGCGCGGATTTGCTTTGTCGTAGCGCAGGTCGGCGATGCGATTGATGGTCATGGCGGCGCTGCGGGCGGAGACCATCGCGACGACAATCCAGAGCAGTTGTTTCCAGGTGGGCCAGCCGTGGGATGTGAAACGCGCGGCGAGCAGGGCGCCAGTCAGCGCGAAGGGAAGAGCAAAGACGGAGTGCTCGAACTTGATCATTTCCAGAACGGTGCGGAGGCGGCCGTTCGCGGTTTCGGCGGCGCTCATGCTTTGGCTCCCTTGGCCGAGGAGGAGCCGGTCCAGCGGAACATTTCGGTTTGCGGCAGATCCATTTGGGCGAGGACGCGGCAGACGTATTGGGTGATCAGGTCGTCGATGGTTTTTGGTGCGTGGTAGAACACCGGAATGGCGGGCATGATGACGGCGCCGGCCTGTTGAGCGCGCAGCATGTTCTCGAGGTGGATGCGACTAAAGGGAGTGTCGCGCACGCACAGGATCAGCTTGCGGCCTTCCTTGAGCATGACGTCTGCGGAACGCGCAACCAAATCATCGCAGGCGCCCGCGGCAATTTTGGCGAGCGTGCCGACTGAGCAGGGAATAACGGCCATAGCATCGACGCGGTAACTGCCGGAGGCGATGGAGGCGCCGACGTCCTTGTTGGGAAGGACTTGGACTTTCGCGGACGCCCGGCCGGTAAGGCGCTCGATGAATTGATTTGCTGCGCCCGCGGGAATGGCGAGTTCTTCGGACAAGATGCGCTGGCCGGTTTCGGTGATGACCAGATGAATTTTGGCTACGCGCGGATCGGCGTCGAGCAAGGCGAGCATTTTCTGGGCGAGAATCGCGCCGCTTGCTCCGGTCACACCTACGGTAATGGTCTTGGCGTTGGCTTCTGACATGTCGCGTTGCGGATAATTCAGTCTCGCAGCGGGTTTGGGGCAAGTCAAGGAGCGCCGCGATGATAAGCTTTCTCAGGATCGCGGAAGGAAACTGTCATTCCATTGGCTGCGAAAAAAATGAACTCACAGGAAATTCTGAAACTTTTGCAAGCGGTGCAGACAGGGAAGCTGGAACCGGCGCGGGCCATGGAGCGGCTGAAACATTTGCCGTTTGAAGACTTGGGATTTGCCAAGGTGGATCACCACCGCGAACTGCGGCAAGGATTTGCCGAAGTGATTCTGGGCCAAGGGAAATCCGGGGAACAGATCGCCGGGATTGTCCGGGCCATGCTGGCGAAGAAAGACAGCAAGCACAACATTCTGATTACCCGCGCGGACGGCAAAACATTTCTGGCGGCAAAACGCGGAGCGGGGAAATGCGCGAAGCTGGCAAAGTTTCATCCTCTCTCAGGTGTGATCACAATTGAGCGGAACAGAGAGATCGTCGGCAAGGGATTAGTTTTGGTGGTTTCCGCGGGGACGAGCGACATTCCCGTCGCGGAAGAGGCGCTGCTGACGGCGCGAATCATGGGGAACCGCGCGGAACATCTTTACGACGTGGGCGTCGCCGGAATTCATCGGCTCCTGGAGAACCGCGGCACGCTGGTGGAAGCGCGAGTGATTGTTTGCGTGGCCGGGATGGAAGGAGCGCTGCCGAGCGTAGTCGGTGGTCTGGTGGCGGTGCCGGTGATTGCGGTGCCGACCAGTGTAGGTTACGGCGCGAGTTTCGGAGGAGTGGCCGCGCTGCTGGGTATGCTGAATTCCTGCGCTTCGAATGTGTGCGTGGTGAATATTGACAATGGATTTGGCGCCGCCCGAGTGGCATCGGCGATCAACCATCTGTAGAATACACCCGCAGAAGTACAAAGGATAAGAGTTCAAGAGTATCAGCGCCGCGATCGTCTCGCGCTGCGGCGGGAACCCCGTTACGTCAGGAATTTTTCAGGAGCACTTTCATGACACCTGGCTGCTGAGCGAAGCGGACAGCGGCGGGAGCTTCGCTGAGTGGAAATGTGCGCGTAACCAGCGGGCGGGGATCAACCTTACCGGAGTGCAGAAGCGCAATGGCTTTGTCGAAGGGGCCGCAGCGCGAGCCGACGATAGTAAGTTCCTTGACCACCGTGGGCCAGGTTTCGACGGGTGCGACACCATGGAAAGTGGATTTGAGAACCAGGGTGCCGCGCGGCTCGGTCATTTGTTGGGCCAATGCGATGCCGGTGGGCGAGCCGGTGGCTTCGACTAACAAGCCGAACGATTCATCCACGCGCTTCAGGTCCGTCGCGTCGCCGCGTACCTGCTTGGTCTCGATTTTTGCGGCTCTGGCAAGGGCCAGCTTCTCGTAATGCTTGCCGTACAGGACCACGCGAGAAAATTGCGAGCGCAGTACACGCGCGATCAATTGGGCTAGTTTGCCGTCGCCGAGAACAGCTGCTTCGGGGAACTTCGCAACGTCCACCTGATCCAGGATTTCGCAGGCCGCGGCCAGCGGCTCGACGAATACAGCTTGTTCGTCGGTGATGGCTTCCGGAATAACGTGGATGTTTTCGACAGGCAGAGTCAGATATTCGGCGAATGCGCCGTCGTGATTGACGATACCAAGGACTTTGCGGCGGGCGCAGTGCCGCGAGAGGCCGCGTTTGCAGTACGCGCAGAGCGGATGGAAGCCCAGGGCGTGGCAGGAGATGTTGATTTCGCCCACTACGCGTTTGCTCAACCAGCGTTTCCTTTGCCGAGCGCTGACGCCGGCGACGTCCTGTACTTCGCCGACGAATTCATGTCCTGGCGTGCCGCGGAAATTGTGATAGCCGCGCAGAATTTCGACGTCGGTATTGCAAATGCCGGCGAGGCGAATGCGGACAAGCGCCCAGCCGGGCCGCAGTTTTTGAATCGGTTTGCGGGTGCCGAGAAGTTGGCCGTGGCGGACGACGAAGGCGAGCAAGAGAGTCTACTTTTCGGATTTTTCCGGCAACGCACGGCGCGAAGGAGACGCCATGCGCTCGAGCAATTCAAATTTCGCCTCGAGCCGAATCAGACGGCGGTCGAGTTCGCCGAAAGTTGTGGCCAGAGTGTCCACCCGGGTTGCCAGACTTTCCATGCGGTCCTCAAGCAGCACGATTTTGCGGATGGCCGCGTAAGCGCTAGCGGCCCAGCTCATGGTGAGCCTTGCGATATTGCTTCAATGTGCGATCGACGTGAGAGATGGTTTCGTCGAGCCGTTTGATCATGCGGTCGGCTGCCTGGTTTGCGGCTTTCGCAAGGACGGAAAGTTGCTCTTCCGTTTCGACTGGCACCGAGAGATAGAGGTCTACAGCGTTGCGCACTTCCTGCGAAAAGGATCGGCCGCGCTGTTTGGCGCGGCGAGTGAGCAATCGCTTCTGCTTGGGATCGAAATGAATCAGAGCAGCGGCCATCGGCACTCCTATATCAGAGTTATATCTTAGCACGTCGGACAGATTTCGGGAGGTACAGGAAACGCAGAAACGCTACATCAGGGCGGCGGTAAGGGCTTCGGCGAGTGCGCTTTCCTGCTCGGCAAAGACGGTGCGCAGGTCCAGCACAATCGAATCGTCTTCGACGCGAGTAATGACAGACGTGGCCGCTCCGCGCCGAAGACGCTGCTCGATTTGAGAAGCCGAGCGGCGGCCGCTGCGGATGCGAACGACTTTGGATGGAAGCGATTGCGCGGGCGTGGAACCTCCGCCGGCGAGCGATTCGCCATCTGTGATTTCAATATCCAGGCCGTCCATGGGAAGCGAGTGCGCGAGTTCGCGAATGAAATTGCGGCTGCGCTCCTCGATTTCGCGCGGAGTCGTGCGGATCATGGCGATTGCAGGAATTTCGTCAAGCGCACCGCGCTGGTAGGAGCCCAGTGTTACTTCGAGCGCTGCGATAGTGAGCTTGTCCACGCGAAGGGCGCGGAAGAGCGGATGGCGGCGAACGCGCTGTACTAAGTCCTTTTTGCCAGCGATGATGCCCGCTTGAGGGCCGCCCAACAATTTGTCGCCGCTGAAAGTGACCAGCGAGATGCCGGCCTCGATACTCTGGCGAACGGTTGGCTCGTGGATGCCGTAAGGAGACAGATCAACGAGACAGCCGGAACCCAGGTCTTCGACCAAAGGAAGATTGGCGCAGTGGCTTAGCTCCGCGAGTTCTTCGATCGACGGTTTTTCGGTGAATCCTGAGATTTGGAAATTGGAAGGGTGAACGCGGAGCAGCAAGCGCGTTTTATCGCTGATCGCGCTTTGGTAGTCCGCAACTCGAGTACGATTGGTGGTTCCGACTTCGCGCAGGACGGCGCCGCTTTGCGCCATCACCTCGGGAATGCGAAAGCCATCGCCAATCTCGATGAGTTCGCCGCGCGAGACGAGCACCTCGCCGTCTTTCGCAAGGGCCGCCAGGACGACCAGAATCGCCGCAGCGCAGTTGTTGACGACGATAGCGTCCTCTGCGCCGGTGAGGCGGGCCAGCAATTCGGAAGTGTGAATGTCGCGCTTGCCGCGCGCGCCGGCCTCGAGATCGTATTCGAGATTCGAGTAATGGATGGCGGTCTGGCGGAATTCTTCGAGCACCGCGGAACTCAGGGGCGCGCGACCGAGGTTGGTGTGCAGAATAACGCCGGTAGCATTGATGACCGGTTGCAAGGTGCGGGCAAGAATACGTTCGACCTCGCGGGCGATCACGTCTTCGAGGTCGCTGGGGATTACCGGAATGACCGATATGCCGCGTTCACCGGTAATTTCGTCGCGAACGCCGGCCAGCACTTCGCGGGCGACTTCGACCAGCAGTTCGCGAGGGATCCGCGCAGCCAGTTTGGCTAAGCGCGGCTGGTGCAGAAGTTCGTCCACCGAAGGAATCTGCCGCAGCAGGGCCGCCTTGTCGGCTCCGAGAGAGCGCTTGGAGCTGGACTCCATGCGGCTATTGGAGCACAGGCGCAGAGAGGGAGCAACGCCCGGCGGCATCATGCCGAGCGCCTGTACCTGGGTACAGGTGACTCGAGGGCTGGTACAGTTCACCATGGGTTTCCCAGGACTCACGATTCATTGACGCATCTGCGTGCGCCCCATAGGATATGGCAAGCGAGCGACACGTTCATGGCCACGATTGACGAAGAACTCGGAGCAATGGAACGCGACATCCGCCAGCTGAAGATCGAATACGATCAATACTTCGGCGGCGGACGGAAGCGTCCACCCAACGAAATTGAATGGCGGATCGACCTGATCGTCAGGAAATACGGCGAACGTTCGGGCGATATGAAGATCGGCCAGCGCTTTCGCTTCAACAACCTCACGCAAACCTACGCGAAATACAAAGATATTTTCCGCAAGAAGCTGCGACAACGGGAAGAGGGCACGGTGCAGAGGCACTTTGGCGCGGCCGCCAGGGCGATTGAAGCCGAGCGCGCGAGGGCAGCCGAAGCAGCACAGGCGCAGACGGCCACGGCGGTTGCGGAGGCACCGGCGTTTCGCATTATTTGCTCTCATCCAGAGCAGGAAGCGGACAAAGTCGATCAGCTGTTCAGGGCATTCATTGAGGCTAAGAAGTCGGCGGGAGAAGATGTCGGCCATGTCTCGCACGCCGGCTTCGCCGAATTTGTGCGCAAGAAAACGAAAGATTTGCAGAAACAGAACACCTGCAGCGACGTCGAGTACGTGGTCGAGATGGTCGGCGGGCAGGTGAAACTCAAGGCACTCGTCAAGGCCTGAGTGGTCCCAGAAGTCTCCGAGAAGTTTCCCACAGCGGCCTGCTTTTCGATTTCCCCGCGTTCCGCTTACACTGAAGTGTTTTCGCAACGTGGAGGAAACGATATGGCGGTGGAGCGCGCGCTGCTCAGCGTGTTTGACAAGACCGGTGTGCTGGAGTTCGCCAGGCGCCTCTCGGCGCTGCAGATCGAGATTCTGTCAACGGGTGGCACTGCCAAATTGCTGCGCGATTCTGGCGTGCCGGTGAAGGATGTTTCGGAGTTTACCGGCTGGCCGGAAATGCTGGGGGGCCGCGTGAAGACGCTGCATCCGAAAGTGCATGGCGGGCTGCTGTTCCGCCGCAATCTCGCGGAAGATCAGAAACAAGCTCGCGAGCACGGCATCGCGCCGATTGATTTGGTGGTGGTGAATCTATATCCGTTCGAAGCGACCGCAGCGAAGGCCGGGCTGACCGCAGAAGAACTGATCGAGAACATTGATATTGGCGGGCCCACCATGCTGCGTTCCGCTGCCAAGAACTGGGAAAGCGTCACGGTGGTGACCGATCCGGCGGACTATGACCTCGTAGCGAAGGAATTGGAAGCCGAGAAGGAAACTTCATTGGCGACGCGCTTGGAACTGGCGCGCAAGGTCTTCGCCACCACCTCGCGATACGACGGAATGATCACAACGGAACTGGAACGATTGTCGGCGGAATCCGGACATGCGGCCCTGGTTGCCAAACAACTTCTGCCGCAACGGGTAAACATTGCGTTGCAGAAGCAGCAGCCGCTGCGTTACGGCGAAAATCCGCACCAGGCCGCGGCGATGTATGTTCCTGCCGGAAAAGCGCCGTCCGGTTTAGCTGCGTCAAAGCAGTTGCAAGGCAAAGAGCTCTCTTACAACAATCTGGTGGACTTGGAATCGGCGCGCAGCCTGGCTGCGGAATTTCAGAAGCCCGCTGCGGTCATCATCAAACACAACAATCCTTGCGGAACGGCCGAGCAGGGGACGCTGCGCGAGGCGTACCTGAAGGCGCTCGCCTGCGACCCGGTTTCCGCGTTTGGCGGCGTTCTGGCTTTCAATCGCGAAGTGGACGCCGCTACGGCAGAAGAAGTCGCGAAACTCTTTGTGGAGTGCATCGCCGCTCCCCGATTCGACACGCGGGCCAAAGAGATTCTGGCAGCCAAGAAAAATTTGCGCCTGCTGGAATTGCCGGTTGGTGGACTTGAACCTGAACGCGAACTGCAGCTGAAGCGCGTGTTCGGCGGCATGCTGATTCAGCAATCCGACCTGGGCGAACTGGATCCGGCAACGCTCAAAGTTGTGACGCAACGCGCGCCAACTTCCGAAGAACTCGCGACCATGAAGTTTGCCTGGAAAGTAGCCAAACACGTCAAGTCGAACGCCATCGTGTTTGCAAAAGAAGGTGCAACGCTGGGTGTTGGAGCGGGGCAAATGAGCCGCGTGGATTCGGTGAAACTTGCGGTGATGAAGGCGCAGTCCTCGTTACAAGGATCCGTTGTTGCGTCCGACGCGTTTTTCCCCTTCGCCGACGGCGTGGAAGAAGCCGCCAAGGCCGGAGCGGTCGCGGTGATTCAACCCGGCGGCTCGGTCCGCGACAACGATGTGATCGCCGCCGCCGACCGTCTCGGCGTGGCGATGGTCTTTACCGGGATGCGCCACTTTCTGCACTGATTTTTTCAGGCAGCAGCCAGCGGATCAGGAGCACGGCCACAATCGCTCCGGCAATTTCACCGGCCAAAAATCCGGGGACGTCCGCCGGTCGGATTCCCGCGAAGGTGTCGCTGAGTGACCGGGCGAGTGTGACCGCCGGGTTGGCGAACGACGTAGAAGAAGTGAACCAGTACGCTCCGACGATATACGCGGCCACGGCATACGGCGTCGCCGCGGCCCGCGCAGGGACGAGCGCAATCACAACGAGCAATCCCAGGGTGGCGACGGCTTCGCTAAGAATCTGCGAGGCGCCATTCCGAGCATGGTGCGACGCACTCAACAGCGGCAACCCGAACATGGCGTGTGCCACGATGATCCCCGCCAAGCCTCCCGCAATCTGGCTGACAACGTAGAAGGGAACTTCGCGCCACGGAAGACGCTTCTGCAGCGCAATGCTACACGTGACGGCGGGATTGAAGTGCGCCCCGGAAATGGCTTCAAACGACAGGATCAGGGCGACCAGGGCAGCGCCGGTTGCCAACGAATTCGCGAGAAGAGCGATGGCAACGTTGCCGTCCGAGAGGCGCTCGCCCATGATGCCTGAGCCGACCACCGCCATCAGCAACCCTGCCGTCCCCAGGAATTCCGCGGCCAGACGACGCCCGAAACTGGCGCTCACTGGCGGCCGATCTCGGAAAGTTGTCGTTTGATGGCCAGCGCATCGAGGCTCGCCAGCGGCAGGCTCAGGAACAAGCTGACGCGGCGTTCCAGCACCACGAAAGCATCGCGGAAGGCGCGCGTGATTTGTTCGGGCGTGCCGGCAACGGCGGCTGGGTCAACCACGCCCCAGTGAGCGGTCATCGGCTGTCCCGGCCAAACCGGGCACACTTCGCTCGCGGCATTATCGCAAACCGTGAAGACAAAGTTCATTTTGGGCGCGGCAGGAGTTGCAAATTCATCCCAACTCTTGCTTCGCAGGCCCGCGGTGGGCAACTTGGCCGACTCGAGCTGCCGGATTGCATAAGGATTGACACGGCCGCCGGGACGGCTGCCGGCACTGTAGGCTGTGAAATTAGGCCGCCCCTTGTGGTTGAGAATCGCTTCAGCCATAACGGAACGCGCTGAATTCCCGGTGCAGAGAAAGAGCACATTGTACGTTGTGTTCATCTCGTCTTTCTACGTGCAGCAGGGTAGGCCCACGCAACCGGGCGGGCACTCGCACTCTGTCAACGGAGCGACGTGCCCTGGCGTCGCCTGTCGAACGCTCGTGGTGGCGGGCTCGACTGCCGCGCCATCCTCCACTCGCTTGGCGGTGTCTGCCATAGCGATGCGCTCCTTCTTAACTCCGACAGGAGGGGCCTACGACGAGGCCCCGTCCCGCGGGTTTTACGGCGCGGACAAAAGCGCTGATGAATTTGCCTTCGATTGCCGGTCCGACTTTTTGCGGATCCAGGCCAGCGGCGGCCAGGAAATCTCCCGCCTCCTCGCTCTTGTAAACCCGAGTGGGCTCGATGTCGATGGATTCAAATCCGGCGCTGAAAAGTTTGTCGCGGTATTCGTATTCCTCGAGCGCGCCGGCGATGCAGCCAACCCACAGTTCCATGCTCTTGCGGATTTCCGCCGGGACCTCGCCGCGAACGACTACGTCGGAGACCGCGAATCGTCCGCCTGGCCGCAAAACGCGGAAAGCCTCACGCACGACACGGTCTTTGTCTGCGGAAAGATTGATCACGCAGTTGGAGATGACGACGTCGACGGAATTGTCGGGGAGCGGAATGTTTTCGATGGCGCCTTGCAGGAATTCAACGTTGGTCAGTCCGGATTTCCGCTGATTCTCGCGCGCCAGCGCCAACATTTCGTCGGTCATGTCCAAGCCGTAGGCTTTGCCGGTGGGGCCGACTCGCTTGGCCGAAAGCAAGACGTCGATTCCACCGCCCGAACCCAGGTCGAGGACTGTTTCGCCGGGCTGCAATTGCGCCAGTGCCGTTGGATTGCCGCAGCCGAGCGACGCGGCGACCGCCTTTTCCGGAACGCCGGCGATTTGAGAAGCATCGTACAAATCCTTAGTAATCGGATCGCAACAGGAGAGGTCCGAGCCGCCTCCGCACGTCGCCACTCCGCCCGTCGCAGCCTGTGTCGCTGCTGCGCCATACTTCTGCTTCACGATTTCCTCTAAGTTTTTTTCGCCCATGGCTGCTGCTCCTATTACCGCGAAATTTGTACAAAGGACTCCGGTGACACCGCCCGGCTGCGCGTGCAGCATTCTTCATAGAGAAAGCCAAGCACCTCGCGCAGCGCATCCGTATTCGCGGAATACCAGAGAAACGTGCCGACGCGCCGCACATTGACCAGCCCGACCTGCTTCAGCTTTTCCAGATGATGGGAAAGGGTGGATGCCGGAATTTCCAGTTCTTCCTGGACTTCTCCGGCCACCATGCCGGTCGGGTGCGCAGAAAGCAGTAAACGCAGGATTTCCAGGCGCGGTTCGGCGCCGAGTGCGGCAAAGCGATCGGCGGACCGAGTGACCAAGAGTGGATCGGGCCTTCGCATATTTCGATAATTGCAGAAATATAGAATTAGCGTCAAGGGGTTTTTTCGACGCAGCCCCCCTTTATTTTTTTCAACCCCCGCCTGTTTGCCCGCATCCTACCTGGGGGTCGGTCTTCCCTCTCTGGCTCCGGACTGGTCCGGCAAGGACTGCTCTGGCTACGATTCGACCGGGGCTGCGTTGAAACAGTCCCGCTTTTGCTTTTGACCGCCTTTTGCGGCGCATGGGATACTTTAGTTTCAAGGGCAAATATGAACTTTTTAAAGACCAGCAGGATATTTTTTGCAGCGCTAATTTTTTCAGGCGTGGCGTTCGCGCAAACCAGCCCCAACCGGGCGGGCCAGCAGCCGTCAGCCAAGGCAGATTCCTCCGACCCGCTGGAAGCGCCTGCCTCCGCCACCAGCAGCCGGGCGGAAGCCTACTTTAATTACACGATGGGCCACATCGCCGAGCAGCAGTATGAAGCGACAAGCCGCAGCGAATACGCGACCCAGGCGATTGATTTCTACAAAAAGGCGTATGCGCTCGACCCCAAGTCGCCGGTGATCGGCGAACGTCTGGCCGAAATGTACTGGAAGGCGCAGCGGGTTCACGAAGCGGAAGTCGAAGCGCAGGCTTTGTTAAAGCGTGACCCTAACGATGCGCAAACCCGCCGTCTGCTCGGGCACATCTATCTGCGCACCCTCGGAAACCCTGGAGAAACCAGCGGCCAATCGGAGACGGTAAACCGCGCGGTGGAACAGTTCAAGGAAGTCGTGCGGCTCGACCCGAACGATGTGGAATCTGCACTCTGGCTGGCGCGCTTGTACCGGCTGCAAAACCAGCACGAAAAAGCGGAAGAAGTGCTGCGCGGCATTTTGAAAAACGATGCCGAAAACGAAGCCGGACTTGAACAGTTAACGCAACTGCTGTTGGACGAGGGCAAATCGAGCGAAGCCATCGCGCTGCTCGAAGGCCTGACTGCGAAATCATCGTCGCCCACGCTGCTGGACCTGCTCGGTGATGCGTACACCCAGACCAAGGACCTGGCAAAGGCCGAAGAAGCGTATCGCAAAGCCGTGAACCTCGAACCCGGCGAACCCAGCCACCAGCGTGGTTTGGGACAAACGCTGCTGGCCGAAGAAAAATATTCCGAAGCTTTACAGGTCTATCAGCGCATCGCCGATCTAATGCCGGATGATCCCGACGTTTATCTGCGGCTTGGACAGATCTATCGCGAACTGCACCAATGGGACAAGGCCGAAGACGCGCTGGTCAAGGCGCGCCAATACTCGCCCGGCAGCTTGGATGTCATTTTCAACGAAGCCATGCTGTACCAGTCGCAAGGCCGGTTCGATGACGCCATTCGTGTACTGTCCGAAGCGGTCACTCAAGTCAAAGGCCAGTCCGCTTCGATGCCTTCACGGCGTCGTTTTCTCGGAGTTTTGTACCAGCAACTGGGCCAGCTTTATCGCGATACGCAAAACTACGTGGCCGCGATAAACACCTACGAGGAACTCGCACACCTAGGCGACGACGAAGATCGCCGTGCGCGCCTGCTGATGATGGACACCTACCGCATGGGCAAGGATTTGCCGAAGGCGATGCAGGCGGGCAAAGAGGCGTTGGCAAAATATCCGAAAGACGCGGAGATCAGGTCCAACTACGCACTCCTGCTGGGCGAGTCCAATCAGACCGATGAGGCCGTCAAACTGCTGCGCGCTCAGCTGAGCGGCAGTCCGGCCGATCGCGACATCCACTTGAACATTGCACAGATTTATGAACGCGCTCGCCACTATAAGGAAGCCGAGCAGGCCGCTCACGCTGCGGAAGCGGTACCGGGTTCGCCGCGCGACAACGAGATGGTGTGGTTCCTGCTTGGCGCAATTTACGAACGGCAGAAGGTTTTCGATAAAGCTGAAGTGGAGTTCAGAAAAGCGCTCGACGTCAACCCTAAAAGCGCCGCGGTGCTCAATTACTACGGCTATATGTTGGGCGACCTAGGCATTCGTCTGGACGAAGCGCAATCGCTGGTAAAACGCGCTCTTGCCGAAGACCCGTATAACGGCGCATATCTCGACAGCCTGGGTTGGATCTACTACAAGCAGAACAAATTGCCTGACGCGGAAGCGACCCTTCACAAAGCATTGCAGCGTGAAAGCCACGACCCGACCATTCACTCGCATCTTGGCGATGTCTACGCAAAGTCTGGACGCCCGGAACAGGCTTTCGCGGAATGGGAGAAGTCACTGGCCGAATGGAAGCGTGTGCTTCCTGCCGACGTGGAACCCGAAAAAGTCGCCGAAGTCGAAAAGAAAGTCAGCCAGTCCCGGCATCGCGTGGCGCAAAAAGCCGCACCTGAAATCGAGAAACCCTGACACAGAATATGCCGGAAGTCCGCGTTCCAGCCTTCGCTAAAATTAACCTGCGCCTGGAAATTCTCGGCAAACGCCCGGACGGCTTTCACGAACTTCGCACCGTTTTTCAGACCATTTCGCTGAAAGACGAGCTGCGCTTCAAAACGACGCGCCAGCTGGGTATCCGCCTCCGAATTCTTGGCGACCATTCACTTTCCGGCGAACCGATTGAAAAAAATCTGGTGTACCGAGCGGTGGATGCGTTGCGTAGTGAACTTGGCATCGCTGCCGGTGTCGCCGTCGAGCTTCGCAAGGCCATTCCCGCGGGCCGGGGCTTGGGCGGGGGTTCAAGCGACGCCGCTGCCGCGCTCATCGGTTATCTGCGCCTGTTCAGGAAACAACTCCCGCGCGAACGCCTTTTTGCCGTCGCTGCCGGTCTCGGCGCCGACGTGCCCTTCTTTCTTGAAGGTGGCCGCGCCCTCGGCATCGGCAAGGGCGACGAAATCTACCCTCTGCCAGACATCGCCAAGCGCTGCTGTTTGGTCGTCTCGCCCAAATCCATCCACGTGCCCACGGCGGACGCCTACCGCTGGCTCCACGCTCCGCAATTGACAAACTCTGCCGGAAACTCTAAACTTTGTGGGTTCTGTGCTCTTGCCTGGAGCCTGCAGGGCGGTCCTCTTCTCAACGATTTCGAAGAAGCGGTCTTCCAGCAGCACCCCCGTCTGGCCGAAATCAAGCGGGAATTGCTTCAAAACGGAGCGTCAGAAGCCTTGCTGGCGGGTAGCGGTTCGGCGGTGTTTGGAGTTTTCCCGAGCCCAGCTAAGGCGCGCCGAGCCGCTGTTGGGTTTCCGCTCGATCAGACTTTTGTTTGCGAGACCGTTTCGCGCGATTCCTATCGCCGTCTGATCCAAAGTCGCTCCGTCATCGGTGCGCCTCGCGATTAATCCTCAGCGCTCCAAAAACAGTTTTTCCAATGATCAGTTCTTTGGTTCTCTGTTTCATAGAAGAGAGCCGACCTCTGCTCTTACGGAAAGCTGAATTGCGGATAACGGAAAACGACTTTGAACGACGAGCGTTTCAAAATATTCTCGGGTACCGCGAATCCGGTGCTGGCAGAAGCCATCTGCAAGAACCTGGATGTTCCGCTCGGCCAAGCCATGCTCGGGCGCTTCAGCGACGGCGAAATCTATTTCCAGATTTTGGAGAATGTGCGCGGCGCCGACGTGTTTGTCGTTCAGCCCTGCCACTATCCGGTGGATAACCACCTGCTCGAACTCTTGCTGATGATTGACGCATTCAAGCGCGCTTCCGCGTGGCGTATCACCGCCGTCCTGCCTTATTACTGCTATGCGCGGCAGGATCGCAAAGACAAGCCGCGCGTTCCGATTTCCGCGAAGCTCGTCGCTGACTTGCTGGAGACCGCCGGCGCCAGCCGTGCACTGACTCTTGACTTGCACGCTCCGCAGATTCAGGGTTATTTCGACGTTCCGGTGGACCACTTGTATGCTTCGCCGGTTCTTGTAGAACACTTCCGCCAATTGAATCTCGAGAATTTGACGGTCGTTTCTCCCGATGCCGGCGGCGTGGAACGTGCCCGGTTTTTTGCGAAGAGGCTCGATGCGCCTCTGGCCATCGTGGACAAACGCCGCGTGGACGTGGACGTCAGCGAAGTCATGCACCTTATCGGCGAGGTCAAAGGCCGCAGCACGCTGATCGTAGACGACATCATCGACACCGCGGGCACGCTGGTGAAAACTGCCGAAGCGCTCATCAAAGAAGGAGCCACCCAGGTGTACGCCGCCTGCACCCATGCTGTGCTGTCCGGCCCGGCCGTCGAGCGCATCGCGAAGTCGCGCATCACCGAGGTTGTCGCGACGGACTCCGTGCCGCTTACGGATGCGGCCAAGCAGATGAAAAAGATTCGCGTGCTGAGCGTGGCTGACTTGCTGGCGCGCGGCATTCGCTCCATTCACGAGGAAACCTCGATCAGCGAACTCTTTATTTGAATTTGTAGCAGCGGCTTCATGCCGCTGCCTTTTGGTGAAAAGGAAAGAAGGCAATGGCAGACAAGATCGTAGTCGAAGCAGCTCCCCGCGATTCTCGCGGCAAGAATGAAGCCCGCCGCTTGCGTGTCACCGGCAAAGTTCCCGCCGTTCTTTACGGCGACAAGGGCGATGCGCTTGCGCTCAGCGTCAATACCAAACAGGTGAGCCAGATTCTCCGCTCCGCCACTGGCCACAACACGCTGTTCCAGGTCGCTATCGCCGGCAAGGAGCAGCCCGCCATCGTGAAAGACTGGCAGGTTGATCCCGTCAGCGGCAACTTGCTCCACGTGGACCTTCTCCGGGTCGCTATGGACGTCCGCATGCGCGTCAACGTTCCGGTGCATACCTTCGGCGAACCCGCTGGCGTCAAGGTACAAGGCGGAATCTTTGAAACCGTTACTCGCGAAGTCGAAATCGAATGCTTGCCCGGCGAAATTCCGACCGAGTTCCGCCTCGACGTCAGCCACCTGATGATCGGCATGCACCTCCGCGCCGGTGAAATTCAGATCGACCCGAACAAAATGAAGCTGGTTACCGACCCGGAGCGCGTTATCGCTCACGTCGTTGCTCTCAAGGTGGAAGAAGAGAAGCCCGTCGAGGTGGCAGCCGAAACGGCCGTACCGGCTGAGCCCGAGGTCATCAAGAAAGGCAAGAAGGAAGTGGAAGGCGAAGAAGGCGCCGAAGCGCCTGCCGAGAAACAGGAGAAAAAGAAGTAACCGGGTTTCCGGGTTGGCACTTGCGGGCTTCCGCGGTGTTGTAGTGCCGGGCCTTAGCCCGGCGGTGTTGGTTGCGCTGGTGGCGAATAGAGGCGTATGCGGCTCATTGTCGGCCTTGGCAATCCTGGCCCGGAATACCAATGGACGCCGCACAATCTCGGATTTCTCGCCGTGGATGAGCTGGCCAACCGGTCTGGCATCCGCGTCGAGCGTCCGGAAGCAAAGGCTCTGGTAGGTTTAGGCAAAGTGGCGGGCGAAAAAGTCATTCTCGCCAAACCACAAACCTACATGAATCTGAGCGGCATCTCGGTACGGGAGCTGCTCGGGAAGTACGAATTGGGCCCCGAAAGTTTGCTGGCGATGTGGGACGAAGTGCAGTTGCCGTGGGGCGCGATTCGTATCCACTCCGAAGGCAGCGCCGGCAGCCACAACGGCGCCAAGTCGCTCATAAGTTCCTTGGGCACTCTGGCGTTCGTCAGGCTGCGACTTGGTTGCGGCCCCGATCATCCGCTTTCGAGCCGCAAGGAGTACGTGCTGCGGCCGATGAAAAAGGGAGAGCTGGAAGTTGCGGCCGAAATGATTGCGGATGCCGGCGATGCAATCGAGCTGCTGCTGACCAAGGGGATCGAAGCGGCGATGACGAAGTACAACCGGCGCGAACGCCAGCAAGGCGAAGACGCCGCGGGTTAGACGCGGTTTGTAGTGGCCGGCCTTTAGACCGGTGCTTTCGTGGATTGGGTTTAGTTGTAACGGCGGGTTTTTTCCCGCCGCGAGTAAGAAACGAGGAAACATGGAAGATCGTCTGTACGACCTGATATTTATCATCCGTCCGGCAACATCGGAAGAGGAAATCAAGAAAGTCGAGCACGTGGTCGAGCACGCCTGCAGTGAAAAGGGCGGCAAGATCGAAAAAACCGAACACTGGGGCACACGCAAGCTGGCGTATCGCGTGGCCAAGCACCGCGAAGGCATTTACGTCTATTTCCAGATTCGTACCAATCACGGCGAGCTGCTGGCCGAACTCGAACGCCGTCTGCGTGTGCAGGATTCAGTCATCAAGTACCTGACCATTCGCCTCGATGAGGACATCAAGCGTCAGAAGAAGCTTTCCGGCATCCGCGAAAAGCGCGCCGCGCGCCGTCCGAAGCGCCCCGCGCCTTCCCCGACGCAGCCGACCGAACAGCAGGCAGCAGCAAGCTGACCGGTCTCGCTGCTGGTGGCGGACCGCAAATAACGACAATTTTGGCGTTCCGGCACCGCCGGGCCGCCGTAAACAGGTTTCCGAAAGAAAGGGTAAAAAGTTATGCCAGACGAACAAAATCAAACACCTCCAGCGCCGCCCGCTTCACAACCGTCCGCTCCGCAGGCTTCGGCCCCGCACCAAGCGCCGCGCCATGAAGGCGGTCACGGTGGTGGTGGCGGCCCGCGCCGCGAAGGCGGCCCCGGTGGTGGTGGCGGCGGACGCCGTGAAGGCGGCCCTGGCGGTGGTCCGGGCGGTCCTCGCCGCGGCAAGCGCCAGTTTTTCCGTAAAAAGAAAGTCTGTAAGTTCTGTGTCGAGAAGATGGATCTGATCGACTACAAGCGCGCCGACATTCTTTCCCAGTTCGTCCAGGAACGCGGCAAAATTCTGCCGCGCCGCATGACGGGAGTTTGTGCTCGTCATCAGCGTTGGCTCGGCGTGGCGATCAAACGGGCCCGCAACATCGCCTTGCTGCCGTTCGCCGGCAGCGCTGCGGGCAGCTCCGCTCCGCGCGCCGTCGAAGCGCAAAAGCCACAGCCGCCGCAGCCTCACTCTTAAAGCTCCAGTGCGGAAGTCAAAGCACTCAGGCGTGTCACGGGTGTCGGGTTTAGTAGCACAGACTTCAGTCGGTGCAGGTTTTTCTAGCCGGGCTCTAGCCCGGCCTTAGTAAGTCCAAGAGTTTGCGATAGAAAAGGAACACGCTCATGCAGATTATTCTTCAGGAAGACGTAGACAAACTCGGTCACCGCGGCGACGTGGTCACCGTCAAGCCGGGCTACGCGCGCAATTTCATTCTGCCGCGCAAGCTGGGTATTGAAGCCACGGCGGGCAACATGAAAGCGCTCGAGCGCATCCGCACCTCGCTGGCCAAGAAAACCGCCACCGAGCTCGACGCGGCGCAAAAGCAGGCCGGCCTGCTCAATGGTGTCGCCCTCAAATTCGCGCGTAAAACCGGCGAGAACGACCAGATGTTCGGATCCGTCACCAGCGCCGACATCGCCGAAGCCCTGGCGGCGCAAGGCTTCAAAATCGACAAGCGCCAGATCCAGCTTACCGAGCCCATCAAGGCCATTGGCGAACGCGACGTCACGGTCAAAGTCTTCCGCGACGTTACCGCCGTCATCAAAGTCACGGTCGAGAAAGAAGCCTGAAGCGCCTCGTGGTTTTCTAAGGGCACGGCATCCGTGCCCCTTTTTTTACGCGTGGGCGCGCCTATTTCTCCGCAAACGCTTCGCCTACAGACTCCACTTCCTCCGCCTGCCATCCGCCATCGCCCTCAAAATTGCAGATCATCGCCACCACCATATGCGCATCCGGATAGAGAATCAGTCGCGAACTTCCGCCCGCCGCGCCGCCGTCATGTGCATAGATTTTCTGTCCCGATTTCGATTTCCCGATGAACCATCCAATTCCATATCCCGTCTCACTGCCATCTGTCGTCTTCTGGGACGTGAATAGCAATCGTAGTGATTCCGGCTTCAGAAATCCCGGCTGCAGCAGCGCTGATCCAAACTTCGCCAGATCCTCTGCTGTTGACAGGAATCCACCGCCCGCCCACTTGTAGCTATTGTCAACGAAGGGCGCGTTCTTCACCGTTCCGTCTCTCATCTTCCGGTAAGGCCGCGCACGCTGTTCGATGATCTCCGTAGTCTGGTCCTCCGTGGTATGCCGCAATTCCAGCGGAATGAATACGCGCTCATGCATGTAGGAAAGAAAATCTTCTCGGGCGGCAGATTCAATCACGGCGCTCAGCAGATTGAATCCGTAGCTCGAGTAGTGAAACTCCTTCCCGGGCGGCGACACCAGCGGGTCGTCTGCGAAAATCTTTAATCCTTCCACCACCGAATCGTAGTGCCTCGAAATCAGAAACTCATCGTCCTGGTAGTGGCGGATCCCCGCCAGATGTCCCGCCAGCAGGCGCGGCGTAATTTTTGCTCCTTTGTCTGGAAAGGACGGAACGTATTTCTGGACCGGCGCGTCCAGATCGATCTTTCCCTGTTCCACCAGCAGCATCAGACCCGCCGCCGTTAGCGGTTTCGAATCGCTGGCAATGCGAAACTTTGTTCCCGGCCACACCGGCACGCGCTGCTCAAGGTCCGCATATCCGAATCCTTCCGCGTAGACCACCCGCCCGTCCACCGTAACCGCCAGAGTTACTCCGGGAATTCCGCGCGCCAGCCATTGCTTCGCTACGCTGCGCGCATGCTGTTCTGCTTGCGAATGGTCCGTCTTATGCGCCGCGGCGCTCGCGGTCGCAGCCTGTCCAAGCGCTGCAGGCGCGAAACTCGTCGCAAGAATCACGGCAAGCAGCAGAAAAATCGCTTCGGTCGCGCTTTTGCTGACAACATGTTTTGAAAAATGTTTCTTGTTCATCGATCCTCCGCGCCGCGCTGAAATTTTGCGCGCATTATCATGCCACACCGGGTCACGCAAAATATTTTTCTCACCGTTTTGCACCGTCCTGCAAGATTTTGCACAGCACCCGGATTGACGCGCCGCACTCTCACACTCACAATGCACGTAATCCTTCGCTACCAGCTCCACGGAAATTGCGAAAACCATCAAACGCTTGCGTGGCGAAGGCCAAAATGTTATAAAGCGAAGAAAAGGCGAAAAACAAACTATCTCTATGTCTGCCTCCGCCACGCTCGAGCGCCCTCTTCCCCAGAACCTAGACGCCGAACGTTCCATCCTCGGCGCCATTCTTCTCGACAATCACGCCCTCAACGCTGCTATAGAAAACATCAAGCCCGAAGATTTTTTCCTCGAACAGCATCGTCGTGTTTTTAATCAGATGATCGCCCTCGGCGAGTCCCAGCAGGCCATCGACCTGGTCACTCTCACCGAATCGCTGCATCGTGTTGGCGAGCTCGAAGCCTCGGGCGGCGCTCCCTATCTCGCCTCGCTCGCCGATGGCATGCCGCGCGTCAGCAACGTCGAACACTACGCGCGCATCGTTCGCGAAAAAGCGCTACTCCGAAATCTGATCCACGCCACGCACAATATTCAGCAGCGTGCTCTTGAAGGCGAAGACGGCGCCGACGCCATCCTCGACGGCGCAGAATCCTCCATCTTCGCGCTCGCCGAAGACCGCGTGAAAGCCGGCCTCCTTCCCATTAAGGACATCGTTCGCGACAACTTTGAGCGCCTCGAAAGAATCTTTCGCGAAGGCAAGAGCATCACCGGCGTCTCTACGGGCTATGCCGAGCTCGACAAGCTTCTTTCCGGCTTCCAGAACTCCGAGCTGCTCATCCTCGCTGCCCGTCCTTCGCAGGGAAAAACCGCTCTGGCCCTTAATCTTGCCGAAAACATTTCTATCCGCGCGCAACTCCCCGTCGCGGTCTTCAGCTTGGAAATGTCCAAGGAATCTCTCCTCCAGCGCCTGGTGGCCTCCGTCGCGCAAATCGACGCCCACAAATTCCGCACCGGCCACCTCAGCCGCGAAGACTGGCGCCGCATGACCGAAGCGCTTGGCCAGATCTCCGCCGCTCCTCTTTGGATTGACGACGCAGGTTCCACCAGCGTTCTCGAAATCGGCGCAAAAGCTCGCCGCCTCAAGCGCGACAAGGGCCTTTCGCTCCTGATCGTGGACTATCTCCAGCTCATCACCGGCCGTGGACGCTTCAACAATCGCCAGGAAGAAGTCTCCAGCATCTCTCGCGGCCTTAAGGGCCTCGCCAAGGAACTCCAGATCCCGGTACTCGTTCTCAGTCAGCTCACTCGCGCTCCCGAACGCGAAGAGCGCGGCCCGCAACTTTCCGATCTGCGCGAGTCCGGCGCCATCGAACAGGACGCCGACGTGGTCATGTTCATCTATCGGCCACACTGGGCAAAAATGGATGCCGCCCCGGAAGAGCGCGACCAGGCCGAAATCCAGGTCGCCAAGCAGCGTAACGGTCCCACCGACAAGGTTCGCTTTGTCTTCCGCAGCCGCCTCACTCGCTTCGAAGAAGCAGCCCCCGACGCTTTCTCCCAATTCGCCCCCGACGACATGTAACCCTTCCCCGGCTTTATGCCGTGGTCTTTTCCGTCGTAAGAGGCGCAGCAGTGCTGCTCCCCGACCTGCCCATGCCTCTTTTGGATTGCGCGAGCGCTGCTCCCGCTTTCACAGCGTAAGTTCCACCAGCTGCCGCTGAGAATCCCCCTTTTCAAATGCGCTGTGCGATTGGGAACTGTGCGTTTTTGGCAAATCCGGGTCCTGCTTGACACATGAACGGCCATCGCCGCTTTGTCATTTTCGCCTAACTTCTTCCGCTGCAACGCGCAAACCGCTGGCACTTCCCGTGCATTTTGCCCTGTTGTCTTTCTCGCTTCACGTTTTCCGCCATTCGGACACGTGTACGTCGATGTTCTAAAATAGAAGTTTCTCTGGAATCCCGATGACCGCTCAAAAAAAATCCGCCAATGTCAAAGGCCGCCCGGTGTGGGCTGAAATCTCTCTCTCGGCGCTCACTCACAATCTCCAGGCCATCCGCAATTTCGTGAACCCCAAATCCGAGCCGGGCAAGTCGCCTCGAAAAATCCTGTGCATCGTCAAAGGCAACGGCTATGGCCATGGCGGCCCGCAAGTCGCCAAGCACCTTGAAAAAGCCGGTGCCGACTGGTTCGGTGTCACTGGCGCTGCCGAAGGCGAAGCCGTCCGCAAAGCCGGCGTCCGCAAACCCATCCTGGCACTCACCAGTTTCTGGCCCGGTGAAGAAGACCAGCTCCTCAAAAACAAAATCGCTCCCGCCATCATCCGCTGCGAACAACTTGCTGCCCTCGAATCGGCCGCAGCGCGCCGCAAGCTGGCCCAACGCTCCGTCGGCATACACCTGAAAATTGATACCGGCATGAACCGCCTCGGCATCGCCCCTACTGACATCGACTGCTTCGCCCGCCAGTACGAAAAATCCCGGCGCCTCAAACTCCAGGGCGTCTTCACCCATTTCGCCTCTTCAGAAGTTTTTCAAGGACCCGTCGCGTCGCAAACCTGCGAACAGGAAGAAAGTTTTCATCGTGCCGTCGAACGCTTGCGCGTTCTGGGCATCGATCCCGGCCTAATTCACCTTGCCAACAGTGCCGCCATCGCCTCTCGCCCCGAAACCTGGGCAGACATGGTTCGCCCCGGCGCCATTCTCTACGGCTACCATCCTGGCTACGATCCCATCGAACGCCGCACCGAAGCCGAAAAGCAGCTTCCCCTGCGGCCTGTCATGAGCCTGCGCACCCGCATCATAAACATTCGCCAGGTACACGCCGGCGACGGAGTCGGTTATAACGCAAAATTCCTGCCTCAGCGTTCTTCCAAAATCGCCGTTCTCGCCGCCGGATACGGCGACGGGATCCACCGTTCTCTTGGCAACCAGGGCAACGTTCTCGTCAACGGCGTCCTCGCTCCCATCGTTGGCATCATCTCCATGGACGTCACCATGGCCGACGTTACCGACGTCCCGAATGTGGCTCTCGGCGATATCGCGACCATCTATGGCTCCGACGGAGACCAGGTCCTCGCCGCCAATCTCGTGGCACGCAGCATCGGTACCGTCACCTCTGACCTTCTCTGCGCAGTAAGCGCCCGCGTGCCCCGCATTTACGCTCCCTGAGCTTTCTCGCTCTCCCCGAGCCGCTTGCCTATGTATTGACGTCCACGAGCGGCGGGCGTATATAGGAAATCAGGGCATGTCAGGTTGTTGAAATACTTGCTCCGGCCACTCAGTCCACGGCCTTGGCGGATCGCGGTACCGATTTTGCAGTGCTGCAGCACTACAAAGGTGTCGGGGTTCGGGCTTGTGATGAATCGGCTCACACGCTGAACTTAGCAACCCCGCGCTGAAAGGTCGCTCGGGGTCGGTGCTTACAAACCCCGCTGCTGAACATGAACCGCACTTTGCCCGAACCTCAGGCGCCGCTGGCGTCCGACTCTCAGGATTCCCTTCAGCCGTCGCGGAACCTTGCCTGGAGTTCGCACGCTTCGCGCTTTTCACGCGACGGGAATCTTTGGCTCTTTCGATGTTGTCTCGCCGGTGCTGCCGCAGCGATTGCTAGCAGTCTTTCGCCGTTCGGTCTTCACGGTTGGTTTGCCGCTGCCTCTGGTCTGGCTCTTGCACTGGTTGTTTTCGTGGCCGAGCATCGCCTCAGGCGCTCGGTGTCTACAGGACTTCTCGGCGGCGCGATTGGCGGCATCCTGGGCGCGCTCGCGGCGCTCCTGGTCTCGGCCATAATTGCCCGCACCTCCGAGCAGGAATCCACCAAGTCTTTCTTCGAATATGCGGCGCTTCTTGGTTTTGGCTATACCGGCGTGGTACTCGGCGCTCGTAAGTTTGGTTCGCTCAAAACCGGCTCGCTCAACGCCTGGTTCGGACTTCGTCCCGGCGTTAGGTCCGTTCACAGCGACGGCAAGCTCCTGGACACCAGCGTTCTCATTGACGGGCGTATCGCCGACATTTGCGAAGCCCATTTTCTCGATGGTCCGCTCCTCGTTCCGCAGTTCGTCCTGCATGAACTCCAGACCATCGCCGATTCGCCTGACAGTCTCCGCCGCCAGCGCGGACGCCGGGGCCTCGAAGTCCTGCAGCGCATCCAGAAGCTGCAGTCCCACGAAGTGCGCATCATCGAGGACGTCCCCGGCCAGACCGGCGACGTGGATCGCAAGCTGGTCGAACTCGCCCTCCGCTTTCAGGCCAAGATCGTCACCAACGATTTCAATCTCAACAAGGTCGCTAGCGTTCAGGGTATCAGCGTCCTCAACATCAATCTTCTTGCGAACGCTTTGCGTCCGGCCGTCCTTCCCGGCGAAGGCATGCGCGTCTTCATCCTGCGCGAAGGCAAGGAGGTCAATCAGGGCGTAGCCTATCTTGAAGATGGCACCATGGTCGTAGTCGACGGCGCTCGCCGCCTCATCAACAAAACCGTCGACATCCTCGTCACCTCTGTGCATCAGACGCCCGCTGGCAAAATGATCTTCGGCCGCCTGGACGATCGCCACGAATCCGGCGTCCGCCAAGCCGCCGTCGGCCGCTCCGAGCGTGCTGCCCGCCCCCTCTACCCCGAACCCGCCGAATAACGGCAAACCCTGCGGGCGCTGTGGCATTGAGCTGGCCTTGATTCTTCCCCAGTCCGGGGTGCCGCCTATGGCACGATCGCGGGGTACACAAAACAGCCTTTGTTGGTAACGGGAACGCTACGCTAGGCGAAGATCCGTCCGATCATGGCCAAAAAATAAAGCACCGCCGCGCGGTTCATTTTTTCTGCGTGTGGAGTCAGCGGCTTTCTAGGCCTTGTCATCTAGCGCCGCGACAAATTCTATATTGGTAGTCAGTAGTCGCAGAGGAGTAAAGCGTACGATGGCCTGGTCCACGGTTTCGAAAAAATGGTAGGCGGGGTAATGTACGGAGTTTTTGGGGAACAGCTGCCGATGCCAAATATCAATCAGTTTGAATCCGGAGTGGTTCAAGAGATCGTGGACGCCGCGCTTTGTGTACAGCCGATCGTGGTAATTGTCTCCACGGCTGCGCATCACGTATTGCGTCCATGAACCAACAAATGGAAGAAAAAAGCAAAACAACAAGCCCTCCGGTTTTAGGATGCGGCGTATTTCTTTCAGAGACCCTAGATCATCTTGGACGTGTTCAAGCACTCCCATACTGAGAACCATGTCGTCGCAGCGGAATAACATTAATTTTCTCCGCATCATTTCTTTCGATGTCGCAACTCACGACTTCAAAGCCCTGTTTTTTCAAAAGGTATGAGCAAAATCCTTTGCTACATCCCCAATCAAGGATTCTGAGCTGGTGCGAGGATCTGCCAAACCATTCCTCGCTGAACACTTGTAGATAGTGCAGCAGCAGCAAGTAGGAATTGTGGCTGGCTGGGTTCGTCAGGAATGAGTGAGACCCAGCACGGCGCGACAGTGAAATTAGCCCTTCATCTAACGGAAGTTTTGCCGAGAGAAAGCCTTTCTTACTTGCTTGTGTTTCATCGACAGCAGTCTATGGCCCGAAAATGATCTTGGTCAAATGGGAGAAACACCCACTCTCGCCCCACACTTTTCACTCTTGCGCCTGTAAGTCCTGTAAGTGCCACCCTTCGAAGAAAAACATCGGGGGCGGGGGCCACTGGCTCCCTGCGAATTCGCCCGCTTTCCTCTCGCGCCGCGCGGTCGTACAATGGCCCCATGAGCAAACGCGGCGTCGACAACCTCAACGTGATGTGCCCGTGCTGCCACGCCAAACTGGTGGTGGACCCGGTTTTTGGCGCGGTCCTCTCGCACGAAGTGCCAGCCAAAAAAGGCCCCGATGTGGACCTCACACAAACCTCCAGCATTCTGCAGGAACAGCAGCGCCAGCGCGAAGACAAATTCGCCGACTCCTGGTTCCAGGAGCAAAATAAGGAAGATATCCTCGCGAAAAAGTTTGAAGAAGGCATGAAAAAAGCCAAGGACGCGCCGGCCGGCAAACCTATACGCGACTTCGACCTGGATTAAATTTCCCTGCCGCGTCCTGCGACTGAATGTACAAACGAAAACTCTTCCGCTTGCATCTGCGTTCCGGAATTTTGCGACTCGGCGAACGCACGCTCATCATGGGCGTGCTCAATATCACGCCGGACAGTTTCTCCGATGGCGGAGAATTTCTTGATCCAAAACTTGCTCTGAAACAAGCTCTCGCGATGCAGCGCGATGGAGCGGATATTATTGACATCGGAGCGGAGTCCACACGCCCGGGATCGGAAGGGATTTCCGCGCCGGAAGAATTACGACGGCTGCTGCCAGTACTGGAAGCGGTGCGCGGCAGGCTGAAAATTCCCGTTTCCGTGGATACCCAGAAATCCGCCGTCGCGGAAATCGCGCTCGGCGCCGGCGCCCAAATCCTCAACGATGTTTCCGGACTGCGCGGCGATCCGCGTATCGCGAAAGTCGCCGCCAAACACGGCGCGCCGCTCATCTTGATGCACATGCGCGGCAATCCGCGCTCCATGCAGAAGGGTCGGTTTGCTCGCGACGTTTTGCAGGATGTTACCGGAGGTCTGCGCCACTCCATCTCGGTCGCCAGAAAATTTGGCCTAGCGAAATCGCAGATCGTGATTGATCCCGGCATCGGCTTCGGCAAAAGTTTTTCGCAAAATTACGAACTGCTCGCTAATTTGTCTGCTCTCGCAAAGTTGGATTTTCCGATTCTAGTGGGCACTTCGCGCAAAGGCTTTCTCGGCGCGACGCTGGCAAGAAACGGCAAGCCCGCTCTGCCCGACCAGCGGCTCTGGGGCACTGCGGCCACTGTTTCCGCCGCCATCCTCAACGGCGCGCACATCATTCGCGCACACGATGTCACGGAAATGGCCCAGGTCGCCCGCGTCACAGATTGCGTCGCTGAACAGCTATAATCTCCGCGCCGTTTGCCGGCTGATTTTCTTAACGAACTGCGAGGCTTGTATGGCACGTGCGATTTCTGTGGTCCCAATGATGCTCGTCACCTTCGCGATGGCCGCTATCGCCGTTCCCTCGCGCGCGCAACTGTCGCCGTCGCAAACGGACGCGCTCAGCAAACTGCAAGCGTCGCAAACTGCGGCCGCGTGTTCGGCGACGGATGCTTCTTCCTGCGCGCAGGCCGCGGCAAAACTGATGCCGATCATTTTGGGCGATTCGCCGATGATCGAAAATCTGCGCAAGCTCACCGATGAAATCGGCGGCCGCGTCACCGGCACTCCGGAAATGGCAAAAGCCGTCCAGTGGGGCGTCGCCGGATTCCGCGCCGCCGGCGTGGATGTCCACCCGGAAAAATACACCTTGCCCGTCACCTGGAAAGAAGGGGCCACCCGCCTTACGATCACGACTCCGGCCACAACGAGTACAGCAATCCGCGCTGTATCCGAAGGTTGGGGACCTGCCACTCCGCGTGATGGCATCGAAGCCAATGTCATCGACATCGGCGACGGCAGCGAAGCCGAAATTTCCCGAGCTGGCAGCATCAAAGGTGCGCTGTTGCTGGTCCGCAGCGAGATCGGTTCCAGTTGGCCGGATCTTTTCAATGAATACATGCGCCCGCCGGGAATCATCGCTCGTGCTGTGAAGGACGGCGCGGCAGCAATTTTGTGGACCGGCGCGCGCGAGCGGCTGCTGCTTTACCGCCATACAAATGCACTGAACGGAGAGGTCGACAAGATTCCGCAAGCCGTGGTGGCACGCGAAGATGCTCTCCGCCTTGCCCGCTTGGTCGCCGGAAATCCCGGTAAAGTGCGCGCCCGACTGACCATGCCCAACGAAGTCAGCGGGCCGGCAGAACAAGAAAATGTAGTCGGCGAAATCCGCGGCTACGAAAAACCCGAGGAAGTGGTGATCCTGGGCGCGCACTTGGATTCATGGGAGCTTGGCACCGGAGCGCTCGACAATGGATGCAATGCTGCGCTGGTGATCGAAGCGTCAAGAGCAATCAAAGCGATGGGAGCGCTGCCGAAGCGGACCATCCGCTTCGTTCTGTTCGGCGGCGAAGAGCAGGGTACCATCGGCTCTTTCGCCTATGTTAAATCCCACGCCGCCGAACTGGACAAAATTCGAGCGGTAATCATTTTTGATGCCGGCAGCGGCCGCGTTTCAGGTTATTCGCTCGGCGGCCGCAGCGACACTGAGCCCGGGCTTAACCAAATCCTCAAACCGCTCGAAACATGGAGTGTCAACCAACACACCGCCGACGCATCGTTCGGTACCGACAACTTCGATTTTCTGCTCGAGGGTGTTCCGACGTTTGTCGCCAACCAGGAAATATCCAACTATCTAGCCAACTACCACGCGGCGTCCGACACTTTCGACAAAGTGGATCAGCGCGAACTGAAAATGAACGCAGTGATCGCCGCTCTGACAGCATGGGGGATTGCCGACCGTACCGAACCGATCGGCAAGCGCCTGACGCGCGCCGAGCTAGACGCTATCGTCAAGCAAACCGGTCTGGACCAGCAGATGCAGCTGTTGGGTTATTGGCAGCAATGGCAAACCGGCGTCCGCGGCCGCAAGCCATGAATGAGCTTATTTTTTTTAGGCCGGGTATCGCTTGGGCGGAACGGCTGGCGGGGAGGCCAGTTGCCAGGCTTCTCAATTTGTCAGCGTCATCTTTGGTCGTTTGCGCGATCGCTTCCTGGATTCTGCTGAATTCGCTTTCGATATCGAGCTGAGCGTCACGCTCATTTTTTGCCCATACGGGCTCCTGTTGGCTCAGGAGCCGGGTCCATTCCCTTTTTGGTCTACCGCCTTCTCCGTCAGTCCAGAATAGTTCACTATGGGAAGGGCAATCGCGATCACCGCAGATGCTAGAAGAGCCTTCCAAGCGTTCGGCATAGTGGGTCCAGATTGCCCGGACTGGCGACGGCACTCGTGCTGGAGAATACCGCGAGAAATATTTTGATGTACTTTTCACGCGCTGAATGTTCGTCCGACTATCTCCAATAGCGCACGTTCCTGTCGGCGTCGAACGTCGAATTCCAGAGAGGCGTGGTTAAGGGGCTAGACAGGAGTGCTTCGATGACCGTCATGTACCGCTGTCAGTATATGCTCGCGCTACATATAAGAGCCTTAATAATGCATAGGCTCTGACTTTGACTGATTAGGACGTTTTTGACTTAGATCACGCTGTGTGCGAACGGAACTTGTCCCCCAGAGGATCGGATATCATCAAGGAGCGTGCAAATTTACTTGATTCCCAATCAGAGAAAGGGCATGGCTCCCGGCGCTCAGATACTTGCGATCGACTATGGCCGCGCGCGCATCGGTTTGGCTGTCGCAGCCGCCCCGCACGGTTTGGCGCAGCCGCTTGCCACGCTCGAACGAATCAATCGCAATGAAGACATGCGGCGCCTGCGCGAACTGGTGCGCGATCATTTCGTGAAATTCATTCTGGTCGGTTTGCCACTGCGGCTCGACGGCACGCGGGGCGATATGGCGGACGAGGCCGAACGTTTTGCGCAGCGTGTGCGCAAACAGATCGGCGTGCCTGTGGAGATGCTCGATGAGCGGCTGACCAGCTGGGAAGCGGAACGGGAGCTCGAAGAACAATTCGGCCGCCGATTGAAGGCCGGCGACGCGGCATCCAGGAAGAAGATGACAGAAAGAGTTTCCGTGGATTCGATGGCCGCAGCTATCATCTTGCGCGATTATCTGGAGCGCCAAACCCCCACAGCGGAGGGCGGCATGGAATGAAATCCCTGGCCAAGCTTTTCATCCTGCTCTTGTTGATCGCAGCCGCAGCGGCCGGCTATTTCTGGTACTGCGTGGAAAAACCCTTCGGCACCTATCCTGCCGGAGGCGCTTTCCTGGATATTCCCCATGGAACTTCACGCCGCAGCGTGGCGCGGCTGCTCGAAAAGGAAGGGATCGTCCGCAACGCCATCGCATTTGAAATTTACGCCCGCCGCCATCCCAAGCGCACGCTACAAGCCGGCGAGTATTTCTTCGATCATCCGGTCGCCGGCAAAGAAGTTTTCTGGACCATCGCCAACGGCAATGTATACCAGCGGCCATTCACGGTGCGTGAAGGGGAAACCATGTTTGACATCGCCAGGGAACTGGAAGCCGACAAATTTCTGGCGGCGGACGATTTCCTGGCGGCGGCCAGAAATCCGGACCTCATTCGCGATCTGGCGCCGCAGGCCAAGACGCTGGAAGGCTTCCTCTTCCCGGCAACTTACAATTTGCCTCGCCACCCTTCCGCCGAAGAACTGGCCGCGGAAATGACGCGGAAATTTCGTGAGCAGTGGACACAGATCGCGCCGGCGGCAAATACCGGTAGCGCAGGCGAAGTCATGCCGCGCGGCAATCCGCTGCTTTCCACCGTTACGCTCGCTTCGCTGGTCGAACGTGAAACGCCCAAGCCGGAGGAAAGGCTGCTGGTCGCCGGCGTTTTTGAGAACCGCCTCAGGAAAGGGATGCTGCTGCAGTGCGACCCGACCGTGATCTACGCGCTCGAGCAGGATGGCCGCTATAGCGGAACGCTGACCACTAAAGACCTGCACGTGGAATCCCCGTACAATACTTATATGCACGGTGGACTTCCTCCTGGGCCGATCGGCAACCCCGGCGCGATTTCTTTGCGCGCTGCACTCGCGCCTGCGCAAACGCCCTTCTTGTATTTTGTGGCCAACACGCAGGGCGGACATTTTTTCGGCGCGACGCTGGCTGAGCACAACCAAAACGTGAACCGCTATCGCCGCCTGCTGGCCGGGCAGCCCGCCGATCCTCCGCCGGCTCCGCCAGCGCAGGCTACGCATAAAAATTCTCAAGGCAAGAAGCGCAAAGGCTCTGGCAAATGACCGAAGTTCTGCAGACCAAGAAGGCCATGATCCTGCGGGCCGCTGCAGCGATCGGCGCAGAAAAATGGACTCCCGCGGAAATCGAACAGCTGCGCAGAAAACTTCTGGCGGACCACGGCGCTGAAGGCAAGACCGGCGCCGACTACATCGTCGAAGTCCTGGAATCCGCCGGATGGAAAGTCGCCCTGACGCAACAGGAAGAAGCCGAAGACCAATTCGAGGAAGAGTTCGAAGACCTTTTGCATTTTAAAACACTGGGCGACGCGGAAGTCAGCCTGATGCGCCTTGACGAATTGCTACGGCGATTCCGCGTGCACGGAGAAAAAGCCGCGGCCGAGCGCGTCGTGGAGATTGCGCGGCTCGGCAAACGGCGAGCGGAGATGATCGCCCGCAATCGCAAAGTGGAAGCCCACAAGAGAGAGGAAAAAGGGGAAATCGCCAACTGGTTTCGCATCTGGCTGGAAAACCCCGATGCATTCTTCGATTGGGTCGAAGTGCGCAAGCAGTCGCCCGAATTTCACTCGAAATTCCCTGAAGTGGAACACGAGGAATGAGCGGACCGGCAAACGGTTCAGCGGCCTGCGAACCGCTGGACCTGCCCGCATTTTCGCTGGACGTGCAGGCGCTCGATCTGGGCACGGACGTCAAGGCCGTCGGGCTGGAGCTGCTGGAAACGGAAAGCCGCGAGCCGGTGCGGGGCAAAGCGGCCGCGGAATTTTGGGCGGCGGCGTTTCCTCTGCTGGCGAATGGTGAACCCTTCGTACTGGACTTTTTCAGCCATCTCGACCGAGTGCGTGATTACTGCGCCAGCCACGAGATTGAATTTTGCGAAACCGGTTCACGCAGCCTGGCGATTTCTCAACCCGCGCAAGAGCAGTTGCAGCTGCTGTTTGAACGTCTTGCGGCAGAGACTTTCGGCCTGCGCAGCGGCGAGCGCACGAAGGACGAAGATCCGGCACTCGCCGGCGAGCTTTCCGGCCGCGGCGTGGACGCCTATCAAGGAGCTTACAAGCGCTATTCGTTCTGCGCGGTCTGCGAACTGGACGACGGCTGGGTGACGCTGCTCAGTGAAACGCTGTGGCCGAGCGAGGTAGTGCGGCGGCTGCGACCTGCGGCGCAGTCCTTTAACGTGCATATTGCCCGGCCGAATTGACGCCGGCCGGTACGACCGGGGAATCATTCGAATTGACGGCCTTACGAGTGGTTGCTAGATTGCTTCATTTAGGCTGAAATGTGGCGAAATCACTGAGAAAACGAGCCAAATTATGGATGGTGGCTGCGACACTGGCGGCCATTTCCGGCGGGTGTGGGGGGAACATCTCCAAAAACAGGCCGGTACCGCAAGCAGAGCGTCCGGTGGCCAAAGACGCGACACGCGAAGAACTACTCGAGAGCTACAACGCGCTCGCGGCCGGTGTGACTACCGTGAATTCGACCGTTGAGCTGAAAACCACGGCGGGGTCGAAATACTCCGGCTTGATTCAGGAGTACCACGAGGTGAAGGCATTTCTGTTGGCGGCGCGGCCCGCGAACGTTCGCATGGTGGGGCAGGCTCCGGTGATCGGCAAGAACATCTTTGATATGGCCAGCGACGGCAATGAATTTCACGTGTGGCTGCCGACCAAGAACAAATTTCTGATAGGCGAAGTGGCCCTGGAACGGACGAGCGAAAAGCCGCTGGAGAATTTGCGGCCGCAACACTTGCTCGATGCTCTGCTTTGGCAGGAGATTCGTAAGGAAGAAACGGTGCTGCTCGAAGAGTTCAATGACGAAACCGCGCGCTACTATGTGCTCACGCAATTGCGCGGGGGCCGGTCTACGGAAATCTACCGCAAGATCTGGTTCGACCGCGCGGATCTGAGCGTCGCGCGCTTGCAGTTTTTTGGCCCGAAGGGTGTGCTGCTTTCCGATGTGCGCTACACCAATTGGCAGCCGCTCACGGATGCTCCACTCCCCACCAATGGCCCGGCGCAGTTTCCTCGCACCGTGCGCATCGACCGGCCACACGACGACTACAAGCTGGATATTCAGATCACCAAAATCGTTCTCAATAGCGAGCTGGAAGCAGCGCGTTTTCAGCTCACTCAGCCGGTCGGCGCAGAACTGGTGCGCGTAACCGCTAGCCGCCCGGCTGCGAAATCTGCAACGCAGGGCAACCAACAATGATGGGAGAACTCCTGGTACGTAATCTCTTTCACCGGCCGGTGCGCACGCTGATCGGCGTGCTGGCAATTGCCGTCGAGGTTTCTCTAGTCGTGCTGGTGGTCGGCCTAGTTACCGGCCTGCTGGCGGAGACGGCCAAGCGCATCGAAGGTGTCGGCGCGGACATCGTCGTCCAGCCGCCGGCCGCTTCCATCCTGCTCGGCTTCAGCGGCGCTCCTATGCCCATCAAGATCGCCGACAAACTGAAAGAATTGAAGTACGTGCAGGAAGTCGCGCCTACGCTGTTGCAGTCCAACTCCGCCGGTGGCGTGGAAGTGATTTACGGAATTGATCCGGAAAGTTTCCGCTCTGTATCAGGTGGTTTTGTGTTTCTCGCCGGGCACGATTTCGAAGGTCCGAACGACATTTTGGTGGACGACTGGGCGGCCCGGGCAAAGAAATTGAAAGTGGGCGACACCTACAGTCTTTTCAACAACGACTGGCACGTCACGGGAATTGTGGAGCATGGCAAGGGCGCGCGTGTTTTCGTTCCGATCACGACCTTACAGGACCTGATCGGCGCGCACGACAAAGCTTCCATCTTCTGGATCAAGTGCACACGACCGGAACACACGGACGACCTGATGCAGGATATCGGCCGCGCGCTGCCGGGCTACACCGTTCGGCCCATCAAGGAAATGCTTTCGATTTACACCTCGACCAATATCCCCGGGCTGCAAATTTTCATTGATGCCATGATCGCTCTGGCCGTCTCGATCGGTTTGCTGGTGGTTTTTCTGACCATGTATACGACGGTGATTGAACGCACACGCGATATCGGGGTGCTGAAATCGCTGGGCGCCAACTCACCATTTATTGTGCGTACGCTGCTGCTGGAGTCCGCGCTGCTCTGTCTCTGCGGCATCGCGGCGGGCGTGGGGCTCAGTTATGCGGCGCGCAGCGTCTTTGTGCAAATTTTTCCGACGCTGTCGATTCGCATCACCGCCGAATGGATCGTGCGGGCCGGTGTGATCGCGCTGGTTGGCACGGTCGTCGGAGCGAGTTACCCGGCCTGGGTGGCCAGCAAAAAAGACGCAGTGGAGGCTTTAACGTTTGACTGAGCAATTCATTCGCGAAAGGCTGGTTTGCTAGGCGTTGATGACAATCGCAGCTACAATACCAGCGCCCTACGTGGCATTGCAGGGCGCTGAGGGAAGGAATCCCGGGAAACGAAGCGTGGAGCCGATACTCAAGACGGAAAATCTTTGGAAGCTCTATCACGCGGGCAAGGTCGAGGTTCCAGCGCTGCGCGGCGTGAATTTTGAAGTGCAACCGGGCGAATCCGTGGCGGTCATGGGACCTTCGGGCTGTGGAAAATCGTCGCTGCTTTATGTAATTGGCGGGTTGGCGAAAGCCTCGCGGGGAAAAGTCCTGGTGGACGGCAACGACCTGACCGAATTGGGCGATGCGGCCCGCACCAAACTGCGCCGCAGCAAAATCGGCTTTGTTTTCCAGCGTTTTAACCTGCTGCCGACGCTCACCGCTAGGGGCAACATCGCCATCGCGCAATATATTCATGGTGACGGCTTCGATCCGCACCGATTCGACGTGGTCACCAAAATGCTAGGTTTGCAGGGCCGTCTTAGCCATAAGCCGTCGGAGATGTCCGGGGGCGAGCAACAGCGAGTGGCTATCGCACGCGCCATCATCAACGAACCCAAAATCCTGCTGGCCGATGAGCCGACCGGCAACCTCGACACCAAGAATTCCGAAATTGTCTTGCAGATGCTCCGGCAATTGAACAAAGATCTTGGCCAGACCGTCGTCATGATTACCCACAATCCGGAAGCGGTGACCTATTTCGACCGCGTGGTCCACATGCGCGACGGCGTGATCGTGGATGGAGTGCCGGCGGACTGATATGGCTGGACCCGGTCAAATCCTTTCGCGGATTTTTTTCTGGTCGTACGAGCGGGGTTCCTGGCAATACGATTTGGCCGTGATTGCGATTCTGGTGTTTGTGCTGCTTACCCCGGCGCGGTGGTTTCGCGACCAGCCCACGCGCGTAATGCCGGCGGCTTCCGCTCAGGTCGAATTGCTAAGCCAAACCGGCGACCAACTGACTTATAAGGTCGACGCGCGGATTCTTACGCCCCCGGAACAGATGCCGCAATTGCAGAACGAACTCCACCGGGCGTTGCAGCGGGCGCAATCGACATTGCAAAATGGCCGCTTTGAAATCACCAATGTGGAAGCGGTGCGCGATGAGCACGGCGGCGTAACCGCGTATCAGGTCACCCTACGCAAGAAATAGGTAATTTGCCGTACCGGGTTTAGCAGCCGGGTAACTTGAGCTGTGGACGGCGCGTCTCATCAGTGTGCTACGATCATTTGAGGGGATTTTCTCTTCTCGTTCGACTATGCAATCAAAGGCCGCCGGCAAAAACAAGCTGAGACTTTGCGCGATGGCTCCGCTTTTGCTGTTTTTTCCGTGGCTGGCGCAGCCGCAGTCCACGCAAAAATGGACTCTGGAATCCACGCTGGACCGAATGGATGCCGGCGCGCGCGATTTTCGTACTCTCACGGCGAACGTGGAACACATTAAATACACCGACGTGGTAAAGGACACGTCCACAGAATCGGGACAGATGTGGTTGCAGAAAAAAGATGAAAAGATGCGCATCGAGTTTGCGAAACCCGATCAGCGGACCATCCTGCGAGCGGGGAATTCTTTGGCGATCTACAATCCGAAAATCAATCGCGTCGAGGAATACGACCTTGGCAAGGACCGCGCGTTGGTGGATCAGTATGTGCGGCTGGGCTTCGGCACTCGCAGCGAAGACCTGAAGAAGAGCTTTGACGTAGCATTTTCCGGCGAGCACGAGCTGGACGGCAAGAGAACACTCCTTCTGGAGCTGACGCCCAAGACCGAGCAGGTGCGGGCGCAAATCAGCAAAATCGAAATGTGGGTCGATGAGTCGGCCTGGCTGCCCCTGCAACAGAAATTTTATGAAGCGGGTTCTGGCGACTACTTCATTTTTCATTACAGCGATATCAAGAAAAATCTGAGGATCGAAGAATCCCGCTTCAAACCGGACTGGCCGAAGAACGCGACGAAGATCAAGCCACGCGGCTGACCTTGGCTCCGCCCCTTGCCTGGCGTTCGCGTTCCAGCAGCGTTTGCTTGCGCGAAATTCCCCAACGATAACCGGCAGGATGGCCGTCGGCGCGCACCACGCGATGGCAGGGCACGACGATGGAAACAGGATTCGTCGCGCAGGCTCTCGCCACCGCTCGCACGGCACTCGGTTTGCCAACAGCCTTCGCTACCTGTGCGTATGTTCGCGTTGTACCGCGCGGGATGCGCTGCAGCTCCTGCCAGACGCGCCGCTGGAACGCCGTCGCCTGCAAATCCAGAGGCAGGTTGCGGCGGGGGGCGCTGCCTTCCACACGGGCCACGATCTCCTCCACCCATTCGGAAAATCCGCCCTTTTCGGCGGCGATCTCCGCGCGCGGATATTCCTCGCGCAGTTCGCCGGCCAGCTTCGCGGCAGCAGCTCCCAGATAAACGGCGGAGACGCCGCGCTCCGTTGCCGCCACCAGCACTTCTCCCAAGCTAGATTTCGCCGTCGTGTACTTGATTCGCATTCCTTTTCCCCCTTTTTGATAAGTCGCGGGCGTCATGCCGAGTTGCGCGTCGCTGCGCTCGTAGACACGGCTGGCCGAGCCATAGCCCGTCGCATACAGCGCATCGGCAATGCTGCTCCCGTCGCGCAAGAGTTTCTTGAATCTTTTTAACCGCAGTGCCGCCGCCAGTTCTTTCGGGTTAAGCCCGGTTTGCTGGCGAAATGCGCGCCGCAATGCTTCGGTGCGCACGCCCAGCTTGCGAGCCAGAGTGTTCACGTTCCCGGGTTCGTCGATTTCGTTTTCCAGCGCTTGCGCCGCGCGTTGCACGATCACGGCGCCGGCCGGAATCTCGTTCGGTTTGCAGCGCCGGCAAGGCCGGTAGCCTTCCCGCTCGGCTTCCTGCCGGGTTTGGAAAAACAGCGTATTGGTTTTCAGGGGACGGCGTGCCGGACAGCTCGGCCTGCAGTAAATACTTGTCGAGCGAACAGCAAAGAAGAACATTCCGTCGGCACGGCCGTCGCGAGACATGACGGCCTGCCAGTAGCGCGATTCGCGCCTGCCTGCCCCAGCCGCTTTTCGCTCCGTCTTCATGCCGTCAAAATTAGCTTAACGCGAATGGAGTTGCTATCCGGAAACCGCGCTCAAACTAGACTGCCGTATGGGGCTAGGCTTCGCCAGCGACGGGCACGGCATCCGTTACTTCGGCGCTCTCGCGGTGCGGCGCCGTAATTACCAGCACTACGGCGGTCAGAATGACCGCGCCCGCGAGCACTGTCCGGCTCGACAACCCTTCTCCGCCCAGTCCCCAACCGATCAGCAGAGCCACAACGGGATTCACGAACGCGTAAGTGGCTACCCGCGCCGCCGTGCTCTTTTTCAAAATGTACAAATAGGCGCTGAACCCGATACAGGAACCGAATACCACCAGATAGGCAGCGGCAAGCCAGGCCCGCGCTGTAACGCTCGCCGGATGGAAGCGCGCGCCTTCACCGGAGAGCAACCCCACCATCCAGAGCACCGCGCCACCGCACAATGCCTGCATGCCTGCTCCCAGCAGAGGCGAACTCGGCAAGGCGCCATGCTTCGAATAAAGGGACCCACAAGCCCATGCTAGAGAAGCCAGCACCAGCACAGCGGCTCCAACGGGATTCACGCGGCTCGAGTTGCCAAGATGCGCCGGCCCGACCAGAATCAAGAGGCCGGCAAACCCAATCACAATCCCCATCAGAACCCGCCCCGAGGGGCGACGCCCGCCCGGCCGCAGCCAGTCGACCAAGACCATCCAGAGCGTTACGGTCGCCACCAGCAGGGCAGTAATTCCGGAGGGCACGGTCTGTTCGGCCCAGCATACTCCCCCATTCCCGGCAAATAGCAGCAGCACACCGGTAATGGCCGCGGTGATCCACTGGGCCCTGGTCGGGCGGGTGCCGCTCTTCCGGAACAGGAGGCACAGGAGGACTCCAGCGCCTATATGCCTAGTACCCGCGAGGAGCAAAGGGGGAAAAGACTCCAGCCCGAGCCGAATCGCAAAATAGGTGCTGCCCCAGATGATATAGACGGCCAAAAAGCTGGCGATCACCGGCAAAGACGACGCACCGGCCCGAGGCGGCCGCGTGGACAAGCCGCGCGGCGAATCGGTCCTAGAAGCAATTTCTTTCAAACCTGGAGAAACCCGGAAGGAAGTTGCCATAGAGAAAGGTAAGGGTTAGGGACCGAAACGTCGAGCACCAAAATGGAAGCCGATCGGAACACTGCTCGGTAAACCCCGTACTAAAACCAAGTGTTAGATGATAGGACACTTAGAACGATTTCCACAGATTGACGGCTATGTTCCACAAATGGCATCCTCGCACTCCATTTCGGTACAGTGATTCGCCTATGGTCTCCGGCTCGTGTTGAACGTTTATTAGGGTTATCGTATAGCGAACTGAAGTCGTGCGCAGGCTTAACCGCGCTGAGGGCAAGATGAATGCGTCCAGTCAAGCTGTCAGAAAAGAAGAGCAACATCCGGTTCCAGCAGTTTCGTGGGGACCGCAAGTAGTTCCATCGATAGCCAGCACACCGGCCATCGGCGCGCCGCGCGTTCCGTCGCTGCGCGTGATGCCGCTGCGTCCTGTAAGCCCAGCGCGACGCTTTGCCCGCGTTCCGACCCATGCTGTGGGTGTATTCCCGGAACAGCGCGAATACCCGCGCGCCAGCCTGCACCTTCCGTTACGGCTCCGCAGCATTGGCGGGCGGGCGGAAGACTTTCCCATCACGCTGGTTACGCGCGACATCAGCTCGTCGGGCGTCTTCTTTCTTTGTCCGCGCAATCTTGCGGCGCAAACTGCCATCGAACTGGAAGTGGTTCTGGTGAGCCGTCCGCTGGGCCGCGGCAATGTAGTTATTGTCAGCAAAGCCCGAGTGACGCGGACCGAGCCGGCTGCCATGCCGGGTTGGTTCGGCATTGCCGCTTCGTTTGAGGACCTGGAATTCGATCGCGATGACAACATTCCGGCGCGCCACTGCGCCGGCTGATTCGGTCGCAAACGCAACTGCGAAATGTTCATTTAGTTGAGCAAAGTTCGGATTGCGACTTTCCACAGCTTGGCGCTTGCGTTACTTTCTTCCTCCCCAGTAAACTCTAACCCACGGATTCTGCGGACTTCTCCAACCTCTGGAGCTCTTTGTCTGGCAGAACGGGGTAGCGGACGGGGGAATTGTGAAAAAATTGATGACGTGCGCCATTTCGGTGGCGTTGTATTTTCTCTTTGCAGTAGCTGTTTGGGGACAAGCGCAGTTTACCACCGGTGGCGTGCAAGGGGACGTACTCGACGAGAGGGGCGGCACCGTCGCCGAGGCGTCAGTCGAAATCAAGAATCTGGACACCAACTTCAGCCGCACAGAAACTACCAACGCGGATGGCCACTTCCAGTTCTTAAATCTGGCGCCAGGACGTTACACCCTTACGGTCTCCAAGACCGGATTCACCACCATCCTTCAGGAAAACGTGAATTTGACCGTTGGGCAGGTGCTGACGATTCCGGTCACGGTGAAAGTTTCCTCGGTGGCGCAGCAGATCGTCGTTTCCGACGTTCCGGTGATCGAAGTGACCAAGACCGAGTCGTCGTCGACACTGAACGAAGCCGCCATCGCGCAGACTCCGGTGCTGGGACGCAAGTTTGAGGACCTGCTCACCTTGACGCCCGGCGTCAGCATTTCGCAGGGCCCCGACGGTGACGAAATCAACATCAACGGGCAGCGCGGAATTTTCAACAACATCAGCCTCGACGGCGGCGACTACAACAACGGCTTCTTTGGCGAGCAGATGGGCGGCCAGCGCGCCGCCGTGGACATCACGCTAGAAGCAGTGAAAGAGTTCCAGATCGTCGCGGCTGGGGCCAACGCCGAGTATGGCCGTACCGCTGGCGGAGTGGTGAATGTCATCACCAAGTCCGGCACCAACAACCTGCACGGCAGCTTGTTTGAATATCAGCGTTTAAAGGCGCTTTCCTCTTCCACTTCCGACGGACAACCGCTCGAAGGCTTCCACCGCGAGCAATTCGGAGGAAGTGTTGGCGGCCCGATCGTAAAGAGCAAGCTATTCTTCTTTGGATCGGCGGAGGGTATTCGCGAAAATTTGACCCGCAAGAATCTGAGCGTACCGCTCGGCACTCCTTGCGCAAGTAGCCCGGTTTTTGATGGAACGCCAGTAACCGATGGGCTCATCATGTCCACTCCCGATTGCCAGCGGCAAGGGCTTCTGAATTTCTTGCAGGCCAATTTCAGTGAAGACGACGGCAAATCAGTGGACCATTCCATCCGCAACGGCTCGGCATTTGGCCGCGTGGACTACAACTTTAATTCCAAGAATCAACTGTTCGGGTCCTACAGTTTTGACTGGTCCAAGAACCCCAACCAGACTTTTGACGTACCGACCTACGGCACGACGGCGAATGGCATCGAGGGACCGAGCAAGATTCAGGTGTTCAATACCAGCTGGTACAGCACCATTTCCAGTAACAAAGTGAATGAAGCGCACTTCACGTATTCGCGTGAGAATCGCCCGCGCAACACCGTTGACCCCAATGCCATTCCGGACACCGCGATGGGTTTTGGTCCAACTTTTCGCTTCGGCCAACCCTTTTTCCTAAACCCCAACGTGGATGAGCTGCTGTGGCGCACGCAAATCCGCGATAACTTCACCGTGGTGCACGGCAAGCACACTTTCAAGGTCGGCGGCGAATGGCTACATACCAAGAACACCCAAATTTTCCGCGGCTTTTTTGCCGGCCGCTACATTTTCGATAGTCCCGTCGGCTTCATGCACTACGTGGAGGATGGACCGACGGTGCAAGAATGTCCGGACGGTACATTTATTGTCCCGCCTGCCGGGTGCGCGGGCGGAGCGAACACCACAGGCGGCCCGCTCCTTCTGTTCCTGCAGCATGGCCCTGCGACGCCAGGAGAAACTTTCGACCAGTCCGGCTTCTCTTCCATCGTCAACGAAGAGTTTGCTCTCTTCGCGCAAGATACCTGGAAGATCACTCGCAATCTCACCGTCAACTACGGTCTTCGCTGGGAAGCTCAACAGTTTCCCGATCCAGTGATTCCTCCGTCGCAGACCGAGTACGGCCCGAATCTCAGCGATGCAAACTTTCCTTCAGACGGCACCATCCATAACCAGAACAAGATGTTCCAGCCGCGGCTGGGCTTTGCGTGGGATATTTTCGGCAACGGAAAGTCGGCCTTGCGCGCCAATGCCGGAATTTTCAATGCGCGTCAGAACATGCTGACCCAGGTGGGTGCCATCACCACCAACGGCGTTCAACAACAAGCTTTCGCTGCGGGTTCCGCGTTCGGCACGCCGCCAGCGTTTGGCCAAAATGCCGCTCCGATCGACAACCCTCCGCCGGCCGGCAGCATACCCGTAGGCGAGGACGTCACGGTCTTTAGCAGGGACTACGCCAATCCGCGCATCTATTCCATGAACGTCGGCTACGAGCAACAAATCGCAGGCGATTACGCGGCGTACGCCGACTTCACCTGGTCCAAGGGTGTCCACCTTACTCGCTTCATCAATCCCAACGTGGCTCAGAGTACCAGTGCGCTTGCGGCCTCAACTTGCGCCCAAGCGGGGTTGATTCTGGATCCGACCGGCGTTTGCGTTCCCGCATCGGGAGGGGCTGCTACGGTTACTTACCTTAGCAGCATCGCGAATCCCGACTTCTCCCACAATTTCGCGACTCCCTTTCCAAATCTCGGTGCGCTGACCGACACCGTCAGCTCCGCCAAATCGCTATACCGCGGTTTTACCATTGGCGTGCGTAAGCGCATGAGCCACCGCTTCTTGTTCGACGCGAACTATACGCTGTCGAGCGACCGCGACGACGACTCCAATGAACGCGATCCTTTCACCTTCCGCTACGCAAATCTGTTTGACCTTGCGTCGGAATATTCTTACTCTGATCGCGACGAGCGGCACCGCTTCAACTTCTACACCGTAGCGACTTTGCCGTGGGGCATCGACGGCAATATCCGTATGCAGGCCCACTCCGCGCAGCCAATCTCCGTTGCCAATCGCATTCAGGACGGGGAGACGATTCAGCGCAATACTCTTCGTAAAGACAATGCCTTTTTCACCTTCGACTTCGGCGTCTCCCGTCCGTTCCGCTTCGGCGAACGATTCGCTGTCATTCCAAAGGTCGAAGTATTTAACGCGTTCAACAACAAAAACAACGTCAACCCGCTTTCTACACCGGGGCTCTTCAACTTCGACGGATTCCTGCGCGTTGGCGTAGGCGATCCGCGGCAGGCGCAACTTTCGCTGCGCTTTGAGTTCTAAAGCGGATTGACCCGGAATGAATCAAGGGGCGCTTCTGGCGCCCCTTTTCATTGCCTGCAGTAGAATAGATCGGATGAAGATCAATAAAGGGCCGTCATTACTGCGCGGAATTCTCTTTGATTGGGACGGAACGCTGCTAGATTCTTACGCCGCCGATTCCGCCGCGTACCTGGCGATGTTTCGCGCGATGGAAGTTCCGTGGGGGCTGGCGGAATTGGAGGCCCATTATTCGCCGAATTGGTACCGCGTATACCACGCCGCAAAGATCCCTCGCGGCAAATGGGATGCTGCGGATAGAGTGTGGCGTACCCACTACGCAAAGCAAGCTCCCAAACTGCTTCCCGGCGCGCGCCGTGTACTTTCTCTCCTTTCCCGCCGGCACTCGCTTGGCCTGGTGACCAGCGGAGACCGCGAACGCGTTCACGGGCAGCTTCGCACCTTTCAATTGTGGGAGCATTTTGCGGCGCGGGTCTGCAGCGGCGATACACGTCTGCGCAAGCCGCATCCCGCTCCACTACGGCTGGCTTTGCGGCACATGCAGCTTCGGCCGGCGGAAACGGTTTACGTCGGAGATTCGCCGGAGGATCTGGAGATGGCGCGCCGCGCCGGGGTCCGCGCTGCGATCGCCGTGCTTGGGCCGTTCCCGACAGAGAAGCGCCTGCGCGCGGCCAAGCCAGACCTTTTGCTGGATTCGATCGAAGAATTACCTGCGGCCCTCGCGGGTTTCTGACCGATCTTCTCAAACGCTTATCGTAATGGAGCGCTGATCAAGCCTGTGCTTCGCCTGCTTCGGCAACAGCGACCGGCTGGACGGTTGTTTCCTTGTTGCGGAATCCCAGCGCGAAGAACACCAGTACGACTGCCGCCGCGGCGGCCGGCACCATCCAGATCGACCGCCAGTCATGGCCGACGGAGCCATCGGGCCCCGCGGTTTTATATATCTCCACAATGCGGCCGCAAAACAACGAACCGACGAACATACCTATGCCGTAGGTGAGAAAGGTCATTAAGCCCTGCGCAGCAGACCGCAAAGCCGATGGCGCTTTCTGATCGACATAGACCTGGCCCATCACGAAGAAGAAGTCGTAACAGATGCCGTGGAGGATGATGCCGAGGTAGAGCATCCACGCAAGCGTGCCGGCGTTGCCGTATCCGAACATTAGGTAACGCGCTACCCAAGCCAGCATGCCCAGCATGAGCGTACGCTTGATGCCCAGCCGCTTGAAGAAGAAAGGCAGAGTAAGCATGAAGAGCACTTCGGACATTTGGCCCATGGTCATTTTGGCGGCTACATATTTCACGCCAATTTCATTCAAGAAAAGATTGGTAAACGCATAGTAGAACTGAAGCGGGACGCAGACCAAAAAGGACGCCACGGCGAAAATAGCAAAGTTGCGATTTTTGAATAGAGCAAACACGTCGGGCGGGAAGATGCTGCTGATCTTGAAGCCGTGGCCGGTACGGAGCGGCGGCGTATGTGGGAGCGTCAAAGCGTATATGCCAAACAGGATGGAACCGACGGCAGCGATGCGAATTGGGACTGCGGTCGCCTCCACGTTCGGTACCAGGCGGCTGAAGGCACTAATGGTCAAGCCAGCGACGATCCATCCGGCGGTGCCCAACCCACGAATGCTGCCGAAGTCCTGGCTGGGATCCTTCATCTGGCGGAAAGCCAGTGCGTTGGTGAGCGCCATGGTGGGCATGTACAGAAGGGAATAGATCAGAAGGAGTGCGTACATCGGGCCGAAATGAGTTTGCGTGGAAGCGAACCACAGAAGCACGCCGCCGATGCCGTGCAGAGCCGCCAGCAGGTGTTGATTGGCGAAAAGCTCATCGGCCATCAGACCCACGAGAAAGGGCGAGACAATCGCGCCGATGGTCGTAGTGCCAGTAATAATGCCGATTTGATCGCCGGAGAAGTGCAGATTTTGCCCCAGCCAGGTGCCGATAGTGACGTACCATGCGCCCCAGATGAAATACTCGAGGAACATCATCACGGAGAGCCGAAGCCTCATTTGCAGCTGCACGTAACTACCCCCCTTAAAGGAATCGGACAAGAAATCGTCAGCGGTTGCCCAGTTACTCTACATGCAAATCGTTGTGGCGGGGAAATGTTCTAGCGCGCCGCGGATTGCTTGCGCGCCGAGCCGTTCAGCCACAAGTCAATCGGCTTGCCGGTGCCCGCGGGTACCTGATAGGGAAGTGAGATCTTGCGGCCTTCGCCCGCTGACGCGTAGCCCGCATAGAGTGCTTGCAGAACTACGAGCCCCTCTTCGCCGGTGGCCTGCGGCGTCTCTTTGCCGCGGGCGCAGCGCGCAAAATGAATCAGCTCCTGCGGCGTACCGTAATTCCAAAGTTCTTCGAATACCGGATATGTCCAGCCTTTGGTGGTCGGTGCTTTCTCCACCGCATAGCCGTAGCCGTTTTCGCTGTACGTCGGCAGCGCATTGCCCATATGCAGATTGGCGTAGGTGACGCCTTCGGAGCCGAAAACTTCAATGCGGTCGTCCATGCCTCCGCGCCGCGCCCAACTGTCTTCCACCAGACCCACCGCGCCGTTGGCGAATTCCAGAATGCACAGCGATTCATCCTCGGCTTGTGTTTTGTCACCGTGCACGTAAGTACCCATCTGGCAGTAGACCGATTTGATCGGCGACCGCCCGAGAAACCAGTAGCAAAACGCGATGCCGTGACAACCGAGGTCCATCAGCGCTCCTCCGCCGGAACGGTTCACGTCCCAGAACCACGGGCTGTGAGGACCGAAATGCTTTTCGCTCTGCTTGACCAGGTGAATTTTCCCGAATGCGCCGGCGTCCGCCATTTCCTTGGCTTTCAGATATTTCGGCGTGAAAAAAAGCTCTTCTCCATACATCAGTAAAACGCCATGGCGCTTTGCCGCGTCAATCATTTCCTCGCCTTCGGCGATGGTCATGGCCAGCGGTTTTTCGCACACGATGTGTTTGCCGGCCGCCGCGATGTCTTTGGTCATCTGCGCATGCAGCGCGTTGGGCGCGCAGATGTTGACCATTTCGATGTCGCGCTCTTTCAGCATTTCGCGATAGTCCGTGAATACCCGCGGGATCTTGTATTTTTTCGCGAGTTCAGCGGCATTGCCGGGCGTGGGAGATGCGACCGCCACTACTTCCGCTTCGTGCGGCATGCTCGCGTAGGAAGCGACTTGAATGTCCGCCTGGAACTGCGAACCGATAATACCGACTTTAACTTTTCCGTCTGCCATGTGTTCTCCGCAAAACTGGGATTGCTGAGTCTGCCTACGCCCTTATGGGTTCGCGGCGCCCTGGTCGTCGCAGCCCACATATTCCTTCAAAATGCGGTTGCCTTTGTACTGCAAGTCGTCGTGGATGCCGATCTTGGAAGTGTAATAGCCTTGCACCGTGAGATGCTTCAGAGCCTTGAAAAAACGCACTTCAACAATGTCATCCATGTGCGGGTTGTCGGACAGCACGGTTAAGACCGCGACGCGCTCCTCCGGCGAAGCGTTCACAAACGCTTTCCCGTTATAGTGACGGCTCATGCTGTCGATTAACGGCAGCGCTTCGCGCCACAAAAGCTTCTGGCTGTCGTCGCGCGTCTCGCGCAGTGTCTTCTCAATATGGTCCGCTACTCTGGCAGCCTTCGCACCGCCGGAATGGCTGTCGGCCGGAATGATCGTCTCGGACAACTCTTCCACCAGGGCGTACTGTTCTGGAGTAAAGAACCGCGCCGCTTTCTCTTCGTGAGGATGAGGAGGCGGAGCGACCGATTTGGCGAAGGTCTGCTCGATTTCTGACGACGTCGCGGAGACCGGCACCAGGGTTGCGCCAAGCATGGTTGCCGAAGTTTTCAGCCATTGCCGCCGGTCCTGCCTCAGATCAATCGGATTGCGTGACGACATGGTTCCTCCTACAGATTCCCTTTTTTCATTTCGTCGGCCAAGTAATCGCAGGAGCGCCAGCACAAGGCCATGATGGTCCAGGTCGGGTTTTGACAGCTGGCGTTGACGAACGCGCTGCCGTCCACAACAAATAGGTTTTTCACGTCGTGTGACTGCTCGAACTGGTTCAGCACCGAAGTTTTCGGGTCACTTCCCATGCGCGCCGTACCTAGCTCGTGAATCGACCAGCCCTCGGTCAGAACCCGGTCGCTGACATGCATGATTTCGAATCCTGCCGCATCGAACATCTCTTTCGCGGTTTCCTTCATATCCTCAGCCATGCGATGTTCGTTGTCGCCGAACTTGTAATGAAAACGTAGCGCCGGCACACCCCACTTGTCTTTGACCGCGGGATCCAAGTCCACGTAATTCTCGTAGCGTGACAGCACTTCGCCGAACGCACCCATCCCGATGAACGCGCCCTGGTTTTTGCGCACCTCTTCCTTGAAGGAAGCCCCGAAACCGTGGACGTCAGTGCCGCGCGGAAACATGGTGCTTCCGCTGCCACCTTCGAATCCGTAGCCACGAAGAAACTTCGGATGCTGGTCCTTCAGGTTCCGAAAACGCGTCAAATAGAATCCGCCCGGCCGGCCATCATCCAGAGTTGGCGCCTTGCCCACCTGGTCTTTCGCGCGGCCCGCGATTCCCGGACCCATGACGTGTTCGCAAAAATTGTGTCCTAAGTGCCCACTGGAGTTTGCTAAGCCATTCGGATGCTGGCGTGACTTGGAAAGCAGCAGCAATCGCGCAGACTCCAACGTGGACGCCGCCACAATCACTACCTTCGCCTTCACGTGGTAATCGTTCATGGTCTGCGAATCGATGAAGTGCACTCCGCTCGCTTTGCCGGTGTTGGGATCGACGGTGACTTCACGCACTGTCGAATTGGGGCGCAGCGTCAGGTTGCCGGTGTCGAGCGCGGGATAAATTAAACCGGTTGGCGAATCAAACGCAGCGTGGATATCGCAACCGCCCTTTCGCTCGCAGGCGCCGCGTCCGTAACATCGGCTGCGGTATTTGTTGTGCTTCAACCCATCGCTGGTGACGCCGGCGCGGTATTGCGTCAGCACTCGCCCCATCTTCTGGATGCCTTGCTTCAGCGTAACTTCCGCGCAGTTCAGTTTGGTTGGCCGCTGAAAAATGCTGTCCGGCAAATAGTCCAGATTCTCTTTCACGCCGGTGATGCCGAGATACAAATCCACCTTGTCGTAGTAGGGCGCAATGTCGCGATAGCCGATCGGCCAGTTTTCCCCGAACCCGTCGCGGTCTTTGGCCTTGAAATCGTAGTCCGACAAACGCAGCGCCAACCGTCCCCAGATATTTGTCTTGCCGCCCAGGCAGCGCGCGCGCACCCACGCATAATTTGTGCCGGTGTAGGGATTTTCCCGCTCGTCCACCACGATATTCTTGGTATAGTCGCTGCTGCCGATATAACTGAGCAGATGCTTTGACTTTTCAAAGCCCGGCCCGTAAGGCGGCCGGCGAATCGTGTATTCATTGAAGCTTAGGGAATGGGAGTCCGGCGGCAGAAATCCGCGGTTGGCGTTGTCGTAGGGCCATTCCATCGAGCGCAACTCCTGCTCGATATTCAGCTTTTTTCCCGCCTCCAGCATGAGCACCTTCATGCCCTTGCTGGTCAGGACATGGGCCGCCATTCCGCCCGCCGCTCCCGATCCAACAATCACCGCGTCATACATTTTGCTGAGATCTACTTCCGGCTCCGGCGTCATAGGATTCCTCTGCATGCAAACTCAAACCTGTCGTGTTCGCGAAACGGTGATTATGTCAAAAAGCGATCGCCATGTCGCAGTCCTTATCGGATTAAAACGTATGAACGCTTTTGCCGGCCGCCTGGCCAGCGCGGGCTTCCGGTTTCCCACGCACTTTCCGGCATGTGGCTAAGGCTGCTTCGGCTTTGCGGCAGGATCCGGCGCTGCCGGCGGAGCCACATTCGCCGGCAGCGGTTTGATGTCGGTCCACTTGATCACCAACCGCACTGGAATGCTCTCTTCCTTCAAATGAACAAAATCGTCCGACCGCGAATAATTGGGAAACCAGTATTTCCCGTCCACGTTTTCCCGGTAGGTTTCAAAATTTACAAAAGGAAATTCCTTCGGGTGCACATCGCCCAGATCGTTCACCCATTTGCCGTAAGTCTTGACGACTTCCAGATATTGCTTATCCACCCAGACCACGCCCTGAAAGAGCGCATTCGCCCGCTCCAGCAATTTTGGCTTGGCATTGAAAATGTAGCAGTCGATCTCGTCCACTTTTTCATCGCCGACGTAGCGTAAATCGTATTTCTTCAGCTGGCTGCTTACCAAGGGGTAGGCCGGAAGCTTCGCCAGAGCCGCTAACCCGCCCCCCGGCAAAAGCTCCATATAATGCAAACTGGACTGCGACTTCTCCACGGTCTTCTCATACACCCTGCCGTCAGAATCCACCGTCGTGGCCGTCACGATCTGATATTCGCCGCTCGGCTGCCCGTCTTTACCGAATTCCGTGAGCTTGACCGTTTTCTTGTAGCCGAAGCCTGCGCGCACCCGCAAGTAAAGATCCTCCTTTTCGGCAAATGCTTTGACGATTTCAGCGGGCGGAAGCGCCGGCGGAACGGCGGCCGGATCCGTCGTGGTGACGCGGTGCACGTTATGATCCTCAGTCGGAGGCGGAGTCAGCGGTCCATTGCTATCCTGCGCCCGCACCATTGCGCCGCAAAAAAGCGCTAGTGAGCCCGCAAGCAAAACCTTCGCCGCCGAATTCATCGCTCTGTAAAATCCATGTGCTTCCATATTTGCTAAGATGCGCTTCCTCGCAGCTTGGCCGCCTGTCTATTGCCGTCCTGCAATCCGTTTCAGTTTATCGCACTCCACGGCTTGCCATGGGGTCGAGGCTGCAGTGCCTCTGTTACAATTTCTACTTTAATGGCAATGGCCACCGAGAAAATCGCACGGCGCTATTATGTTTCTGGAATCGTGCAAGGGGTCGGCTTCCGCTACTTCACCCAGGATGAAGCCGAACGGCTCCGGTTGACCGGATTTGTTCGCAATCTTCGCGATGGTCGAGTGGAAGTTTACGCCATCGGCGCAGCCGAAGAGCTCGTGCGCCTGCGGGCTTTTCTGGAACGCGGCCCGCGCGGTGCCATGGTTCAGAGTGTCGCCGAGCATCCGGCAGAGGTTGATCCGCAATTCGCCGTTGAGTTCAGTATTACGTACGATTCTTGATTGCAAAAACCCGTGACAGCGAGGGAGCCGTCGGCATGAACGATTTGAAGAAGCTCATACGCGAAGTGCCCGATTATCCGAAGCCGGGGATCCTGTTTTACGATCTGACCACCCTCTTGAAAGACAAGCAGGGCTTTCGCCTGTTAATTGACCGGCTCTGCGATCACTACCAGGGCCACACGATTGATGTCGTCGCCGGCATGGAAGCTCGCGGCTTCATTTTCGCTCCCGCGCTAGCCTATCGTCTGGGCGCCGGGTTTGTTCCGGTGCGCAAGCCCAAAAAACTTCCGGCCAAAACCGCCTCAATTTCCTACGCGCTGGAATACGGCACCGACACGCTGGAAGTTCACGAAGATGCTATTCAGAAAGGCACTCGCGTCATCATTTGCGACGACCTGCTGGCCACCGGCGGAACGGCCGCCGCCACGACACAACTGGTGCAGAAACTTGGTGGCGTTGTCGAAGGCGCGGCCTTCGCGGTCGAACTCACGTTCCTCAATGGCCGCTCTAGACTTCCCGGCCTGGATGTCTTTTCCCTCATCCAATACGACAAGTAATCGCATGACCCCGGTGAACAAATGGACCGAGGAGGACCACGCTGCCGGCTACCTAGCCGTCGCGAACGAAATACCACACCGTTCTGAAGGGGAAAGCGTCCTTCTCGATTGCATCCATCAGGCTGCGTCCAGGATTCTTGATTTAGGCTGCGGCGACGGCAGATTGCTCGCACTCGCGTTGGAGCGTTTCCCACAAGCGTCGGGAATTGCCGTCGATTTTTCTCCTGCCATGCTGGCGCGCGCCCGCCACCGTTTCTCTGGCCATCCGCGGGTTTCCGTACACGAACACAATCTGGACCAACCCCTTCCCGATCTTGGCGAATTTGATGCCGTCGTTTCTTGTTTTGCCATTCACCATTTAACCCACGCACGCAAACGCGCGCTCTATGAAGAACTGTTTCGAGCTATCAAGCCCGGCGGAGTCTTTTGCAATTTAGAGCACGTTTCTTCGCCTACTCCCCGCCTGCACGCACAATTCTTCGCCGCGTTGGGCCAAGACCTTGCGTCCGAAGACCCGTCGAACCAGCTTCTCGATGTCGAAACGCAGCTCGGCTGGCTTCGCGCTATCGGCTTCGAGGATGTGGATTGCCACTGGAAATGGCTGGAATTGGCGCTTCTCGCGGGTGTTAAACCGGCTTAGGAACGGTCGAAATCTAACGCTGGTGCCGTTGTCGTAGCGCCTCAAACAGCACTACTCCGGTGGCCACGGAAACGTTCAACGACTTCACCGGACCGCTCGTCGGCAGCGACACCACAAAATCGCAGCGCTTCCGTGTCAATTCGTGCATTCCATCTTCGCCGCCCATCACAATTCCGGTCGGCGAAGTGTAATCCACTTCGGTGTAGCTTTTGTCCGAGCGCTCATCCAACCCGACCAGCCAGTAGCCCGCTTCCTTCAACTCTTCCATGCAACGAGCCAGATTAACGACCTTTGCGACCGGCAAATGCGCTAGCGCTCCCGCCGACGCGCGCGCCACCGTGTCGGTCAATCCTGCGGCCCGACGCTCCGGAATCACCACACCATGCGAGCCGGCCGCCAGCGCCGTTCGGATAATGGCGCCCAAATTATGCGGATCCTCAACGCCATCCAGCAGCACAATCAAGCCCGGCCTGCCCTTATCTTTGTTTGCGCTGGCCAGGATGTCTTCCAGCGTGCCCGCAGCCCGCGCCGCGGCAATGGCAACCACACCCTGATGATCACGGGTTCCGGCAAGGCGATCCAACTGGCCGCGCTCCTCAAAACGCACCGGAATTCCCTTGTGCCGCGCCAGCTGCACGATCTCTTCGGCTCGCGTATCCTGGCGGCCCTTCGCGATGAAAATATGCTCCATCGGGCGTGCCGCCTCCAGCGCCTCTTTCACGGCGTGAATCCCCGTCAGCTTGTCCATGAGTTCACAGTGTAGCTGCGCGGCCGCTCGCCGCAAAACCGCACTGCCCAGAGCCAGCGATCAGTTGTCGCCGCCCTGAGAAGACCCCTTCAATGCCCCGTCGCAAGCCACCGCGCGATCCAGCAGCAATTTGCGTTCGCGCGCGTTTCGCGTGAGCGCGGCGGCGCGGCCGAATTCACCGCGCGCTTCTTCAAAACGGCCAAGTTTAAATAGAAAATCACCACGCACGCTGGGCAACAGATGGTATGACTTGAGGGAGGGCTCGGAAATGAGTTCGTCCACTATCTTGAGGCCTGCCTCTGCACCAAACGCCATCGCTACAGCAACGGCGCGATTCAATTCCACGATCGGCGAAGGATTCAACTGCGCCAGCTCTCGATAGAGCCTAACGATGCGCGGCCAATCCGTTTCATCGCCGCTTCGCGCGCGTGCATGACAGGCCGCGATGGCCGCCTGCAGTGCGTACGGCCCGTTGGCCCCGCCCAATTTCTCGGTACGCTCCAGCGCATCGAAGCCGCGATGAATCAGCAACTGATCCCATTGAGCGCGGTCCTGATCGAGCAGTAGGACTGGCTCGCCGGCCGCATCCACGCGTGCTCTGGTGCGCGAAGCCTGGATTTCCATCAGCGCCACCAGTCCATGCACTTCCGGTTCCTGCGGAGCCAGTTCCGCCAGAATACGCCCCAGCCGTAGCGCGTCTTCGCAAAGTGCCGGGCGCATCCAGTCATCTCCGGCCGTGGCGGAGTACCCTTCATTGAAAATGAGATAGATGACTTCCAGCACCGAACTCAATCGCGCCGCACGATCCGGCCCGCGCGGGACCTCAAACGGAACTCGGGCCTCGGTCAGCGTTCGCTTCGCACGAACGATCCGCTGTGCGATGGTCGGTTCCGGCGTCAGAAACGCGCGCGAAATTTCCTGTGTGGTAAGTCCGCCCAGCAGGCGAAGCGTCAAAGCCAAGCGTCCCTCGGTGGAAAGCACCGGGTGGCACGAGATGAACACCAGACGAAGTAAATCGTCCCCAATGTCGTCGTCACCGGGGATTTCGAAATCCGCCATGGCGGCATCCTGCTGGGATTTCAGCTCCCGGCCCAGCTCTTCGTGTTTGCGCTCCAGACGTTTGTTGCGACGAAACCGGTCAATCGCGCGATTCTTGGCGGCAGCCATCAGCCAAGCGGCGGGATTATCGGGAATGCCCGAAGCCGGCCACTGCTCGAGCGCGGCTACCAGCGCGTCCTGCGCCAGCTCCTCAGACACACCCACATCGCGAGTGATACGAGTCAGCGCAGCGATGATCCTGGCTGACTCGATCCTCCAGACCGCGTCAATTGCCCGGTGAATATCCGGGGAACGATGGATGTCGGGCGAAGCCACGTGAACATTGTCACGCGGAAGCAATCACTAAGCCAAGCCGTGCTTACGGTTTTAATCCCCGCGGCTCGTGTCGGGTAGTTTAGGACGCGGCGCTGTGCGCTTGCTCGGCCGGAACTTCATAGAGCTGGCGCAGCTCGCATTCCCCTTGGCCAACCACGCCCAGAAAGTCCCGCACAAGCTGGACGGCTTCCTGCTTGGAATTCGCCTGGAGAATGGCGAATCCGCCTACCAGTTCTTTCGATTCCGTGAACGGTCCATCGGTGACGGTGATGTTTCCATTGGCCAGCCGTACGCGCGCGCCGAGGGCGCTGGGCAAACATCCTTCCGTGCCCAGCAACCAGCCCGCTTTCATGCCTTCTTCGATCAATTTCCCCATCTTTTCCATCTCCTCCTGTGTGGGAGGAGTGTTTTTCTCCGCGGACTTGTAGATGCTCAGAAATCGCATGATTTTTCTCCTTTTTCGCCCAGCGAGAATCCCATTCCGCCGAACCATTTGCAGCCGATTTGCCTGCTCTACCATACGTCGAACAAAACTTTCTGAAATCGACACGCATCCGGAACTATTTTTTTGCGGCAAGCCTTTTGCCCAGTTCGCGAGCCTGGTCCATCGCATCGCTTGGCGCAAAGTCTTCCAGCTCAAAGAATTGCCGCACTTCAATTTCGCCTTCGCCGTTAGTCTGCGGGGCGGGAACCTTCTTGGCCCACTCGAGCGCTTCCTCGCGGGACTTTACATTGATAATCCAATAGCCGGCAATCAGTTCTTTGGCCTCCGTAAACGGCCCATCCACGATGCTGCGCTGGCCTCCGGAAAACTTCACCCGGAAGCCCTTGGACGTCGGCTGCAAACCCGACAAATCCACCAGCACGCCTGCTTTCAGCAACTCCTCGTTAAACTTGCCCATCGTGGCGATCATTTCCTCGCTGGGCATCACCCCTGCCTCCGAGTCTTTGTTCGCCTTTACGATCATCATGAAACGCATGGTTTCTCCTTGAACGTTGGCTTCCGAGCTGAGCGTTCCGGATATGGCCAACTAAAGTGACCTTCATTCAGACTTGCAAACACAATATTTCTACCGGTTGGGAGAATACGGATTAGCGGCTGAGCTTCGGTTTGCCTTTCGCCTGGAGTTTGGCCTCGTTTTTTCTGGCGCGGGCTTTCACCAGCGCCTTGACCAGAGCCGCGGGCAGCGGCTTATCCACCGCAAAGCGAATGGTACCCTTCGAACAGGCATAGCCCTGGAGCTCCTCGGCAAATTCTTGCAACAGATCGCCGCTGGCGGGAAAGAAGCTGCAGTGATTGGCAAACGCCGCATAAGCAACCAGCATTCCGTTGTAGTTGAACGCTGGGATGCCGTAGCTGATGGCCTCGGTCGCTTCCCGCGGCGCCGCCGAGCGAATCATCGCGCGAATCTTTTGCAGCGTGGATCGCGCAGGCTGGGGAATCTTGGCGAGGTAGTTGTCCACATCAGCAACGCCTGAGGCCGTCTTCGCGGAGGATCGCCGGCCACGCGTCGTGGTCTTTTTCATGCCCTCATACCTGAAGAACTGCAATCTGTGGCGGGTGCCGTCAGTCTATCACCTATGACTTCGCATTTGTGGATTCGCAAGAGCAAAGCCCGCCAGGCTTGGCGGACTAAACCCTGGCGCTCTTGTTGCGCAATTCAGGAGGAAAATCGGTATTTTCAAACAGCGGTCGAATTTCCACGATTTCGCCCTCGGAAAGCGGGCATCGGTTGGCCCACTCCAGCGCTTCTTCGCGGGTCTTCACTTGGATCAGCCAGAAACCCGCGATCATCTCTTTGGCTTCCGTGAAGGGGCCGTCTGTGAACACGCGCTTGCCGCTAGAAACCTTGATGCGTGTGGCTTTTGAACTCGGGTGCAATCCTTCCGCCAGCAGCAGCACACCGGCCTTACGCATGTCGTCGCTGTATTTTCGCATCGCCGCGACCAGTTCCCGTGTCGGCGTGAAATTTTCCTGAATCTCCACAGGCGCGGGCAATGACATCATGAATCGCATGGTCGCTCCTTTCGCTTAGGGTTCCGCCAGCCTTGCGGAAACTACGTATGAGAACCGACACCCAGGTCGCGAAAACGTTGCACCGCCTCGCTGTCGCCGAGTTCCTGTAGTTCTTTGATCGCCCGCACTTCGATCTCCGATTCCTTGCTGTTGGGAAAGGGATTCGGAAAACGCTTGGTCCACTCCAGAGCTTCTTCTCTCGATTCCGCCCGGATGATGGTGTAACCGGCGATCAATTCCTTGGTTTCCGTGTACGGCCCGTCCACGACGCTGCGCTTTTTTCCGGAATAGCGGATGCGCCATCCCTTGGAACTTGGCTGTAGTCCCGCCGCATCCACCAGCGCGCCCGCCTTGGCCAGTTCTTCGTGGAACGTAGCCATTTCCGCGATCAGACCTTCCTCCGGCTTGGCGTCCGCTTCCGTTTGCTGGTTGGCTCGAACCATGATCATGAATTTCATCGTCGTCTCTCTTTCGTTTCAGTGTCTAGCCTGAACACTTCCCTTCAGACGACGAATCGGGATCGCTGGAATCGACACGGCCCCCACCAAATTCTTGAAAAACCTAGACCGCCGAACCCAGGAAGTGCGCCAGAATGCCCAGCGAGTGGAGTATCTGCAACGGGCAGCCGAACAGCGAGAGAGTGTGCGTCAGCGCCTGAGCGTGCGAGGTCTCCCAGCCTGCCAGGAATCCCCAAAAGAGGACGCTGACGACTTCGCGCAGCGCAAACCAGAAGACCTGCGTCAAGTGGCAGAAGACGATGTCGGCCATATCCATGCCCAGCCCAAAAACAGCGGCTCCCGTGAACGATTTCAGAGCCTGAGCAGTTGTAAGTTGGAATGTCATGTTCGCCTCCTGCGTGTTTCCTGGCCTTCTGTGTATATGACGAACCAGGGTGGCGAAAATCGACAAGCGGACGCAGTTTTTGACAGCACCACGGAACCCGCCACACTGCGGCCGTATCTTATTCATGCAAAAGGACTAACGGTTTGCCGCGGGCGTCGTCTACCATACTTCACCTAAGACGCTCATCGAGGTGCATCATGCGCAAGCTTTCGGTCGTTATGACACTCCTTGCGGGACTCGGCGTTGGGCGGGTCGCCCGCGCGCAGGAAGTCCAAAAGCCAGCGGCGGCCACAGGCCCGCTGACCGGGCGCTGGACGGTCAGCTCCGATTTCCACGGCACGCCACTCTATTTCAAGCTCGAGCTGGAACAGAGAGGAGAGAAGCTGACTGGCAATTTCGACGGCGACAAGCTCGAAGGAACTGTCAACGGTTCGGCGATTCAATTTTTGGCAAAAGATGATCGCGGCGGAACCGAAGACGCGAAGGGCACGGTCAAAGGGGGCACCATTTCGGGCACGGTCGTTTTCACGAACGGCGACGAGCCGACGCGCCCCGAAACGTATCCCTTTACAGCAACGCTGGTTCCGGCGCGGCGCCCCGGAGCGCCGCAGAGGCATGAATTCACCCCCACAGTTTTTCACCGCCGCTTCTCGCCCGAGAACAAACCAGTTTTGACGGTCGCGCCCGGCGACACCATTCACACCACCACAGTCGATGCGGGCGGTACCGACGAAAAGGGTGTGACTCGCGTTC
>DATMZI010000072.1:0-2602 GCA_035607085.1 Candidatus Eiseniibacteriota bacterium | reverse complement strand
TGAAACGCCGCCTGCAAAAACGGCGTATCCATGTACTTGTGCCGCACCCAGCTGATCACGCCCAGCTCTACCGCCACAACAAAAATCGCGACTGTCATGGCTACCCGAAAATCCTTAATCAAAAAAGGAAACGTATGCCCCAAGCCGCCCGCCGTCGTCATCGCTCCTGTCACCAGCCCTCGCACCCACGGTGATCCTCGTCCGGTCAGCGACCCGTCATCCGACAGTCCCTCCGCAAACGCCATGGAAATCCCAGCGCCCAGCGAAGCCGCAATTCCGACCAGGAATGCCTCCCACGTTTTGTGAGACGCATACGCCGCCGCAAATAGCGGCGCCAGCGTGGACACCGATCCGTCCATCAGACCCGCCAGCCCTGGCTGAATCACCTGCAGCAAGAACAGTTTCTTGTGTGACTCCGCTTCCTGCGCCTGCGCATGCTCGGTGAGGTGTTTTTCTTCCAGATTGCCGGCGGTTTCCGAATGCTTCCTCTCTTCGTCCGCCAGCTTGTTCAGCAACTCTCGCGTACCCACGTGCGTCACGCGGTCCGCCGCCCGCTGATAAAACCTCACCGCTTCCATTTCCATCAACCGTGCATGCTTCCGGGCCGCGTTCATGCCCAGCGGCCGCACCAGCCACAGCGGCTTGCGCTGCAAGAAACCCTTCACGTTCTCGCGCCGGATCAGGGGAATATGTTCGCCAAACCGCTCGCGGAACTGTTCGAGCAGCCGGTCCCTGTGCACAACTTCTTCCTTCCGCATCTCCTCGAACATCTCCGCCGTCGCCGGATAGCTTTCCCGGAGAGCGTCCGCGAACTCTCCGAAAATCCGCCCGTCCTCCTCTTCGTTCTGGATGGCCAGCGCCAAAATCTCCTTTTCCGTCAAATCCTTGAACTTTTTCTGCATTCCACTCCTGTTCCCGTTGCGGCCCGACTTGTGTTGGGGACGCCCTTGCGGTTAACTCTCGAAATTCCTTTTGAACGCAGCAGAATCGCACATTTCCCCCGCTGGAGCCACTTTCCATTCCCACCCAGCCAACTCCATTACGATGCCGCTTGCTCAGGAATCTGCTTTATGCTACAAAGTAGCAGGCACTTTGCAACGCAAAGTGCCTACTGGATCACGGCCGCGAATTACCGTTCACGAGGAGGACTCATGCACGCCATCCAAGTCCATCGCCTTAGCGCCAGACTTTTATTGTTCCTCTCCCTCATTGCCTTGCTCACCGTTTTCACCGGTTACTTCCAGCCGCCGCAGCAGGACGAGGGAACCGCCGCTCACATCTTCCAGTTGACGATCATCCTCATCGCCGGCACTGCCATCCTGTTTCTCAGTACCGCCGACTGGCGCCAGCCTCGTCAACCCATCGGCGCCCTGGCGCTACCAGCTTCCGCCTTGCTGCTCGCCTTCGCCGCCCTGTATTATCTGGAACATTTCTATTACCCGATGCACGCACGCTAACCGCTGGCGGCTTGATCGACCGAGCATCTTCGACGCGTCCTTTGCGCGAGTGTCCGTAATTTCGTGTTTTCCGCGGTGGTTTGTTGGCAGTACCAATCCCGGGTAGTACCTCCGTAACTGCCTTTACCTGTACCTTTCTTACCTTCAATTGGGTACTTCTCATCTATAGGAACAACCGCATCGCGCCGCCTACAATTGACACTGTGATCGCAGTAGAGTTAAAGGATATTCTCCAATGGCCACGCAAGACTTTATGACCAAGACTACCGGCAACTCTTTCATTCCACGCAGCACCTCTCAGGCGGAGCGCCGCGCCAGCCGCCGCTGCAAGATCAATCAGCTGATGCGCATTCGCCCGTCGGATCCGGAGCGCGAACATTTCGAAGATCTCCGCGGCTCCGCCAGCGTGTCGCGTAGCGGTGTCTATTTCCAGTCCAGCGAGAAGGGCTATGAGATCGGCCTGCGGTTGTTCGTCACCATGCCCTATTCGAACGCACCCTCCGCTCTCAACCGCGAATACCTCGCAGAAGTCGTTCGCGTCGATGCGCTACCCAATGGCCTCAGCGGTGTCGGTATCAAGCTGCTTATGGAAATGGGTATGCAACACTCCTACTCGTTCACTCCGTCCGGCCATAAATAAACTGCCCATTTTTTAGGAAACAAAAAGGGCGCCCGATCTCTCGGGCGCCCTCTCTGTGTTTGGGGGTGGACGAAACTCTCTACGATGAGCGGCCCAGCAGCTCGAGCGTGCGGTGGCGCAACTTGCCGACGCCTCGATTCAGCGGATGTCGGCGCGATAAGAACGTAAAGACCGGAGCCCGGCGTGTGACCAGGCGGTTTAGCGCCAGGTTCAGGCGCACATCACGCCGTGCAAATTTTATGCCGGCTTGCAGCGTTTCCACCGCATCATCCCGGCGGCCTGCCGTCGCATATACTTCCGCCAAGTTCAAGTACAGTTGCGCCTGATTGCGCTTCATGCGCACCGCGCTGTCACAAAGCTTTTCTGCTTCCGCCCATTTCTGTTCCGATCGCGCCATCACTACGCCCAGGTACGACATGTAATACGGATTGTTCTTCTCAAGCTTGGCGGCCTTCTCCATGTGCGGCAACGCTTTTTCCGCGAAGTTGTCCCTCAGCAGCGCCAG
>DATMZI010000196.1:0-61719 GCA_035607085.1 Candidatus Eiseniibacteriota bacterium | reverse complement strand
GGATCTGTCCCTGTGACTTGGCACCAAGCGCCGCATACGAACCGACCACCACGTAATCCGTACCGAGGTTCTTTCCGATGCGGCTCAGCGTGTCTTTGCCAAGGCTGTCCACATCCGGAAGGGATAGCTCCATTTTCATGCGCACTATCCCTTCGGCCGGTATGGTGCGCAACTGTTCTCCAGCGGAAAGCTCCGTCATCAGCCAGTCGGAGAAGGCGATAGAAAGCCAGGCGTTCTGGGGGTCTCCCGACAGGTTCTTAAAACCGATCACCGCAACCGAGGGCCGCGCAACCGGAGTAGTTCGAAAAAGTCGACTCAGGCGTTGCTGAGTCATTGCCAAGTACGATCCAATAACCAGGAGACCGGCAAGGATAGTGAGAGAAAGGGCTCGAAACCAGGCGTGGCTGGTTACGATGCCAAACGGAGACCGACTTGACGCTTCTGGTGTTCCGTCTTTTGACCCTAGTTCGGGCGTTACGAGCGAGGTTTCGTGGTATTTCCCGATCGACGGGTCGTGGACCGCAGGCTGGTCTCCATAAGTAGAGTGAACTTCGGCGAGAAAGCGGTACCCGTGCCGCGGGATGGTTTCGATATAACGAGGACTGTCGGCCGAATCGCCCAAGGCCGATCGCAGCTTGGTCATTGCCTTGTTGAGACTGCGATCAAAGTCCACAAAGGTGTGAGCAGCCCACAACCTTTGCCGGATTTCCTCGCGCGTCACGAGGTCGCCGGGATGCTCCATCAAAAAGGCGAGAATTTGAAAGGGCTGGTCTTGCAGCTTTATGCGAATGCCGCGCTTGCGAATCTCGGCCGATTTGAGGTCAACCTCAAAAGCCCCGAAACTCTTTGTTCGAGAGACGCTACCCGCGGCTTGCATTGCCACCCCAGCAGCCCTAGGCGAAGGTTAACACGCGGCCCCAAAGCCGGGCAATACGAGCCAGTGGCTCGCCGTGGTTCCGGCGTGTAAGATTTGTAAATGAGATCTGGCGACGCTCGTTTGAACTCACTGCGGCGGAAGTTATCCCTCAAACCCTCAGTTTTTTTGCGCTTTTGCCTTACTTTTTTCCTGCCCGTGGTTGCCGGAATGTTCCTGTACCTCTACCCAGCACATGCGCAAGAGCGGCGCGAAGATCCTCGCGTTCAGCAACTCTACTCCGAGGCTAAGGCTGCAGAGGCCAGCGGAGATCTAGCCGGCGCCGTCGCAAAATATGAGTCTTTGCTCTCCGTATCGCCCAGGCTCGCTGCTGCGTATAACAATCTGGGCGCGCTCTACTTGCGGACGCATGAGTTCAAAAAAGCGGTCGGCGTACTCGAAAAAGGACTGGAGCTTGATGCAAAAATGTCTTCGGCGTCGGCCATGCTAGGCATCGCCCTTTATGAATCTGGAGATTATGGCGCAGCCCGAACCCGGTTGGAATCGACGTTGCGGAGCAAGCCGAACGACGACCATGCCGAACTGTTTCTAGCGAACGATTTGATCAAGCTGGGGGATCTTAGTTCCGCCGCAAGTCACCTAGAACGGCTGGCCAGCCGGCAACCCAAGAACCAAGAGGTTTGGTACCTCCTCGGAAAAGTGCATATGAAGCTTTCTGAGCAGGCGCTGGCTCACCTGAACGAGATTGATCCTGATTCGGTGTGGGTCCACCAGATATCCGGCGAAATCATGGAGAGCATGAAGAATTACGATGGAGCTCTGCTGGAATATCGGAGGGCTGTCGAGATGGCCCCTCGTCAGCCAGGTGTCCACTATCTGCTGGGGAACGCCTACTGGGCACTGGCCAGCTGGTCCGACGCCGTAAATGAATTGAAGGCGGAACTGGCCATCGATCCGGAGAATTGCGCGGCCCACTGGAAAATTGGCAACGCCATGCTCGAACAGCGCCTTGATCCCACCCAAGCGCTCGCCAGCATTGACAAAGCCTTGGAGCTCTGCCCGAAGCTTGTGCAGGCCAAGGTGGATCGCGGGCGGGCCTTGATTCGCATGGAACGTAATTCTGAGGCGATAACAGACTTGCGCAGCGCCGAGAAAATCAGCCCGGAAGAACCAACCATTCACTTTTTGCTGGGCCAGGCGTTACGTTCGCTCGGTCGCACCGCGGACGCCAAGGTTGAGATGGATATTTTTACCAAGCTTGAAGAAAACGCGCGCGCGGCATCCGCAGAACATGCCAAACAAGTACTTGAAAACAAAGCCAGGACAAGCCCACAGAACTAAACAAGTTATGCCCTGGGAGCGGGTTTCTCGAACGCAAAGGTCCGAACGCGTCTGTTGCTCGCCAGAAATGGCGAAAGCCGGGAGTGGTTGCTCCCGGCTTTCCGTGCTGATCCGGACCGGAGGGGTGTTTTCCGGTGTGATCAGAAGCTCACTTTGAAGAACCCTTGCCCCTGCCTAGGCGTGTTGGCCTGACACGTGCCGTTTTGCCCTCCGCCAGTTGGATTAATGAATCCAAACTGTCCACTTCCGTCGTTTACGTTGTTGTTCAACCCTTGCCCTATTCCACAAACCTGCATGCGGTTCAGGACATTAAAGAACTCGATGCGCACCTCCGCTGTAACGTGTTCGCCGAAAAAGAAGTGCTTGGACAGGCCGATGTTTTCGTTGGCGTTAAACGGATTGCGCAACTGGGAAATTACGCGGGGTTCGTTTCCGGCTACAAAACCTGGATCTGAAAAGGCCACCGTGTTGAAGATGGGCAAACCTTTGTAATAGTTGTTGTAGTCCACGTGCAGGGGAACACTGGGATCGAAATTGGCTCGATTGAAGCCGTTCTGAAACGGATCATTGTTGCTCGAATATATAGTCTGTGGCATGCCGCTGGCGTATTGAAAAACTCCGCTTACTTGCCAGCCACCCACGATATTCTTGGCAAGGTTGCCGCCCTTGTTGAGAAATTTCTTTCCTGGTCCGATTGGCAGTTCATAAACGCCGCTGATGGTCAGCAGGTGCGTCTGATCGTTGCTGGCGATTGACCATTCCGATTTCTGATTGAACTTGTTTTCCGAGCCAAAATTGAAGGTCGAAAATCCCGTATCCGTGTTGGACATGGTCTTGGATAGCGTATAGGCGACCAAGAAGCTTAACCCGCCCGAAAAACGCTTCTGAGCTTGCACTTGAAGAGCGTTGTAAAGTGCCGTGCCGTTGGTGTCAAAATTATTGCAAATTCCACCGCAGGATTCGCTGGGATTGAATTGGGGATAAGGCAACAACGCCTGCGAAAGGTTCTTCCCGCCGCCATAGTCACAAAGGAAATTGACGTAAGGCGTGAAAAATGTGCCGGATAGACCGGGATTGTTGGTGTTGGGTCCGCAAGTCACGGTCGCCTGATTAAATCCTGCTGCTTGTAAATCAGCCTGTGAAACCGCGGAAGTCCAGGCAGCGTTCGGCGACACCGGCGACATCGGGCATGCCGGGTCATTGGGATCGCCGCTCGGGCAGAATTGCGTCAGGTACTGCGGATTGGTCTGGTTGATCGGATTCAACAGCGATGGGAGATGCAGCGACCGATTCCCGACGTAAGAAACCGAAAGGAACATGTTACCGGGCAGTTCTCTTTGAAATCCGGCGTTCCAGCTTTCGGTGTATGGAATCTTGCCTGGATCGCGTCCGAATTGGCGTAGCGCGCCGGTGGAATTCAGGAAGCTGGGATCTGTAAAGTTGGTAGCGGTGGGCTGCGGAATGGGATTGCTATCCCATTGGCCATAGCCGGGAACATTCGAACCGAGCGAGTTTACGTTAAATATACCGCCCAGCAGGCTCCCGTAATTCACCGCGATTTTGTTGTCGCCGTATTCGTATGCTCCGCCGTCGAGGAAATTAATAGCGAAACCAGACAGCAGCACGGTCTTGTTATTCAGCTTGTAGGCTACCCCCAACCGGGGGCCGAAGTTCTTCCAGTGGATGTCCGCACGGCGATAACCAGCGCACACCGCGCAGCTGCCAAGCTTATTGGCGGCGCCCAGCAACTGCGTTCCATCGGGAGCAACTGCGCCCGGATTGGAGACCGTGGGGTCGAAGAACAACACGTTGTCGTCGTTTTCAAGGAAGGGGCGAAGAATGTCCCAGCGGAGACCGGCGTTTACGGTGAGCCGTGACGTGACTTTTATGTCGTCCTGAAAATATGGCGCATAGTAAATGTTACGCAGCCGGTTCTCGATCGCGAATTGCCGCTGACTGGCGTCCGCCAGACCCAGGAGGTAACTGGCGAATGCGCTGCCTGTTGTTTGCAGATTCGCAGGGTCCGCCGTTGTCAAACTGTTGAATGAGAAGCTCCCGCCGCACTGCTGGCACTCTTGGTCGTCCTGATAGGACCGGCGAATCTCGAAGCCGATATTCATCGTATGGCGGCCGTGCGTCCACAGCCAGTTGTTGTCGAAGCTCAAGCCCAGCTTGCGATTTTTCGAGAAAGTTTCGCCGTTGGAATTAAGACCCCACTGCGTTGGCTGTAGCCCGAAAGGTGAGTTAAATTTTATTACGGGAAGAGAAATCGAACCATCAACTGCCGGGAAATTAACCCCCAGGAACGAATTCAACTCATTATTGATTTCGCCCATCCATCCGAAACCAGCCGTGACTACCAGGTTGCTCTTTAGGGCGTTCGAATAGGTCAGAAAGAACCCGGTGCCGAGACGGGGCTGCCGTTCCAGACCGGAAAGTTCATTGTTCACGTGGATGCCGAGATTGCAGCAAGAAACCAGGTCATAGCTGTCGCGCCAATAGCTTGCGTGAAGCTTCTGCCGTTCCGTCAAGTTGTGGTCGATCGAAAAACCCCAGTTGGTCTGCCGGGTTGGCAAAACGCCGACGCTTGAGGTCGCGTTGTTTGTAGTACCGGAGTTATTCGGCGCGGGAACGAGTGGGAGCAGACTAGCCGAAGTAGCACTGAAACAAGAAGTGGGAATTTTATTGCCGGGCCACTGATTGCCCGCTGCAGGCGCAGTGCAGCCAGAAGGAGCGACAAAGCCCTGCGGAACAAATATAGGAATTTGGTGGCCGCTTCCGTCAACGTAGCCGCTGAAATCGCCGCCTATTTCGGCTGGCGTGGGAATAGTGAAAGTAGACTGGTCGGCAAGGTTCAGCCGGAACCAATCCGCGCTCACGTGAAAAAACGTCTTGTTCTTCCCGTTGTAAACCTTAGGAATCCACACCGGACCGCCGAGGGAAAATCCGTAATTATTTTGATTTATGGTCGGCGTGGGACCTTTACCAGGCCGTCCATCCGGGTTCGAAGGATTTGCTCCGGCGGCGTCGAGTATGGTGTTGCGTACGATCTCAAATGCATCGCCGTGGAGCGTATTCGTGCCGGAAGCGAACTGGTAGGATGCAACTCCCTGGCTCAATCCATATTGCGCTGAAAAGGTGGAGGTAAGTACCTGCACTTCGCCGATCATTTCAAACGGCGGATTGATGTTGCTCTGTAGACCCTGGGTTTCCGACTGAACGGCTACCACGCCGTTAAACACGACTTCATTTTCAAAGTCGACGCCGCCGTTGATGCGGTGGCTGAACTCTCCACCCTGCACCCCTGGCGCGAGGAAAAGATAGTCGTCAATCTGACGATCACGAGCGCCGATATTACCTGGTCCACCGCCGATCAAGGTCGGCACGTCGGCCACCAACCGGTTCTCAATCACGGTACCGAGCTGCGGCTGGGTGGTTTCCAATGCGATGTCTTGAGCCACAACTTCGACGGTCTCCGTTGTTGCGCCGGTTTTAAGCACGATGTCGCTGGTCGTGGTACGGCTGACATCAACGTGTACCGAACTCACCACTCCGATGGCGAAGCCGGCTTTCTCGAATTTTACGGTGTAGGTGCCGGGAATCAGATCCGTGACAAAGTACGTCCCGGCGGAAGAAGTCCTTGCAGTCGTCGATACGTTGGTGGCGAGGTTGCTTACGGTTACGAGCGCATCCGGCACGACTGCCCCGCTCGGGTCCGTGACGGTGCCTGAAATTCCACTCAGGCCTTGTCCAGCTGAAGGTAAGGCCAGGATTGCTGCCAGCAATAAACTCCAGCAGAGCGGCACGTACCAGTTCCGGTACCTCATGGACACCCCCCAAGGTCAACAAGCTCGAGCAGGCTTACCCCATTGAGCCCTAATGTCCGTGAGTCTTTTTCGAAATCTGCAGGACTGTCAATGCACTCCTGTGTCATCTGCTGCTTCCCGCTTAAGCTGCGGAAGACATTAGGCTTACGATTCAGTCTTCCCTGAACTTTGGACAGCTTTCTTGCGACGCACTGATCAATCCGGTGACGGGCTTTGCGCTTCGTGAACGGTATAGAACCGATCCACAGTAGGGATCTCCACCTTCTGTTTTTTCCCGCTCGGCCAAAGGATTTCTACCGCTTCGACCTTATCTGAAGTTCCCAAGCCGAAATGGATACGAGGATCTGAACTCGATCCGTAGCTCGCTCCACTGAAGACATCGCTCCGCTGCCGAACGCCTGCAGCCGTAGCGAAAACCTTGGCACCGATGGCGTCCCGTGGGCTTTGGGGACCTCCGACCAACCGCAAGCCGATCCAATGATTGGAGTTGCTAACTACGTTCCGGAGTAGCGTGGGACCCGAGTCTATATTGTTAACGACTATATCAATATGACCATCATTAAACAGATCGCCGAATGCAGCGCCCCTGCCGGTAATTACGGCCGCGAGGCCGCTTCCGGTCGCCGCGGGGACTTCCGAGAATTGCTTGCCGGCCATATTTCGATATAACACCGGCCTTTGCGCATACGTGGTACCCCAATCGGTCTGGTCGGCAATGGGATACACGTGCCCGTTCACGGTGAACAAGTCCAGGAACCCGTCGTTGTCGAAATCCAGAAAGCCGGTCCCCCATCCCAAGAACGGGATTGTGGGATTCCCGAGCCCAACGCGATAGGACACATCGGTGAAGTAACCTCCGCCTTCGTTGCGATAAAGGGGCTTGTAGTCGTCTGAAAACGTGGTGACAAACAGATCCACTTTTTCGTCGTGGTTGTAGTCGCCAATGGCAATTCCCATGGACGCCTGCGCCCGGCCTTCTTCGCTTAGTGAAAAGCCTGAACCGTATCCTTCGTCTTCGAATGTCCCGTCGTGTCGATTGCGATAGAGATAGTTCGCCGAGGAATCGTTTGCCACCACCAGATCAACCCAGCCATCGTCGTCCACGTCGACAAATGCAGACGCAAATCCGTATCGGCCTGCACGGTCGGCCACACCCGCCCTCTCACTCACGTCGGTAAATGTTCCATCACCATTGTTGTGAAAAAGGTGGTCCTGCTCGCCGGGTAGCCCTAGCGGTCCGCAAAAGACATTTACTCCGCGATTTTGGCAAGCTCCCTCGGGCAGCCCTCCTTTTCCAGCCAGCACAGGATGATCGAGATCGCTTCTTACGTAGCCTGGGACGAAAAGATCGAGACGTCCATCGTGGTCATAATCTCCCCAGGTTGGGCCCGTCGACCAACCTCCCAGTGAAACGCCCGCTTTCTCGGCCACATCGGTAAATGTCCCGTCGTGATTATTGTGATAGAGCCGGTTCTTTCCAAAATTACTCACGTACATGTCCGGCCAGCCGTCGTTGTCGTAATCTCCGACGGCGACCCCAAAACCCCACCGTTCATTGGCGACGCCCGCTCGGTCCGTTACATCGGTGAAAGATCCGTCGTGATTATTGTGAAAAAGCATCGCGCGAGGAGCTGGCTCCTTACCCTTGATCGCATCGACAGTCGAACCATTCAAAAGGTAAATGTCCAGCCAGCCGTCGTTGTCATAGTCGATGAGGGCAACTCCGGAACCAGGCGCCTCGAGAATTGTTCGTTTCTCGGGAGTTCCTGAACGGTGGTGGAACTTTTCCAGTCCGGCTTGTTTCGTGATATCGACAAAGACGGTTGGCGCTCCATCAACAAAACCGCCAGCCGTAATTGGCCGAGAAAGCGAGTCTTTAACCGGAGCGTGCGCTCCGGCACTCGCCATGCCGGATGGTGATGCAGCCTGTTGGGGCATAGATCTGTCCGGGTGGTCCTGAAAATCGCAAGACATTGGCGAATTGACGAGAAGCAAGCTCGAGATCACGAGTCTAAATCCGATCGAGGCTAACCAAGAGTTCATCTCCCCGCCAACTCCGAGTGGGGTTCCGCGACCCATAACATCGGATCACCGTAAACGGCCTTTACTGTCTGCACTATTCCGCTCGGCCAGCGGATTTCCATGGATTGAATGCTGACTTCCCGTGCAAGTCCGAAATGAACCCCTTGGTCGCAGGCAGAAAAATATCCGCAGGCAGCGGTGACGGTGGCGTACCGCGCGCCGTCCGCCGTCTGTATTTTCACGGCTGCGCCAATCGCTTCGCAGTTGCTCTGGTGTCCCACTAGGGTTCGCTATCTGGGAGGAACATTTTGACGTAACGTCGCGCGATCGATGGCCAAGAGAAGGAATGTTGTTGCGCGCTGCGGCTTCGCGCCACAAGGCCGCGGCGATATGGTTCATCTGAAAGTATGCGGGCCATAGCTTCTCCGAGCTCGGTTGTCAGCTGCTCGCGGTCGGAATTTTCGTCCAGCAGGACAACTCCCGCGTCGGTGACCGGTGCGTCGGTTTCCGGTCCCCGCAAGCCCACTACAGGGAGTCCGCAGGCGATGCCGGCGATCGCGCTGCCGCGCCGCGACGAAATTGTGCCGCGAAGAAAGAGCAGAACGTCCGACGCCGCGAAACGTTCGACCAATGCGTCGGCTTCGATCACGCCCTCGACGCAGACGTCCACATCGCAATTGCTCAGGCCGGTCCGCAGCGCATTTTCTCGTACTTCCGCATGCCTGCCGAAGACCCGCAGGCGCAACACGCCAATCTTTGCACTTGTATAGCGAACCGTACGGATGATCTCATCGGTTTCCCGATCGCCTGGTACTCCTCCCGTGATGCTGTAGACAGCAATGGTTGGCGGATTGTGGAGCTCCTCGTGATCCTGTTCGAGCAGTGGCTGGGGAAGATTCGCTCCAACCGGAATGAAGGAAATGGCTGCCGGAGAATCCGGCAACCAACTCAATCGTGTAAGCGGAACCGTCAGCACAGCGCAATCCGAAAACGTGACGGCGTCGCGCATGACGCGAAGCTGAACTGCCCGCCGAAAGCGATCGACCAGACGGCCGCCGCTGAACGGTTCGGCATCGTGGAAGATAACGGCGATGCGAGCGCCGGCTTTGCGCAGAACGCGAAGTACGCGGACGAAGCGGCCGGGAAAACCTCGCACAGACCAAGCCAGGCTGGTGTATTGGACCATAACCCATGCGCCACGCCAGGATTCTGCTTGCAGGCGAAGAGCATTGAGCGAAGCAGGCCAGCCGTGCTCATCCCAGGGAACTCGCCGCAGCTCCATGTTGAATGAATGTTCGGCGAGTGCGGTGCTCAAATAACGACAATATGCTTCAACCGCGTCGGTTGGTTGATCACGGCGCCCAAGAAGAGCGATGACGCGCTCAGCATTCATTTTTCGACGAGGAAACTGCCAAGAACCAGCGCATCCATCCCGGAACTGTAGAAGGTGCGCAGCGCGTCGGTGGGCGTGTGGACGATGGCCTCGCCGCGTAAGTTGAAAGAAGTGTTCATGATGACGGGGACGCCAGTGATCTTCCCAAACTCGTCAATCAGCCGGTAGTAGATTGGATTGATTTCATGTTCCACCGTTTGTGGCCGCGCGCTGCCATCCACATGCGTTACCGAGGGGATCACACTGCGTTTTTCGGGGCGAACCTGTGCCGTCAAAATCATAAACGGAGAATCGTACGCCGACTCGAGATATTCCGGCGCAGCCTCTTTTTTGAATGACGGCGCGAACGGCCGCCACCACTCGCGGAATTTCACTGCGTTGTTCACCTTGGCGTTCATTTCCGGGTCACGCGGGTCGGCGATGATCGATCGGCTGCCCAGCGCGCGCGGGCCGAACTCCATGCGGCCCTGGAACCAGCCTAGGATTTTCCCCGCGCTGATCAGCTGCGCCGCCGTGGTGGCCGGATCGCTCAATTTTGAGTGGCGGATTTTGTAGGTTTCCAGGACCTTGTCGATGGCCTCGTCGTCGAATGACGGTCCCCAATAGCCGTGGCGCATCGGCTTGTTGGGCAGTCTGCCGTTTCCATCCAGGTATGGAGCAAGCGCCGCGCCCAGTGCCACGCCGTCGTCCGACGCCGCCGGCTGAACAAAGATTTGCTCAATCAATCCGGAAGCGGCAATTTTTCCATTGGCCTTCGAATTAAGTGCCACTCCTCCGGCCAGGCACAGATTTTTTGATTTTGTTTTTGCCAGCGCTAGTTTGACCACCGACATCATGGCCACTTCACATGCATCTTGCACCGCAAAAGCGATGTTCTTGTGATGATCGAGAATGTCGGATTCGGGTTCGCGCGGCGCGCCCAGCTGCGACGCAAAATGGGAAATGCCAACGCCGTCGCCGATCAAACGCTTTGTGTGCACTCGATAAGGGGCGTCATCGGGATTGATGTAAGCGCTCAAATCAATTCCCGGCTGACCATAAGGTGCAAGACCCATTACTTTCCATTCATCGCTGTTGGGCACAAATCCCAAAAAGCCGGTGAACTGTGCGTAGAACAATCCGAGTGAATCAGGCCAGTTAAGCGTGAGCACATGTTCCAGTCGTCCCTTGTGACCGTGCCAAATGGACGTAGCTTCCCACGCCCCGCGGCCATCCATCACAACCACTGCTGCATCCTCGAAGCCCGAATAGGCGTAGCAACTCAGCGCGTGTGCCAGGTGATGGTCGACGTGGCGAAAGCGCGCCTTGCTGGCCGCGAATGCTCGATGGAACGGCGCGGCACCCGACTCCTGATGCCACATGCTTGCGAAGTGGCGCGTGGAGTTCAGCAGGTTCATGTAGGAGATGGGCCATTGGCCAGTGGCGTAGAGCTTCAAGTCGTGACGAAACACTTGACCGGCCGGTTGCCAGCCAAAACATACTTCGTCAACTTGCGCCGCGGTCACTCTTGCAAAGTCCAGACATGCCTGAATGGCCAGCTGGGGAAACCTCGCATCATGTTTCAGGCGCGAAATGCGCTCTTCGGCAACCGCAAACAGCAATTCACCGTCGCGCACGATGCACGCGGATGAATCGTGCATTTGTGAATAGTTGATCCCTAGTGTCAGCATTCTTTTGTGCGCATTCCTTGTTTCAGGCAAAACCGCCGCAAAATATGAGCTGTTCGAACATCAACCGCCGCGCAAGGAGCGCAACGACGCGCGAGAAAGCAGAGAAACTGCTTCCATTGTCTCGCGAAAACCGCGTCCCGCAATATGGCGAAATTGCGTGGCGGCGCATTGCGTCAGGCCATGTGCAGCGTAGAAATCCATCGCCACCAAGCGGGCTCGCGCGTCGGGCCACGATCGCGCCGGCGCCTGGCGGCTTTCTGGTTTTTCCACCAGCAGCGACAACAACCGCTCGGCGCGGCAATCGTAGGTATGTTCTCTCAACACCAGCTCCCGCGCGGCACTTGCTATCCGCTTTCGCGCTGGCTCGTCGTCCAGATAATTCCGCACCAGGCTCGGAATTTCTCGACGGTCACAATAGCCGACGAAGTGCTGCCCTTCGCGGAATCCCAGCTGTTCCAGTTCACTGGGGAGTGCCGTCAGCAGTAGCGCGCCCGAGGCCAGTACTTCAAAAACTCTCAAGTTCGCGTCTTGCGGAAAATCGTCGCGCCCGAAGTTCACGGCGATCTTAGATCGGCGATACGTCTCGGCCACCTCTCGCACCGCGTAAGTGCGCGACCAGTCGTTGGTGTGAAACTCTCTGGCCAGCCGGGGAAGCCATTCGGCGCGCGCCTGGTAAAAAGGGCCATCGGATTGGCCGACCCAGCCCACTTCAAACTCCCGCTCCAGCTCGGGCCCTTCGAAATATTCGCGCCGCACGGCGTGCGGCAGCAAAACAGCCCCCGGATGGCCCGCTTTCGCGAACTGTTCCACAAAGCCGGGATGAAAAACCACGGCGTGATCGAACACTGACGACCAGCGGATCCTCCTTGCGGTGAACGCGTAAGTATCCGGATGGAAGCACACCGTTGGAATTTCTGATTTCTCCAGTCCCATAGGAAAGAGGGGATGCGCCGACTCGAAATGGAAGATCGCGGACGGCATGGTCCCGCTGCTTTTCACCACTTCGGCGATGTCAGCATCGAGAGGAACCGAATCGGCCGTGCACACGAAGTCGATGCCACGACGACGAAAGGCTTCGGCATAGCCTGGTATTAGCTTCCAGTGATGTTCTTCGCGGCAAAGGCAAAGGATGGTCATGCGCACGCGGTACGTCGAAGGAATCTCTGAATGCGCGAAAAAAAACCGTTAGCCCGCAACGCTCTGGGTGTGCTGCGCCTGCTGCGAAGCAATAATCTCCTGGAAGATTGCCCCCAGATTCTTGGTGAGCTTCCAGTTCGGATAGTGTGACTCAAATTTCCGCAAATCGGAGATATAACAAATGTGATCTCCTTTGCGGTTTTCGTCCACGTACTTCCAGTTGAGCTTCTTGCCGGTCATTTCGGCGATCAGGGCAATTGCTTCCAACATGGAAATACTGTTGCCCCTGCCACCACCCAGATTGTAAACTTCGCCCGGCCTCGGATTCGCCGCGAATTCTTCCATGGCGCGCACTACATCGTAACTGTGAATGTTGTCGCGTACCTGCTTCGCTTTGTAGCCGAACACAGAATAGGTTCCGCCAGTCAGCGCGACCTTTACCAGATAAGACAGGAATCCATGCAGCTCAACGCCGGAATGCGAAGGCCCGGTCAAGCAGCCGCCGCGAAAAATGCAGGTGTTCATGGCAAAGTAGCGGCCATACTCCTGCGCCACTAGGTCCGCGGCTGCCTTTGACGCACCGAAAAGAGAGTGCAAAGTCTGGTCGATGCGGCAGGATTCGTTAATCCCGTTATGGTCCTCCGGACGTGCATATTCCCAACGCGTTTCGAGCTCCTTCAGCGGAATTTCGTTGGGCGAGTCACCATAAACCTTGTTCGTGCTCATCAGGATGAATACCGCATCGCGGCAGTGCTGGCGTGTGGCTTCGAGGAGATTGATCGTGCCGAGAGCATTGACCTCAAAATCCAAAATCGGAATATCACGCGCCTTATCGTGCGAAGGCTGCGCGGCACAGTGCACGATCATATCGAACCGGTTGGACTTGAACAAATCATCCAGCGCCGCGCGATCCCGAATATCAATGTTGGCGTGCTCGAATTTCTTTGTGGAACGCTTCAGACGTTGCAAATTCCAGGTCGTGTCGCCCGGCGGGCCAAAAAACACCTGACGCATGTTGTTGTCCACCCCGATAACGCGGTGGCCCAGGCGGTCAAAATGTTCCGCCGCTTCAGATCCAATCAGACCGCTGCTGCCTGTGACGAGTATGGTTTTCATATTTGTGGTGCCGGGCAGGGATAGTTTAGACAATTTTGCGGCGCCGCGCACGCCGCGTCCCTACCAGATCTTGCAGACGCTCTCCCGCACCATGGCATCGCCCTTTTTGCATGCAAAGGCCTTGGCAAAAAGCTCCATATTCGACAGCGGCCCGTTCGTCCGGAACTTGGGCAGCGGATGTTCGTTGGTATTCGCCATCAGCCGGGCATTTTCCGCACGCATGTTCGCACCCCACACTTGCGCCCAACCCAGAAAAAACCGCTGTTCCGGCGTAAATCCCCCCAGCGTCGCCGGCCGCTTGCCTTCGATTGATTTTTCATAGGCCGCGTAGGAAATCGCCAGGCCGCCCAGGTCCGCAATGCTTTCTCCGAGAACCAGCTTTCCGTTTTCGTGCAGACCCGGCTCCACTTCGTACCCGTCAAATTGCTTCTGCACGCAGGTTGCGCGCTCATCAAAATTCTTGCGGTCCTGCTTAGTCCACCAGTCGCGCAGGTTGCCTTTCGCGTCGAACTGCGATCCCTGGTCGTCGAACCCGTGTGTAATTTCGTGGCCGATAGCGGCGCCCATGCCGCCATAGTTCACCGCGTCATCCGCCTGGGGATCGTAAAATGGCGGCTGCAGGATTCCCGCCGGGAAAACAATTTCGTTCATCGTGGAGTCGTAATAGGCATTCACCGTCGGCGGAGTCATCTGCCACTCGCCGCGATCTACCGGTTTCCCGATTTTATTCAGGTCGCGCGCGTTTTCAAACGCAATGGCGCGCCGCTCGTTTGCCAGATAGCTTCCCTTGTCCACTGGCAGCGCCGAATAGTCGCGCCATTTGTCCGGATAGCCGATCTTGATCTGAAACGCCTCCAGCTTTTCCAGCGCCGCTTTCTTCGTTTCCGGCCCCATCCAACCGAGCTCCGGAATATCGCTCTTTAGCGCGCCGATTAAATTCATCACCATCAAGCGCGCGTGGGCTTTCGCTTCCGGCGGAAAATACTTTTCCACGTACACTTCCCCCAGGGCTTCGCCCAGATTGCGGTTTACGCTCTGCGAACACCGCTTCCAGCGCGGCTGCAGTTGCTTGGTGCCGGAGAGTTTTGTTCCGTAAAAATTAAAGTTCTCCTGCACAAAGGGCTCGGAGAGCTGCGTGGCACTGGCGTGGAGCACGTGCCAGCGCAGGTACGTTTTCCAGTCCTTCAGCGGAGTCGCCGTCAGCAGCCGGTTCGTTTCCTTGAAAAAATCCGGTTGCGAAACATTGATCGAAGAAAATTCCGGCGCATTGCGCTGCCGGAAGTACGCTTCCCATCCCCAACCTGGAGCGAGCTCTCTCAATTGGGGCAGCGTCATTTTGTGCCACACCGCGTGCGGATCGCGCATCTGCACCCGCGACATGGACGCCTTGGCCAGGGCTGTCTCCAGTTCCATCACCGTTTTTGCGTCCGCGTTGGCCCTCTCCCCGGAATCGCCGGCCAGCACAAACATCTTCGCCACGTGCGCCGCGTAGTCGGTCCGCAGCTGGGCCGACTTTTCGTCCGTACGCGTGTAGTAGTCGCGGTCCGGCAGTCCCAATCCGCTTTGATTGATTTCCGCGATCACCTGGGTGCTCTCATCCAGATCCTGCGTCGAATCAAAGCGGAACAAATACCCGGCGCCGGTTTGCTGCAGGCGCCCAATCAAGGGTTGCAGCGCGCTCGCATCTTTCACCGCGTCAATGGCCGCGAAGTCCGCCGCCAACGGCTTTACGCCGGCCGCGTCGATCGCCGAGGTATCCATGCAGCTTGCATAAAAATCCCCAATCTTCTGCTGATTGGAGCCCGCCGCCGCGTTGGCCTTTCCGGCTTCTTCGAGAATCACTCTCATGGAAGCCTGATTCCGGTCGGCCAACATGGTGAACGAACCCCAGTTCGGATACTCCGCCGGAATCGGATTGTTCTTCATCCACCCGCCCATCGCGAACTGGTTGAAGTCATCGCACGGCTTGCACGTGCGGTCGAGATTCGTTTCGCTAAACCCCCACCCGCCGGAATCGCCAACGCTGCCGCTGGCACGCAGGACTCCCAGGCTCCCTACAATCAATATCGCTGCCGCGAAACCACGGCGAATCAGGAATGAAGATGGCATATGTCTCCCCGGGGACTGCCGCAAAAGCATGGCCCGCCCAAACCAACTCAGTTTAGCAAGAACTTACAGCCAATCGGCGCTACCGCTAGTTGAAAAACTTACCGCGTCTCACCGCGCGGTGGTCGCAAAGAAGAGCCCTCTGCCATGACGCAAGTCCCTGCCGTACGACAGCACCACCGACACGCTCCCTAAAACACGCACCTTGGCCTGAATTCCTGCGTCAAACAGCCACTTCTGCGAACCAAACAATCCACTTGGATCAGCAGCCGCGCCGGTGTCGAAAAACGGCCCCAGCTGCAGGCGAAAGAGTCCACTGTCATAGACGTTTTTGCTCCATTCGGAGTTCCACAAAACATAGCGCCGGCCGAGCGGCGCATTCCCCTTGCGCCCATCTGTCGTTCCGTCATGCCCCCGCATGCCCAAGTCGTTGTCGCGCTCGACGCCCAGGGCATAAAGCAAATCCAAAGGCACGTCGCCGAACGTATCGCCGCCGCGCAACTGGCTCACAAACTCAAAATCCCCGCCGCGCGCCCTTGGCAGCCAGCGAGCAGTCACCTCTCCCGTCAACGACCCGAACTCTCCGAGCCCCGCAGCGTAACTCCGGCCGCCGCCAATCTGACCCGTACCTTCGAGCGTGAATCGCCGCTCCGGGATTCGCACCAGCCACCGGTGAATGCCGAGGTAGGCATAAAGTGTGTGACCTCCGGTAAAGAATGGATCCGCACCGGCCGACAAACCGACCGGCACGTTTCGGAATTCTCGTGAGAGCACTTCCACACCGGCAGTCCAGTCCCACCAGCCGCTCACCACCGCGTGCAATTCCGCGCCGCCGGCGAACCAGCGCATATTCAGATCGCTGATCGTCGCCGCATTGGCGCCGAGAAAACTGTTCGACAAATTCCAGTTTTCGTTTCGCGCATCAACAAATAGCCGCATTCGTCTGGCCGGCTGCTGAAACAGCGGGAATTCCAGCTTCGCCGTAACCCTGCGCTTTTCCGAATCCCACCTTGCCAGCGCATCGAAATTCACTGCCCTACCGCCGATTCCGGTCCAGGACGGATAAATCGTTTCGTAGGGCAGCCCGCGCAGCAAGGAAATCGCGCCGTCCATGGCATTCGCTCCCCAACCGCTGCGCTCCGTCAATTTCAGCTTCGCGTTGTAGCCGTCGTCGCCAGCGGGCGTCAGTTCCGTCCGCCAGCGCGGAAACACACCCAGATTTTCCAAGCGTGCGTCCGTTTCCAGCACTGCGTGGCGTTGCAAAGTCTGCGGAGGGGCGAACCGAACGGCACGGTCGAGCAACGTCTTGTCCGTTTTCGCAGGCGGTGAAACCTCCACCGCCATCAGCCTCGGCTCTTCCAGCTGGTTCCAATACTTCAGCGCGGCTTCCAGATTGCCTTCGATGAAGTAAATCGTTCCGAGAAATTCCGGGATATACGCATCGGCCGGCGCCAAGCGCAGCGCCTTCCGCAAATCCTTTTTCGCGGCGCCATACTCTCCGAGCTTGTATTCCGCGCCCGCTCGTTCCGTCAGATACCGCGCATCGGCCGGCGCTTTCCGCACGCCCGCGGAAAATGCTTGCTGCGCCTCTTTCCACTGCTCCAGTCGCGCTTGCGCCAGACCCGCGTAATAATCCAATTCCGCCGGCTGCTCGGCCGGACCTCGCGCTTCGTGCGCAGCCTCCTCCCATTTTTGTTCGGAGTAAAGTTTCTTAACCCGTTCCAACCGCTGCGTGTCGTCACTCGCAATGCACGGCAACACCCCACCCGTCAGCAAAACGAAGGTAGAGAACAACGCAGTAATTTTCACTGTGAGTGTTTCACCAGGAAGGATGCGGCACGGCGAGCAGCGTCCAGGTTTGCGTGCCTTGCCAGGCTTTCTCAAACTCGCGCCGCTCGATGCGAACCATTTTGCCGCGTTCGGGGTCATTCAGCAGCACAGCGGCGTCTTCCGGATCCACTCCCACCACTACCACATAGTGTGCCGGCGCGCCATTTGGCTTCAACCCCGCGATCAGTGGCCGCCCTTTGCCCACCTGCGCCCGCAGGTCGCTCCATTCTCCGCGAAACGTAAACACTTCAAACCCGGTGTCGCGCAGGTATTTTTCCATGTCCGAAGCATAAATCCCGCGCGGCTTCCTGGCATACAATTCGCGTTGAATGCGGACCGGATCCATGCGCTCCGTCGCAACCGCAAAATTCTTGCCCTTCCAGTACTGCATCACCATCGCCAACGACGCCGAACCGCACCCATCCTTTTCCTGGTGTACGTACGGCACATCCAGCCACAGACCGGAATCGCTTGCCGCGGCCATCGCACAGAATGCGGCAGCAAGCGCTCCGGTCCATACCAACTGTTTTACGACTTTCAGGACTGCCCCCGGTTGAACTAGGGATCCAAGCGGATCTTCCGGCTAATGCACCGCTACAACGATGAGGATAATCGCTACCGCGACCAGCAGGATAATCAGCAAATCACGGTCGCTTAGTCGCCCGGCCGCGAAATCACTCTTCACTTCGTGCGAACGCTGCGCCATGCGCGCCAGATCTTCGTCGTTCACCTGGCTGATGGCTCGATCCACTTGCTGGTAATCAATCCCGGCAGACTTCAAGGTTTCTTTCGCTTGGTCGGAGGCGAACATCTCGCGCACCGCTGCTTCGTTCGCCAGCCGGATGTCAGCTGCTTTCTGCACGTCCTTGCGCAATTGGCCCGGCGAAACCGCATGGTCCCCGTGCTTAACGTCCTGCCCCTGGGCGTTCGCCGGAACGTATCCCGTAAACGCAAGAAGCGCGGCAAGCAGAGTCGTGCATACACGCATCGTGTTGCGAACCTTCATTTATCCTCCAGGTTGCTGGGTCCTTTTAATCTTAAAGGAGCCGAACCCGCCCGACAATCGCTCCCTTCCTGTTCTCCCCCTATCGGTAAAGCATTGGCGCCGGCCAGCTAGTGCAAAAGTTTTGAGGAATTTGCGTGCCGCACCTATCGATTTTAGGGGTTTTGACTTTCTTCTATCCGCTGCGGCAGCGGAGTCCGGTCTTGGCACTCGCACCGTGCCGGTTCGGTTGCCTATCGGTACGACATCTCGTCCTAAGAAATGTACCTGGCGCTACGGCTTTACCGGATAAGTCTGGTACTTGACCGTATCCACCTGCCGCCATTCGCCCTTTTGTATGCCCTCGCGAATTTGCGCCGGTGTCTTGCCCTTGCGCGCTTGCTCGTAGGAATACAGCGCTTCGCCCATACAGATGTTGCACATGGATCCGTGCTTGCTCGTAAAGCAGTCCAGCAGGCTTGTGTGCCCCGCGCTGCGATCGCAATGGCAGTAACACGGCTGCTGGTACAGCACCTTCTTCACTTTCGCCGCGAGCGCGTATGAATTTTTCACCACCGCGTTGTCGAACTCCGCGGGATCCATTGTCTGCGGCAACTCGCCAGCGGGTAGTTGCGTGTGATACGCCGGCACCGTTTCATCGGCCGCGCCATTCTGCTGCGCCGCCGACCGCGCGCCGGCAGGAATTAAGATCGCCAGCAACATTGCCGCGAACAGCACCGTGCCCGCCATCCACTCGCGCTTCACTTGCATATTTTCTCCCGCGAACCAGCTCGCCTGAATCCGCTACTTTCCAGAAGATGCGGTAAACGAATCGTCCCCGCGGCCGCGCCGCCGCACGTCTATCCCCAGCCGTTTGATTTTCTGATTCAGCGTGGACAACGGAATCAGGAACCGTTCGGCTGCCTCGGTCTGGTTCCATCCGCTGCGGTCCAGCATGTCAACAATCATGCGCCGTTCGATCTCATCCATGATCTGAAACAACGACGGATGTTGCGGTTGGTCCGCTCCGGTACGCGCGCCCGGTTCCCCGGGCAGGGGCGGCATGAATTCAGAAAGCTGCAGCCGCACTCCTTTGACGATTTCCTTGCTGCGAATGCTTTCCGGCAGCAAATCCGCGTCCACGCGTTCCGTTGTTGAGAGCACGACTGCGCGCTCCACCACATTTTCCAGTTCGCGCACGTTGCCCGGCCAGTCGTAATCCATCATCAGCTTCATCGCCGCGGGCGTGAATTGCCGCATCGGCTTGCTGTTTTCCTCGCAATAGCGCACCAGGAAATGCGCCAGCAGCATCGGCACGTCTTCGCGGCGATCCCGCAGCGGCGGCAGCGTCAAGTGAATCACGTTTAGCCGATGAAACAAATCCTCGCGGAAGCGCCCTTCGCGCACCAGCGTCAGCAATTCGATGTTCGAAGCAGCCACGATGCGAACATCGACTTTGATCTGTTCGGTTCCGCCGAGGCGCATGAATTCGCGCTCCTGAATCACCCGCAGCAGCTTCGCCTGCGTCTCCGGGCTGATCGTCGCGATCTCGTCAAAAAAAATCGTTCCCTGATCCGCAACCTCGAACAAGCCTTTTTTGGAAGACACCGCGCTGGTGAATGCGCCTTTCACATGACCGAACAGCTGCGACTCCAGTAAATCCACCGGAATCGAGCCGGTATTGACCGGCACAAAGGCCTTGTCTGCTCGCGGTGAAGCGGAGTGAATCGCTTTGGCAATCAGCTCCTTGCCCGTTCCGCTTTCCCCGCTGATCAGCACCGTCGAACGCGATGGCGCTACCTGCGTCACCAGGTCCAGCAGTGTCAGCATCTTCTCGCTTTTTCCGATAATACTTGGGAAGCTCGACCGCTGCTTTAGCGCGCGCTTCAAATGCACGTTCTCTTCGCGCAGCCGCCGCGATTCCACTGCCTGCGCCACTTGCGCCAGCAGTTCGTCGTTGGACCACGGCTTGGTGATGTAATCGAGCGCTCCGCCCTTGAACGCGGCGCGCGCCATGTCAATCGATCCGTATGCGGTAATCAGCACCACCGGCAGGTCGGGATCGCGCCGCCGCACTTCCTTCAACAAATCCAGTCCGTTACGGTCCGGCAGGCTCACGTCCAGCAGCATCAGATCGAACGGCCGTTCCTCCAATTTCCCCAGTCCGGACTCGCCCGTTTCGGCGCTTGACACGCCGTAGCCTTCGCCTGTTAACAGCAACTCCAGCCCTTCTCGAATTTCAGATTCATCGTCAACGACAAGAATCGCACCTTTAGACATGAACCGGCTTTCTCACGGCGGGGAGCTCGACGTGGAACGACGTGCCTTTGCCAGGCGCGGAGCGAACGTCCACTTTCCCTGCGTGTTCTTTGATAATCCCGTAGCTCACGGAAAGCCCAAGTCCCGTGCCTCGACCACTGGCCTTGGTAGTAAAAAAGGGATCGAAAATCCGATGAATATGCTCCCTCGGAATTCCCGCTCCTGTGTCCACCACTTCAATTTCCACGCTTCCATTGTGGGTGTTGGTTCTCACTTCCAGAATGCCGCCCGATGGCATGGCATCGCGCGCGTTCAGGAACAGGTTCAGGAACACCTGCTGCAGCTTGTTCGCTGAGCCGCGCACCGCCGGCAACCCTTCCGACAAATTCTTGACCACCTGAATCTGCGAAGTCATCAAGGGATGCGAGACCAGCGCCAGCGTGTCTTCCACCACGCGGTTCACATCCACGTCCGAAGTCTCGGCGGCGCCGGTACGCGAAAAATTCAGCAGGTTGTTCACGATTTCGCTGGCGCGAAAAGTTTGTTTCACGATTTTCTCGATGATCGAGTGCCGCGGGTCGTTCTCCGGCATCTGTTTGGCAAGCATCTGAATGTAATTGGAAATCACCGCCAGTGGCGTATTTACTTCATGCGCCACGCCCGCCGCCAGCAATCCGAGCGATGTCAGTTTTTCCGTCTGCGACATCTGCTCTTCCATCCGCTCGCGTTGCGTCACATCGTCAAATAGCAGCAGCCGCCCGATGTGTTCCCCGGACTTGCTCACCAGCGGCGTAATGGAAACATTCAGCGTCAGCGTCTTTCCCTGATGCTGCAGTCTCTGTTTATAGATGCCGGTGATCTGCTCTTCGTCGCGGCGCGCGGCAATTTCCGTGGCCAGCTCCGCCGGCAGCAGCGCGTCCAGCTTCACCCCTACCGCGTCCTGCCGCAGCACGCCAAAAAGCTGCTCCATCCGGGTGTTCCAGCTTTCCACGATTCCGCTTAAATCCACCGCCAGCACGCCCACGTTCAGCGATTCGACGATATTTTCACTGAAGTCTTTCAGGCGCGCGATCTCCAGCGCCTTTTGCTCCAGTGAGCTGTAGAGCTGCGCATTGTCCAGCGCCACGGCCACATATCCCGCGATGGTCTGCACTAATTCCACGTCGTCGCTTGAAAGAAAATCGCCGTCTACCGTCTTCCCGAGCCCCAGCACCGCCACGCAGTGTTCGCGAATCCGGCACGGCACGTAATAGTTCAGGTCCAGTTGCTCGAGTGTTTCGCGTACCGAGTCGCCGGCATTCCCCATACCGCGCGGCGATTCAAAAAACAGAGCGCCCCGCTCCATCTCCGGCCGCGAGGTATCCAGAAAACCCAAGTCCAGCGGATGGTGAACGCGCACTCCCATCGAGCGCGCCAGTTTCATTTGGCCCGGTTGTTGTTCGTCTTCCACGAAAATCGCCAGCCGGTCCACCAGCAGCGTCTGCGAAATCCGGTCCATCACCGAACTGAGCATCGGATCAAGACGCACTTCGTTGGTCAGCGTCCGGCCGAATTCAATCAGCGTGCGCCGGTAGTCCAGCCGGTCGCGATAGAAGAAATGGTCCAGCCGTCCCTGAATCCATTCGCGGACCGGCTGAAACAAAAACGACGCGATGGTAATTGCCAGCACCACCACCAGGCGATCATTGGTGTTGGTGTGAAAAATATCGCCGCTCAACCCGACCAGCGAGAAAAAGACCGCCGCCACCGCCGCCGTTGCCGCCGTATGCGCCAGGCCGCGCTTGAAAATAATGTCCACGTCCATCAAGCGATAGCGAATAATCGCGTAGCCAAAACACAGGGGAATTAGAACCAGGCTGAGGGAAGAGAAAACCATCCATGGCTTGAGCAGCGGGTTCAGCGCAAAGGGCAGGATATAGAACAGCGCAAAGGGCAAGCTGCCCGCCAGCGTTCCACCGGAAAGCCACTTCAGCTGTTGTCGCAAAACGCCGGACGGCGCATTCCGGAAACTGTGATAGAAGACCAGCCCCGCCAAAACAAAGCAGCACGCCAGGTATCCCAGTTCGATCTGATCCAGCAGTACCCGCGAACCAAGCCAGGGCATAAAGCCCAGTGTTTGCATGGCGACGTTCAGGTGCGCCAGCAGCAACAACAAGGGCGGCCCATATACAAAACTCAGTTTCGCAAATTCCTTCAGGGAACTTTGCGCCCGCTCCGGAAATACCAGCGCGAAATGCAGCAGCAGCGCCGGAGCCAGCAGTCTGGCCGCGACGCCGGCAAAATAAACCTCGTAGTCAAATGCATCCAGCTTACCGCTGTAGTGGAAGCTGTAGAGAATGAACGACACCAGGCAGAAAACGTAGAAGTGCACCGCGCGCGGCGCGTTCCACCGCCGGATGAAAATAAAAATCCCGATGAAGAGATAAATCAGTCCGACGACACGAAGGTAATTCTCGGCGGTCAGCGGCTTTTCCGCCGTGGAGATAAGCACCGGCGTCTCAAACGCCTCGCCGCCCCGCTCCACTTTGTAACGTAGCTGGCTCCACAGCCCGGAGCGCCACACCCGTTTGGTCACCTGCAGTGCGCCGTTGACCGGCTGCCCGGCAATCTCTACCAGCTTGTCGCCCTGCCGTATGCCCGCCCGCCACGCCGGACCGCCCGGGGCTACCCTCCAGGCCTCAATTCCGTGGTCCGTGTCCCGCCAAGCCACGCCGTCGTCGGGCGATTCAAAGCGCGACCGCTGATCAAAATTCAAAATGGCAAAGATCACCGCGGCCAGCGTCGCTAGCGCTAATACCACTGCCCCGAGGCTGACGCGAAAACTTTGCTTCATGGACCGGATCCAAGCACCTTAGGCCAACACACTTGCCTAGACGTTCTGCAACTCCCCTTCCACTCTTTGGAGACCTGTGCTTATTCTAAACTACTGCGGCTTCTATGACTTAGGACTACCCTCGCGGAAGCTGGTAGCGGAAATCCACTTTCTGGAAGGGTACCTACAGCTTTCCAAACTCCTAAAACTGCAAGCTCAATCCACCCCGGAAGGTCCGAAACGCCGGAACCAGCACCACCTGCCCGTCCCGGATGTTCATGGTCACATATCCCTGCGCCAGAAGGTTGTCGCAATCGGCGATCGCTTCCCAGCGCCCGGGCCCAAACTTCGGTAGTTGCTGACGCAAGGAGACATGCAGGTAAGGATCCATCTGGTAGAGCGATTCGCCGTAGCTGTCCACGCGCGAGATTGCCGGGCCGCTGATCCACTTATAGCCAAGTGTAACTCGCCCACCCGAGCGCGGCACTTTCGTCGCGACGTTCACGCCTACGCTCTGCCGCGCGGCCATGCGCAGCGCATCGCGTAAAATCGCGTCGGTCATGAGGTTCGGCGCAAGCGCTCCGCCCACGGCGTAAACGGCGGTCAGTTCGGTGTCATCGCCGAGCTTTTCGCGGAACGCCACACGGCCGCCCCAACTGCTGGCTGCTCCGCCATCGTAAGCGAAGGCGTTCGAGAAAATGTCCTGAAAATATTCCTGCTCCGGGAGATCACTGCCTCGGCCGAAAACCGCCAGGTGATGCGCATCGTCGTGAAAGGCGGCAATCTGCAATTTGCCGCGCTCGCCCACGCGGCGCTCCGCTGAAATCTCTTCGTGCCATCCGCCTTGCAGCACCGGCCGCCCGTCGCGCCACATCAGGGCAGGGAAGGCATCCAGTTCATCGAGCGCGCGCACCAGCGAAGATTGCAGTTCATCGCCGCTCGCTTCGAGCGCGTTGGAATCCAAAGAATTCGGCGCACCTGGTTGCGAAGCAAACACGACGCTGGCTCGCCACAGATCACTGATCTTGGTTTCCAGGTTGATGCGAGGCCGCACCGATGACACCGATCGGCCGAGACCCACCAACAGATACTCTCCGCCATAGCGCACCAGCATCCGGTCGCCGAGCGTCAGTGCACCGCCCTGATCGAGGCGCATGCCGCGGAAGGTTACGCCAGTGTTCCCGAGCGCCGCTTCGCGCAACACCAAAGCCGTGTGAGGCCCCGCGCCAATCGTTCCGCTCGGCAACCATATCGTGGCCACGCCGCCCGCCGGCGCCTGCTCATAACTCATCTGGCCGGCAACCAGCAGCTTGCCCTCGCCGAGGGGCTGATCGTAAGCGAAAGCCGTTCCAGGAGCCGCTGCCACATTGGAGACCGAGCCCGGCCGGCGCGCTCCGTCGGTAAATTCCATCAACATTTTCGGCGCGCCCGCGTTGCGGCCCATGCCCGCGCTAAGCACCGCGCCGTAATCATCCCACTGCAATACCGGCCGAGTACCCGAGGCCGAACGCAGCACCCATTTCCAATCGTCCGCATCCACCTTCGCCGAGTTCGGCTGTTTGCGCAGCTGTTCGAGCGTCGCGAACATGGACTCCATCTCAATGCGCACCATGGTGGTGAGGTTGGCGTTGATGCGGACATGCTGCTGCAGGGTCGGCAAGAATCCAGCGAGGGTCACGCGAACGGTATACAAACCCGGCGCCAGTTTCTCGCCCCGGAAAATGCCCAAAGTGTTGGTGAGGAATTCGTTGGAACTGTTGACGCCGGCAGCCTCGGCGAGCACTTGCACGCTCGCACCCATTTGCGGCGTGCCCAGAAAATCGCGCACCACTCCGGTCAGGCTGCCGGCAACCGGCTTGGCCTGCGCTTCCGCCCTGCTCGCCAGCATAGACAAGCAAGCCGCGGTCATAACCAGGGTCCCCACGATCCGGAATGGTCGCCGGAGCAGTCCCCGTTGCAACACGTTACCTCCCCGGTGTGGTGTTTGCTGCCGACGTCTTGATAGGCGCCATCGGCGGCTTCACCGTAAACTCCGCTCTTCGGGAAATCGTTTGGTTGGAGAGCGCATCGGTTGCGCTGATTTCCAGCGTGTATTTACCGGGCGCCAATGTCGCCAGCGGCAGCAGCCGTTCGATAGTGATCTGATCGCCGGTCTGTTTCATGTCGCTGCTCGACTCTTTGAACTGCATAACCGCCGGTTGGTCGGCCTTTTCGCCGCTCTTTTTGACCGTGTACAGGAATGTTGCGCTGGACTTATGCGTCTGCTCATCCGGCTTCAGGTTGTACACCTGCATGTAAATTCCCAGCCTGTCCTGCTGCGTGAAATCGCCTTCCAGGCGTGGCCGCACTTTCGACGAACCAATCACGAACTGACCGGCGCCGATCTGCTTCGCCGGCACCCGTTCAATCTGGTCCGCCAGAATCAGCGAGCTGGCTTCCAGCTTTTCATCTTCATAACGCGGTACCTGCAAACGCGCGTTCACCACGCCCACGTTGCCGCTCTGCACGTCCTTGATGACCAGATCGAGGCGATACAAACCAGGACGCAGGGGAACGGCCTTCTGATAAATGGATTGCAGTTTCACGGATTGCTGGAATAACGAATCCGGAAAGTCCTTGCTGATCGGTTCCTCAAAGGTCTGTACGACGCGCCCCGTCAGAGTGCTGACCCGGCCAAAGACGTTCATAGTGGCTGTGTGCACGCCATCCTTCGATTGGAACGTCAACTGACTGTTCGGCACTTGCACCGTGACCGGCACCAGCACCGTATCGCTGGTCACTTTCAAGAAATCGGTCCGCCATGCAAAGTGCACCTGGTCCCGAACAATTCGGGAGGTCACCAGGGCTTCCAGGTCCTTAAACTTTACCGGCGGGGCCTGCTGAATCTTGGCGTACTGTTCCAGGCGGGAAAATTCATTCATGCTGGCCGGCTGGCCTCCGAGGGTGGTTGGCAAGTTCGTGCCATCGGAGCGCGTAAACCGGTCCGCCTTCGAAGCCATTCCCATGGATTCCATCAAGCTCAAGCCCGCGCCGGGCACGTGCAGCAGCGCGTCTTTTTCCGATGGGTCCATGGTCAGGTGATATTCGCCCGAACCGGACGGATCGACAAATTCCAAAATGACGTTGTTGCCCAGCCCTGCCCCTTCCAAATACCGATAGCGCCAGGTTTCCCAAGGATAGGTGCTGGTCGAGCCGCCGCCTTCTTCCATCGGCCGGTCGTAGGTACCACCCGTCGGATGCGAATCCACTTCGTCCGCAGGGCCCCAAATGATGTAAATGCGGCCGCGGTCGGTTCGCCACCCGGGAATACCGGAAGCAAAGTGTTCGTTGGCGTAAGCAATGCGCCGGTAGTGCTCTTCTTTAAAATCGTTTTCCGGCAGGTCCGGGTTGCTGCTGCGCCGCAGCCAAAACTGCTCGATGGCCTGCTCGCGTTCCTCGTTGGTGCCCAGTTGCAGGAATTGCTGCCGCTCTTCGGGCGAGATGATGTACACCACGTCTTCGTTAAGCCATTGCTTGTATTGGGCGTCCAGCTCTTTCAAAGCCCGGCCCATTTTCTTCTTCTGTTCTTTGGTCAGCTTTTGCGGTGTCGAGGGGTCCTTGGGGTCGGGCGCTTGTTGCGACTGCTGCGCCATCGAAGGCGGAAGTGAAACCAATATAGAGAAAGCGGTAACAAATAGGGTTCGGACTACCCTGGCCATAGGTACACCTCAACCGCACGCAAACTCAAGAATTCTAACGCCCGGACAAGTCGCCCGTCAAACGGGTTTCAGGGTCCGCCCCAAAAAAAGCCGCGCCAGAAAACGCTAAATCTCTCGTATTTTGAGGAACTTGTCCCCGCTGGGGTTAGAGGGGGCTATGCACTCCCGGGTTGCCTCGCGCAAACCGCATCTCCCCCTGACCTGTCCGTAGGTACGGGCGCCGGTGTTGTGCTGTCCAATCTGGTCGGAAGGCTACGGGGTGTTTTTGGAGTGTGTTTTTCTGAGTGCAGCCTACTGCATGCGTTGCGGCATTCTTTCGGAGCCCACCAGCGTGTCGAAAATTGCCAGCACGTGCCGGCGATATTCCACAATGCGCGATAAGACGTCTCTCAGCTCCGGTTCGCGGTCCGCTTCGCGGTGCCATTTGGCCAGCACGGCAGGCGGCACTTCGATGTCTTGCCGCAGTTTGTCTGCGGAATGCCCTCGCAAAAACAGGCCGTAGAAAAAAGCCGCCTCACGCTGCGGAAACTCAAAATCCGTCACCGTGTCGGTCTGCACGAATTGGACAGTAGCTGCCATGGGCGAAAGCGCAGTTTACCGAAATGCCTTTCCGCGTCAAGTAGTACGCCCGAACTTCAGCTGCGTTTCTGTTAATGCCTGATCCGCTCTCGAGTCCACAGGCATTCGTGCCGACCGTGCCGGCGCTTTTCGAGCGGCCTTTTCGGCGGGTAGCGCGATATCGTGCAAATGCAGCGTTATCAATACTTTTCAGTGGACACCGTGGCGCATGACCAACGGGGATACAACGTCGCCATTGTCAAAGGGTTCTAATCGGGCATAGGATGCTTTCAGATATGGCCCGGTTACACAACATCGCTATGACTTCACCCATTGGCCGACTGTTTCGTTTTGGTCTTTTCCAGGGACTGCGCACGGTTGAAATCGATCCCCAAGATTTTCGCGAGTATCTGGTACGCAAGCATCGTCTCCACGTTTCCGATTTCCGCCGCATGCATGTGGTTCCGATCGAACGGCTCGATTACATCGCACTGCGGCTCATCAAGGATGCGCAGCGCCTTGCGCTCGCCGAGGGCGCCGGTTTCGGCCTCGGCGGCATGATCACGCTGGTTCCCGACGCGGGCCTGCTCACCATCATCACGCTGCGCCTGATCCAGCGTTTGACACTACTTTACGGATTTGAAGCCCAGGGTGACGATGAGCGCCGCGAACTGTGGTTCGCCGCTGCAGCCGCAACCGGAATTGATTTCGGCAAAGACCTCGCCGAAAAACAAATGATTGAAAAACTTGCCCCGCGCATCGCCGAGCGACTCGCTTTGAAATTCGGTGAAGAGGCCGCGGAAAAATGGGTCGGCCGCCTGATTCCCGTAGCGAGCTCGGTGATTGGCGGAGCGCTGAACTTCGCTTTCGTACGTTCGTGGGGTCGCCGCGTGCAGCGCAATCTTCGCACCCGGCATCTCGCCAAACGCCCCATCCATATTGTCGTGTCTCCTCCACCTCGCCCCGCGACGTTTCCGCTTATCGCCAATTAAAGCAGGGAGCCGGGCTAGACGGCAGTGACGAACGCACCATCGGGAGCGGCGTAGCCATAAGCCATGCGAGGGGTGTTGAACGCGAACGCGGGATTGCCATTGCGGTCGAGGAGGATCAGGCCGCCGGTACCTTTGCCGCGACGGGCGAGGAGATCCACGGCCTCCTGAGCGGCGCGTCTTGCGGAGGCGGTGTCCGCTTCGCCGGGCAGAACATCGCGCCGAAGAAAATCCGTTGCAGCCTTAGCCATGACGATTTTCATGATGGCTTCGCCATAGCCGGTGCAGGAGACGCCGCCGGCTTCGCAGTCCGCATAGCAGCCGCAGCCGATCAGGGGAGAGTCACCGACGCGGCCGGGGAGTTTGCAGCAGGTGCCGCCGGTGGAAGTGGCGGCGAAGAGGCGGCCGTCACGGTCCATGGCGACGGCTCCTACCGTGCCCTGTTCGTGGCCGCGGTGGTGAATGGCGGCATGCTGGTCTTCGCGGCAGCGATGCCAGGCGGCGTGTTCAGCTTCGCTGACAAGGTCCGCGGGATTGCAAAGGGGCAGGCCAGAGTTTTGCGCGAAGCGCTCCGCGCCATCGCCGACGAGCATCATGTGCGGACACTCTTCCCAGATCTTGCGGGCCAGGCGAATGGGGTTTTTGATGTGCTGGAGGCCAGCGGTGGCGCCGGCACGAAGAGTGGCCGCGTCCATGAGGATGGCGTCGCATTCGACTTTACCGTCGGAGTTGAGATGAGAGCCAAAGCCAGCGTCGAAAACGGGATCGTCCTCAAGGACCATGACCGAGGCTTCCACGGCGTCAAGAGCGGATCCGCCCGAGGAGAGGATGGACCAACCGGCGGCGAGAGCGTTGCGGCAGCCTTCGTTGCAGGCAGCGACGGCTTCATCGGGGATATCCCAGGCACCGCCGTGGACAATTAGCGCAGGTCGCATTGCGCCAAGAATTGTACGGCAGCCGGAAGCGTTTTATGTGGTGACTGCTGCAAAAGCGCGCACAAAAGCTAAACCAGGAAATCGAGAAAAAAGAGCAGCAGGCCGCAGGAGAGAAGTATGATGCCGCAATGGATGCGGCGGCGGGACGGTCGAGCCAGACGGCGAATAAATCCGGTGGGCGCAGCTCTGCAAGCCAATTCTTCACGAAGCCCAGGACCAGTTCCGGAAAAAGCGTGGCCTATTACGCTGCGGCGAACCGCGCGAATTCGTCGTTCACCAAAGCGGAACATCCAAACGATAGGCCCACAAAAGCACCGCGCCGCAAACAAACGCCAGGTAACCGAGAATAGCGAGGAAGCCTGGCGCGGAACCGGTACCTCAAAACATGCGAACCTCGCAACAGGGCTAGAGCTCGGACGGGCTGGACCTGAGATGCTCCGCCGGGTGAAACGGGCTGGCGAAGCGGGCTGGTTACTCGGCGGAACTGCCGAAAGCAAGTTATTCGAGCTGGTGGATGGTGCTGAGTTCGACGACTTCAAACTCTTTAGCACCGGCCGGCGTAGCGACTTTGACCTCGTCGCCGACCTTGCGATTCAGAAGCGCGCGGCCAATGGGGGAGGTGGTGGAGATGCGGCCCTTGTCCACGTCGGCTTCTTCACTGCTGACCAGGCGATATTCGATGCGAACGTCGCGTTGGGTGTCGATCACGACTATACGGGAGCCGTAGCCGGAACGGTCCTTAGGAATGTTGCTGAGGTTGAGCATGCCGAGATCGCCCAGACGCTTCTTGAGCTGGCCGATACGGGCGTTGACGAATCCCTGGCGCTCTTTGGCGTACTTGTACTCCGCGTTTTCAGAGAGGTCGCCGTGGGCGCGCGCGACCGCAATCTCTTTCGGCAGCTCAACGTTGAGTTCGTGTTCAAGCTGGTCGATCTCTTCCTGCAGCTTCAGCCTAACTTTAGCGATGGGATCGGACATGCACCTTCACCAAAAAGAAATTCGCGGGGGTAGGATGGTTTAAGCCGCCCCCGCGCCACCGTTAAGTATAGATGCGAGCAAATTGCGCGGACAAGTGGTGAATTGGGCGGCCTGGCTCAGCGGACCCTAACCGTGACCTGCTGGGCAACCGTTTGCCCATCCGCTCCACTAGCGGTAAGGGTATAAACGGTTGTTTTGACTGGTTTTACCTCCACACAGAGGTTGTGCGAAGGCCATACGGGGCTGGTCTGCGGCTCCAGTTTGACGGATTTCGCGTTGGCGACACCGAAGCAGACTTGTGCGGTTTCGCCGCGCCGGAGCTCTGGCGTCGCATAGAGCATCTGGATAGAAAGTTTATTGCCGCCCAGCTGCTCGATCGCGGTCTGGTCGGCTTCGCGCTGTTTTTGCGATTGTTGACGCTCCAGGCGTTGCTCATAGGCGCGGTCCCTGGCATGCCGCGAGAGGAAAACCCAGCCTGCATAGATGGCGGCAAGCAGCATCAGCAACGAGGTGTATAGGAGAGGATTGTTGAGCCGGTTTTTGACCGGCGCCGGAGCTTGGTTTTCGCTGAGCATAAGATTCCACCTTAAGGGCCAGACGGGAATTCGTAAATACGGAGATTCCTGCGGCGCGAAAATCGCAGTGCAGCTTTGCACGCGCTGAGCGTTCCTTTATAATCGCGCCCGTTCACGACCCACAACATGATTCCGGACCGCACCTACTCCCTCGCCGTGGTGATCGAAGATGCCGACGCTTTTCCGGAGATGAAGCGCGGCCTGCTGCCTGGATTTCGCGCGAAACTTGCTGACACGGAAAGTTCGATTAAGGATGCGGTCGAAGATCCGGAACTGCGCGCCATGTTGTTTGACCTGGACAGCGTCGGACACGGTGCGTCGGACGGAGTCGAGGTATTGCAGGAAATTCGCGCCATTCGCGATGACCTGGTGCTGATCGCGATGACGCGTTCGCGCGAACACAGTATTCCGCTGCGCGCGAGCCAGGCGGGGGCGGATGAGTTTGTCGTAGCCCCGGTCGATTACGAAGAGTTGCAGAGCTTAATCGCCCGCGCCATCGAAAAGCGTACCCTCGAATTGGAGGGGCGACGCGTCGTCGAGCAGGCCGAGCGGCGTTCCGCGCTTTTTTCATTGATCGGCGCAAGCGCGGCCATGCAGAAGCTGTACCAGACAATTCAGGCCGTGGCGGACACCAACACCACCGTGGTGCTGCGCGGAGAAAGCGGCACGGGCAAAGAGCTGATCGCCAAGGCCATTGTGCAGGCCAGTGATCGCGCCGAGCAGCCCTACATTTGCCTGAACTGTTCGGCCTTGCCCGAATCGCTGATTGAGTCCGAGCTTTTCGGCTACGAGAAGGGCGCGTTTACCGGAGCGGACGCGGCGCGCGCCGGTTTGTTCGAGTCCGCGCACAACGGCACGCTCTTCCTCGATGAAATCACCACGCTCAATCCGGGCCTGCAAAGCAAGCTGCTTCGTGTGCTGCAGGAACGCACGGTGCAGCGTCTCGGGGGCCGGTCCGCAAAAAAGATCGACTTCCGCCTGATTTGTGCGACCAACGACGATCTGGAAGATCTGGTGCGCAAGGGAAGGTTTCGTGAAGACCTCTATTACCGAATCAATGTGGTCCCGATCGTGGTGCCGCCCCTGCGCGAGCGCGCTGGAGATTTGCCGCTGCTGGTCGATCACTTTTTGCGGCTGTACTGCACGGCCGCCAAGCGCCTGTTAAAAAACATGAATCCGGACGTGCTGGAGATCCTGGAGGAATACCCGTGGCCCGGCAATGTGCGAGAACTGGAGAACCTGGTGCAGAGGCTGGTGGTGATGGTGGCGGCGTCTACCATCACGGCCGAGCATCTGCCGCAGCATCTCCTGCAGCACAGCGCGTCCGGCCAGGAAGCCATTCTGATCCCGGAGGAGGGGGTGGACTTTGATGCCGAAATGGGACGGATCGAAGTCGCGTACCTGACGGCTGCGTTGCGCCGCACCGGGGGCAAAAAGTCGGCCGCGGCGGCGCTGCTGCGTCTGGACAACCAGCGCATGAAGTACCTCTGCCGCAAGCGGAAGCTGTAACCGGCCGATCCATGGGTTAAAAATTAACTTGCGTGGGTTGGATCTTAAACCACCAAGCGCGCCACGCGTACGCCAGGACGGGGCGCCCTAGGACCGTGCGCTGCGCAACGCCAAGCGCGTTCTAAAGCCGGGCGATCGGCAAATGGCCAGCCTTTGGCATAACTTAGGAGGCTTGGAGCACGCGCGAGGGAGGTTCGGACGCGCAGGGCCAGGGCCGCGCCGCTGCCGCCGAAACGCACTACCGACAGGCGTTGGCGATGGTCGCCCGCACCGTGAGCTGCAATGCGCCAGAGGCTGCCATCATCCGGCAACAACCTGGGCCATCTATTGCTCGAAACCGGCAGCAACGATGAAGCCGCAAGGGAGTTCGAGGCGGCACGGAAGGTCTTGAGGAAGCGGCCGCCTGCCCGGGGCCGCACTTGACAAAGGGCATCGGGCCCAGGAAGACGGCGCAACCTGGGCGACGCGTCTGAATGGGTTAAAAATTGACCATCGAAGGGTTAATTATTAACCGTGGTGAAGATTTTATGCCTACCCGCGCTGTCGCAAGCAGAGGCAAAGCACCAAAATGGCCGCTAAGTGCATGATTTCCAGACAAGCCTCGGACGTTACGGGTGCGGAGAGTTTGGCAAACGCGTTGCTTACTGTATTCGCGTCTGAAGCAAAGACAAAGTTTCAATTTCAAAGCGAGCGGAGTCAATCATGTCCATCCAGAAAAAGTCCCTGATCAGCGCCCTGAAGACAGCCAAGAAGGCCAACTTCGCGGGCAAGACCGAAGCCGACGTGAAGGGTGAGAAGGTTGCCTCAATGCGCGTACCGAGCGCCAAGAGCGCCTTCAATGCAAGGAGCGTAGGTAGCACCAAGGTCTCATTTAAGAGCTTCAGAGCCCAAAGCCTCAAGAGCGCGAAGGCCCAGAGCTTCAAGAGCGCCAAGGCCGCTTCGTAACTTTCCGCGGAAAGAAAAGGCGAGGAGCTGCCCAGCCATCTCGCCTTTTCTGTTTTTGCTACCAGATTTTACGGCCCAGCACGACCCGCAGCGTCTCCATCGCAAGTCCCGCCAAACTTCTCCGTTCCCCGTAAACACGCGCCGTGCCGGTCATGCCGGGCCGCAAAGCGCCGCTTGCATCCGACACCGGAATCTCCACTGCATAAAATTGCGGCGGGCGCAGCCCCTTGAATTTGGTCTGATCCATGAGCGAGGGATCGCTTGCTAGCGCCACGGGCGTCACAGACGCGGCGCGGGAGTCCCATTTTCGGGCGGTACCGTCGATCAGCAGCCTGGCGGGCGCGCCTTCCTGTACTTTATGCATGTCATACTCGGAGACATAAATTCGCGCTCGCAAAGCCCTAACATCGGCCACTTCGAACAGTTCCGCACCCTCGGTGAGATAGCTGCCGACATGGTCGCCCGGCCGGGGTGTCAGGACGACGCCTGAAATGGAGCTCTTCAGTTCAAGACTTCCCGCCTTTAATTGAAGCTGCGCGGACTTGACGGCAAGCCTGTCCCGCTCCTGCACCAGCGAGCCATAGTCGGCGTTACGGAGCTGCGCTGAGACGGCACGGGCCGAAGCTGTTGCGAAGTGAGCCTGCGCTTCGGCGGCATCGGACTCGACCGGCAAGTTGCGCAGTTTTGCCAGCAGCTCGCCAGGCTTCACTACACTTCCTTCGCGCACGAAGATCTCCGATACGACGCCAGGAACCGCCGCGCGCACAACGGACCGGTGCACCGGCTCCAGCACGAAACGGCCCGCAGTGGATTGATGCCACAACGGCAGGAGACCAACAATCAGGGCTGCCGCAGCCGCCAGCAGAGGCCGCCGCGAGACCATCGACGCACGTACCCTGTCCTTCTTGTCCAGATACACAAGCTTCATAAAATTCACCAACAGACGGATGCGAGACTTGAAAACCAACAGCGCAACCCCGTATTGCGGGATGAACGCCCATTCGGGACTGAAATTGCGAGAGACGTTGCCCGCGAAGCGGGCCACAACGGTGAGCACCAAGTAGCTGTAAGCCCCGGAGAGCAGCGCGTAGGCGGCAAAAAACGGCCTCCGCCGTTGGGGGACGTAGGGAACTTCCACGGGCAATCTCCAGATGTTTTTTTTCACCCAGGCGGACAGATAGGCCGTCGAATCTTCCTTAAGTTCCGCGATGCCGATGATCTCGCTCAGCATGTAATAACCATCGAGCTTGATTAACGGGTTCCAGTTGACGATGAGCGACACGATGCCGGTAAGCATCATCATGAAATAGGCGCCCTCGTGAATGGCGGTATCCGGAGCCGTAAGCCACCACACCGGCGTGGCAATCGAACAGACCATCAGTTCAGCCCAGATGCCGGCGAGCGAAATGACGAGCCGTTGCGGGCGCGTCCCCATCACGGCGCCTTCGGTGGTGTCCGTGTAGAACGCCGGGGTAAGAAAAATCAGAGCGAAACCCATGGCTGGAACGCGTCCACCTGCGCGCTTGCAGGCGTGAGCGTGCGCAAATTCGTGGACCGCCACGACGAAGATCCCCAGGAGATAAAGAATCGCAATGTCCGCGACAGTTTTGTCGGTGAAGCTATAAAACTCAGCGGTATCGCGTCCGATTTCGGACCAATGGCTTAGCGTCAGGCCCAGGGTAAAAAGGAAAGCAACGACGGTCAGAGCGATAAACCATTTCGAATAGATGAAACGCGTCTTCGGATAGAGCCAGTTGAGAAAACCGTCTGGATTGAACGCCGGAAAGGTAATGATGGAAAGATCGGAGAAGCGGCTCTTGGCATTCAGATTCTTCCGCCGCTCCTCTTTGCTCTGCAAAAGGAGCAGCACATTCTTTTCCTGGGCAGTCCGGTACCAGAAGCCCGCAGTTTCCAGTTCCGAGGCGAACTCGTATATCGTTTGTTGGTCGTAGAACGCGCCCATTTGTTGGGAATAGAGTTCGGCGATCGTCGCATAGGAACGGCTGCCGTCGAACAACCGCGCCAGACTCCATTGGGCCCACGTTAGCCGGTACATCAAGCCAGTGCTGGGAAAATACACTCGAACGATCCGCTCGCCGCTTTCGATGTGTTCACGGAAAGTCGCGCCTGGTTCGAGGCGAGGAACGCGATGCAGGATTTCCCGCGCCGGAATATCCGGCAGCGCCACATCGAGAGCGCGCGTCAGGTTCATTGGAAATTCGGAACGTGCACGGTCACGGTCATGCCCGGGCGAAGCTCTCCCCGCGCGCCGGCCAATTCTGCGAGCACTTCAATTGTGCCGCTCGAAGGATCCACCACCGGGCTGACTTCGATAATTTTGACTTGGTGTTTTTCCGCAGCCAGATCGGCGGAGGTCAGCGACAGCTGCTGGCCCTTTCGCACCCGGCGGATGAATCTTTCCGGAAGAGTGAACCGCACACACAACGGACCTTCGGCAGTGACCCAGAACAGGCGATCCGCTTTGGCCACCGACTGACCTTGACGAACGTAGCGCCGCGCCACCAGCCCGGCAAAAGGCGCCATAATGCGCGTTTTCTCCAGTTCCAGCTCGAGCGAGTGCTCTTCTTCCTTAGCCGTATTCAGCTGTTCCCTCACGCGGAGGATGTCCCATTCGTCGGATTCGGCTTTGTATTTGGCGTGCTGCAACTGCTCGTCGGCGATGAGTTTCTCGGCGTAAAGCCGCTGGGCGCGGATGTAGTCGGCTTTTAGAACTTCCGCTTCAGCTTGCCAGTTTTTCAGATCGGCGGCGATGCTGCGGGTCTTGGCGCGCGCCGCTTCCAGGTTGGCGAGGAGCTGCCGGTCGTCCAGTTGCGCCAGGAGCGTTCCGGCGCCAACGCGCGTACCGGTGTCCGCGGAAATTTTCGCGACGATGCCTTCGCGCTGCGCGGTCACATCCACCTGATGCTCGACAATGAGCGGCGCGGTGACGGAGAGCACGCTCGGCGGCGTTGTAGCGGATTCGTGCGCAGGTGCTGCGGCAACGGGCGTTGCGGAACTCCTCTCGGGCGCGGATGCCGCCTGAGCCGTGGCAGGGTTCTCTTTCTGATCGCCGCAACCAGCGAGTGCGGCGGCAAACATCGCGGCGAGAAGCACGTTGCAGGGCTTCATGGTTTCCGTCCTCGAATCCTCACCAGCCAAACCAATTCCAGATGCGCGAATAAAGCCAGATCGCCGGACGCCGAAACAGGACGTAACCTGACATGCGCCATCCCGCGGAAATCTTCGCGCGCCCTTCCATGCCGGAGCGGATCAATCCTGTGGAGTTGCCAACCGCCACTCGCGCAAAGAACACGCGAGCCTCTCCTTGTGCTTGGCCCTGGGGACTCACCACCGTAACGGTTCCGTGAAATGTGCGAGTCGGATAACCGTTGAGCTTGACGGCGGCCCTTTGTCCGGCGCCCAGCAGGCTGACGTCATAGTCTTCAATTGCCACGTCCACGATGGCAGTCGACGCGTCGACGACTTCGGCAAAACGGTCGCCTAACTCGAGACGTCGCCCGACAAAAGTGTCAATGTGCGGCGTGGTGACTACACCGTCGATAGGCGAACGTAATTCCGCGCGATCAAGCAACTCCTGGGCGTTCGCTACTTCCGTCTTCCAATAATCCGCCTGCACGCGCTGAATTCCGGCTTCGGCCCCGTCGTTCGACGCTAGCGCGCGGTTCATCTGCAGCAAAGCCGTTTGATAGTGTGCCTGCGCTCCGGCCAGCACCGTTTGCCTCTCCCAAGATTCCATTTCGGCAATCGCCTGCCCGCGCCTTACCGGTTCGCCCTCGTGGACAAAAACCCTTCCGACGACGCCTGCAAACTCCGGTTGCACTTGCGCGCGATGAACCGGCGCAACCACAGCGTCGCCCGCCAACCGCATCGGCAGCGGGAAAATCACCAGAAAAACAACGGCGGCGATCGCGGCGATCGAATAGATGGTGCGGCGGGTCTTTTCCATGGCCAGAAAGCGCCGTTTGCGTTCCAGCACCGGCTCGAGTACCGAGATAAACGGCACTTCCTTGTACATTTGCGCGTTGCGCAGCGCCACCGTGGCTTGCCCGGCCAGCACTTGCAGCAGTTCGATGTGCACGGCAGTCAGAAAATCGGGATCACTGCTTTCCAGGCTGAGAATGCCTACACGACCGGTGTCATCATTGAGGGGGATAGCATAGAAGCCGCGCATGCCTGTTTCGGTAAAATACTGCTTGAACTTGGCGCGCGTTTCTTCGCGGTCGGCGTCAATCTGCTCATCATGCTGGCGAACGTAGACGATTTCCTCCGCCAGCGCCGCCCACTGCAGCAGGCCGTTGAGCGGAGCGATGTCCGGCGCGTCGGGATTGACCTGGGTCACGCCGGTCACGGCACTCAGCTTGAAGCGGCCGCGCTGCTCGAGAGCAATTGCCGCGCGCTCATAGGGAACCACGGCCTGCGGAGCATTCACGATGGTTTGCAGCATCCGCTCCAGATTCAGAGTGGAGGTAATTTCGTGGCTGACCGTAACCAGCGTTTCCAGTACTTCTACTTTGCGCTCCGCCATTAGCAGGCTGGCGTTGTGCAACGCGCTGGACGCGGTTTCGGTAATCGTAGTCAGCGCAAACAGGTCGTCGTCGTCGAACGGCGTTCCGTTGAGCTTGTTCACCGCCTCGACGATGCCCACCAGCGCGCCCTGATCCATAATCGGGACGACGAGCAGGGTCGCAACTCCGTCATTGGCCGCCGCGGCGTTGCGGGAAACCAGTCGCTCGTCATACTGGCTGGCGATGCATACGGCTTCGCCGTTGTCGGAAACTGCCCCGGCAATTCCTTCTCCGGGTTTCTGCACGCTGCCCGCCGACGTTGTTGGATCGCTTCCGGACTGGTGCAACAGCTCGATACTTTCGTCGCCGCGCAGCAGCCAGAGGTTGATCGCCGCGCATTCCATCACTTCCCGGAATTTCGAGCCGATGATGGGCAGCAGCTCGTCCATTTCGAGCGTCGAGGAGAAAGATCGCTCCAGATCGTAGAGCTGCGTCAGGCGCGTTACCGAGGCCAGTGAATCGTTGCGTTCCGTTTCGTAATGTTGCGCAGCGGCCAGCGCGGCCGCGCCGACTTCCGCCAGCGGCTGCAGCTCCTGCAACTGGTCGGCCGTCAGGATCGCGTCAAACGATAAAATTTCGAGGGCACCCAGCAGCGAACCATTTTGCGCCAGCGGCAAATAGGCCAGCGAGCGCAGCGTGCGGCGAACGTCAAGATGCGCATAATCTTCGCGAGACAATTGCGCGCCGGAGAAAAGCAGCGCCACCTGCTGCGCTTTCAGTTCGCCGAGGCCGCCTTCTCCGATCGGCGCGTGCCCGGCCATAACGGATTCGCCGCCAGCCGAGGCGCGCACGATCCACGCTTCCTGGCCTTCGAACGTCCCGGTCGTGTAGACATTGACGAACGTGCCGCTGAGGGCTTCCGCGACAGCTTGCGAAATGCGGCGGGCCCGCGGCGCCAATTCCTGCGCCGAAAGCAGCTCCATCGCCAGTAAATTTAGATCAAATTTCAATCAGGGTCTCTCGGTGCTGCCACGTCGACCCGAGATTGCCCCTGGTCGCGGTGGCTGGTCACCGCCGACTTGCAAATCTGCCGAAATCCTTCTAAGTTGAGCGCGAACTTTAGCAGACGGCACAGGCCCAGGCAAGCGTCCTAAAATCCGCAGGGGCCCAGCAGAGTAAAGGAGCAGATCGTGGAAATTGATGTGCGCACGCAGGACCAGGTGAAGGTAATCAAGTTGCGCGGCAAACTCCATCTCGGACCGGCGCTGGACCGCACCAATGACACCATCAAGGACCTGCTGAATGCTGGGGAGGCGCAGCTGGTGATGGATCTGGAGGAAGTCCCCATGATCGATTCAAGCGGTATTGGCCTTCTGGTGCGACACCTAACCATGGCCAAGCAGCGTGGGGGCTCCCTGAAACTGCTGAAGCCTTCCAAATTCGCGCTGCAAACCTTGAAACTGGTCCGGGTGTTGAATTTGTTTGAAGTCTTTGAGGACCAGCAGCTGGCGGTTGCCTCATTTCAGAAGTAAGCGGCTGGCGCGCGCTGTTATTCGCTGCCCAGAAATGCGTAGCGAAAAAGAAACAGCACGGAAAGAATCCAGATCAGCGGACTGATTTCCTTGTAGCGGCCCGCGCCCAATTTTAGAAAAGTAAAAGAGAGCAAGCCGAGGCTCAAACCCGTGGCAATACTGAAGGTCAGCGGCGTGGCGATCACCGTCAGGAACGCGGGAAAGGCTTCCGTAAAGTCGTCCCATTTCACACGGGCGACCGCGCCGCACATGAGCGCGCCAACCAAAATCAGAGCAGGGGCCGTAGCGTGTGTCGGTACAGCCGCAACCAGGGGTGCGCAAAACATCGCTGCACCAAACAGTCCGGCGATCAACAAATTTCCGAGTCCGGTCCTGCCGCCCGCAGCCACTCCGGCAGCGCTTTCAATGTAGCTGGTTACCGTTGAGGTGCCCGTAAGGGCGCCCGCCATGGTGCCGAATGCATCCGACAGCAACGCCCGGCTGGCGCGCGGCAGCTTGCCATTGCGCAGAAATTTCCCTTGTTCGCATACGCCCACTAGCGTTCCCACGTTGTCAAACAGGTCCACAAAAAAGAATACGAAGATTAGTTCCCCGAATCCGAGTTTCGCGGCGCCGACCAGATCCAGTTTCAAGAATGTTCCGGAAGGGTGGGGCCAGGAAAACAGCTGGCCGGGCCAGTGCGTCAATCCCCAAGGAATTCCGGCCAACGCAACGACCGCAATTCCCAGCAGGATCGCCCCGCTGACCCGCCGAGCCATCAGGATAGCCGTCAGCAGCAGCCCCGCGATCGCCAACAAGGTGCGGTGATCTGAAATCTTTCCAAATGTCACGAGAGTCGCCGCACTAGCCGCGATGAGCCCGGCATTCCGCAATCCGATGAACGCAATGAACAAGCCGATCCCCGCCGCGGTTCCGTGCTTCAGGCAATCCGGAATGTCGTTGACGATGTGTTCGCGCACTTTCGTCAGGGTCAGCACCAGGAAAAGCAGGCCCGATAGAAACACCACGCCGAGGGCTGTCGGCCACGGAACGTGCCGGCCAATGACCACCGAATATGTGAAGTACGCATTCAGAGACATGCCCGGTGCCAGCGCGATCGGATAGTTCGCCGACAACCCCATCACCAGTGTGGCCAGTGCCGCCGACAAGCAAGTCGCAAACAGCACTCCATCCGCCGGCATCCCGCCTTCTGAGAGGATGCGCGGGTTCACTACCACCACGTAGGCCATGGCCATGAACGTCGTCAGCCCGGCAAACATCTCGCGGCGCACCGTGGTTTCGTTTTCCTTCAGGTGGAACCAGCGCTCCAGCAAGCCGCCGTCTCCTTGCGGTTGCCGAGTTGCCTGTTGGCCAGAGTCGTTCATGGTGCGGGCAGGATCCGAGTCCGGCGTTCTGAGTCCGCCACAACGTCACGCACAACTTCGTCGCGCATATTTTTGCGAAGCACCATCAAAACGACCGCCAACGCGCCCGCCAAACCGGTCTGCACTCTTTTTCTGCATGAGCCGAAGCTCCTGATATGCTTTTTCCCCATGTGGCTGCAATCGGTGCCAGCTAGTGTACGGAAAAATCGGCGTTTGCGAAGCGAAGGCGTGAAAATTCCGTAAATCTAAAGTAGTGTTGCCAATGAATCGGTGGAGGAGTTCGTTGCGTACGTATCGATCTACTGCCTTGGTCGTATTGGCGGCTCTTGTGACTGCACCTTCCGCCACATCCCAGACAAAACCAGCGGCCACGACGTCCGCGCCAGCCATGACTCCGCTGGAAAAACGCGCCACGCGCTCCATCGAATCCCTGCGCAATAGCCCGCTCGAGCTTCGCAGCTTGCTGTTGAAAATGCCCAAAGGCTCCGATCTTCACAACCACTTGTACGGCGCGATTTACGCCGAAACGTGGATCCGCAATGCCGCGGAAGACAACATGTGCATTGATCCTGCGGCCATCCAGGGCACAACTTCCGTGTTTTCACCGAGCGAAGGAAAGCCGCCCGCCTGCACCGCCGGCAAATTTCCCGCCACCGATGTGTACAAAAACCCGCATCTCTACGATAGTTTGGTCGACGCTTTCTCGATGCGCGGCTTCGTTGCAAGTCCCGGCTATACAGGCCACGATCATTTCTTCAACACCTTTGCCCGCTTCGGCGCCGTTTCACCAAAACACCTCGGAGAATGGCTCGACGAAGTCGCCACTCGCGCCGACCGCCAGAACGTCCAGTACATCGAGCTGATGCACACGCCGGACTTTGCCCGCACCGCAAAGGCTGGCTACCAGATCGGCTGGCAAGGCGATTTGCCGCGCTTTCGCGACGCCCTGCTCTCTAAAGGAATTTCCGCGGACGTTGCCGCCGCCAGGCAGCAACTGGACGACGCCGAAACCGACCGCGCGAAACGCGAACACTGCGGCCAGCCCGAGGCGTCCTCCGCGTGCCGTCTAGAAATGCGCTATCTCTGTCAGGTCCTGCGCGGTTTTCCGCTGCAGCAGGTCTTTGCGCAAACCATTCTCTGCTTTGAAACCGTGATGGCCGATCCGCGTTTCGTCGGCATCAACTTGGTTATGCCGGAAGACGGCTATTACTCCATGACCGATTATGCCGACCAGATGCGCATGGTCGGATTTCTCCACAAAATTTATCCGAACGTTCACATCACCCTGCACGCCGGCGAAATTGCTCCTCCGCTGGTCACCTATGAGGGCCTCTGCTGCCACATCCGCCTTGCCGTCGAGGCCGGCGCAGAACGCATCGGTCACGGCGTAGACATCATGTACGAGCAACATCCTCACGAAGTGCTCCATGAAATGGCCGCCCAGCACGTCATGGTCGAAATCAATATCACCAGCAACGACACGATCCTCGGCGTCTCGGGAAAGGATCATCCTTTGCCCGTGTACCGCAAATTTGGTGTCCCCGTTTCCTTTTCCACCGACGATGAGGGCGTCTCCCGCATCGACATGACTCACGAATACGTCCGCGCCGTAGAAACCTACGACCTGAAATATCTCGATTTAAAACAGATGGTCCGCACCGGTATGGAACATATTTTTCTGCGCGGCGCCAGCTTGTGGCGAGCTCCCGACCAATTCACCGCTCCGGTCGCCGTCTGCGCCCACGACAACCTTGGCTCGGACAAGCCCTCTCGTCCGTGCGCCGCCTTCCTGAAATCCAGCGAGCGCGCGCAGCAGCAGTGGCAGCTCGAGCGCCGCTTCAACGAATTTGAAGCCGCCCTCTGACTGCAGAATCGCAGCGCCATAAATGCTTCGTGTGGAGGGCTACTTCCTCGCCGCGCTTTGTTTCCTTTTCGAGAGACGGGGTTCGAGAGATGGGGTTCAAAAGATGGGGCGACCGGCTGCGCGCGAAACGCCGGGAGGCCGGCGCACAGCGACACCCAGGATGGAGTGACTACTGGAGCATCGGTTTCAGCTTGGCGACCCCTGTTGCGAAGCCGCTGAGCGGTACCGGAACGATACTGGCATCCTGCAAGCTCTCCAGCACGAAATTGTGTCGCTCGCTCTCTGTGGTTATCTCTACGTCTGTCACCACAGTAAATTCAGAGGTATGCGCTCCGCGATCCGCTTCGCTGTGTAGGCATACTCTTTGCGGTCCCGGGGCGGCCGCACTGCGCATGCGCCGGTTCCTCTTCCGGACTAGCTTAGCTAGGCCGTAGCTTTCCGGATCGCCTTCCTTGGAACAATCCCCGTTCCCAAACAGAATCGGGCTCCCGCACCAAAACGGAGCCCGACCTTTTTGCGAATTAGAGAAGAGTTATCTTTTCTTTCTCTTTGCCGCCTTCTTGCCCTTCTTGGCCGGCTTGGCCTTCTTGGCCGGCTTCTTTTTGGAAGCCGCTTTTTTGGCTTTTTTCGCGGGCGCCTTCTTTGCGGCCGCCTTTTTGGGCTTAGCTGTGGCTTTCTTGGCCGCGGGTTTGCTGACCGATTTGGCTGCCGGTTTCGGGACCGTTTCCGTCTCCGGCTCTTCTTCGCCGATGATCAGCTCCTCCTCTTCGGTTTCCACGAGGCCGTCGGTCTCGCCGCCCAGTTCCTCATCCTCCAGCGGAGAGATCTCCGTCTCATCATCAAAATTGTCTTTTTCGAAATCCATTCCATCCTCCCCTGAGGGAATCTTTTGCCCGACGTATCGGGGCCGGTGCGGCCACAGACCAGCCACAAGCGCGGCGAACCACTGTGGCGTTCGTATCGTATTCAGCAGGTAATGTCAAGGATTCTGAGCGCAAGAGGCGAAACTGCGAAGGTCGCTCCGCCGCTGCGGGAAAAATCGGCAAAGCCAAGGCCGGGTTCAGGGAGACTTTTGCCCGCCGTTTCCTGACGAGGCAGTCTTTACGCCGGTGCTCTTTTTCTTGGCGGCAGTTCGGCCGCGGCTGGGCCGGGCTTCGGGCGCGCCGCCGACCGTATACACGCGTAATACCATTCCACGGCTGACGCGGGCGGACTTCAGCGCGTTCCATTGGCGCAATTGGTCGGTGCTGACGCTGAACTGGTCGGCAATCCCCCCTAGCGTATCGCCCTTGCGCACCCGGTACCGCACCAGACGGCTTTTGGTTTCGCTGGCCGGCTGGGTGGCCGGAATGATCAGTTTGTCGCCCGAAGTCAACGCCGTCGAGCCACCCAGGCTGTTGGCCGCTGCAATCGCTGCCGCGGTCACCTTGTATTTCTTGGCCAGGGAAGTCAGGGTTTCGCCTGGTTCGACGCGGTGCCGGCGCCAGCTTACCCACTTTTCGGCAGGAATGTCGGCGATTTCCGCCGAGAATTTCGGCGCGGTTCCGACCGGCAGATGCAATTCAAACGTGGGATCGTCGGGCGTGGCCAGTCGTAGCAGCGACGGGTTGAGCGAGCGCAGGGTTTCCACGTCCACATCAATGGTTTCCGCAACCAGCCGCAGGTCGATGGCACGGCCCGGTTTGACCACATCCGAAGGAACAGGCCTTTCCATCTCGGCTTGAATTCCGTAATGCGCGGCGTCTTTGGCGATCAGCGTCAACGCCACGATGATCGGGACATAGTTCTTCGTCTCGCGCGGCAACACGTTGCGCCGGTACAACTCCCAGAAGTCGGCGTAGCCGGTGCGCTCAATGCCTTTTTGGACGTTGCCGGGGCCGCAGTTGTACGCCGCCATGGCCAGATACCAGTCGCCAAAAAGACCGTACAGATCGCGCAAATGCTGCGCCGCGGCCCGCGTGGCCTTCTCCGGATCCTGGCGTTCGTCGACCCACCAAGAACGCCTCAGGCCATATTCGTTGCCGCGCCACGGCACGAACTGCCAGATGCCACGGGCACCCGCGCGCGAAAGAGCCGCCGGTTGGAAGGCGCTCTCGGCCTGCGCCAGATAGATCAAGTCCTGCGGCACGCCTTCTTCGCGGAGGATGCGCGCAATCATGTCGCGATACTTGCCGGAGCGGCTTAAGCCTGTCCCCACAATCAGTTTTCCGCGCGGCGTCTGGAAAAAGTTCAGAAAGGATAGAACCTCGTCGTTGACCGTCAACGGCAAATCGTGGGAGACATTCTTGGCGGCTTCCTCGGCGCGGCCTTTCAAGCGCGGGTCCACCGGAAAGGTCATGTCCGCCACTTCGTCGATGGGAGCAGGGACGGCGGGCGTTTCCTGAAATCCGTCGCCGGCGTGAAATGCCTGCAGCTCATAGGCGTAGACCGTATCCACAACGTGCCGGAACAGTTCACGCAATTCGGGATCGTGGTCCACGTCATAGCCGCTCTGCAGCATCAGATCAACGGCCGCGTCAAAGTCCCGCCGCGCCGCTTCCAGATGGCCGGCCTTGAAGTTCTGCTCGCCGGATGCAAACTTCTCCTCCACTTTGGCCACCAGTCGCGCTTTGTCGTCTTGCGGGGAGGACGCGACGGAGTTTGGGCCTGAAACCGGCTGCGGGGAGGAAGACTGCCCGTAGCTAGCACGGACAGCCAGCGCGAAAAGCGCAAAGGTCAGCAGTACTGCGTTGCGCAAAGCCTGCATAGATTCATGGTACGGAGCCGGTTGTGTGCGGGTCAATCGATTCGGCGCGGGAAGTTCCCCATCGGCTACCAGACCCCACGGTCAGTTCCGCGGTTGAGTGCCGCGAAGGTCGGCGCAAAGGGAGGGTACAGATTACTCGGCGAGCGCGGGTGCGGGAGAGCCCACCTCCCACGCAGGCTGCTCGGGCATCAGCGACTTCACCAGATCCTCCATTTCGTGGGCGCTCACCACATCTTCCGGATAGTTGTATACGCTCAGCTCAAACGTGACCTGGAATGCGGCGCGAGCCCCCTGCAACTCCTCCTGCAAGCGCATTGCGACGCGTTTCCCATTCATCTGGTCGGTTTCCGGCAGCACTACACCGAACAGTTCCGGCGCGAGGCGGAAGATCGAGTCGGTGGGACGCAGCCGGCGCGACATTCCTTTCGCGGTTGCACTGCAGACCGTGGTTATCTCCAGCTTGGTGTTAGCCGGCTTCACCCTGAGAAGCACCAGCGATAGCGTCTTTTGCATGGTCTTGGCCCGGCGGAATTCCATCGTCAGGCGATCCCAGAATTGATTGGCGTCCGGCATGGAACCAAGCAGGTCCACGTTGGCCTGATGCTTCAGCGCAATGTTGCGCTCCAGTTCCGCCAGCAGCTGCTGCTTCAACTGGCGAAGGGTCTTCTGGCGATCGAGCAGGTACGTCACAAAGAGCAGTGTCAACCCGCAGAAACCGAAAAATGCTACTCGCAAAGTCCACTTGTTGCCTTCCGGGTGTTCGAAAACTAGTGGATACATGAAGGCTGCCAGGCCGCCGGCGAGGACCAGCACGAAGACCACGGATAACACGGTCACGTGCAGGCCGCGCCGCTCCAGCCTTTCCAGCTCCTCTTTGTTCAGCAAGTCAGTCTGGCCCATTTGATTTCGTGCTCCCGCGCAGTTCGAGCTGCGGATGGATTCCATAACAGGAATTTCCATATTGAGAAAGCGCCCCGCGGCGGGCAATAGAACCAAGGGGCTGGTGTAGCGGAAACATCAACTCCGAACTGCGTTGGAAAGCGGATCAAAAGGAAGGAGTTAGCGAAACACTAGCGCAAGCGCGAAACAAAAAAAGCGGGCGGTCCCTGGGAGGACCGCCCGCTCAAACAGTCTCTTTTTCAGCCCAGAAGCTGCGCTTGCAGCTCCTGATGCCGTGGTTTACAGAGGCTGAACGTTCGAGGCCTGCAGGCCCTTGGGGCCGCGGACGACTTCGAACTCGACCGCTTGGCCGTCGTTCAATGACTTGTATCCGTCCGCCTGAATCGCGGAGAAATGTACGAATACATCTTCTCCGGTCTGGCGCTGGATGAAGCCAAAGCCTTTGCTGGCGTTAAACCACTTGACTGTTCCTTGTTCTTTGCTCACTTCATTTACTCTTTTCGTTGATAAAAGCTATCTGGTGCTTCGTTAACCGGAGCGTCAGGCCAGTCGCATAGCGACTGTGCCCAAAGGCTCTGGCCGTCTTTAGCTGTTTTCTGTGATCCGGTTTAGCCCAGGGTTTATAGAACAAACCCTGAAACCCTATAGGCGGGCACAAAAAAAGCCGCGAGTTTGACCCGCGACCGCTTACAACTGCAAGGCGATACAAGAGCAACAAACGCAGTTCCAAGATAACACCGGAGCGCCGCAAAAAGCAAGAGCAATCTTCGCCGCGGGAGCATCCTGTAAACCGGCAGCTGCTGGCAGCGGCCCTCGCCTCGCACCGAATCGCTGCCGCCCGAACGCCCTCGACCGCGTGTGGCAAAGCGCCCAATCCCAACGGCACGAGTCAGCGACGATAGGCCAGCCAGGGCTCGCTTACACCAGCGGCGACGACCAGGTTTCCAGCGTCTCCTTGACCTTGTGCAGGAACTGGTGAGCGACGGCGCCATCCACGACGCGATGGTCGTAGCTCAGCGTGACGTAGCACATCGAGCGAATGGCGATGGAATCGTTGATGACGACCGGGCGCTTCTCGATGGCACCCAGACCAAGAATGCCGACATTCGGCTGGCTGATCACCGGCAAACCGAACAATCCGCCAAAAACCCCGGGGTTGGTAATCGAGAAGGTGCCTTCCTGAACTTCCTCGGGACGCAGCTTTTTGGAACGTGCACGTTCGGCCAGGTCGCTCATGGTGCGCTGGATGCCGAGAATGTTTTTCTCGTCGGCGTTCTTGATGACCGGCACGATCAAGCCCCAGTCGAGCGCGACGGCGATGCCGACGTTAATCTCCTTGTGCAGCACGACGTTGGTGCCGTCGAGCGATGCGTTCAGTGTCGGAAAGGCGCGCAGGCCAGCGACGACCGCTTTGACGAAGAACGGCATGAAGGTGAGCTTGGTGCCGTACTGCTTTTCAAATTCGTCCTTCGATTTGGCGCGCAGGGCGGCCACTTTGCTCATGTCAATTTCGTCGACGGAATAGACGTGTGGCGACACGTGCTTGGAGGCGACCATGTGCTCCGCGATTTTCAGCCGCATGGTGGAAAGCGGCTCGACTTCGTAGTTGCCGAAGTACAGGCGCTCGCGCGGTACACCGGTCTGGAGCGAGGGAATGTATTGCGTGCCGTGGCCTGCTGGAGAAGCGGCGGCCGGGGCATACGCGGGAGGAGGCGGTGGAACGACTGCGGGCCGGGCAGCCTGAGGCGGGGGCGTGGGGGCAGAGTATGCCGGTTCCTCGGCTGGTTCGAACGGCGACGGAACGCCTCCACCGCCCGCAATGGCGGCTTCCATGTCCTGCTTGCTGATGCGGCCTCCTGCACCGGTGCCGGGGACAGTGGAAAGGTCGATGCCGTGTTCTTTGGCCATGCGGCGGACCAGCGGAGAGCTGTGGATGCGCGCGCCTTCCTTGGCGGGCGCGGAGGCCGCCGCGGCGGCGGGTGGCGCGGGAGCTTGCGGCGAAGGCACGGGGACCGGACCGGGCTTGGAAGCCGCGGGTTGTGGAGCGGGGGCGGCGGTGGGCTTGGGCGTTTCGGCCTTCGGCGCTGGAGCAGGGGCGGGCGCGGAAGGTTGCGCCGGAGCCGCGGCGGCCGAACCCGCGGCGTCGATGGACGCAACCACGGTGTTGATGGGCACGGTCTGCCCTTCCTTGACCTTAATCTCTTTCAGCACGCCGGCCGAGGGCGAAGGAATTTCCGCGTCGACTTTGTCGGTGGAGATTTCAAACAGCGGCTCGTCCCGCTCGACTTTGTCGCCGGGCTTCTTCAGCCATTTCGTGATCGTTCCTTCAAAAATGCTTTCGCCCATCTGGGGCATGACTACGTCGGCTGCCATGGTGTTTCTCCCGTGAATCAGAATTTCTGAACTCGTGCTTCGGATTCCTAATACTTCGCCAGCTGCCGCGCGGCGTGCAGCACTTTTTCCTTGTTCGGCAAAAAGTACTCCTCGAGCGGCGGCGAATAGGGAACTGGCGTATCCAACGCGGTGACGCGCATCAACGGGCCGTCTAGATCTGCAAAAGCGCGTTCACAAAGAATAGCGGCAATTTCGCCGGCAATGCCGCCGGTCTTGGTGTCTTCGTGCACCACCAAACATTTGTTGGTTTTCTTCAACGAAGTGAGAATCGTTTCTTCATCGAGCGGAAGCAGTGTACGCAAGTCGATGACTTCGGCTTCGATACCTTCCTGGGCCAGCTCGGCGGCGGCTTCGAGTGAAGTGTGCATCATGGCGGCGTAGGAAATGATGGTCAGGTGCTTGCCTTCGCGCCGGACCACCGCTTTGCCGATCGGCACCGTGTAGTCCTCGGCGGGCAACTCTTCTTTGATGCGGCGATACAAAAATTTGTGCTCAAAGAACAGCACCGGATTGTTGTCGCGCACGGCGGCCTTGAGCAGGCCCTTGGCGTCGTAAGGCGTGGAAGGGTAAATCACTTTCAATCCCGGCGTGTGCACGAAATACATTTCCGGGTTGGCCGAGTGGAAAGGTCCACCGTGGACGCCGCCACCGGCTGGCCCGCGAATTACGATCGGCGCGGGCGCGTTCCAAAGATAGTGGCCTTTGGCGACAAAATTAGTGATCTGATTGAACGCGCACACGATGAAATCAATGAACTGCATCTCAGCGATCGGCCGCAAACCGAGATAGCTCATGCCGCAGGCCGCGCCCACGATGGCCGATTCGCTGATCGGTGTATCAATCACGCGTTCCCAGCCGAATTTTTCAAGCAAGCCCTCGCTGGTTTTGAATGCGCCGCCGTAAACGCCGATGTCTTCGCCGATCAGAACGACCGCCGGGTCTCGCTCCATCTCTTCATACATGGCCTGCTTGATGGCTTCTAGAAACGTGACCTGCGTTGCGGCGGCGGGTTTGATGCCGGTTTCTTTGGCTGCAGTGGCCATGATTATCGCGCCGCCTTTCGCGCCGTTTTACCAGCAATTACCGCCGGCTTCGCCGCTTTTTTCGCGGCCGCTTTGGCCGCGCCGCCTTTGCCGTTGCTCGGTTTGGCCGTTGACGATTCTTCGGCCGCCGCGTCCTTGGCGTGCTTTTCGGTATCACCAAAGTGAATCGGGGCGCTGCCGCCACCGGAAGCTTTGCCGCTGCCGAATCCGGCTACCGACCACACGGCCGCAACGTTGGATTTGGGCGGCGTGACGTCCGCAAGGGGCCGCTCCCATTTGGGACGAATCTGGTGGCAATCGTCGCCTGTACAGTACACGCCGTGCGCCGCAAACTCCGCCGGAGGCATGGGCGAATTTTCCGCGAAGTCTCGTTCCTTTGACAGCAGCTTTTCGATCTTGTCGCCGATTTCCTTCTTGGATTTATCGTCAAGCAGTTTTTCGGAAGTCAGATATTTTTCATATAATGCGATGGGATCGCGCCCTTCCCAATACGCGCGCATGTCCTTAGGAACGTACTCGGCGGGATCGTGCTGCGCGTGGCCCATGCGGCGAAACGTTTTTACTTCGAGCAAAATCGGCCCCTCGCCCTGGCGCGCCCGGTCGACCGCTTCTTTCGCAGTGGTGTACACGGCCACCACGTCATTGCCGTCCACGGTGTAGCTCGGAATGCCGTAGGCTTTGGCGCGGTCGGCGAGATTTTCGAGCGGCACCTGCCTCTTCACCGGCGTCGAATACGCCCACTGGTTGTTTTCCAGCACCAGCACAAAAGGCGCCTTCTGAACCGCGGCAAAATTCAATCCTTCATGGAACACTCCGGTGGAGCTGCCACCGTCGCCGATCCACGTCATAGCCACGATCTTCTGGCCCAGATAGCGCCCCGCAATGGCCACTCCCGCCATGACCGGAATCAAATCGCCCAGCATCGAAATCGGCGAAACGATGTGGAGATTTTCCAGATCACCGAAGTGGCTGGTGCCGTCCTTGCCTTTGGTCGGCGAATCGTATTTCGCCATGTGCTGCATGAACACATCGCGCGGAGGCACACCCTTCACCAGCAGCGCCCCGATGTTGCGGATCATCGGCGCCAGCCAATCTTTTTTCTCCAGCGCGTAGGCAGTGCCGACGGAAACAGCTTCCTGACCCAGGCTGCTGTAGAGCCCGCCGACAATTTTATTCTGGCGGAACAGCTTGACCATGGTGTCTTCCACCGCGCGGTTCAGGCGCATGTAGTAATAGAGGTCCAGATACTGTTCCCGGGTCAATTTGCGGGAACCGTTTGCGCCCTTCGCTTTTGCCATGCCGCTCTCCGAAACCGTCTCTTACGCCGGAACCGCTATGGTGTGCTCTGCTGCCTGCAACTGCTGCAGCAATTCTTCCCGTTCAGCCACGCGTATCTGCAACCCCAAAACCTCACCGAGGTGCGCGGCCAGCCGCGGCTTCACTTCGCTCAAGCTCACGCAACGTTCCAGCAATTTCTCGAGCGACGTGGCTTTCCGCTGGGCAAGGCCGCAAGGCACGATCAGATCAAAGTAGCGCAGATCCGTGGCCACGTTGTAGGCAAAGCCATGCGACGTGACCCAGCGGCTGATGTGCACACCGATGGCGCCAAGTTTTTCCGCCGCCCGTTCGCCAACCCAGATACCCGTTTTGCCGGTTTCGCGCGCAGCCGCAATTCCGAATTCCGCGGTGGCGCGAATCATGGCTTCTTCCAGCGTGCGCACGTACCAGACCACGTCGCGCTTGATGGCGCCGAGGTTCAGGATCGGATAGCCCACAATCTGCCCCGGCCCGTGATAGGTGATGTCACCACCACGCGAGGTTGCAAAATATTCGACGCCCTTTTGCCGCAGCACACTCTCGCTGGCCAATAAATTGGAGCTTTTTCCGCTCCGCCCTTGGGTAATTACATGCGGGTGCTCACAAAAAAGTAGCACATCCTCAATGGTGCCGGTTTTCCGCGCGGCAACCACACGCTTCTGCAGCTCCCACGCTTCAGCGTACGCAATCAATCCCAGGTCAACAACGGCACAGCTTTTCACGAGTCACCCGTCACGCATCACTGCTTCACTACACATTAATCTGCAAACCGCGCACCGAGGCGAACGCATCGCCCATCGCTTCCCATACCGTTGGATGCGCATGCACCATGTTCATTAAATCGTCGATTGTGCCTTCCAGATTCAGCACCGCCGCGGCCTCAGCCAATATTTCCGTCGCCAGCGGCCCGATGATGTGGATGCCCAGTACCTCGCCATACTTTTCTTCGCTGACCACTTTGATGAAACCGCCGTGATTACCCAAGATAGTGGCTTTGCTGTTGCCGACAAATGGGAACTTGCCCACTTTCACCGCATAGCCCGCATCGCGGGCCTGTTTTTCCGTCAAGCCAATCGAACCGATCTGCGGCTCGCAATAGGTCGCGTTGGGAATCCGATCCTTGCGTATCTGCTGCGTCGGCTGGCCAGCGATGTAAGTGACCGCGATGATGCCTTCCATCATGGCGGCGTGCGCCAGCTGCGGCATTCCGGCAACGATGTCGCCGATGGCGTACAAGCCTTTCTCCGCCGTCTCCATGTTCTCGCCGGTCTGTACAAACCCGCGTTCCACCTTGGCTTTCGATTTTTCCAGCCCGCAGTCTTCCGTCATCGGTTTGCGGCCCACCGCCAGAAGCAGCTTTTCCGCAGCCAGCGTCTGCTTCTTCCCGTCTTTATCGGTGAACGAAACGGTCACGCCCTTGGCGTCTTTCTTCACGCTTTCGACTTTGCAGCCGGTTTGGATCGCAATGTTTTTTTTCTTGAACGCCTTGTCGAGCTCTACGGAGATTTCTTCGTCTTCCACCGGAACCACGCGAGGCAAAGCTTCGAGGATGGTCACCTGCGTGCCAAACGAATTGTAAATAGACGCAAACTCCACGCCTACCGCGCCTGCTCCAACGATGATCAGAGTCTTCGGAATCGCCGGTAATTCCAGAATCGAGCGGTTGGTCAAAATCTGCTTGTGGTCGGGCTCAATCCCCGGCAGAGCGCGCGCTTCGCTCCCGCTTACCATCAGGATATTGGCGGCCTCGATGGTCTCTTTCTTGCCGTCCTTTTCTACCGTGATTTTACCGGGGCCTTCATACCGCCCCCGGCCCTGCTTCCATTCCACCTTGTTTTTCTTGAAAAGAAACTCGATGCCCTTGGCGTGCTTCTTGACGATCTTTTCTTTGCGGGCAATCACATTGGCCCAGTTCACTTTCAGGCCGCTGACCTCAAATCCGAGTTCCGCGCCATTCTTGAAGTGATCATAAATATCCGCATGATGAAGCAGCACTTTGGTGGGTATGCAGCCGACGTGCAGGCAAGTACCGCCCAGGAACGGATCTTTCTCCACTACCACCGTCTTTAAGCCCAGCTCACCGGCGCGAATCGCGGCTACATAACCGCCCGGTCCGCTTCCAATAATCGCTACGTCATACTTGGCCACTCGCTTCTCCCTTCGATCGGCAACCTTGCAGAATTCTTCCGCAGACCAGACCGTGCTTTTTCGCGGTACTTTGTCACGGTAAGTCCGACTTATTCCGGCTGTTTTCGGCGAGCATTCTCTCGGTGAGTCTTTGTCGTTCGCGGAAGGCCGGCACGAGAGACTAGCCCAGGTTTCCCGATGGGCTTGCCCTCAGCCGCGAAGTTTCTCTCCTGACGGGCTCCGGCGGTCCGCTAACAGTACCGGCCGCCGCATCCCGGCAAATTTGCAATTTTAGCAGCGGCTGCGACTCCCCGCAACCGCGCCTGGTTCTCGGGGCCGCGCTTGCCAGTACTTCGGTACCCGCGCGACGCCTTCCTCTCGTACCGTCCAATTAAACCGGCTGGCCTAGTGACCGGAGGCACTCGGTCCCGGCAAACTGCTCCTGTAAGCGGGAGGCGGCAAACCGTGCTGGTAGCTGGCCTGGTTCTGAGCGTGATGGTGACGTTGCTGCTCAGCGTGGCCGGCCCGGAACCTGGAGCCGCTCAAGTCCGCCGCAGTCCCGCTTCGCGAGGCTGACGGCGCCAATCGATCTTCTGTTCCTTCCCGCCTGACCCACGCCCGAGCCGCCGGCACCCCCACCGGCGGCTCACTTTTTTGGGGCGGCACTCGACTGAGGTCTTGTGCAAGCAGACTTGCCCAGGCAGGACGGTAAGGCCTCGCAGTCAGCGCGCCCGCCCAGGGTCCTACTTTTCGCCTAGGTAGTAGAGCTCGGCATGGCCGCCGGGCCGCGCATACACCACGATGGAAAGATCGCGCGCAAAATCGTACGCATTGCCGCCAGTGGTCAGCGGAAAAGCAAACGGCAGCTTCAGCGCCACTTGCGGCCGGCCAACCGCTTCACCGTCATGCCAATTCTGCCGGTAGATGGTAACGTCGCTGCGCGAAGGAACCGCGTACATGAAGGACTTGCCGTTGTTCGCCACGGTCAGCCCAAAGGTAATCACCCCGGGTACCATCACCGTGCACTTCTGCTCGGCCAGCGAAAATTTATAGATTCCAGCCCGTTCCCCCTGAGTGATCAACGTAAAGAGATAACCGCCTGCGGGCGCGACATCAAACGCAAATCCACAACCTTCCGCAACCTTTTCCGGTGTTCCGCCTTCCGCCGCCTCTTTCCAGATCACGGGTCCTTTGCCCTTTTCGAATATGTTCAAAAATACCGCTTTCTGGTCCGCTCCCCAGATCACGCCCTGAATCTCGTCTCCGTTCCAGGTCAGTGTGTGCAGTCCGCTGCCGTCTGCGCCAACCCAGTACGCTTTGGGAGTCTTTCCCGCTTCGGCGTCCGCGTAGGCCAGGTAACGGCTGTCGGGCGACCAGTTTCCCGTCGCCAGCGAAGGAGCCTCCGCCAGTTTTCGTTTATTGCTGCCGTCCACATCGGCGACCCACAATGCATTGCGATCGCGCGACGAGCTTGTGATGTACATGAGATGTTTGCCATCGCGAGACAGTGCAGGCTGCGTGGCATTTTCTCCGGCGATATCTATCGTCTGCTTTGTCCGCACGTCATACGCCGAGAGAATATCCGCAGCCTTGCCGTTCACGATGAACATCCCGCGTCCCGCAGGATCGGGCATAGGCGCGTAATCCGGGCCTGGTCCAAACGAAATCTGCGTGAACGCTTTGTCCTGCAGGTTGTATTTCCAGATGTTGGTCAGCCCGTTGACGGTGCGCGTCAGGTATATGCTTTTTCCCGCTTCGCTCCAGGTGACGCCGCCCGCAACGCCGGATATTTCGCCCAGGTCTTCCGCCTTACGGGCCGCTACGTCGATATCGAAGGCGCGGAAACGCTCCAACAGGGACGTCGGGGCGCCCGTGAGCATCAGCAGGTGCTTGCCATCTGGGTAAGCCAATAGCGCTCCGGGCGGAAACAGGTTCTGATCCCAGGTATACACCAGCTCTTCGCCCCGGCCACCTTTATCTGCGCGAAAAATGCCTCGCTCGGCGCGCCGTACAAAATAGATAAAGCTTCCCCCGGGCACGGGCGTCAACAAGTCGCCGGTAACGACTCGCCGCGGAGCGCCTCCGAGCGTCGGAACTCCCCAGATTTCCTCTCTGCCGAAATTTCTGCGGTAGTAGATCTCCGTCCCGTCGGGGGAAAAACTTCGCGCCCCTTTGTCGCCTTCGTCGTTGGTGAGCTGCAGGGGCTCGCCGCCCGAAGTCAGCATCACGAACAGTTGTAAAATGCCATGGACCGGCGAAGCGAAGGCCAGCGTGTGCCCGTCGGGCGACAAGCGGGGAGAAAACATCGGCTTGTCCCAGTGACTGATCTGCGTGATTTTTGCCGGCGCGCTGGAACTGCGGGAGCCTGCGCCAAAGTGATACGCGCCATACACCACGCCCGCGATTAAAACCGCTGCCACTGCCGCCCCGCTCAGGTATTTGCCGCGGCTATCTGCTGTTGCCGGCAACGCGGGGGCGCTTGAACCGCTCGCCGGCCCGCTTACCGCGGAATGCATTCCCCTGCCTGGCACGTTCGCATCGCCACCGGCTGCCGCCGCGTGGGTTGAAGTCGCCGACGAGGAGATCCGTCCCGAATCCGTATCCCGTCGCAGCCTCTTCAAATCGGCGCGCATCTCCGCCGCCGACTGATACCGCAGATCGCGATCCTTCTCGAGTGCCTTATTCACGATGTCTTCGAACTTCGGCGGCAGATCGGGATTCAGCCGCAACGGGCTGACAAAGGCCTTGTTCAAAATCGCGTCGGTGATCACTCCCGAAGTCTCGCCGCGAAATGGCAGCGTGCCCGTGCCCATCTCGTACAACACCACCCCAAACGAAAATAAATCCGTGCGCGAATCCAGCTCTTTGCCGCGCACCTGTTCGGGCGACATGTACGCTGCGGTCCCGAGCGTGCTCCCCGGACTGGTCAGTTGATCCGTATCCACGCCCACCGTTGCCAGCGAATCCGCTCCGCTCAAAGCGCTGGCCGGCGATTTCACCTTGGCCAAACCAAAGTCCAGGATTTTGGCGTGGCCGCGTTCGGTCACAAAAATGTTCGCGGGCTTGATGTCGCGGTGGACGATCCCTTTCGAGTGCGCCGCATCGAGCGCGTCCGCACTCTGAATCGCCAAATCCAGCAAAGTCTCCGCTTCCATCGGGCGGCTGCCGATGCGGTGCTTCAGCGTGGCGCCCTCCAGCAGCTCCATCGCGATGAACGCTTGCCCTTCCTGTTCTCCGATGTCGTGAATCGTGCAGATATTCGGATGGTTCAGTGCTGAAGCGGCTTGCGCCTCGCGTTCGAAGCGCGCCAGCGCTTGCGGGTCCTGGGCCACGTTTTCGGGAAGAAACTTCAGCGCCACAAAGCGGTGCAGCCGCGTGTCTTCCGCCTTATACACCACTCCCATTCCGCCGCCGCCCAGTCGCTCGAGGATGCGGTAGTGCGAAAGTGTTTTGCCGTTCAGAGAATCAGGGGCGGGCATGTGCGCAGCATCTTAGGGCGCGCTACTGCAGCAAGTCAACGAACCGCTTTCGAACCGCTTTCTCGCCCGTCGCCGTTTTTTTGCTGTCCCGTGAAGCGTATTTCACCGTTCCAGAACATCTTTGTAAGCGTTCAGCGCCACCTTCTTGGGCTGCTTGTCCATGTGAAAAATCACGGTTCGCGTTGCGTTTCCTACCACTCCTACCTGTCCGAGCCGCATCATCCCCTTGCCAAGATCGGCGAACACCGGCACCAACATCGCGAAGTTCTGGTCCACTTGGCTTTGCGTAATCTCCACTTTCAACTTCACTTTGTCGCCGCCTTCCGATTCCACATCGTACTTGACGGTATACTTCGGCACCTCGGTCCCGTACACCCACTCGTTGAAAAACCAATCCAATCTCCCGTTCTGCTGCAGGTCCATCTGCTTGGTCATGTGTTTTTCGGCCACCGCCTTGAACGACTCGGTCGAAGCCGGCGTTTTCTGATGGCTATCCATGAAGTCGTGCATCATGTCGATGAAAGCCTGTTCCGGATTGCCGCTGGTGCTCTGGTCCGCGTACATGAGCGAACGCAACATGTTCAGCACATACGCGCCCTTCGGATAGGTCACATTCTGGTATCCCTGCTCGGTCTTCGGCGAATTCAGCCGCAAGCCGAGCCACAGCGGGCCGGAATCATTCGGGGCAATCCCAAAGGTGTTCTTTTCCAAAATTCGCGCACGCAGCCGTTCCCAGAAATCGAGGTAGTCTTTCTGCCACTTCGGTCCTACCGCCTGCTGCAAAAACAGTCCCGCCGCAAACTCCGCAAACCCTTCCGACAGCCACTGATCGTGGTACGACGCCCAGCCCACGCTGTGCCCGAACCACTGGTGCGCGACCTCGTGCGGCGTCACCTCCTGCACGAACCCGGTGAACTTGGCGTTAATCCGTCCGAACAGCATCCAGCGCTGGGTTGAGTCGATGTAGGCCGAAATCGGCAGGTACACCAGGTTGGGCCACGACTGCCCAAAATTGAAATTCGGCTGCTCGGTAATTTCTATGTTGTCGTAAGGTGCCTTGCCAAAATAAAACGTGCACAACTGCATTTGCGCCCGCGCCTGGTCCAACGCGTACTTGGTCATCGCTCCGGGAGCCATCCCGGAGAGCGCGTTGCCTTGCATGGAGCTGTTGTCCCCGCCAAACGCTCCTCCCTGAAAGCGTTTCAAGCTGCTCGGCAACTCCGGCAGGTAGTATCCCGAGATGTTGTAGTGCGTGAGCGGATCCGGAAAGTCCATTTTCACGTAGCGCCCGTAGTTGAATCCGGCTACCGCTACCGGTACCGGCGTCACCCAGTGCGTCACCGCAAATCCTGCTTCCGTCGATTCACCCTGCAGCTTGCCTACGCTGATCACCACATTCGAGTGCGGCACCTTGAACGTCAGGTCGTACAACGCTTTTTCGCCAAATCCGTTCAGGTTCGGATACCACGACTCCCTAGCGTCGATGTAGTAGCTGCCTTCTCCGGCGTCATACAGCACTTTGTCGCCCGCATATTCCACCGTGATCGAATGCTCCTTGCCCACGGCCGGGGCCTCGTCCAGCACGGCGTAAAACGATCCGTCCTGTTTGCGGTCTTCCTGTATGAAATGCAGGTCCTTTCCGCTCTCATCGCTCACCCGCAGTACGCGCAGGTTCGGCAACAACCCGAATTTCAACACGCGCTCGCCGGCGATCAGCGGTTCGAACGTAATCGTAGCCCGGCTCGCCAAATGACTGTTCTTACCAATCACGGTCTCGATGTTATAGCGCTTGGTCGCAAACAGCCTCCGGTCCTCTTCTGAACTCGCTTTGTGCGTTCTTAATTCCGCCATCGAATGCTGCGAATACCAGATGCCGTCGTCCATCCCTCCGCCGTTGCAGTTGATGAGCGCGACTTCCTCCGGCGAATCCAGCTGTGGAATGGCCCCTACGCGTGACCGTACAAAAAAGCGCAGGTCCTTGTGCGGTTTCCCGGTCATATAAACGTTGAAAAAGGGAGGGTGCTTCGGATTGTAAATCGCCGCCAGCACATCCGCGTCCACGTTATCAATCGTTGCGTCTTCCAGAATCGCCTGCGTGAGCCCCTCCGGCACTTCATGCCGGTGGCGCAGTTTGTTTCGCCACCGCTGCAGAACTTCTGCGGCTTCTTTCGCGGGTTCGACCTGCGGCCCCAGCACCCCCGAAAATTGCGGGTAAATGCCGCCGCTAAACCGGAATACCGCTTCGCTGAAATCCTCTTCCGCGGTCTCGCTCCCCGCTCGCCTTTTCAATTCTTCCTTGTCAATACGCGTCACTGTTTTCAGCGAGAAGTGACCCTGTCCGATGAAAATCGCTCCGGTCACATACCGATTCACGCTGTTCAGCAGGGTGATGGTTCCCGACTTCAGTTCAAACGTCCCCGCATCCATCGGCAGCGTTACATTTTCGCAGTGATAGGTGTGGCCGAGCCCGATGTCCCGCAGCTGCCGGTACACGTCGTCGGAATTGGCAAACGCCGCCGAATTGCCCGTCACGCTGATACTGATCTGCTGCGCGGCGATCGTCAGTCTCAGCGGCAGCTCCGCCGTTCCCTTTAACTCCACGGGCGTGACGCTGTCCTCAAATCCGTCTTTGCTGACCCGTACCGTGTACTTCCCGGCGCTCAGATCCGGTTCGCTGAATTTCCCTTCGCTGTCCGTGGTCAGTACCAGCGGCTGGCTCAGCGTCCCACCCGTAATCTCAATGCGCGCCCCGGTCACCGCCGAGCCCGACGGATCTTTCACCGTGCCCGTGAGGGTGTCGGCGTTCAGTCGCGCCGCCCCCGGGAGACACAGCACCGCCAGAAGGAACGCTCGAATCAAAAAATCCGGTCTCGGTTTGCCGTTCGTCCGCTGCTCGGCATATCTGGTCCCTTCACTGTTGGGACCACTGCTTGGGCTGGTCTGGGCCATGGGTTCCCTCGGGACAATCGCTTCGTTCACGCCCCCGGTCAACGGGACCTTTTGCTGGTCTTTTGCTGGTCTTGATTCGCGGCGCTCCGTTCGTTATACAGCGCGTAGTCAAATCTCCACTGAATTTTTTGGCCACCGTTTCCAACGCCGGGGGATTTTCCCAATACTGGTCTTTAAAAATCGATCCTTTACGGATACGCAGGCGGGGCTTCTTCAGGGATCTAGGCCGGGCAGGACGCCTGACACGATGGATTCGGCCCTCGCGGACTGGTGGTTCAGGTTCTGGCTAGCGTTGGTCGGAACACCGCGGGCGGGAACTTTCGACGGCCATGGCCGGAATCTATGGTGTGGGACATAAAAAAAGGGGGCCGGTGCAAGCCCCCTTTGTTAACTGACCCCCCAAAACCAGAACACAGTCGAGGTTGTGTTCCGGCCACCCCGGGAAGCCAATCTCTGTATTTGTTACATTAGGATTGCAAATCCAATGCCAGTGCTGCGCCACGCTGTGGAGGAAGTGACAGATCATTGAAAAAGCGGCATTTAGCGAATTGCGCTGGCTAGAGATTGTCCCGATATTGTCTCCAGTCTACAGATTCTCACAGATACCGGTGCCCTCAGTTCCAATCTTTGGGAGAAGTCGGTCCGCCGACCGAAGCCGAGCGATGCTTGGTCGACTTTCTCTCACGAGAATCCAATCTTCACTTCGCTTTCGAGTTCGACCGCCTGGCCGTTTAAAATCGTCGGCTCAAACTTCCACTTCCTCACGCCCTTCCACTGCTGCCTTACCTAGAATCGGATCACCCGAAAGCACATTCAGCCGTTTCACTGTTCCGTCGCGCCCAACTACAATGTGGATCCGAACCTCGCCCTGAATTCCGTTTCGTCTGGCCGCCTCGGATTACCGCGGGTTGCGCGACTCCGTTTCTTCAGCTTGGCGCGGATCTCCGGTTCTTGCAGCTGTATGCGCGAAAGCGACATTTGTGCCGGAAACGTAAGCGCCAGCACCAGTGCGGAGAGTCCGGCCTCATAGGCCGGGCGCAGCAGCCTGCCAGGCCCCCGCCCGGCTCGTTCGCTCGTCGCCGCAGTCTTTCCAACCCCTGTTACGCACCGCTCGAGTCCTCGACTTTCCAGCTGGCAAGCCTTGCGGAGCTTCGCGCAGGCCAGGCGCCAATTCACGGCAGTCGCCGGCTGCCGCTTCAGATGCCGATGGTAGTCCGAATGGCGGTTGCAATAGACTGGCTGAATCGCTCCACGTCGCGGGCATGCTCGGCTTCCACCATCACGCGGGCTAACGGCTCGGTGCCCGAGTAGCGCAGCACGATCCGGCCGTTGTCGCCCAAAGTTTTCATCGCATCGCGCAGCGCCTGCGCTACTTCCGGCACCGACTCCAGTGCCGGCTTTGTCTTCACCTTCACATTCACGATCGTCTGCGGATAATCCTTCAATCCCTCCACCAGCGCATCGAGCCCGCCGTGCAATGCCACCAGCGAAGCCACTTTCACCGCGGTCAGCAAACCGTCTCCGGCCGGCGAATCTTCCAGAAAAATAATGTGACCCGACTGCTCTCCGCCCAACGTGTTGCCGCTTTTCAACATCTCTTCCAAAACGTAGCGATCGCCCACATTCGTCCGCGCCATGGCAATCCCTTCGCTCGCCAACACGCGCTCCAATCCGAGATTGGACATGGAGGTCGCCACGACGCGATGTCCCGGCAGTTTTCCCACACTCTTCAAAAAGCGTGCCGCGGCCAGCAGCACGCCGTCGCCGTTCACGATTTTTCCGGCAGCGCTAACAAACAGGGCACGGTCCGCATCGCCGTCAAACGCCACTCCCAGCGCAGCGTTCTCCGCCGGCACTCGCTGCTGCAGTTTTTCCAGATGCAGCGAACCGCAACCTTCGTTGATGTTGCGCCCATCCGGCTT
>DATMZI010000193.1:0-21082 GCA_035607085.1 Candidatus Eiseniibacteriota bacterium | reverse complement strand
CCATTGTTGAAAGCTACCGTCCCTGGCTGACAGCCCTCGCAGGCATTGGCGCACCGGTGTCCGGGCCTCGCCGGTGCCCTCTTCGTCCCGAGAGGTTTCATTTGCACTTTGATGTGCGTCTTGAGTTTTGTGAGATTGGATTTCACGGCGGTCGCGACGCCAGCAATCGTGGCCGGCCTGGCACCAAACCGATCCGTCAAGAGTGCCTTGGTGGCAGGCAGGAGTGGACCACTGAGCCTGGCGATAGCATGCGTCAGCAGACTCTCGGCCTTTGTTTGTGCGGACTTGAACTTGTCCGGATCCGCGCAAGCGACTTCACCTCCAGCCGAACAATTGGGTACACCGGTAGCAACGCCGGTCGGCTTGACAAGCACTTTGCGCATGCTGCGGTAGTCGCTGTTGCCGATGCCGGAAGTGGTGTTCAGGTCTTGAGCCTGGCCGCCGGTGTGAGGATTCGGAGAGGTGCGAAGCGCCTTGTCCACGGTCTTGAATCGCTCGGTAGCAAGCTTCACGCCTCCGGCGGCAGGAGAATTCTCGTCTTCGCTCACGAAGCTATGCAGCGTCAAATCCTGGGCGGGAGGAGTTTTGAGAGGCGGAATCTTGGGCTCCTGCGATTTGTCGAGGTTGGACGATTTTTGATCAAAGAAGATCACCTTGCTGTCCGGGTCAGGGGAAACTCCGCGAACTTCGAAGTCGTGGCCCTTGTCCTTGCTGCAACGCTGCAAACTAAGGCCGGCGCGAAGCCGAGGCATGGCGTTTTGCCTGAGCTTGCCCAGGCTGCTCTTCCCTCCGGACCAGAGTGCCGCCACTGCGTTCAGGGACGCCAGATCGGCATCGCGTTCTAGAGGGCTGTCGTTGGTCGAACTTTTGGCGAGTGGCGCGGACGCCTGACTGCCGCCTTGTTGGACGACGTGGGCCAGTTCATGTGCGATGAGCATGTCACCTGCGGGAGTTCCGGGCCGATATTCTCCGGAACCGAACGCCACGTCCCGACCGATGGTGAAAGCCTTGGCATTCAGGTCCGCCGAAAACGCAGCCGACTGCGAATCGCTGTGAACGCGCACCTCCGAGAAGTCGTAGGAGAAAGCAGAGGACATTTGCGATTGCACCCGGGAATCGAGTGGGCGTCCCGAGCCAAGCTGCGACTTGACGGCGTGAGCATCGTGCGCGGCTGGGTCCGCCGCGCCGCTTTCCTTCCGCTGCAGATGGCTGGAGGCGGGTTCCTCCTTCTGCGCCGCAGCGGAGTCCTCGTGTTTTTTGCTGGAGCCGCCGAGGAAGCCGAGAATCGAACTGCCAACGCCGGAAGAGGCGAAGTGCATCAAGGAGCCCAGAAATCCACCCGGAGAGGCGCCCGGGAGAAACTGACTGGCGAGTTCGTCAGGAACGCCGGTCAGTTTGCCGGTCTTGGCCCAATGAAGAACTGCGCGTTCGACGCGGGTGTTGAGGAAGGAAATGTATTCCCGGGCGGTTCGCACCCGCGCCGCCTCCGGGGCGTATTTGGTCAACGCCCGCTCGATATGGACGCCGTCCTGTTCCGAATAGAAAGCGAGCCACTTTTCAATGTACGGGCAGGCCTTGGTCGAGTGCTTGACGGAGGCCAGCGCGGCATCGGCCGTCGTACACACCGCGCTTCTCATGAGTTTGAGAAACTCTGACTTGCGCATCTGGCCATGTTCAAGCGTTTTGGCGCTGTCTTCGACGATCAGCTGAGAGGGGCGGGAAAGCCCGCGCGCGGATGGCTTCGCGCCGGCGGAATCGGTACGCGGAAGGGAAGGATCGCTGGATGCGCGGTGGAGGGTAGGCGGAGAAGCGGCTTTGCGATGGATGCCTTTCAGCTCCTCATCCTCGCATTTGGCGCAGGAACCCGCACAAGAGCATTTGCGCTGGAGTGTTGGAGGGTGCTGACAGTGGACGATGTGATTGGCAACGCGGTCGGCTTCGAGTTCGTCCGCGTCTCCGGGCTGGCTGATGCGTAGCTTGGCCTGAATGGCGCCGGACTCGAGCAGTTGCTGCATGGTTTGATTGCCCAAGTTGCGTTGCAGTTGGGTGAAAGCAGTAAGCTGAGGCGGGCCAAAAGAAGAAGCGCCGCGGGCCTGCGCAAGAGTGGAGCTTGCCTTCGCGACCTGATTTGCTGCGCTCGGTGCTGCTGCTTTGCCTGGCATTTTTCTTCCCGCGTTTGCGTCACCACTATTCCTAACGTTCCACCATCTCCTTCGAACTTAGGGCAGCGTATGACCGCGCCCCTTCAAAAACCAACGAGCGACGGCGATGATGGTCGCGCGCAGCGTTTCAATGAGACGAGCCCGAATGCCCTTGGCCTGCGCAACGGCAGCGTCCTCGTCTTTTTGTGCCTTCGGAGTGCTCGGGTCTTGAGGAATTGCTCCGCCGCCCGGAGTGTGAATGTGAAACGAAGCCGGTGTGACCGAGAGCTTTGACTCCTGGATCAGCCTGAGCATGCGGAACGAAACTTCGTTGGAGAGAAAGGAACCGCCGGGTCCACTGCTTACCAGCGCCTTGAATTGGCCTTTCCCCGCGCGAAAAACAATATGGATTCCGTCCGGATCGCGGGCCATGGTCTGAATGATTTGCTGGAGCGCCGATTCCTTCGAAATGGTAACGGAGTTGGCGGATGGAGTCGGCAGCTGCAAGGCTTCGGCTGCGGCTCTGGCGGAAGGAATATCGCTGAATTGAAAGACCACCCCCTCACCGATCGAGGGTTGCGCAATACCGGGTGTTTTTCCTTTGCCCGGCGCAGCGGTGTCTGCGGCTATTTGCTTTACCGGAGCAGTCGACTCGATGAGTGCCGGCCCGATCTTGCCCCCAGGCGCCGCGGGAACTGCTTCCAACTTGTCCTTGAAATGCACCCCGACGGCATAGCGCTCGAAACGTACGGGGTCTGTCGGAGAAAGACTCGGATCGAGGCTCACGGTAAGAGCAGCATCTAACTTTTTCTGATCGAGCAGAGGCTTGGCAATTTTTTCGACAATACCCTTTTGAAAATCTGTGAAGCTTACGGGAAGCACAACGCTCTCCACGGCGGCGACGGCTTTTTTGCCCTTGTCGATTTCGATTGGAATGCGAGCGTTGTCCAGAGCCAGCGCGGCCGCGCCGGACGGATTCCATTCTCCGGGCTGGGGAGGAGCCAGACTTCCGGACGGGTCGAATGGATCGAAACCCGTGACCAGCACATTGACGGCTTCGATTTTTGCCGGAACATTTTTCGAGAAATCCGTGTCCGTCGCCCCTCTGGCCGCGAATGAAAAAGCCTCGTCAATCCATCCGAGAGTGGTCAGTAATTTTGTGGTGATGTCATCCTGCGGCGAATTTCCCTGCGGCGTGAAGAAAAGCCGGCTGGTCTGGATGGAATGCAAAAGCGCATGCAATTTCTCCATCATCTGGAAATGGGATTGGTCCGCCAAGTCGGCGGCGCCGCGCGCCAGCTCCCAGACACGCTGGCCGGCGCTGCTTCCTACTCTTCGCGCTTCCTCCTCGGTAATGTCCTGGCCGCCTTCCAGAAGGGCGCGGGCTTCCAGCAGCATCGCTTCAAAAACGCCGATTATGGTGGCAGACGTGGCAGGGGAAAAAGAGGCTACCCAGTCCGACAGCTTTCTTTTGGCGCTCCCTTTTTGCTTGGCCGGGCGAGGCGCAGCTTTCGGAGGGCCGGCCACCACGATGGTGGTGGAGTCGGCTTTTTCCCAGGTCCAAAACGTTCGAGAAGGAGCGCCCTTTTTCGTTGGCGGGTAGACTACGTCTTTCAAAGCGTTGCCGGAGAGGGTGTCGGTTTCAATGCGGCGACCCGGAGCGTCTCCTAACTCCTTCTTTGTCGGCAAAGGGGCTTTTTGTGACTTGAGCTTGTCCAGTATTTCTACTTTCTCTTCTTCAAAAATTGGCTGATTGCCATAGACGGTGCCAATGCTCAGGATTTTGCCAGAGTCGTCTCTTTGCACCGAAGTGATTGTGTGCGTATGGCCGCCGGTGCGGCCATTGTCGATTCCTTTTTCGTGGTGTTCCCAGACCAGGATATCGCCCGGGTGAAGCAGGGGCTCCAGCTGGGCGAATGTGCGAAGCGGAGCGCCGCTCGCATCCGAATAAGGATTGACCACGGCCGCCACATTCCCGGTGAAAACCTCTCCGATCACTCCGAGAACGCGATCGGCGGCTGCGCCGCCGGCCTGGTCGCCAATGGTCCACTTGCCAAATTTCTCGGTACGACGGTGCGCCGAGAGCCAAACGTGACGAAGGATCACGGCAATGTCAGCGCAATCCGACGGAAGTTGGTAGGCGGTCGCTCTGAGATTTTCCGGGAGACAATTCTTCACCCAGTCGTCCGTGGGATGATCAATGAACTTTTCCCCCGCTCGAAGCGGGGTAGTTGGGGGCGGAGGCGCACCTTTGCCGGAAGGTTTGGATTCATACCGGTCTGCAGCGCCGCCTCCGAGAATGTCGAACACATTCGGCGGTTGATTGCTCGGAACCGGCGAGGCGCGGCCTTTAAAGGATTTCAAGCGATTGAAATTCAGCAACCATTCCTCATAGGAAGGGCAGTTTTCCGGCCATTTATAGGAGCATTGTCCCGGGACAACGTCGGGAGGAGAGTTTGTTGTTTCGCAAACTGCGGCGTTGAAGGAATTGGCAGCGGGCGCGCGGTGCAACTTTGTTTCGCTCCTCGCGAGGACCGCGGGCGCCAGAGCGGAGGAGAATTGGCTGATGGGCGATGCGCTGTTTTGCTGGACTACGTGCGTCAGTTCGTGAGCCAGCAATTGCTTGCCGGTCTCGGTATGAGGCGAATATTCGCCATTGTTGAAGACCACATTCTTCTCAAAGGTATAGGCGCGCGCGTCGACTGAGCGCGTTGACTGTGCGGCGCGTGCGTCCTCGTGGATCCTTACCTCCGAGAAATCGTGGCCGAAACGCGATTCCATAAACTGACGGGTCAAGGGATCCATCTGGTGGCCGCTACCGAGATCCTTTGCTGGGGAATCGATACCTGCCGGGCTTGCCGTGGAGAAACGCGAGGCCTTGCGATGGATGCCTTTCAGCTCTTCGTCTTCGCACTTGGCACAGGAAGCACCGCCCGAACAAGAGCACTTGCGTTGCAGCGCTGGAGTTTGCTGAGAGCGCACGATGTGCATCGCAATACGGTCGGCTTCGCGTTCGTCGGCGTCGCCGGGCTGGCTGATGCGCAGCTTGGCCTGAATGGCGCCGGACTCGAGCAGTTGCTGCATGGCTTGATTGCCCAAGTTGCGTTGCAGTTGCGTCAATGAAGAAACCTGTGCAAGGCTGGCGCCCGATGCTGCGAGGCTGCGCGTCGACTTGGGCGCAGATGCCGCGACCTGATTTGCCGCGTTGTTAGGAGTGGCTTTGCTGGTCATCATCGAACCCGCATGCTCGGGCGTCCGCAAACTCACTGCGTCGTAATTTCGGCATCCACTCCCCAATAGTGGACGCTGGAGTTGCGCGCGCGCTGGCCCTGCTTGCCTCCTGAGCGTTGCATGGCGTGATACCGGAAGCCCCAGCGGCACCGCGTGAGCACATTTTTTCCATCGGACGCGGTTGTGGTGAAAACAAGATCCTCAACGAGTTCCCAATCAGACGTTTCCATGTCGAATCCCTTCTGCTCAGCTTTGGTTCTGGCTTCAAAACCGGGAAGTCCGCTGAGTCCATACAAGTGGCCGTCTGTGGCAATTTTGTGCTTGCCGTCATTGGACAATTCATCGCCGGCCCTTTCCCAGTCGTGGAGAAACTTTCCCGTCTCCCGCCCACCTGCGCCGCCAGGTTTTGACCACACTAGCGTCGCGTCGCCTACCTCGTGTTGCTTTACCGAGGTGGTTGCCATTGGAACCAGGATGGTTATGCCGGTTTGGGACATCAAAACGTCGCTCGCTTTACGATTTAACATTCCCGAGAGGTCTTTGCTCTTGCGGACTTCAATTGCGACGGGCGAAGACTTACAAACATCTCCTCCGTGCGAATCCGGCGCTTCATCGGCGAAGACCGGGCCGGCGGGGCTCTTGGCGGAGGCCGCTCCATGGCTGCAGGAGCATCGTTGCAGGCGAAGACCGGAACGTAGGCGAGGCCCGGCGTTTTGCCTGAGACTGGCGAGACCTGCGACTCCGTTCGCCCAGGTGGCAGCCACGGCGCCGATGGCTGCGTTATCGGCATCTTCTTCCAATTGGCTGCTGTCGCCGTGGCTCTTCCTGAGCGGAGCGGAAGCTCGGCCGCCTCCTTGTTGCACGACGTGAGCGAGTTCGTGCGCGATGAGCGCGTCGCCCACCGGAGTGCCCGGCTGATATTCGCCGGAGCCAAAAGCGACGTCTTTGCCGACCGTGAAGGCACGCGCGCTAAGCTGCGAGGAAAGGGAAGCGGCGCCGGAATCGGTGTGGACGCGAACCGGTGAGAAGTCGTAACCGAACGCGGACGACATTTGCGATTGAACGCGCGAATCGAGCGGGTGGCCCGTCCCCAGCTGAGTTGGTAAGGAAGTTGCGTCGGATGTGCTACTTTCTCTCGCTTTGCGGTGGAGACGACTGGAACTCACGCCGCCGATGAAGCCAAGAATCGAGCTGCCGACCTTGGAAGCAGCAAAACCTTCGAGAGCACCGAAGAATCCGCCGCCGGCTCCTCCGCCAGAAAATTGCCTCGCGAGTTCCTCGGGAACACCGGTGATCTTTCCGGTTTTGGCCCAAGTCAATACCGCGCGCTCCACGCGATTGCTGATGATGGCGATATATTCGCGGGCCGAGCGTGCGCGAGCCCCTTCCGGCGCGTACTGGAGCAATGTGTTTTCTAGAGCCTGGCTGCTGCGATCCGCGTACGGCTCCAGCCATTGCGCGATAAATGGGGAGCTTTTCACAGTTTTTCGGGAAGCGGCCAGCGCGGCATCGGCAGTGCTAGCCACCGCGCTTTTGAGAAGCTTAAGGAATTCAGATTTCTTCATCTGGCCGTGTTCGACTCTTACCGTCTCGTCTTCGACGATGAGGCGTGCGGGCCGGGCGAGGTGACGAGGCTGGGTATCGGAATCCGGGGTGGTTCGCTTGCTCGCAGCGCGTTGAATCGAGAGCGGAGAAATAGCCCGGCGGTGAACGCTCTGCAGTTCTTGGTCTTCGCATTTGGCGCAGGAGGCGCCGCCTGAGCAAGAACATTTGCGATGCAGCTTCGGTGATTGCGAGGAGCTGACGATGTGATCGGCCACGCGGTCCGCTTCGAGTTCATCGGGGTCGCCGGGCTGGCTTACGTGGAGCTTCGCCTGGATCTCGCCGGCATTGAGAAGCCGCAGCATGGCCTGATTCCCGAGGGTACGGTGCAATTGGAAAGCCGAAAAGGATTCGCTGAGACCTGCTCGGCTGGAATTCGGCGCTTTGTCCTGCACCGAAGAAGGTAGAACCTTGCCCGCCGATCCATTTGATTGGTTGATCTTGCTGGACACCGAAATCATCCTTAATCCATGTGGTTTCCTAATTTCGAGAAAAACCACATCGATGGTCTGAGAATAAATCGCCACTGCGCAGCTGCAATTCTTGGAACTAGCCCGATGGCAGCAACATTTCGCGATCCTTCCATTCCTGGAGTGCGCGCTCCATTTCTTCAATATTTTCGACGGGAGGATAGGTATCAATCGACTCCTGGCGCAACCAATCAATCAGCGAGTGCCATTCTCTGTCGCGAAACACAGCCGTCGACGGCATCTCTTGGTAGCTGCGGCCGGCGAATCTCTGCAGGGCCTCCTCTAAAGCAGCACCTTCAATACCTGATGAAATCGACTGCCACAGATGGGCCGCTTCCGGGTCGGCTGTGGCCCAAGCGTCGATCGCTTTTGCTTCGATGGCGTTAACAGCTGAGTAGACGAATCCTGTTGTTACCAAACCTGGCTGGGAGTCAGGGCAAGCTACGCCGAAAAAAAGCCCGTCTACGGCATTCAGGAAGACTGCGTCGGCGGGATGGGAGTCCATCGGTTCGCCGGGAATCGTTCGTCCATAGGTGGCGATCCAGTCCGCCGGATCGACGAGCAAGCGGCTTGGCCAAGTGATCTCCGGCTTGCGAGATTGCAAGTCCTGGACATAGGATTGCAGGGCAAATTTGGCGAACCCCATTTGCATTGCCCGCGGGAGTTCATAAATGGTGCGGAAACATTGTTCGTTGCACTCTTTCCACAGGTTCGCCGCGCGGCAAGCGTCAAGAGCGTTTAGCGATTCTCTTCTGGTGTGAGTGTTAGGCATGTTATTACCAGACAATCCTGCAGCGGGTAAGTGCGACTGGACCTTTCGGCGTATCGGAGCAGCAGGGACAACACGCAATACTGGCAACTCTATCGTTACCGTCTCTAACGTTGTAGTGTGTGCCTTGTCCGACGCAAGGTCCGGATGTAGTCGGCGAAGGATTATGCAATCTAAGATTGTATTTTCCCAGCCTCCTCTTAATCTCCTCTAAAGCTTCCCGAGCGCTACTGTACACGTATTCAGAAGGAAGCTCTGCGCATACCCGGTAGGTCGGGTACTCCGTCGCGCAGCTTTTTACAATTTCCTTCTGCTCTGAGGTTGCCGCGGAAACGCCGGCCGCGGGCCCGGCAAATTTGCCAGGAACCGAAGTGGGTGAGGTTGGAGTCGCGGGAATGGGTTTCGCAGCCTCCGCGGGGAGTGGAGGCGCTTCTTTAATGACCGGTTCTGATTCGGGCTGAAGATTTCTGGCTGCCGCTCCGTCGAAAGCTCCCTGACCGCCCGAAGCGACGGGACCTCCTCCTCCGCCACTACCCTTGCCGCCTTCAATGGCTCGTAGTTTTGGCGGTGCCTTTGGAGCAGTCTCGCCGGCCGAGCTGCCAAGACTCCCGCTTCCGCCTTCCGCGCCTGCGGTAATGCCCTTTGGAACCGAGAACCCTCGAATCTTGGCTCGTACACCGGCGACGGTAAGAATCGCCAGAATGATGTGGCGGACCATCCTTAGAAATGAACGGGACGCTTCAGAAATTTTCGCAGGGTCTCCGTTGGCTTCCTTGGCTTGTGTAAACCAGTTTTGCCCTTCCTCGTAAACTCCGACCAGTTCGACCGCTGCGAAATATCCGACAATGGCAATCACCAGCACCTGCAGGATGACCGCTATAACCTTAGTGATCAGAGTCGGTTCCGGCGCGCCGGTGAGTATCCCAATCACTGTCTCGGCAGCAATAATTCCAATGGTCACGGCAAGGAACTTGATCCAATGCGCTTTGATTGCTTCCCAGACTTCGCCCAGCAGTATTTCAGCGGCGTGCTGCGGCGCTTCCTTGACCGAAGCCAAGAGATCGTTGGCGAATTGCTTATTCCGAGGATTGCTCAGCCACCTGGAAGCAAGGTGGGCACCTGCGGTCACACCAGCGGTGGCCAGGTCATCGAAGCCAACCCGCTGTATGCTTTTGGAAGTGGAGGCGGAAGAAGGCCGACGTCGTGCAGCCGATCGAGCTAGCCCCGGCGCGGCTCCTTGCTGGACCGTATGAGTCAATTCGTGAGCGAGAAGTTTTTGTCCACCGGGCGTATGCGGGGCATATTCCTGCTCGCCAAATACGACGTGGTTGCCCAGGGTAAACGCGCGGGCATTTACAGCTCGAGCTGAGCCTGCGGCCAAGGCATCGCTATGAACTCGAACGCCAGAGAAGTCGTGGCCAAGCCGTGATTCCATGGACGTACGCAGCGATGGTTCCAGCGGATCTCCCGGCCCAAGACCGTCCAGGAAATGATCGGAGACGCTAGAGACTGCGGGCGTATTGGGCCTGTTTTTGCGTCCGATTTTGAGTTCCTCATCGCCACACTGGGAACAAGGCTCACCCTTTTCCGAACAAGAACATTTCCGTTGGATAACGGCGGAAGGTTGATCTGAAACAACCTGCGAAGCCAAGCGATCGGCTTCGCGTTCATCGGCATCTCCGGGTTGACTCACGCGGAGCTTTGCCTGGACCGCACCCGCATCGAGCAGTTGCAGAATTGCCTGATTGCCCAGCTTTCTCTGCAGATCGAAAGCCGCCGACGGAGAGCCGGCGGGAGCGCGAGAAGTACCCAACGCCCGCTGCGGCGAATTCTTCTCGCGTTCCTTTTCCTGGTCCCGCTTCATCGGCGCTTTTCCACAGAACTCACGACTTCAGCTAAGCCTCATTCAGGGAGTCGGGGCCTTCGGAGGCTTCTTGAGCGGTTTTGCAGGCGCGAAATGGCCTTTGGGAGTTGCCACCGGTGTCGGCTTTGGATCCAGAACTTTGATTCCACTGGGGAACGGATCTGACGACTTGCCATCGATATCCATGGCCGTTACGTTGGGGCTTGGGTCGGTGGATTTCGCGGCGGCCAAGACGTCCACGGTTAACATCATCGTTTGGGGATCCTGAACCTTTGCCGCTTCAACCACGAAATTCGGGCTATCGAAGCTGGCAGTTGCGCCGCAGCGGAAGTTCCTGCCGATCACCTTCATCGATACTCCGGACGTGCCCGCGGTAACGGGATCGGCGGTAAATTGCGTGATGGTTGGGTTGGGGCCCTGGCAACTCCACCAGAACTGACTGAAAGAGAGAACCATTCGGCGACAAGCGCAATTGTTGATCTTGGTGATTTTTCCGTCGGGATCCAACGTAACTGCCGCCAGTCCAACCCACGGACCGCAGGCGCAATCCGGACAGCCAGGAACGTCGCCCTGCGGAATCAAGTTCAAATCCACGACGCCGCCGTCCATGCCGACCGTGGGCGGGCCGTCATTGCAGGGAGGACAATCGGTCAAGACGCCGATTTCGTAGCCGTCTTGCCAGCGGGAATACTCGCAGCTCGAGTCATTGCAACCACAGCCGACAGGCTGGACCCGAACCGGGCGGGTCATGCATTGCCGGTACTTGACAGCGATATACACGATTGAATTGGTGGGATTGACGAATACCTGGCTGCACCAGGGATCCGGCGCGTCCAGACATGGCTCTCCGGTGATGCCGATCGTGCCATTGGTGCGAAGATCCACAGTGCGCTCGCAATCGAGGATGATTTCGTCGCCGTAGGGTCCGAGCACGTAGCCGCGCTGAACCTTGACCTGCCAGGGCAGGTATTGGTTGTCGCCGCCGGTAGAATTCGGATTGGGCACGGGACACACCAGCGCTCCGCAAACGACGCCCCAGCCATGCAGGAGGCGATTGTGACGCCGCATGCGATCTCGAAAATAGTTCTGTTCGAGAGTCAGGTCGTCGGGAGTGATGAGCTGCCGCGGATAATAGCGAGGCAACTCTGCGATAGCTGTGTCACAGGGACTGGCAGTAGCGGAACAGCATGTGGAATTTGCTTTCATTAGAGTTCTCCTTCACTCCTTCAAGGCTTCCCGCCAGCGGATTGGGACTGCCCAGGGTTCAAAGCAAGAATCATTTCGAACAAAAGATCGTTGGTATAAACGATGGGGCGAACCGCGATGTCTATGTCATAGGCTCCACCGGGTTCCGGTATGCGAATATTGGCGAGCGGAATGCAGCAGCCGTCGCAGGGACCGGGAATGTTGTTGGTCACGTAGTTTGCCAGCGCCGTGTAGTTCAGCGCGCCGTTGTTCATTACGTTGTCGATGCGGGAGGTCGTGCGCGCGGGGCAGAGTTTCCCCTCGACGACCTCGATTTTGTAATGTTCACGGATTGCGCCGGACGAGCAGACCGATTGAGTGTCGCAATCGCCGCCAAAGGCAGGCACCGGATCTGTTGGACACTCAATGTAGCAAATCCGCACGTGATAGTAGTTGCCGTTGTCGCAGCAATCATTTGCTGCGGAACTGGGGGCAGCGGTGCCGGCAGGCGTGCTGGGAGACTTGGTGTCGCCGGTCGTCGGAGTAGACGGCACCGGCAACGGCTGCGGCTCGGACGGGCGGCAGACCGCGATTTCGTGGCCGCAGCGGTCAATGGCGAAGCCCGGCGTGACGACAATCGACTGCTTATCATTGCCTAGTATGACGTTCAGGCCATAAATGACGCCGTAGCCGGTGACCAGACGATTGAGCGTCCATCGCTTGGTGTTGAAATAGTTCTGCTCAAGGTCAAAATGAAAAACATCGAGCAGCTTTCCGTAAAAGTAGCGGTTGCGAACGGGTGAGCAAAAATCCACGCAGCCGTCTGTTTGAGTAGAAATAGTATTCATTTCTCCGTCCTCCTCGCGCTTCGCGAAAAAACTCAACTCAATCTGGTGGTCACTCCGAGCCGGCTGGCCGCACCCAAGCGGCTCTCTGGGGCGCCGGCCAGACACGTTTCCTGCCCGAGAATCTGATCCGATCCGAGCGAAAGACTCCGGCCGGGACCAGCAACGACGGTGTCCACACCCAGGCGGCATTGGAAGCCGACGCGCATGCGTGGCTCGACGATGCAAAGGTGATACGCCGTGTGCGCTGGCTTTTCCTGGTCGAGAATGGCGCGTATACGCGCCAAGGATTCGGCGCAATTCACCTGGCCGCGCAGCACCTGCACGCTAAATTGATAGGCAACGTCGCTAAAGAGCGGCGAACCGAACTGATCGACGGTGATCAAGTGGGACTGATCGAGGACAGCTGACGTGCCGACGACCGCGCCCTGCGGTTGTGCGGGAGCGAGCATGGTGGTCCAGCCAAGGATGGAATTCCCCGTGTCTTGCCAGGCAACTTCACCGGCGGAGGATTCCTCAGCGCAAGCATCGCAGCAACTTCCCGCGTCCGGCAGCGCCCACCAGGCCGCCTGCCCGAGAGGTTCGACGATTACCGCATCAACTCCGGCGAAAAGGCGAAGGAGTTCGCGCAGACCGGCGGGCGTTCCGCGCCATCCGTATAGACGGAAAATTTCGGCAATCAGGCGACGCTGCTTTCTCTCGTCCCAATTTTCATCGAGGTCGAAACCGAGACTGGCCGCGAGCCAGGCCAGAAAGCCCTTAGGCACAGCGCGCGGATCGAATAGCCCGGGAAGCGACGCAATCTCGTCTTCCACTTCCGTGAACAGCGTTTCGAACAAAGAAAGCAATCGCAGCAGAAACTCGCCGCAGTCCGCCGACTTGGTATATGCGACAGGGAGATATTGGTCGTATGCGGGGTAATCAAACTCGACTCGCAACTGATGCAGAATTGGTGTGGTCGTGCCGTCGCCGGTGAACAGAGCCCCGAGCCAAAGGAAAGTCGCTGGCTTGCCGCCAATGTAGAGATCCGTGACGTCTGCATGGCCGGGAATCGCCACCGGCTGCCATCGCGAATCCGCAAACGGATTCGCAGCGTCAACAACGATCTTTGGCTGGTCGGAAGAATCGTTCGTTGCGTACGCGAATAGCTCCAGGTGCGCGTTTGCAGGCAGCGGCTCCAGCTGAGCCTTGAGGCGGTGCCAGACGACAGCGCGGTCGGGACCCTGCAGCGATTCCCTCGTTAGCACGCCTCGCAGTGCGTGCCCGTTCTCCGCCTTGAGCGCGATGGGAGCAAGATCAAGGCCCGCGTGCACCCAGACATTTCCTTCGCTGTCAGAAAGCAGCGCCGCGACGGGGCCCTGGTAGCCGATGGCTTCGCCGACAAAACGAAAGCTGGGATCGAAACGATATTCGAGAACGCAACGAAGCGCGTTATCACCAACGTACAATTTATCGCCGCACACCGCCAAACCCATTGGTTTCTGCATGTGCGATTCCTGAAAAGAAACGGCTTTTCCGCTGAAATCCTTCACCGGCTGGCCGTCCGGTGTGAATGCGAAAATAGCCGGTGAGCCGAGCGGAGGAACATCCAGCACCAGGATCCATGAGCTGCCGTTTCGCGCGAACACGGCAATCTCAACCGGTTGTTTCAGCAAGCCGCTAGCCTGAACGGCGTCACAAAATGAAGCAATGACGTCACCGGTCGGACTGAACTTCTGGATGCGTTGGTTTCCGTAGTCCAGGATGAAGACGTTTCCGGCTGAATCGTTTGCCAGGGTCCACGGGGTGTTAAATTGGCCGGGAAGGGAACCAGGCGACGGTGTCAACCCAAGTCCAGTCTCTCCCCAAATTTCAACCAGTTGAAACGTATCCAGGTCGAAGATTTGAATGCGGTGATTGCCGCTATCTGCCACGTAGAGGGCGTTGCGATTCTTGGGAATCAATAAGCCTCGTGGCGTGAGCAAGCGCGCGGGCAAACTTCCGCCGCCGCCCGCGCAGGGAACAGGCCGGACACAACCATCGCAGCCTTCGACACGCATCAGGCGATTTTTAGCCGGATCGGTGAAATACAACGTTTTCGTTCGATCGATTGCCAGTCCGGCCGGTCCATTCGGAGTGCCCCCAGTTTTCACGGCGTCGGGGAGAGCAACCGTCAGTAACGGCAGAGAAGTGAGTTGCAGCGACCCGTCTTTTCGCAACTCCAGACCGTGCGGCGTGAATCCGGGCCAAGTGCCTTCACGGTTTAAATGCAAGAAATTATTTTTGTCAGCGTCGTGCATGAATTCTAGCTCTCGACTCCCATCCACACCACTTGCCATTCCGGTAGAGACGGACTCGGCGCAGTGGTGGCCAATGTGGCGACACCCTGAGGCGGCTCGGTCGTAAAAATGTAAATTTCGATCGTGAAGTTGTTCGGTGCGGGCGTGACGATATCCACCAGCGCGTCCACCAGGAGAATTCCCTGCGGCGACTGGATCACCCGCGGCCCGGCGATTCGCGCTTGATAGATCGGCGTTGCTTGAAAGCCTGCACTCGACGTGTCAATTGTGGCGCTGGCCCATTGCGGGAAGAGCGAAAGACCGGCAATCGAGGGTTGGGTTACCGCTGCGCCCGCCGAAAAAGGATGAGACTTCCAGTCCGGATGGAGTTCGGCGCCGCATACGATTCGGGGCTGTTTTGCAGGGCGTGCATTCCTGCGCTGCGCAGTCGAAACCGGCTGCCGCAGCTTGCAATTGAACACTTCGATCTGTGCCAGAACGATGTACAGCTGTTTGCGAATCAGATTCTTCAGATTCGCGTCCACCGGCTGGCGATTGGTCGTCCGATCGCTCAGCAGCACCCAGCAAAATACTGGTTCCTCTCGCCGCCGGACGACTCCCTCCGGCAAACAAATGCCATCGCGCGTCTCAGAGGCTTTCAGGTCGGTGTCATTTGGATAAGCAACCGTCAAATAATAGAAAACAGAATCCCCCGCACCGTTATCCGCCACCGGGGGAATCGGAAGAACCTCGGTCGCCGTGAGAATGATTTCCCGGCCAAGGGAATCCAGGGCGTAACCCGGGAAAATCGTCACCTGGCGGTCGCCTTTGTCGCCGGTCACCGCGTAGCCGCTGCCAACGCCAGGTTGATGCAGGCTCTGGTTGTGCAGCCATCGGATTTCACGGTTGAACGATTCCAGACCCTGAAGATCCGAAGCGAATAAGCGTTCTCCATTGAAGAACTGAATGCGTTCTCTGAATTGACTGGTGTCGCTTGCGGCCATTGGTTCTCCCCCATTCAACGAATCACGGGTACGGTCAGAATCTGTTTCAGCAATCCCAGGTTAGAAATTCCCTGTTTAAAGGAAACGAAAGGCACCTGCGGCTGCATTTGGCAGCCAATCCACGCCACATAGAGTTTTTGGCGCCGCGCATAGAGCAGCAGTTCCCGCAAACGCGTTATGGTGCGGGCGCCGGTATTGTCTGCCGATTCGATGCGGTCGAGCTCTTGCCGCGACATGGGAATCAATAGTCGAAACGCGAAGCCAGTTGTGGATTCGTTTGCGAGACTAGGAAAAAATGCCGGGAAGAATTGATGGGTGGAAGCGCTCCACAAGGGTCCTTCAAGCCATGCGAAGTAGCAAGGCGGGGAGGTGAATCCGGCCAAAGAGGTATCTACCGCGGTTTGAATACTGATGCCAAAATGCGTGGTCACGAACGAGCCCTCGATGGTCCAGGGCTGCCACGGAGTGCTGCCGGGAATCGTCGCGCCACTTGCCAGGAGCGGGCGCGCGAATGGGCGAGACCGGACTGGAACGAAATTCAGGTCGTATCTCGTTTTCCCGCCAGTGACCCGCAGCTTCCCGAGCACCACCCCATCTACCGGAATGGCCTGCTTGGCTAGTCGCCAGCAGAATTCAACTCCAGCGCCTAAATTTCCTGGGGACTCGGGCCAGCATCCCGCCGTTGAACTAGGCTCGCACGGGCAAGCAGGCTCTTTGTATTTCATGAGCAGATTGAAGACCTGCATTTTCGCTGGCGAATCCGGAAGGGGGAATTTCGCCGGAACCGGGACCCTGCGCGCAGCCGCCAGAATCAGCTCACGCCCGTACACGTCGTAGGCCAAACCGGGCTCAAGCAAGATGGCCTTTGGCTGCTGATCAGTCGGAGTCGGGGTGGCCTTTAATCCCCGATAAATGCCCCAAGCGTTGTGCATCGCGCGGTTGTGCCACCAGCGGCGTTGCGCATCGTCTTCTGCGATTCTGCGGAAATCGGTCGAGCGCAGTCTCTGGCCTTGCCAGTAGAAGAAGCGTTCCAATTGTTGTTTCTCGGGCGCCGACATTTCACTTTGCCTCATAGAACCGTAATTGCATGTTCTCCCGCAGCCACCAGCGAAATTGGACCGAGACACACGTTGCCGCAGGTCGCTTCGCATCCATCTGTGAGCAGATCCATTGAGTTGACGTGATCCACTCCCGAGACCTGATCAATGACACGCAATATTTCAGACCGATACACGTCGCGACCGAATGGCCAGCCGGTTCCCGCAGGCCCGCCGGTCAGTGGATCAAAATAATTGTTGAGAGCATTTACGATCGATTGCCGCAACCGGGTCCTATCGATCCCCGCCGCGGATTGCACTTCGGCTTCGACGCCGACGGTTATGTACTTTGGGCCGACAACCTCGACACGCGTACCGATGATTCGTCTGCGGTTCAAGTACGCGGTGACAACACGCAAGAGTCCTGGCGAGGGATACGGCCGCCCGGCCGGCAAAAAGGGAAGTACAACTACGGTGATCATTCCTGGCGCCGCAAAGCACGGGAAGCTCGGATGCAGATTTGCCAGCGCCTTCACCCGCGCCACACGAGTTCCCGGAGCCGATAGTGCGAGCCGTTCGTAGTCAGCCAGCGTCACAGCTCTGGGACTTGTAACCACCAGCTGATCGGCGCGGCCCGCGGCAAGAGCGATGGTCTCTTCGGCGGCACCGTTCAAAATGGGCAAAGGGTTGCTGATATCGGAAAATTGCGATTGGAAAACCGTCCATCCATCCGGATCAGCGGCTGGATCGTAGAGAAGCGCCAGATTGTGAGGCGAGCGGGCAAGTTGGGTGATCGCTGCTGCGGCAAGGTTTTGCAGTGCACCCTGAGTTGATTCGGCCTTCGCGAACAGCAGGCATTTCCTGGTGGCCGGTGCGCCGGTCTTGCGGAGATCGGGAGGAACGCGGCTGCTCTCACCGTCGGCAAACGTGACGATCCCTGACGTTGGGTCGAGCAAGGCGTGAAAATCCTGGCGGGAGGAGGAATCAAAGTCACTGCGGATCTGCCAATCGTGCCAGGTGTCGTCTTCGAGCGAATACAGCCGGAAAGTGGAAGGCTCGACAAGCACTTCCGGAAATGCAGCAGTCTGCGAAGGCCGGCCATTGCCGAACCCCAGAAAAACTCCTTCGATCCTAAGCAACCCCTCGGCTGATGCCTTGGGAGGTAGGTATTCGAGAACGCGGAAGCTGGGAACGGTCGGGCTGGGCGTCAAAAAGGCCAGGCTGATGATTCGGCTGCGCGAATCCAACTCCAATTGCAGCGCGACCACGTCGTTCGGCTTCGGAGGACCTGCCGGTGGAATGGTGACGGTTGAGTTCGCCAGAATCACGAACGACATTGCGGCCGGCGTGGACTCTACGGTTTCGACGGCGTTGAACGCGAGTCCTTGCAACTGCGGAGCTGCGTCGTAGGCACCCGCGGCGATGCGGCATCGCAAATAGAAAAGTTTCGCTGAGACCACACCGAGGCTGCGGGCCGCGATCGGCGCCGGCAGGGTGAACGTCACCATTCCGTTTAGAGTGAGCGATCTGGTCGTATCTTCCACTTCGGCTTTTGCCGGATCGAGCGCACGCCACTGCGGTTGGCCGCCGCTGAGGGTCAAGAATTCCCACACCATCCGTACGCCATGATGGGGCGGCACATTCCTTTCCTGAGCCGGCTCAGCAGTGGAATTGCCGGAAGGCGCTGGTGGAGCGCAGGGATTATTGGAACTTGGCGGTTGACACGCTTTTCGGCCCAGTTCCATTTCCTCGACCAGTCGCGCTCTTTCCTTGGGTGAGGAATGTCCATTCGAAAACGCAAAATAGAAACTGGTTCGAATGCCAACCGGCAACTGTTTTGTAAGCCCCAAATAGAATTCCGTGCCGCGGTGGGGGTCGGGCCCTAGTGGGTAGAGAGGTCTTCTGCGGAGCCACGCCGGAGTGAGGTCCTGGAAGCCTTTGGCGTCGCGAAATTGCAAGGCGTCCAATGATCCCGGGATAAGCGTGGCGGCGCGCAGACTGCGAAATCGAACCGGATCCCCGTCGGGAACCGGCTGAGCAAACTCAATTCCAGATGGAAGCGTGACCGGATTCGTTCCTTTCAATAAGATGCTCAGAACCGCCTGCGCCGGCAGGGGTGGCCGCGTAGTCACGCCAACCAGTTTGAGAAATTTTCTGCGGTCGGCATCGGTGACTCGATTGAGCGCATAGATGTCCATCTCCGCGATCCAGGACAGCAACTCCACAATCGTGATTCCTGGATCGTGAGCGTTGTGGTCGGTCCATTCCGGCCCGTAGACCGGGATAAGCGCGCGGCCTTCCTCGACCAGGTCCGCCCAGCGACGATCATCCAAGTTGGGAAGTAGCAGTGGCATGGAAAGTTAACCGCGCTCCTCTCTCTTCACATTCCGCCGGAACCTGTTCCAGAAACTTCTTTTCGGATGTATTTCGCGATCTTCGTCGATCGAGACCAATCCTGGTGCGACCGACGACCTGGTCAGCATCTTCAGCACAACCTGATTTCCAACCAACCGCTGCAGAGCCAGCACTTCCCGATTCGAACTCGGAAATAACGGGAACGGGAAACCGCCGGAGTTCCTCTCCTCCGATACCGGCAATGATTCCTCCGCCGCCCCGCTCGCCTTGCTCGGAAATAGTCGGCTGTAGAATTTCCAATTCATCGCTCCCTCAACTAGATCAAGTCCAATTTGATCTGCCCGGCGACCACAATCTGGTCGCTGGCAACTTCCACATGGTCCCCTTGCAGTGTTCCGCCTGCGGAAAGCGAGAGGCGTTCCACATAGTCCACGCCGGTGACCCCTCCGAGCACGGTGGCGACGTCCGACAAATAGACGCCCCGACCTAGGTCCCAGCCCTGCCCGCCCGGACCGCCTCGCAACGGGTGCAAGAATTCTTCGAGCGCCGCGCGCGCCGCTGCTTCCACCGTGCCGGCCTGCTTCAGCTCTTTGGCCGCGATCGTCGCGTCCACGTCCACCGGAAAATAGGTTGGACCGATGACCTCAATCTGGCCCGCCGCGGCGATATCTCCCGGAGCCCTTGCCGCCAGATACGCGCGAACTTCATCGCGCAATCCGAAAGAAGGCATAGGCTGCAGGTCCCGACTCTGCGGAATGATCATGACTGCCAGGCGTCCTGGCAGATTAACGCCGGTGGAATTGCGAAGAGGAATGGTGCGGGCGATGGCCACGCCCGCGGAAGCCTGGTGCGCCATGGTTTCGTAGTCGCCCGGCATTACCGCCCTGCCGCGATGCCGAATGCTTTGCGGAGCTCGCATCGAAAATGCTTCCAGCGTCTCGCCATCCGCTCCGCCTTCCGCCGCTCGCGGATTGGAGACTCCTTGTATTCCAGGAACCGAACCCAGAAGCTGGGTGATCGCAAGCTCCGGCACATTTCCGGCGAGTCCACCGCCGGACCGGAATAACGAGCCTGAAATGGCAGCACTGGCGGGCGGGATTTTGCCAGAGCGTCCATCGCCGAAGAAAAGACGTCCGCTCGCATGGTCAAGAACGTAGTGGCGGTCCCCGGCGCCGGAATGAAAGAAATTCTCTTTCTCGCTCCAGGTGACCCAGGCCTCGGTTATTTTCTTGTTGCGGTCGCGGGTGAGGCGAAGACTGTTCTGCACCACGGAGGATTGCGTACCCTCGTCGGCAATCATGTCTTCAAGCTTTTGCACCGCACTGGGATCGCCTTCGGATAGCTCCAACGCCAGAAGACGCCATTCCACATTCGCTCGTGGGCCGCTTAACTCCTGGATCTCCATGATTTGCTCGGGCAGCACCGGGACTTGCGTAAATGTGAAAATCTGATTTGGCGCGCCGGTACTTGCGCCGAGAGGAAGATTCTGAAACGTCCTGCGCTGCGAGGCCCACACGCAATTCAAAGCAATGCTGGTGACCGTGGATGAATCCGGCGGCCGGTCTTCCTTTAGTCTTCCGCGCAACCAGTAGAGCGCGGTGCCAAAACGCGCCAGCGCTACGCTGTCATCCTCGGGAATGAAGGAGAGCATTCCCGGCAAAGTGAGAGACTGCGTTTCATCGGCGACGACGAGCTCGCGCCACCCCTCTCCGTTCCAATACTCCCAGAGCATGGCCAGTGGTGTTTGACCTGCTTCCTCTTTGATCTCGAGGAATAGACCAAAATTGTTCACCGGGAGTTTTTGCGAGAAGCCGAAATACACCGCGGGCGTAATTTCCTGAATGGGCGTGAACGGAGGAAAGGTTTTTCCCGGCAGCCGCGCGTCGTCGGTGTGGTCTTCGTATTGGAAATCGTTGTAAGTGAGAACTTCTTCCAGAGCGACCGGGCCCTGGCTCCAGGTGTAGCCCATGCGAAACGACATCAACGCCGGCGCTTGCGGAACATTGAAGGTCACCGACGGCGGTGTTCCATTGTGGATGTCGACTGTCTGCGCGACGCCGTAGGCACCGGTAACCACTCGCGCCCGAATCCAGAGCCCATCCTCGTTGTTTACCGTCGTCGAAACCATATCGTTAGGAACGAAGAACTCAATCAGTTCCCCGGAACGAAAGTCGCGCGACGGCTTGTTGTTTTCGGGACCGGGATCCAGCGTCGGTAGCAACAGCGTCCATTCGCTGCCGTTCCAGTATTCCCAATTGACCAGGTGGCTCAGGAAATTCGCCTTCGTTGGAAGTTGCGGGGGAATTTCCTGAGCCACCTGG
>DATMZI010000166.1:0-4733 GCA_035607085.1 Candidatus Eiseniibacteriota bacterium | reverse complement strand
CAGCCGGACGGATCGCTTACCAACAAATCCATCTTTCTCGACGCAACCACCGAGCCGGGTGAGGACGCCTGGGATGGTTTGAAAGTCGATCGCCTCGGCAACGTCTATGCCTCCGGCCCGGGCGGGCTCTGGATCATTTCGCCGGAAGGAAAACACCTTGGAACGATTGTCGGTCCCGAGCATCCCCACAATCTGGCGTGGGGTGGAGAAGATCGCAAAACCCTCTATCTGGCTGCACAAACAGGACTCTATCGGATTTCGGTGAATATTCCCGGGGCAGGACAACCGCAGTAATCCGCTTTTAGCTTGGAGGACAGTCGCGATGGCTACACAGATCAAGAAACTAGCCGGCGCTCCTGTGACACCGGCCCAGGAGCGCCAAGTGTCGGGCGGCGAATCGCCGTCCATACGCATGCCGCGGATCGCCGCCGTCAGTTTCGGCCGCGAAACCTGTGGTTCACTCGAACAGGCGGAACGGCGCGAGTGGCTCGTCACGAACGGAATCGGCGGCTTCGCTTCCGGAACGGTCAGCGGCAATTTGACCCGCCGCTACCACGGGCTATTGCTCGCCGCTCTCCATCCACCGGTAGGGCGAACGCAAATGGTCGCGAAATTCGATGAAACCGCCCGTTACAACGGGGAAGATCATCCACTCGCGACAAATCGGTGGGTGAGCGGCACGGTTGAACCGAAAGGCTACTTGAACATCGAGAGCTTTCAACTGGAGGGCACAACGCCGGTTTGGCGATTCGCGATCGGTGATGCACTGCTGGAGAAACGCATATGGATGCAACAGGGAGAGAACACCACGTTCGTCCAGTACTCCCTGGTCCGGGCGAGCAACGCCCTGGAACTTGAATGCAAAGCGCTCGTCAACTACCGCGACTACCATTCCACGACGCGCGCCGGAAATTGGCAGATGCAGGTCGAAAACATCGAGCATGGCCTCAAGGTCACCGCGTTCGACGGAGCGGCATCCTTCTATCTTTCGTGCCGCGAAGCCTCCATCGAAACGCGGCACGTCTGGCACCGCGACTTCTTTCTGCCGCTTGAGCAATATCGCGGCCTCGATACCAGTGAAGACCACCTCCTTGCCGGGGTTTTTCGTTTGCAGCTCCAGCAGGGACAAAGTGCGACCATCGTTCTGTCGACGATCCCGGACGCTGAACTAGATGGGACAAAAAGCCTCGCCGAACGCAAACGTCTAGAGGATTCTCTTCTCACGGCTTGGGAAAATACCAACAAGCTGGCCTCCTCCACCCCGGGTTGGATCGAGCAGTTGGTGCTGAACGCCAATCAGTTCATCGTCAAACGCGAATTGCCTGACGAGCCCGAGACCCGTTCGATCATCGCGGGCTATCACTGGTTTGGCGACTGGGGCCGCGACACCATGATTGCCTTGCCGGGGCTGCTCATCACCACCGGCCATTTCGACGTTGCAAGAACCGTACTTCTCGCATTCGCGCGTTACGTTGACCGCGGGATGCTGCCCAACAATTTTCCCGACGCTGGCGGAACACCTGAGTACAACACGGTCGACGCCGCGTTGTGGTATTTCGAAGCCATGCGGCAATATTTCGGAGCGACACACGACACCCAAACGGTCGCAAAGATTTTTCCCGTGCTCTCGGAAATCATCGACGCGCACCTCAAAGGAACCCGATACAACATCCATGCCGACGAGCCCGATGGACTGCTCTACGCCGGCGAAGAGGGCGTTCAACTGACATGGATGGATGCACGCGTGGGCAGTAAAGTCATCACACCCAGGATCGGCAAGCCGATAGAAATCAACTCGCTCTGGTACAACGCGCTGCGCACCATGGCTACACTCGCTCCCGTGGCAGGCAAGGCTGCTGAGCCCTTTCGCAAGCTGGCCGACAAAGTGAAGACCAATTTTTCAAAATTCTGGGACGAAACGAAAGGCTACTGCTACGACGCGATCGACGCTCCTGGAATCGGCAATGACACGTCGCTCAGACCCAACCAGATCTTCGCGGTTTCTCTGCCCGAGTCGCCGCTTTCCATAGCCCAACAAAAATCCGTCGTCGATGTCTGCGCGCGACGCTTGTTGACCTCGCACGGTTTGCGGAGTCTGGCAATGGGTGTCACCGACTACGACGGGCACTACGGCGGATCGCCGCAGCATCGCGACGGCATCTATCACCAAGGCACCGTTTGGGGTTGGCTGATCGGCCCGTTTGTTCTTGCCCATTTGCGCGTCTACAAGGACCCGGAAATGGCGCGCCGTTTTCTCGAACCTATGGGAAAACAAATCACGACCGCAGGGCTCGGTACGCTCAGTGAAATCTTCGACGGAGACGCGCCGTTCCATCCACGAGGCTGTATCGCTCAAGCCTGGACCGTCGGGGAAGTTTTGCGTTCGTGGAGAGCCGCGCTCCCTTGAAGGCTCGGCAAAAGCCCGTGAGACGACACACTGCCATGGCCGCCTTATTCGCCCTTCGTACCACTACTTTTCTGAACCCCGGCCCCCTCGCCCAGCATCCAAAAGGGCCGACAGGGGATGACATAAGATGTTTGGTGCTATATTTAGCGGCGAATCCGCACCCGAGCTCGTGGTCTGGAGGCCGTTGCACTTCGTGAGTGCGCCAAACCCTCATCCGCTCCCCTCTAGCGTCGTTCGCGAAGACGAGCCGCTGCTTGTCGCATCCGCTCGTGCAGGCGATGCTGCCGCATTCGAAGAGCTTGTCGCGCGCTATGAAGATAAGATCTTCCGCCTCACCAGTAATATCACCGGGAATCGGGAAGACGCCGAAGACGCGATGCAGGATGCTTTTTTGAAGGCTTTCGCACACCTCAATGGGTTCCACGGTGAATCCCGTTTCTACACCTGGCTTGTGCGGATTGCGGCCAATGAAGCGCTCATGCGGCTTCGCAAGCGTCGTCCAAATCATTTTTCCATCGATCAACCCATCGAAGGCGACTCGGACCTCATGCCGCGCGAGCTTGAGGAGTGGAGCCCCAACCCTGAACAGCTCTACGCCAAGTCCGAAATAGACAATATCGTTTCCGCATTTGTAGAACAGCTGGAGGACGAGTACAGAATCGTGCTCGTCTTGCGCGATGTCGAAGAACTGTCCACGCAGGAAACCGCCGACGCGTTAGGCATCTCGATCTCAGCCGTGAAATCTCGTTTGCTTCGGGCCCGATTAAAACTTAGGGAAAAGCTGAGCCGACATTTTCGACAAGGTGCGCTGAATTGAACTGCAAAGGCGTCATCCGCGAGATTTCGAACTACATCGACGGCGATCTCGATCCCGTCGTGCGGCAGGAACTCGAGCGCCATCTCGAGCACTGCGAAGACTGCACAATGATCGTGGATCAAACTCGAAAGTCGATAGAAATTCTCTGTGACTCCCGCCCCGTTGCGCTGTCCAGTGACATTCGGGCACGGCTTCATATTGCGTTGCGGCGCAAGACAAACAACGACCCTGCTTGAGCTTCGCCGGCATTCCCGCTCACCCTCAGCTACGACTTCACCCAAATCTGTTATGATTCGGCAAATTACTGTGTGGCCCTATTCTTCGGCGCCGCCTGGCTTCCATTCAGTCCTTTGACGGGAGGATTCGCATGTCTTGGGTGCCCCTAGTTACTGTTGAAGAGGCGACTTCAGAAACAAAGAACATTTACGACTTTCTCCAAAATAACTGGGGATTCGTGCCGAACTACTATCAAGCCCTTGGTCCGTATCCGCAGTTGCTCAAAGACCAGGTCGACATGTTCACGCACGTCATGTTCGTGGAACGGGCTCTGACGCGCGAGATCAAGGAACAGATCGCGTTGGTCGTAAGTGGAATCAATCTCTCGAATTATTGCCTGGCCGCGCATCTCGAAATTCTTGGAAGGCTCGGATTCGACAAAGCATTCGCCAGAAAATTGGCAATGAATTTTGAGGCTGCGGCTGTTGAGCCCAAAGTGATGGCTTTGTTCAAGTTTGTCGCGAAAGTATCGCGCCAGCCCGCAGATATTGTTCGTGAGGATTTCAACACTGTGCGGGAAGCAGGCTGGAGTAACGAGGAAATCACAGAAGGTGTTCTTGTCGCTTCGCTCTATGCCTGCGCCAACCGCTTCTCAGCCGCCATCGGCCTCGTCGCCGACTTTTGACCGGATACCAAGGGTCCGCAAAAGTACGCAATGAATCCTCGGTGGCATTCATCCGGATCCCCAAATCCTCGAGGACTTACCGCCGTTGGTATATTTTTGATATTTGGAGCAGCAATGGCATCTCTTGCTGGCTCAACCTTGGTCTGGCCAGGCAGCGCTCTTGACCGCATTTGGAATCTCAATCCGCGGGCTCATGAAGAGCTGGCGCCGTTCGGAAGAGTCGTGGGAATCACATTCTTGCTGCTCGCAGCGACTCTTGGCGTCGCGTCCCTAGGTTGGTTCAAACGTCGCCGCTGGGGATGGCGGTTGGCCGTCGCCATAATCGCGACGCAGGTTTTGGGTGATGTGGTCGATATTTATCGGGGTGACCTGCTTCGCGGCGGCATCGGCTTCCTGATTGCCGGAGCTTTGCTGTTTTATCTCCTGCAACCGCAGTTGCGGTCTGCTTTCGCACATGGTGAATCATTGCATGTCGGTTAGGATTCCACTTTTCATTTCGTTGGCAGTCAGTCATCGTTTGGGGCGGTCTTCGCGGGGCTTTAGCACTCGCGCTGGCTCTGAGCCTGCCGAGTACTTTCCCCTATCGTGAGCAAATCCTGGACTTGACG
>DATMZI010000141.1:0-13417 GCA_035607085.1 Candidatus Eiseniibacteriota bacterium | reverse complement strand
AGCAAGGCGCTCCCGGTTGGTCATTTCATTTACACAGCCGCGGGTTACAACTCTGACGCTGGTCTACGTTCCTCGCTGCTGCCTCTTATAAACACCGATCGTAGTCACGCTTTTGCCGGATGCGTCTTTTGAAGTGGTCGTCACCGTCATGAAGCGTCGGTCTTCGGAAATAACTCTGCGGCTGGTAGCCACAACTTGAAGGGACTTCGTATACGAAGCGACCACGGTATTCGAATCGATTCGTTTCAGGAACACCGGCAACATCATTCCGTGCCTACCCATGACGATTGCCTGGTTGCCGTCGTAGTCCGCCGTGTATTCCGAATGAGCAGTTTTGCCGTTCGCATACACGGCGTCCGACTTGTACCGAACGCCGTGGCCGGCCGTTTCCATCTCGATGACCATCGTCTTGGGACAGCTGCCGGCCGGATATTCCGATCGTTCCACATCGAGAACCCACATGCCTACAAACGGATCGTCGGAAGTCTGCACACTCGTCGCAAGAAGTGTCACAAACATCATGGTCGTGAGTACTTTCATTTCGATTCTCGGGTGTTAGAGCGACCTCAGGAAATCGAAGATCGACTGTTTTTCCACTTCGGTCAGGCCATTAAATCGCTGGATCACCGCGTTCGCCTCGGAAGGCTCGTAAGTGTACGAGCGCATATCCTTCGCCGGATTGTCTCCGCCGTCGGAGAAACGATGTGAGAAGTGGTCCTGAATCGCGACGTTCAAGTCGCCGGTTCGTCCGTCATGCAAGAAGAACAAACGCTGCCCGAGTCCCCAAAGAGGCGTGGTGCGAAATTCATCAGGACCGGCGTTGCCCTGCACAATATTGTCCGCTAGCTTTGCGCCCATGTGGTGCACCAACAAGTCGGAATAGAGATTCACCGTCCGGCCACGCAGAGCAACCGAGTGCGGACCGATTTCCTCTCGCTCGTTTGCCGGAGTCGGCGTGCCGGGAGTCTGGAACGACGGTGTGTGGCAGAGAGCGCAGCCAACCTTGCTAAAAAGATCTTTCCCTTGCTGGGCCGATGGCGTCAACGGCGCGGGACGCGGTGCATCAACAAAGCGCATGAACTCGGCAAACATCAGCCACGCGGGCATGATCTTCAGCGGATTGTCGTAAAATCCTTTTTCAGTGCGCGGAATGTCGAACGGCTCGTAGACCACGTTGCAATTTGCATCTTCGCTCCGGCCGATCGGAAATTCGTCATTACTAATACCCATCTCGACGTTGTAGGCTTCGCCCGCGAAGATCGTTAGCGAACCGTTCTGCGCTTTCCAGCCGAAGCGGCTGATCGTGCCATTATTCGGCACCATGTTGGGATGGCCGGAAATTCCCAGCTCATGTTTTTCCTCGCGGTTTGCGTTCATGTTGGCGCGAATCGCGGAGTCTTGGATGCTTTCGATCAATCCCAGTCCAAACAGCTGCAAAGGAATGCGGAACGCGATATTGCGATCACGAACGGCCTTGTCAAAATCTGGCTGTTCAAGGCTGCAACCGGGTGTGTCGGAACGGCCTTGCAACGTGAACAAGCTGTGCACACCACCATCACGGGTTCCGTCCGAATTGAACTTGAACCGAACTTCGCGGAACGGTCCATCGGGATCTTCAAACGAAGGCACCGTGTTCGTGCCTCCGAGACGATGAGCGATCGTTTCTGCTGGACTGTGTGCCGGAGTGCTGCCCCCGATAACCGGCTGAGAATGGCAGATGAAACATTGGTCTGCGTTAAATACAGGGCTCATCCCCGCTGAGTTGACGAGCGAAGTTGGTGAGAACGGATTGTTCGGGTCGGGATCGATGGGAGGAACACCTTGTGGCTGTTGCGCGCAGGTGTCGCACGAGCCTTCCAACTCGGAAACGCGCAGAAGGCTTTCGTTGAACAGAGCCGCCTCATTTTCATTCAGATTCGCCACCGAAGACGGTATCGGTGATGTGGGATTGGGGCGCGGCCCCGGATCTTTGGCCTTGAATCGCCCAAAGTTGCTCTGCCCCAGGACGGCCGTTGTAACGCCCCCGACCAACAAAAGCGCGACATACGCAAACCGCCCGAAACGGAAGAACCGCCGAGTGCCTTCCGGTACTGGCTTCGCTTTCATATTGAACCACCTCGTCAGAGATCGTTCGCAACGATTCACTTGCGAACCTAACTTGTTCGCCACTTTGGGGCGAGACCCGATCGCGGTCAACAGAACTAGTTCGAATCTCTGTCTGTACCGCTAAATGCTTGCAAAATAAGTCCGTTAAGGCGAGTCTCTGAACAAGCGCGCCGTGCTAGAATTGCCCAACTCAGGTCGAAGTGAATGGGATGCCTCTTTCCTCTTTAAAGCCAGGGGTCGTTAAGTTCGGCTTGTTCGAAGCAGACCAGGAACGCCGCCTCCTCACAAAACAAGGTCTCCGAGTCAAAATTCAAGAACAGCCCTTCCACCTGTTGGCGCTTCTGTTGGAACGTCCGGGAGAAATCATCACGCGGGAGGAGATCCGCCAGAGACTCTGGGCCGCCGATACTTTCGTTGAATTTGATGACGGGCTGAATACAGCGATCAAGAAATTGCGTACGGCGCTTGGCGATTCTTCGGAGAATCCGCGTTTCATCGAAACGGTACCGCGCCGGGGATACCGATTCCTCGCGCCGGTCACAACTTCTGCTGCGACAGAACCCTCCGTGGCTGAAGCTTCTCTCGCCCCCGCTGCAGCAAAAGAGCCATCCCGCTCGAAGAACATCATCATTTTTTTGCTCGCTCTCGCCGTGATATCCGTCGCAACAATCCTATTGGCAGGGCGACATGGTCGTCCCGCGCTCGGCGAAAAGGACTCTGTCCTTCTCGCAGATTTTGAGAACAACTCCGGTGAACCCATCCTCGACGGGGCGATGAGAGAAGCGGCGGCGGTCGAATTGGGTCAATCTCCGTTTTTGAATATCGTCTCCAATGACCGAGTGCGCGAGACTCTGCGGTTCATGTCTCGCTCACCCGACGAGCACGTTCAAGCGCCGCTTGCCCGCGAAATCTGCGAGCGGGTCGGCGCCAAGGCTTATATCGCGGGATCGGTGAACAGAATCGGAACCGGCTATGTCCTCGCATTGCAAGCGGTCAATTGCGCGGACGGGACTTCCTTGGCACGGGAAAGCGCGATTGCGAAAGACAAGGAGGCACTTCTGCCTAGTCTCGATCAAACGGCGGCGAAAGTGCGACGCGAATTGGGCGAATCACTCGCCTCCATTCAGAAATTCGACGTGCACGTCGAAGATGCCACCACGTCGTCGCTCGAAGCCCTAAAGGCTTACTCCGTCGGAACTGCGCAGATGGCCCGCGGCGCAGTCAAAGATGCCATTCCATTCTTTGACCATGCCATCGAATTGGACCCCAATTTTGCCATGGCGTACGCAAGACGCGGCGCCGCCTATAGCACGCTGGGAGAATTGGACCGAGCAGCCAGCGAATTCCGGAAAGCTTACGCGTTGCGGGCCAATCTCAGCGAACGTGAAAAACTCTTTCTCACCGTTCGGTATCAAGATTCCGCAGTCGGGGATACGAATAAGGCCATCGAAACTTATGAGATGTGGCGACAGCTCTACCCACGAGACATTCAACCCTACAATGGGCTGTCCGCCCGCTATCAAATCGTCGGCAAATATGAAGAGGCGGCGGAGGCGGCTCGCGAAGGCATTCGCTTGCAGTCGAAAAGCTTCATTCCTTACGCAAATCTTGCTAGTTCCTACCAAGCACTAAATCGCTTCGACGAAGCCCGGCAGGTCTGTGCCGAAGCGGTTGCCGCGCAACATGACAGCCTCTACATCCACCAGGTCCTGTTTGAAGTCGCTTTTCTGCAAAAAGATAAAGCCACGATGGACAGAGAATTATCCACCGCGAAAGGAACGGCCCGCGAGGCCGATATTCTCACGGAGGAAGCGGAGGCGTCTGCTTCTTTAGGCAAACTTCGACAAGCACGCCAGGAATTCGAGCGTGTGTTTGCGATCCGACGCAGCAATGGATTGGACGATCACACCGGTTACACCATGGCGGCGGCCGCGGTTATTGAGGCTGATTTCGGAAATGAACAGAAAGCAAGAAATGAAGCAAAGGAAGCGTTGCGGCTTGGCCGCGGCGTAGATGCACGGGAAACAGTGGCGGAAGTATTTTCCTTGATTGGGGATGAACGCCAGGCCCTCGCTCTAGTCGATGAGCTGCACAGTCGGTTTCCATTGCACGTTCCCCTGAACCCGGCGTCCTTGGCGAGTGTCGTCGCAGCGGTCGAAATTCACCGGGGCAATCCGGCGAAAGCGGTTCAGCTCCTGGAGCAGGCCAAACCGTATGATCTAAGCGAATTTTCCGACCTCAATCCAATTTACATCCGAGGCCTGGCCTACCTGCGAATGGGATCGGGAAAAGAAGCCGCGGCGGAATTTCAAAGGTATCTGGATCACTCCGGAATTAACACCGTATTTCCAAGACACTCTCTGGCGTTGCTTGGACTTGCGCGAGCTTACGTCCTGATGCAAGACACCCCTCGCGCACGAAAGGCGTATGAAGATTTTCTTGTTTTATGGTCTGAAGCGGATCCAGACATACCGATATTGCTCCAAGCAAAAAGTGAATTCCGGAAACTGAACCCAATCTAGCCAGGCACAGGCAAAGGCGGCATTTGTCCGATTCGACTTGCGACTCCAGCGGGCCACTCTGTTCAGGTTCAAACTTGAAGTCGTGGGTCTCTACGATGGTCCTGGGCCACGAGATGGCAGGCTTTCGCAGCAAGCCATTCATGGTCAGCTGCGCCGCCGACGAGGACGAACGCGTCTCGGTGCAGCCGATGGAGCGTGAGGAAGCACTGCGAGGGCGGTCGAGTCGGCGAGCTGCTCACGGAAGAGATCGGCGTTGCCTCATCCAGCCTGGGCCTAACTAACACCAGTGACCAGCTCCACGTAGTGCAGCAATGCTTGTTGATTATGGATCGTCACTACAGAAAGATGGCGCACTACAAGTTATGCTGGTAGTGAGCTATATATTTGTAGTGTGGTGAAAGGGCGACTCTTAGAAATCCGGGCAAACCGCAACCGAGCCGTCAATCTCATTATCATTAGCTTGAGGGTGCCGAACAGCTTTCGGGAGCTCAAGTTCACTTCGATACCAAAGAAGTGAAGCTTGGGTGTTTTACCAAGCCCTTCAACCGGATTCCGGAACCGCTGCTCCGCCCGTTGAACGGGCAATAACTGCTCCAGAATTCTGGTGTATTTCCCGCAGTTGGTCTTGCGCGTGTTTGCGGGCGGGCGCTTTCTGAGCAGGGGCTCGTTTACAATAGCCAGGCCGATTCCTTTTGTGATAAATCGGCAGCATATCGGGTAGCCAATAGCGTAACTGTCTGTGAGGTGCGGTTAGGAGGGGCAGTGAAGAATCACGTGAAGTCTCGCAGCTTCAAAAAGGGCGTGATGTCGCGGCGTAAGTTCCTAGGCCAAACCGCCACAGCGGTCATGGGTTTCTCGATCGTTCCACGCCGGGTATTGGGCGGAACAGGGTACGTTCCGCCGAGCGATCGGGTCAACGTTGCCTTTATCGGTACTGGCGCCCAGGGCTTGCGAGTGATGCTTCGCTTTTTGAGCCAGCCGGACCTGCAGGGTGTTGCGGTCTGCGATGCAAATACCAGCGGCGCGAACTATCCGCAATGGGACACCCATGAGTTCTGCAAATCCGTCCGCAAATTACTCGGTGTTGACAGCGGATGGGATTGGCTCAGCCCAGACGAACCCATTCAATTGACTCATGCACTGAAAGTGACCGGCGGTGTGGCCGGGCGCGATCCCTGCCAGAAAATCGTGGATGGATATTACGGAGCGCAGCAGCGCTCCGGTCACTATAGTGGCTGCGCGGCGTACAGCGACTTTCGCGAACTGCTCGAAAAACAAAAAGATGTCGATGCCGTTGTGGTGTGCACTACGGATAACCTGCATGCGGCCGTTTCGGCTGCAGCAATGAAAAGGGGCAAACACGTCTTTTGTCAGAAACCGTTGACGCACACGGTGTACGAGGCGCGGCGCATAGCCGAGATTGCCCGTGAAACTGGCCTAGCAACTCAGATTGCGGTCGCGAACCAGGCATCCGAGGACACCCGCCGGTTGTGCGAATGGATTTGGAGTGGCGCCATCGGACCGGTGCGAGAAGTGCATAACTGGTCCAGCCGTCCTTATTGGGCGCAGGGAATCGACCGCCCGAAGATCGCGGAGCCGGTGCCCAAGGGTTTGGATTGGGATTTGTGGCTGGGGCCCGCACCGACACGCCCGTTCAGCAGCGTGTATGTGCCGTTTGCATGGCGAGGGTGGGTGGATTTCGGCTGTGGCGCTCTGGGCGATATGGGCTCTTATAGTTTCGATACGATTTTCCGGGTGCTGAAGCTGGAAGCGCCGGAAAGCGTGGAAGCCAGTTCCACAGAACGTTATGAAGAGACCTACCCCTTGGCCACCATCATCCAATACGACTTCGCGGCCCGCAAAGAGATGCCAGCAGTGAAATTCACTTGGTATGACGGCGGCCTAAAGCCGCCGCGGCCGCAGGAGTTGGAGGAAAATCGCCCATTCAAGGGTGAGGGTGAAGACGAGGACGAAGGACTTCTTTTTGTCGGAGATCGTGGGAAAATTCTTTGCGGATTTAATGGTGCTCATCCGAAGCTCATTCCCGAGGCGAAGATGAGCAGCTACCAGCAGCCGCCAAAGACGCTGCCAAGATCGCCGGGCAATGAACGCGAATGGCTAGACGCTTGTAAGGGTAGCAAAGTGAAGCCCGGTGGAAATTTTGAGTTCGAGGGGCTGGTCACGGAGACTTTGCTGCTTGGAAATGTTGCGGCTCGTGCCGGACAGAAACTCAGTTGGGACCGCGCCAACCTGAAGGTGACAAACAACGATGGGGCGCAAAAGTTTGTCCGGCCGGAACGCCGGAGCGGGTGGGAACTATAATCAGCGCTTCGTAGGGATTTCATAGACGGGAGATGAAAATGTCCGCGATGTCGAGAAGAACGTTCGTCATGAATACGGCGACGGCAGTTGCCGCGGCGGGATTTATTTCTTCTGGAGGTTCGGAACTTATGGCCAATCCACTGGGTATGCCGATAGGATGTCAGACCTGGCCGGTAAGGCAGATGATCGCCAAAGACTTCCCGGGCACCATCAGACAGCTAGCCACGGCAGGATTTCAGACAATCGAGTTGTGCTCGCCAGTGGGTTACGCCGATAACGATTTCTCCGGCCTGGCGAAATACAGCGGGTCCGAGCTGCGCAAGATTCTGGGCGACTCCGGCGTAACCTGCGTAAGCTCGCATTTCACGATCGAAGAGCTTCGGGAAAATCAAGAGGGGCGCATCGCCTGGGCCAAAGATGTCGGCATGACGCAAATGCTGGTGCCTACCCTGAACGGGCCGAAGCATCCGACGATGGATGATGTGAAACGAGCGGCCGACGAATACAACAAAATCGGTGAACGGGCAGCCAATGCCGGTATCCAGCAGGGACTTCACAATGAAGATTTCGAACTTACCATCATTGATGGAAAGCGAACTTATGACTTATTGCTGGAGTTGCTCGATCCGCGGCTAGTCAAGTTCCAGTTTCAGATCTCTACGATCAGCCGCGGCTACGAGGCCGCCGAGTATTTCACCAAGTATCCTGGCCGTTTCATTTCCATGCATGTGCAAGGGTGGTCGGCGGAAAGCAAGAAAATCGTGCCGGTGGGACAGGACAGTCTGGATTGGAAGAAGATTTTTGCTACTGCTAAGACCGGCGGGATCAAGAACTATTACGTAGAAATGAACCTGGAAATGATGAAAGCCAGCGTTCCCTACCTTCGCAATCTGCAGGTCGATTAACAGCTTCAGAACGCGACCCGTCTTCGCTTACGCCGATACGACAATGACCCGCGCCGGCTTTCCTTGCGTGTCTCTAAACCCTCGGGAGTCAGGGGCAGCCGCGTGGGGCGGGCAATCCTTTTCCGCAGTGGCGACACTTTTAGTGAAAGTTTGGTCACAGCCGAACGGTTCAACCGGTCGCGCACTTGAGCGTCACGCGCTCAACGGACTAAGTCACGTCTTGCTCCCCCCATGATTCTGCATGCCTTGATAGAATGTCGAAGTTCAATCGTTACACGGCAGGGTTGTGCGACGAATGATCGGACGACGATTGGTGTCCACAGCCCGGTGATTGGCCATAAAAAGAATTTCCTGTGTAGTTGAGTTCCTTAAGACCGAGCTGTGACGTGTAGTAGCCTCTGATGGCTTCCGCTTTAAGAAAATCGAAAAGGCATGTACCAGCATGACTTACCTCTAGATTAGGACGGCTGTCACAGATGGAGGAGATCAGTTCCAACTGCATTGCGGGTGGGACCGTGAGGAAGGTTCTGAAGGATCTGAGCTCAGATTCCTGCTGCAGCCACGCAAGACCTTCTTTGCAGATGCGTTCCGGCTCGAAGATTTCGAGTTCGTGTACCGGTTCTTCGGTAGTGAAGTATGCGACAGCGAGTGCCCGTTGTTCGGGCGCCAGGTTGCGCGCAGCTGCGCGGACGCGCGGGCCGCTGAACACGACCAGGTCAATCCACGCTGCCACTTCGTCGTAGAGGATGTCCGCCGCTCCCAGTGCCGTTTGTGCCGGGGCTGTTTTCATGCCTTCTCCGAGAATCAGCTCGACCAACCGGCGAATGACCGGAAACTCTTCGGAAGAAAACGCCTGCGGAAGAAATGGTCCTGAGCGCGGGCGTACGAATTCGGTTTCGGCACCGGGCGGAATGGGGAAAAAAGGCCCCTCGTGGTTCAAAGCGTGCGTCACGTGGTCCATAGACGGCGTATAGAGGCCCGGAGGAAGGGCTGTGGCGACGGCGTGGTCTGTTTGTTGCGATTCGCCCGGCATGCCCGCAAAGCCGGACAGAATCACCGCGCTGCCGAAGTTCAGCAGCCAGTCACGGCGGGAAAGTCCAGCGATCGGCTGGTCTTGCTCGAATTTGCGATCGTCATGCTTCATAAGAATCCCGAATCACAGGTTGCCTCGGCGGTATTCGTCGACAATATAGTCTCCAGCACGGGCAGAAATGGCCATGATGGTGAGTGTCGGCTCATAACACCCTTGTGTGGCGAACACTGCGCCGTCGGTCACGAAGACGTTCGTGGCGTCATACAGCTGGCCAAAGCCGTTCACCACGGATTTCTTGGGGTCAACGCCCATACGGGCAGTGCCGCACTCGTGGATGTTTTTGCCGAAGACGCTCAGTCGCTCGCCCGGTGGTTGCGGGCGATCCAGCTTCATCGCATCGAGGATCTCCAACACATCCTGGCGCATGGCCTTGGCCATAGCGTGTTCGTTTTCTCCGTAATTGGCCACAATGCGTAGTGCCGGAATTCCCCAGGCGTCTTTCTTATCAAGATCGAGGGTGACGTAATTGTCGTAGCGAGGCAGACATTCCCCCTGCACTGTAATCGCGAAATAGTAAGGAATTTCCGAACGGATTTTCTCCCGCCACGCCGATCCGAAACCCGCGAGCCCGAATGCGTGCGCGTAGAGTTCCTGGCTACCGTCGCCGTCGAAGCGATAGCCGCGGAGGAAAGCGTTGTTCGCGTTCTTGCCGGTGTTCACGTACTTGGGAATCAGAAAGCCGCAGGGAGTGCCCGTGGGCGCGCGCTGCGAAGACTTGAATTGCGGAAGGTACCCGCCAGCGCCTTCCAGCGTGAAATGGTCCATCAGATAGTGCCCAAGCTGCCCCGAAGAATTGCCGAGGCCGGCCGGAAAGCGAGAGGAAGACGAGTTGAGAAGGATCCGAGTGGATTCAAGCGCACTGGCGGCAAGGACGACAACCTTCGCGCGCGCTTCAAGATGAACGTGAGTCGAGCGATCCACGTAGTAGACGCCTTTGGCCTTACCCTTCTCGTTGATCATCACGTGGCTGACCACGGCGTCGCTGACCAACGTCAGCCGGCCCGTGCGCGCGGCCGCGGGCAGCGTCACAGACGGACTGTTGAAGTAAGACGCAGTGTGGCAGCCGCGCTGACATTGGTCGCAGTAATGGCACGCCGGTCGGCCGCGATGCACGGTAGTGAGATTGGCCACGCGATCGGGCATGACTACCCAGCCGAATTTTTTGCCAATGACTTCACGAGCCAACTCTCCGCCGCAGGAAAGATTCATGGGCGGCAGGAATTTGCCGTCGGGCATCTGCTCGAGGCCTTCGCGAGAGCCGCTGACGCCGATGAAGGACTCCACCAGATCGTAGTACGGCGCGAGATCGTTGTAGCTGATGGGCCAGTCTTCGCCGTAACCATCACGGCTGGCGGCTTTGAACTCGTAATCGCTGTAACGGTAGCTTTCGCGGCTCCAGCAGAAGGTCTTGCCGCCAATCTGGCGACCTCGAATCCACATGAACGGTTTGTCGATAGGAAACGTGTAGGGATTTTCGTGGTCATCGACGAAGAACTGGTGGCTGTACTCATCGCAGGCAAAACACAACCGCTGAATGGGCTGGCGTTCGAGGAGTGCCTGGCGGTTGCCGAAACCGCGGAACTTTACCTGATACGGACGCACATGCTCGGTGAAGTCGCGGGTCGGCATGCGGGGCGGTCCCGCTTCCAGCATCAGGACGCTCATGCCCTGCTCGGTGAGTTGTTTGGCTACCCAGCCACCACTGGCGCCGGAGCCGACAATTATCGCGTCAAAGAGTTGTTTGTTTGCAGGCATCGACGAATGCGCATGGTATCACTGCGCGGTAAGCGCTAGCTACAGTGAGCCCGAAACTGCAGCAAGTAACACCTGTCAGGAATTGGCCGCCAACTCACTGAGTACGAATCGTGGAATCCCGCGCCGAAAAGCCGATTCTCAATCGGCATCATCCAGGAAATTTCGCGGTTTGAAGTGGGGAGCCGTTGCTAAATCGCGGTGCTTCGCGCCTGATGCGAACGAACGAACATACTTCAATGGGCGCCGTTTTATGTTGAAGCGCCAGATATGTATTAGGATGTTGGTCCAATCCTTGTTGGAACGAGATAGACTGAAGTCCAATCGGCTATCAGCGGCCACGGACCGAGAGAATATGAGCACTTTGAAATTTCAGGCTGGCGATGTCTGCCCAAATATCGAACTGCTAAGGGGCTTGAAACGGCAGGACGTCGATTTGATCTTAGCGGAGGCAAGGGTGCGTCGAGTTCCCGCCAAGTCCGTGATGACTTACCAAGGTGAGCCTGCCGATCATCTCCTGCTGTTGTCTAAAGGTCGTGCGCGTTATTTCTTTGAAACGCCTAACGGAAAAAAACTCATCTTAATATGGATTACCCCCGGTCATGCCTTCGGTGGAGCGGCGCTGGCACCCCGCGCTTCCACTTACCTCCTTAGTACGGAAACGGTCCGCGACAGCGTCGTGCTCATTTGGGACGGCCCGACCATTCGCGGCTTCGCTCGCCGCTTCCCTCAACTTCTGGAAAATGCAGTAGCCGGTGCTATGGATTACTTGTCTTGGTATATCGCTGCTCACTCCGCTTTGTGTTCCCAGACTGCGCGGCAGAGATTGGCTAGTGTTCTTCTCGGATATACATCCAGCATGGGCCAAAGAATATCGGGCGGCATTCAATTCGATATTACAAACGAAGAGTTGGCTAACGCAGCGAATATCACTCCCTATACCACCAGCCGCATTTTAAGCGAATGGCAGAGAACCGGCGCGATTCGCAAACAGCGAGGGAAAATTGTTGTGCGCTCCACTGAAAGATTGTTTCTGCGCGTCGCTTGAACGGAACCTTCGATTCCCAGTTGCTAACTGTTGCTTTTAGAGCAAATACCCGGCTAAGTGCTCCGCAAAGACTCTCTAATTGCTCCCGAGCAACGACAGATTCCTGCTGGTGCTACATCCTTTTGCAGCCCCGTGTTTGGGGAGTGGAGATAGAAGATGTCGAAGAGACGCGGAATCTGGGCCAGTTTGCCGCTGGCGGCGCTGGACTGGTGCAAAAAAACTGCGGGCAGATATTGGCGGTTTGCAGGCGCAATTGTCTGGTCAATCACGCATGGTCGCCGAGCCGATGAATTTGAAGCTTCGATACCGAAGAATCCGGTACAGGTAGATTTCTGCGGGGAACGCGTCGAACTCAAAGAATTCATCAAGGTATTAAGTATTGGCGACCGTATTCGGTTGCTTTGTGATGACGGATTGCTTGTGGCAGAGAAAATCTCTGAGACGCAATGCAAGATAATCCATTCTGAAATGGTGGACAAATCGGTCCAATAGTCGGATCGCGGACGCCGCCGAACCGCAGGCGATACGCTACTTTGGTTCGACCAGGTTGATATGCCGGTACTAATCGGGACGATTCGGCATGATTCGGGCGGGGCATGAAATTTGGCAGCGATTTGGGCAACAAATTACCGACTCGCGATTTTGTTGTTGTCGGAGGCGAACGACGCGCCAAGCTTTTGCGGGCAAATTCTCTTTGACGTTTAGGATTTATTTCTGGCTCAGAAGATAGAGGTCCGCGTGACCGCCGGAGCGGGCGTAGACGACGGTGGATAGGTCTTTGGAAAAGTCGTAGGCATTGCCGAGGTAGGCCTGATGAAAAGCAAAAGGAAGCTTGACCGCCGGCTGCGCCTGTCCAAACGGTTTGCCATTGCGCCAAGGCTGCCGGTAGATAGTCGTTTCTCCCCGCGACGCAGTCAAATAAAGGATTGATTTGCCATCGGCCGCGACGCGAACCATCAAAGTGCTGAGGTCAGGCATCAACACCGTACACGTCCTCTCACCAACTGAGATTTGACCGACTCCCTTTCTTCCCTGACCTGCAAAAGTCGCAAATAAATATTTGCCGTCTGCTGATATGTCCATTGCATACCCGCAATCTTCCACCAGTTTTTCTACGTTGGAACCATCGCCACTCATTCTCCATATGGTCGCCTTTGTCGAGTCTTTTTCGCTGCCGCTTAGGTAGAAGTTCCGCCCGTCCGGGTCCCACGTAGCCCAGGCAGCGTCGCTGCCGGACCATGGGGTCTGCCGGGCTCCGCTTCCATCACTTTTGGCGAGGTAAACTTTCTGTGTGCCTTCCTCCACGTCTGCGAACGCAAATTGGGAGCCATCGGATGAAAATGCGAGAGTAAGAAGACCTATACCGGTGGTGAGCTTTACCCGGTTGTTTCCGTCTCTGTCCAAGACCCACAGCTCTTGTTGTCCATTTCTTGAAAGGCCTACATAGGCCAGGCGCCGGCCATCGGGAGACAGGAGGGGTTGAGTGGCATCCTCTGTGGTCAAGTCGACGGATTGTTTCTTGCTGTTACTGTACACAGCTAGGGCGCCGGTTCGCTTGCCGTTTACAAAGTACATTCCCTTCCCGGCAGGGTCGGGCATAGGAGATAGGTCGGGACCTGCGCCGAATGTAACTTGCCTGAAGCCACTGTCGGTTAGGCTGTATTCCCAG
>DATMZI010000067.1:0-24290 GCA_035607085.1 Candidatus Eiseniibacteriota bacterium | reverse complement strand
GTGTCTTTGAACGGCGCTGAAACGATTCTTTCGGGCGCTTGGTAGCAGGAAAAATCACGCCTCAGACGCTCAAAAACTTCCGAATGACTCAAACCAACCTAGAAATTGCTGGCTCAGCACGATTTTTCCGCAGCCTGCTAGGTCCACTCTGTGGAATGGAGTGTGGGGGCGATAGCGCAACAAGTGCTACACTCATCGGACGGAGTTTGGACATGGCCGACGCCGACCTGTCGCGAAGGGTTCGCTTTGCTCTCTTCGAAGTCAACCTGCGCTCTGGCGAACTACGAAAAAACGGCGTAAAGATCAAGCTGCAAGAACAACCCTTCCGAATCCTTGTTAGCCTGCTTCGACAGCCGGGCGAGGTAGTCACCCGGGATGAACTTCGTCGCGAACTGTGGCCCTCCGATACCTTCGTCGACTTCGACCATAGTTTGAACGCGGCGGTGAAGCGTTTGCGCGATGCTTTGGACGATTCGGCGGAAAATCCACGGTTCATCGAAACTTTGCCGCGACACGGGTACCGTTTCGTCGCTTCAGCAGTGCCGGGCGCGCTTCATCAAAAACCGACCAGCTCTCCCCTAAGAAATTGGGGCTTATTTCTTGTCGGCGGGACAATTCTCGTGGTTGCGGTCCTTTTCGCTGTGGATGCAGGTGGTCTACGCAGCAAACTGTTATCCCGCGCTGCCACACAACCGCAAATCCGTTCGCTGGCCGTGCTCCCGCTCACGAACATTTCTGCCGACACGGAGCAGGAATACTTTGCCGATGGCATGACGGATGCGCTGATTGGAGAACTTTCGCGGATTAGCTCGCTTAGAGTCGTTTCGCGAACATCGGTGATGCAGTACAAGGGGGAAAAGAAGAAGCCGTTGTCGCAGATCGCCCGCGAACTCAATGTAGATGCGATCATGGAAGGATCGGTGTTGCGCGCCGGGAATCGCGTGCGGATCGCAACGCACATGATCCATGCGCCGACGGATCAGAGTCTGATGACGGAGACGCATGAGGGGGACCTAACCGACGTTCTGAAGATACAGCGAGAGGTCGCACAGTCCATAACAAAAAAGGTTCGCGTGAAACTAACTCGGGAACAGCGGTCTCGGCTGCACGAGGCTCCGAAATTGGATCCGGTAGCATACCAAGCATATCTGGCCGCAACTCATATAGATCTTAGCGGATATCAGGGAATCAAAAAATCTCAAAGTTACTTTGAAAAAGCGATCGAGAAAGATCCCGACTTTGCGCCAGCTTACACCGGGCTGGCAGCGAGCCATGTCCTTCTCGCGGCGCAACGATGGCAGTCCCCAAGGGAGGCCTTCCTGCCAGCCAAGCAAGCCATACGCAAGGCCCTGGAGCTGGATGAAAAGAACTGCGAAGCCCATGCGGTGCTGGCGCGGATAAGTTGGCAATATGACTGGGACTGGCAGATTACCGAGAAAGCGTACCTGCATGGACTCGCACTATGCCCGAACGATTTGGGGCTTCATTATGAGTACGCGATCTATACTGCGGTCAATGGGCGAATCGCTGAGGCGCGGGCCGAGTTGGCCAAAACGCGCGAACTCGATCCAATTCAGTCTGAACCCTTCGTCGGCGAGGCGGTCGTCAGCTATCACATTCGGAATTACAAATCATTGGTTGAGATAGCCCGGGCCTTCGTGGCCGAGAATCCGAATGATTGGCTTGCGCACAACTGGCTCGGGGTCGGATTCGAAGGATCAGGCCAAACGCTGCAAGCCGTCCGGGAGTATCAGAAGGCGATCGAGTTGTCGCAAGGCGATTCGGATCCTACTGCTCAGTTGGCACACGCGTATGCAGCCATTGGCAGGAAAGTCGAGGCGCAGAAAATTCTCCACGAATGGTTGCGTCAATCAGAGACCAGCTATGTCTCGCCGTATATGATTGCAACGGTCCACGCCAGTTTGGGGCAAAAAGACAAAGCTTTCGAATACATAGAAAGAGCGTACAAGGAAAGATCTCCAGACCTGACGTACTTTTTGCGGGCCGACCTCAGAGTGGATAGTCTGCGCTCGGATCCGCGCTTCCAAGATCTTATGCGCCGCATGAATTTTCCGAAATAACGCGAGCTCAGTCACCCGGAAAGTTCCGATTTTAGTGCTCCGGCGCTTCGTGCTGCTTTTTTCCAGGACTGGCCGGGTGGCTGCGTCGTCGCGCGCAGCCGCAGGCGACCTAGTTGGTGATGCGCCGATTGTTACAGTCCGTGAAGAATATATGGGTAATGCCTTTCGCGTTATCTGACATCATTTCATAAGAGGAAATGTCACTTCACATTCCGCAAGAGCGCCCGTTCCTCTGCCGCCAAATGGCTGTACCGACCCGTCTCGATTTCCCGCAGCCGCGCAAACGGTGGCATCTCGCGCAAGGCTCGCATCGCATTCTGTACCTCCGGGCCGATCGGCGTATATCCCTGAGTGGTGGAATTCGCCACGCGGTAATTGCTCACCGATACCACTTCCCCCTCCGTTGAGAGAACCGAACCATGCGACGTGGCCGAGGCGTTGCGACTCCCGTCATCCGTGTCAGGGGTACTCTCGTCAGGTCTCTGAGGTTTTGCGGGGGTACGCCCGGGCTTCGGACTGGAGTCGGCTGGAGGCGGGTCGTCATTCCCATTGGGAGGACATGAATAGCCGGGTGAACAATCATCGGGGTGAGCGTAGTAAACGTAGGGGGCAGAATACCAGGGATTGTACCAGGTGTTGTAACCGTAGTAGCCATATCCCCATCCCCAACCCCAATACGGCCAGCCAAAACCCCAACCCCAGCGGTAATATGGATAGCGCCGATATCCGCCATGCCATCCGTAGCCAGCGTGGTATCCGTAGTATCCGCGCCGACCGCCATAAGGAATGCCATGATGACCACCATAGAAATTCCCGTACCCTTGGTGCCCGCCGCCGGAATGAAGCCTTCCTACGGAGCCGCCGTAGAATCCCATGGATCCACCACCGGAAAAACCCATGCCCCGGCCAGCGTGAAATCCCCCACCTCCACCGTGACCTCCACGCTGGGCAAATGCATCCTGTGGCGAGTAGCCGAAGATGACACTGGTGATGAGGGCGGTGAGAACTAACAAAAGAGACTTGTTCATCTCAGTGCCTCCGTTAGACGCAGCTTTGAAACCTTCGCCTCAATCAGAATCCTATACTCTTCTGGGCAGGTCTCTGCAAGTGTCGCGCTCCTCGCGGACAAATTAGACGAAACATCGTTTGCCAACTAGCCCTCTTCCAATAAGGTAGCAGCTCAACTCTCCCCTTTTGTCGTCTTACGTTTCGTCCAATTGCTTCGCCCATCCCAGGACTACGATTGGGGTAACAGGTGCGAACCCGAGGAGGGCTGATGCGCTCGTTACGGGTGTCTTTTGCACCGAACGTAACAAGCGATGCGCTGTTCCCTTGACGCTCGAGGAGCACGAAAGGAGCAAGGTCAAATGCCTAAAGGTGTAAAGGTATAGTGGAACAAAATTAGAGCAGGAGTGGGCGCTTTCTACGCCACCCTCCAAGAGGAGCTGACTTACGACAAATAAATGTCGCCCAAGTTTTCAAAATTTAGCGAAATCTGGAAATCCACCATGCCTGTCGTAATACAGCTTCAACGATTTCTCGAGACGAAACGGGGGCTTTTTCAGCTGCTCTGCCACCTCTCGTCAATAATACGCTCTCTTACCTTTGACGTAACGCAGTTTGGCAGGCTTTGTCGGCGCTGAGACGGTGTGTTTGGTAATCGCGTTCCGAACGAAAGCCGAGCGCGATGCGGCAAAACGTCAATCCCAGTTCCAGTTCTTGCATCAGAAAATCGAAGCTGACAACGTTGGCACGCTCGCAAAGCCGTTTTGCATCATCAATGGTGTAAGAATCACCCATCGAAACCTGTCGCCCGTGCCTCTACGTGAATCCGGCAGCTTCTAGCAATACCGGAGCGGCAGCACAGAACAGCGATTTTTCAAACCGTCCCCGGTCGTAGCTCCAATACTCACGATTCTGGATGTGTTGTCGGGGCTCGGAAGCAATCGCTTTGTATCGGTAAACGAGCTAATCGGAGTAAGTTGAATTAGCATGGAAATCTTAGGTGCGTGCTGCGGTGAGGAATCCTTAAGAAGGAACGCCGCCGCATCAGCGATGGTTAAATTGCTAGAGACTCGTTCAAAGTTTCTGTGAATCTCTTTCTGTTTTATTGAGATGGTCTTAAAGAGAAGCGCTTTCCCACGCATGTTCACGTCCATCTTCGTGACCTCCCAATCCTCCGGTGCGATTTCTGTCCGTTCTACGGTGAAATGCCCCCCTCGTTCGAGATGCCCGAGGATTCCTCCCCCAAACGTCACCGAATTCATGAGCTGCCCACTGATGCGAGCGATGCGACGCTCCTTGCTATCAACCCAGATTTCCCCAGCCATTTCGTGAAGTATCTTTCCCTCGCGGGACGAGGGTTTAAACCCAGAATTCGGTGTGAAGATCACCTTGACGAGATCACGGGTTTTGTTAGCGACCTCAAATCGAAAAACACTGGGAAGCATTTTCAGAAAATCCCTGGTCTGTTGCTCATCCTTTCGTTGGCTTTGTTCGAGCTTGCGTTGATCGTCAGCGTCGTGAGAGAGCCTCAGGATGCGTTTAATCTCGCCCCGCTGCTGAGCTTCGCTCAACGGTTTACCCGCGACGGATACAAGACGGTCCACCTCCCCAAACCCGGTTTCAATCACTTCTCTAGTCTCCGATTTATCATCCACTTCCTTTTGCGACAAATATTTCCAGCGAATGTCGATGGTGTCTGAGCGATTCAGCTCATTCTGGACTGCGGCCTCAACTAGATCATTGGCCGAAGATGCTGCTTCAGATTGTTGGGTTACCGATGCCCCACCACAGAGGGTAAGCACGATGGCAGAGGTCAGGATCATCTGCAATGGTCCGATCATCACATGATCTCGGTTAATAAGGTTGACGATATGGGGCCAGGCCGGCTATCCGTGGGTTCTTGTAGCGAACGCCTGGAAGCCCTTGAAGAGCAGAGCGAGGCGCCTCCGGCATGGTCAATCAACGAGTTCAGAAGGCGGTGAGGCTGGGCGTTGGGTCGTGAATATCGACACTTCAGGGCCAGATCCCGATAAGTTCTATAAAGGGGAGAGTCAAGGGAAAAAACTCCCCGGCGACTGGAAGGAGCACAGATTTTTGCCCGGCTTTCGCGCAAGCTGGCGGTACTGCTACCTCGGCTGTGGGTGAGTGGAGCCACCACCGCTCGTTCTTGGCGTTTTTCCCTGCTCGCGCCGCGTGTCTCTGTCCTCAGCGTCTAAGAACCACTGCGCAATAGCCAAGGTGATGAGCGCAGCGGCATAGAAAGCCTCGCAGAGAGAGAGTTTGCACCGAACAGCCGAGCTCGACGGCCGAGTTTAGAAGTGCCTGCGGCTAGTGCCTGGGCCCAAACTTCCCTCATAAAGAAGGAAGCAGAGGACGCTAATCAGGTGGCAGCACTTACTGAATCGAGAACACCCAACTGGCACCGAGCGAAAATCGCTCAACTAAGAGTGCGGATGGAAGGGTGGCGACAGAGGCGCTTGGCTGAACGGAACAAGAGAAAAACCATGGCGAGAGCAGAAAACTCTTGCTAAGAACTGGCCTTCTCATGGAAGGCTCTGACTTCTTGCAGGCGGACCTGCGAACCATGCTTATTCTAGTTTTCCGTATAGCGGAGCTCATGAGTCCGCCGGTTATATCGTATTTCGGGCCGGCCTGTTGAATCTTCTACTTCACCGTAAATCAAGAGCCAGTCGCCACGCAGTTCCAGGCGCTGGGCGCCGAGGTAAGAGGGCTGCGGAACTAGTAGGAAAGCGCGGTCTCCCTTCACACACCAAACTCCTCCCTTGAAGAAACTCAGCCATTTAAGGCTCAGTTTAGGATCCTCGCGAGATACATAGGGCAATTTCGGGATTTCTACCACGCGTACGGGCAAGCCGATGTACGCTTTAACGGGCTGAGCGAACTCGTCAGCCGAGACAGTGAACCAACGCGGCTCGAATCGCGTATTCTTTCCGAGTTGGTATCGCATTATCCAGAATAGTTCGGCCTCATGACTATCGGTTGTGTCGAACCATTCCTCATGGAGCTGCTCGTAGTCGGTAAGGGCGTAGTCTAGGTAGTGTTGCCCATTCCATTTCAAGCAACGATCGACCGCAATGCGGAGATCGTGATACCCGTCTCGAACGATCGGCAATATGTCAAATCGCCCGCGAAGCGTGTTCCACCCTGAATCACATTCGTTCTCTTCTCCGAGACAGGTTAAGTCCACCCAATCTTCGCCTCGCCGCTGTATAAGACTCCGCGGAGGACCCATTGTTGCCGGCATAGCACCGGAATCCATGATGTATTCATCCACTCCGTCGTCGTTCACATCGCCTGCCCAAACCGCTCCTTCCCTCTCAAAGCTCTCGACGCATTCTTCCTTCCCAGACTCGTCTTGTTCGCCCCCGCACACATAAGAGAGAAATCTTTTTGAACGCTCAATCTTTTCGACTAATCGAAACTGTTTGACAGGCGAAATGGCGCTGCCAGTGGGCAGTACAAGAGCGAGAATATAAGCACCAATAAGAAACAAAGAAGCACCTAGAACCCTAATTGAGAAGGGCCATTCTCTCACTTGTGGTGCTCCTGTCCCTAAATGTGCTGCTTTGTGTGCAGGTATCAATTAGCGCAAAACGCAGTTACGCTTTCACAGCGAACTTAATCGAACGGCCTTGTGATTTTGAGAGAATCAGTATGGTTACTGCGCGCGTTAATTTGTTCATGGCTTGGCCTCCAGTCGTCACATAAAATCGCGCTCGCGGTCACGGTCGGGTTCGGTAGAAGCTCCATTCCTAGCAGCTAATTTTTCGCCTGTTTCTTGGGCGCTTGAATTTGCTTTGATTGCGTTCTTGCCGCTTCTCGTTCCGTCATCAGCTTCCAGCCCAAGTAATATTTATAGATATTGCTGACGTATCCGACCGTTTCTGCCCCGACCTTTTTGGCAACTGCATACTCAACATTTTTGAACCAGACGTTCGGATTGAGTCCACTGTCCGCCGCCAGTCGGCGGCATTGTTTGATCCGTCCCGGCCCGGCATTGTATGCGGCGAGTGTCATCAGCGTTTTATTGAGCGGGTCCATCGGGTCGTTCTTGAAGTAATCATCGCGGATGAATTTGAGTAGTTTTACTCCGGCATGAATGTTGGGATCGACGGTCGTGACGTCCGGGATATTTACTGGCGAACTGGCTGCGGTCGTGGGCATGACCTGCATCACGCCGATTGCTCCTACTGCGCTTTTAGCTTCCTGATTTAATCCAGATTCCTGGTAGGCCTCGGCGGCTATAAGCATCCACGGAAATTGATACTCACTCGCATATTTCTGGAACAAGCCCTTCATCTGATTGAACCGCTTTACGCTCTCCGCATTCCCATTGTTCTTAATAAAGCGGCCGCTCTTCAGATAGGTGTTTGCAAGTTGCGCGAAATAAGCCGTCCCCTCATGATGGGTACTGGCAAACTCCTCTAGCACGGCCCTCAGCTTGGGAGAGTCCTTACGCACTGCCCAGCCCGATTCCATCTTGTCCGTCACTGGAAAATCTTCATAAATCTTCATGTCAGTAAAGACCTTCCTCCAAAGCTGCGCCGTAAACGAAGGAGTCACCGTGTATTGCACCAGTCCGGCTTGGGCCATTTCGACAAGGTCGTCGCGTTCAAGATTTCCGTCTGCAGCGATCAGGTTAATCCCTGGTTTCTTGGCCGCTAAAAGCTTCTTATTAAGCTCCGTGAGATTCTCCCAAGAGACCGAGTTTTTGAAGAGGTAGACTTGCTTGCCAGAGAGGTCCTCCAGGTTAGCCAGCGGCGGGGCGTCCGGACCCGCCACCACTACATCGTGCATGCTACTAGCCAGGGGAACGAAGTCGAAAATCCTTTTGCGTGCTTCCGTGATGTATACGGCGGAGGCTACCAGATCCCCATTCCCGTTCTGCAAATCGGCACCGGCCTTTCCGAAGGTAGTTGGTATCAACACAACGTTGATTTTTTCTTTTCCCGTGGTGTCTTTGGCGTGCAGCTTGCGATTGAGAAACTTCTCAAAATCCACCAGTGCGTCGTAAGTCATCCCACGTGGACGGCCATTATCGAAAAAGAAGCTGGCCCGATTGAAGGTGACCAATGCGCGCACGACACGCCGCTGATCCATTTCGCCGAGATCACCTTTGTGCGGCGAAGAGCGAACGACCAGCTCCTGTAGATCCCCATTCTGATTCTCTGTAGAGCTTGGCGCAGAACTCTGTGGGAATGCCGGTAGGGCAGACGCGAGAAGGAGGCTAATCACGGGAGCCAATTTCTTTCTCATAAAAAAGCCTCCCAGCCGCAATACTACTACATGCGGTTAGGTCCTTCCATGAGAAGGCCGGTTTGTGTCAAGGCACACTTTCGCTTCGTTCTTGCTGTGAGTCTATTCCCATTCAGCTAAGCCGCCCCTATCGCCATCCTTCCATTCGCACTCTTTGTGAGCGATATTCGCTCGGTGCAAGGCGGTGTTCTCGTTCTGTAGGTGCTGCTACCTGATCATCGACCTCTCTTCCTACCTTTTCGGGTGGGAGTCGGACCCCGGGACTTAGTCGCGGTCGTCTGTTATGCGTTTGCGGCGTTGCACAAGAAAAATCCACCGCTGTCATTTCCTGACACGGTTTACTGCGCGAACATTGGAACTTTGCCGGAGCGGATAGCTTCGAGGCGGTCGTGTGCCTCGCGGAAAGTTGGCGACATGCGGGAGGGCCGCCTGGTACGCATCGGCTGCTGCCCTGGTGTCGCCTTGGGCTTCGCGGATTCGGCCCATCCAGAAGAGAGCTTGCGGCGAAGGGTGAATCGCGTAGGCTTTTTGGAACTTGGCGAGTGATGACCCGTAGTTTGCCTGACGGAAGTCAATTACTCCTAACGCGAGGATCGAATCCTCTCTGTCCGGTGTAATGTTTAGAGCGGCGTTCAGTTCTTTGCGCGCAGCCTCCAGTTGATTTTCCTCGTAGAGCACAATTCCCAAGTTGTGGTGTGCCCACGAGAGTTCCACGGGATCCGTGGCGTATTGGGTCGCCGTCTCTAGTTCGTGTTGCGCCGTGGGAAGATTGCGTTGATTCAGGTGACTGAGGCCCAGGTTGTAGTGTGGCAGCGCGAATTCGGGCCGGATGCGGGCGGCTTCCTGAAAGTGGACGAAGGCCAGGTCGGCTAGGCCTGATTCGGAGAACACCACGCCGGATTGTTTTCCGCCATGTAGTTGTTCTCAGTGACCCGAAGCGCGCGCGTGAACAGTGTGATGCTGCTTTCCCAGAAAGTGGTCTGCCACCAGGTGAGCGTGGCGAAGGCGGTCAAGGTGATGGCGGTGACAGGCACGAGGATTCTGCGGCGTGCGGGAATGGGAACGAGTTCGGCGGTGCCCCAGACGATCTTGACGAACAATCCGATAAATGGCAGGTAGACATAGCGGTCGGCGAGTGCCTGGCGGCCCACCTGGATGATGCCAATGACCGGAACCAACGTGCCGAGGTACCAGAGCCAGCCCGTGAGCAGATAGCGCTTGTCGCGGTAACGCCAGACCAGGACCGTAACGCCAATCAGGAAAAGTGAAGCGAGGATTGGTTTCCACAACGGCAAGGGACCTTCCGGGTTCGGATAGAAGACGGCGAGTTTTACCGGCCAAATTCCCTTGAATATGTAGAGCAGGTAGGAGTAGACGGCGTTCGGCAATCGGAAGCGAAGGGGTAACCCCGACGATGTTGCCACGGCGCCGCTCTTGTGTTGTGCGTAGACGGTGACCCACGCGCTGGCGAAAACGAAGAGGAACAGGGAAGCTTTTCTCGAACCAGCTGACCAGAGCTGCGGCAAAACTCTGCGCGGCCCTCGGGTTTTAAAGCGGGGAGGCGTTGAGCGGCCAATAGTCGACGAGTAGTAAAAGGAAGGGAAAGGTGATGACCATTGGTTTGGCAGCGAGACCGAGCGCAAAAGCAACGCGACCAGGGAGTAGCGGACGAATCCTGGTTTGCGCGCGTACCGACCGTAGGCGAAAAGCGCGAGGAGAAGGAAAGTCGTGCTGAGCAGCGACTTGCGCTGAGCGACCCACGCGACACACTCGACGTTCATCGGGTGTACGGCAAACAGCGCCGCAACGATCCCGCTGCGGATGCGAAACCGGTAGCGCTATTAAGCAAAAGAAACAGCAGAAGGACGTTCACGCAGTGAAACAACAGGCTGACGGCGTGGTGGCCATGCGGGTTTAAGAAGAGCTGAACTCAGCGCCACGCCGATTCAGAAACACCAAGGAGGCTCCTCATGCAACTTATGTATTACGTCGGCCTGGATGTTCACAAGCAGAAGATCAGCTACCGCGTGAAAGACGGCAGTGGCAAGATCTATGCCCACGGATGGATTCCCGCCACACGTTTTGCTCTAGATCTTGGATGAAGACGCTGCCACAACCTTTGGAGCGCGTCGATGGAAGCCACGATGTTCTCCGGCTGGACCTACGATCACTTGAAACCACACGCCGCGGAATGGAAAGTCTATTTCCGCGAACTCCTGGCGAGCAACCCGGATATCCATGAAGGACTGCGTCCTCTCCTGCGGCTGTGCCGAGAGAAGGTAGTGCGGCTGAGCATGACCCCTTGTTGTAGTTGCAACTCGTGCAGCGGTTGATGAGCATCCCCGCGATTGGACCGATTACCGCGCTGACCTGGGCTTTGGAAGTGGGCGAGGTGTGTTATGCGATCGAGTGGCATAGCGGGTCGGTACTTGTCCGGTCATCGCGTTATATGTCCTTTAAGACTGAACTAAGTGGGAGATTTTGTGATGAAGCTAACGGGTTCGATGGCTATGCGTTCCGCAGTCTGGCTCAATTCATCCGTGATATGCTCGCCCGGTTTTAGATCGCTCAGGGTTCACAATCTAGAAGCACACGAGGTGGGTGATGACCAAATATATCGCTGAATTTATAGGGACCTTTTTCCTTGTTCTCACGGTCGGGTGCACCGTCATCGGCAATGGTGCAGGGGCGCTCGCCCCGTTAGCGATAGGCTCGGCGCTCATGGTAATGATTTTTGCTGGAGGACATATTTCCGGGGGGCACTTCAATCCTGCTGTTACGTTGGGCGTATGGCTACGTGGGAAGTGCTCGGCCAAAGATGTAGCGCCGTACATGATTTCTCAGATTATAGGAGCTGTGCTCGCGGCCTTCGCTGTCAAGTTTTTGAAGGGAGGGGCTGCCGTTACACCTCTCCAGCCCGCGACAGTTCCGGCACTTCTTGCTGAGTTTCTTTTCACTTTTGCGCTGGTTTACGTGGTGCTAAACACTGCCACGGCCAAAGGTACGTCCGGCAACTCCTTTTATGGGCTAGCCATCGGGTTCACGGTACTAGTGGGGGCGTTTTCCGTTGGCAATATTTCAGGTGGAGCGTTCAATCCGGCGGTGGCGGTAGGCATCTCCTGTATGGGACTGTCGCCTTGGCCGAATATCTGGATTTACCTTCTGGCTGATTTTGTTGGCGGCGCTGCCGCCGCTGGCGCTTTTAGGGCTGTAAGCCCAGCCGAAAGCTAAACTGATTTCCTCCCAAGCGTCGTAGCCACATCGTTCGGACGAGGGCAGTGTGTCTGCAAAACTTGCTAACTCCTTTCATAGGAAGGCCAGTCGATGTCAAGGCACACTTTTTAGGTGTAATTGAGGACGGCCTGGGAGACGGGTTCTTTTGGGAAACTATTAAGGGACCAACCGACTAGAGGGGTGTGCGTCGACCGTCTGAGCCGGCACAGGTCCCGGAGGCGCACTCCGCCGTCACCCGCATGCCTACCAATTGCGATTAGCGATGAGTGACCACACCTGTAGCCGCAGCAGTTGCCCAGAAAAGCGGGACCAACACAAAAGTCCAAACCAGTATTGAGACCCGACACTTCGCTTGCCTTTAACTTGCGACGAAGTATTTCTTCGCCCGTGGAGAATCGAAGGACGCATCACCGATGCACGGTCACGCTGATCGTGGTCTGCTGAGTGAGATTTCCGGACTTCCCGGTAATTGTAACCGTGACCGTGCCGGTGGCGGCTTTGCGCGTGGTAGACAAGGTCAAGGTGCTCGAGCCGATTGCAGGGTTGGGGCTGAAAGACGCGGTGGTTCCGCTATGCATGCCGGAGGCTGAGAGCGTGACGCTTCCGGCAAAGCCATTGCTCGGCATGATGGTGATGAGGGCTAGGCCCTTACTGTTGCGCCCGATACTCAGGCTTGCTGGTGTCGCCGACAAGCTGAAGTTTGGCGCGAGGCTCACGGCCAAGGAAACCGTTGTGGAGTTGCTCACGCTGCCACTGACACCCTTGATGGTTACCGTAAAAGTGCCGATGGCGGCGCTGGTGCTGGCGGTCAAAGTTAAGGTACTGGTGCTGGTGGTGGTGGTCGGATTGAACGACGCGGTAACGCCGCCCGGCAGGCCGGAGGCTGAGAGAATAACGACTCCGCTGAATCCGTTGAGCGGGGTGACGGTAATGGTGCTGCCGACCTGCCCCCCCTGCGTGACGCCTAGTCCAGCGGGAGCAGCGGAAAGAGTAAACGTCGCGGCCGGATTCACGATGAGCGTGACTTGAGCCTGGTGCGTCAAACTGCCCGAAGTGCCGATAACGGTCACGGTGGCTGAACCGATTGCGGCAGTGCCGGAGGCGCTAAACGTCAGGGTGCTGCCGGAGGTTGCGCTGCTCGGATTGAAAACTGCAGTCACGCCAGAAGGCAAACCAGACGCGGTGAGACTGACGCTGGCGTTGAAGCCGTTTTGCGGAGTGATGGTGATCGCAGTGCCTCCGCTGTTGCCTTGGACCACGTTCACGGTGCTGGGAGATGCGGAAAGCGCAAAGTTTTGCGCCGGAGCTGTCACCGGCCAGTTGTTGACCAGGTTGGCAGCATTAACGCTGCCGATGCCAGTAGCGAAATCCCAGCCCACCGACGTTGCGTAAGCGGGAGCAAAAGTGTTATCCGAAGTGGAAAGCTCGCCGACTGAGGCGCCGCCCAGATAGCAGTTGGGGCCGGTACAGTCCACGTCCATGTCGCCATCGGTTACGTCATAGAACGTGCAGCTCGCGGCGACGCCAGTACCATTGGATGCGTTGCAGGACTCGCTGCCGGCGGAACCGAACTCGGCCGCTGCGAGCTGATAATAAACAGGAGCGGGATTGCCCTGCGGCCCGCCTGCCTTCTGATTAATGAGGGCCTGAATGCCGGCCATGATCGGCGAAGCGAAGGAGGTGCCGCCTGCGCCGGACCACGTGCTGGGATCACTGCCGCACACAGCTCCGCCATGCGCCGTGTCCGACCAGCAGAAGACATAGTAGTGGCTCCAGAGCCCGTCCGCGGCAAACAGCGAGACGTCCGGCGTGTCGCGGACGCCGTCGTTGGGATTGCCGAGAACAGATTGCCAGGAAGGCTTTGGCCAACCCGCGCAGGAACCGCTAACCACTCCGTTAATTGTCGTAGAGCCTGTGGCGCACTGGCTCGGACCACCACCGCCGGCCACGGTACTTTCGAGCAGCGAGCCCAGGAAGGGATCGTTGCACAGGCTGGCGGGGCCAGAGGCCGGGTAGCCGAAGTACGAGGCAACCAACGCGCTGGCGCACGAGTCGTTCCACGGAATTTCGGGAACGTAGGAGATCGCCGAGCCGAAGGTGGGTGTGTTGGTGGAGTTCCAGTAAGTAAGGTTGGTGGCCGAAAAAGTGTCGCTGAAGTCGGTGCCGCCAACAGCGACGTTGTAAGGAGTGGAGGCGAAGGCGTTGACGCCGATTCCATGGGTAGCGACCAAAGCTCCGTTGTCACATCCGGCGGCCCCGCTGTCGCCCGCGGCGACGAAAACAGAGACACCTTCGGCCACGGCTTGCTGATAGGCGGAAGAATACGCGGCGTTCGCTGCCTCGCCGTTGACGGTTTCGCATTGGCCGTAGCTGATGCTGACGATGGAAGGAGGCGCGCTGCCGTTGATCAGATTCTGGAAAGCGATCAGGCCACCGAACGTTGTGGCGGTATCAGCGCAGGCTGCCATTTGAATGGCGGCGCTGGGAGCGGCGGCGCTGGCCCATTCCGCGTCCAAAATCGCTTCAGCGTCATTAGGGGCAATGACGCCCGGAGGCAGGCAGTTGTTGGTGCCGCCAGACGGCGCTGGGTGGAGTGAGGCGAACGACGCGCTCGTGTAACCGGAAAGGCCGAGAGCGGAACGAAAAGCGGTCCAGTCAGCGGCATTAAAAACGTCGGTGTCTTCGATAAGGACGATAGATTGGCCTTGGCCGGACATCCCCGCGCTAAAGAGAGGATTTAAATTGTAGATGGTGGCCAGGTCGGCCGGGACGAGAGCGTAGGTGTCGCCAAAAAGGCCGCCGACGGTGAACTCAGGGCGAGGCTTGCGCATCCGGTGCATGGGATTAGGGCGGAAGTCATGCAAGGAGACGACACCGGCAATCACGGGAGCTAGGGCTGCGGGAATGCGCGGTTCGCTCATATTGGCGATGTGCATTTGGCCTTGAACTGCGAGGTGGTGTATTTCGGTCTGGAAGGCTTTGCGGACCTGGCCGGCGGTGCCCGAGAAATCTATGACCATGCCGCTCGGGTAGACGAAGTTGACACGCAAGCCTTGTGATTGTAGCCAAGCTGTAACGGCGTCGAGGTCCGGTTGGTCCACGCCGAAACGCAGGCCGAATTCCTGCGCGGTAAGCCAGTGATGAAAATTGCGAGAGCCCTGGGATTGCACTTCGGCTAGGAACAGCTGGAGAGCTTCTTCCTTTTGGGGAGATCGCTTGAGTTGGAGGAGCATGTGCTGCAGGGAAACTGAGTCCACCACGCGGCCGCGATCGTTTTCAGGCCGAGCTTCGGGGCGAACGTTGCGGGAACCGGCCAGGCTTGCGGCGTTGACTTGCGCTGCCGCGCCAGGGGCGGCGGCAAAGAGAATGGCGGCGAGGGATACGGAAGTAAGTCCCAGGTTGCGGATCATAGGGCTGCTCCTGAAGGATCCCTTAGGCTTGGCCACGCAGAACGCAGAAAAGCGATGCGGGAGTAATAACAGATGAAGCGAACGGGAGGAACGGCTCTAAAGGACAGATTTGGGTCAGCCGTACTTGAGTTTATCGCCGGTCCCGCAGCACGACAATGGCTTGGTCTCTCGAAGCCCCGCTAGTTCACACGCAACTAAATATCCGTAAACAGCTTCGATTTCATCGTCTGCCAGGTGTCCCTGCGTAATCGACCCACGCAGCGATATCCAGCGCGTCCGGTCCTGGCCTGTTACACCCAATAATCACCGCCCGGACTCGCTTCCCGAAGAAACTGGTTTCTCTACGTTTTCAAGGTCGTGCCTCCTCGTGTTGCCTGTGAAGGTGGTATAGCCTCGGTTGGTTCCAGTTCCTGATTGGGTAAGAACCGAACTGGATGATTGGCTCGCCGCAGCCGCAATGGACCGAGGAAAACTGTTCCGCCGGGTCAACAAAGCTGGATGGACATGGAAAATGGCATGACGGTGATGGTGGTTTGGGACATTGTGAAGGAATCCGCCAAGCGCACCGGCGTAGCGAAGTTGTCGCCAAACGTTCTGCGACGGCTCGGTGCACGACTCTGCCATGCCTCGGGAAGCGAGTTGGGGCATCCATTCCCCTTGGGGCACGTTTCGGTTCAAACGACGGAGCGCTACTTTGGGTGCAAACAGCGGATTCGATCAGCCGTCAACGATCGGATCGGCATCGCGCCGAATCCTTGAGCTGGGAGCGCGGTTGTGGAAGGATTGCCGACAATCCACGAAAAGCCTCGGCACCAGGCACTAATTCCCCGAAGCGGCCTTGTTCGCCTCCAGCACCTCCGACCGTCCTGGCTTGTCAGCGTGCTCGCATATCTTTATTAGTTCGGCGAAATACTTGCGACTCGCTTCGCGGTTGCCGTCGAGTTGCGCGGCGCGGGCCGCGCCGTAGAGCGCACGGAAGCGGTTTGGCTCCTTCTTCAGTGTCGCCTCAAATTGCTCCAACGCTTGCGCGGGCTGATTGATCTCCAGCAGCATCTCGCCGAAAAGCTCGCGCGCAGGTGCAAGCGGCCCAGGCGTAATTGCCTTCTTGTCGGTATTATCTTCCATCTCGGCTGCCGACTTCATCAGAGTCAACGCAAGGTCCTTACGTCCAGCTACCAATGAGCTCCAGGCATCCACTTCGAGGCGCTGGATCTCGGCTTGCCCGGCCCAATAGTTTTCCTTTGCCTTCTCCAGACGTGTGCGGATGTCCTGCAACGCAGCGATCGACGCCTGGGCCTTTGCCGTATCATGCAGCCGGGCCGCTGCTATGCCGCGCGCAAACCAGGTCATGGCATCGGCGTAGGGAAACGGGGTCTCCTGTGGCTGCAGCTCGGCCGCCCGCTGCCAGTCGCGACGCTCTACAGCATAGCGCGCGGGAATCGCTGCCAGCGCAAAGTATCCGGCGTCGGGACCCGCCGCGCCGCTCACCACCATTCTCGGATCGAACCGCGAGGCGATCTCCGGCAGTGCCTCGAGCACCTTGCGCGCAGCTTCGTCCTGCGCCGTCTGTAGATAGGCGTACACCTGGTAGTCGCTTGCGTGTAGCTCTTCCGCCGTTTGGCCTACGCGACGCGAAGCTGCGGCGGCGGCGCGGTTGCTGTCGATGGAATTCTGCCAGTAGCCCACACGCGTGAACGTGTGTGACGGCATATGCAGCGCGTGTGGCGCATCAGGCGCGATATCGGAATAACGCTGCGCGGCGATAAGCGCCTTTCCCGCCAGAGACGGCACGTCGTAGGTGTGAATGATGTAGTGCGCCAGCCCGGGATGGTCCGGTTCGTCCCGGAATAGCTTCTCCAGGATAGCGCCCGCCTTGAGCCGGGCGGAGTAGGTTTTGTCGGTCGGCTCTTCCGCAGCAGCAAGCGCCAGCGCGTAGAAAATCTGCGCCTCCTGATCTTTGGAGTATTTAGACGCGATGCTTTCCATCGCATCTCGATAGGCCAGCAAACGCGCTTGCTGTGGTGTGCTCTCGAAGTTGCTATACAGACTGGCGACGGCCGCGATATACGCTCGTTCGCGTTCCGTTTTAGCACCAGCGGCTTTGCCCCGCTCGGCGCTCTCGCGTCCCGCCTGTAGCTGGCTGTTGTCCTTCATGCCAGCAGCGAACGGATTGCTCCACTGGCTGAGTGCGATCCCCCAGTGCGCGATTCCGCAAGCCGGATCACTTTTGAGCGCCGCGTTAAATCCTTGAATGGCGTGATTGAATTGGAAGGAGTGCAGCAGCGCCACCGCTCGATCGAATTCCTTCTGCGCCTCAGCATTGCAGGACGTGGCAAACTGCACCGCGCCTAACTTTTCGCCTTTTCCATGCTGGTGCTCCTGCCCGAAAGCACTCGCCGCAAGCAGGGCAAGAGCACATCCGGCAAAGACTCTCGTCGTGAACATTTGCTCCCCTACGGCCGGATTATAGGCACGGCAGCGCCGGGAGGGAATCCTTATATGACGGGCTATCCGGAAGAAGTCTCTGCGAGTTCCACCCCCAACTAGGCCCAGAAGAACAGGAAAGTGAGCAAACCCAAGAATATAGAAAACAAATAGGATGCGGAATTTCGATTCGATTCGTAAGCGGCAGGTCGCGAGCTCAACTCTCGCCCTCGGCTCCGGCTTTTCACTTCGAAAACGGATACATCAGCCAGCCCAGCGTAATTCCTACCAATACAAACATTGCGAAAGACCATGCCGCATACTTCACCCGCTCGATCGGCTTTCGTCTCCCGAGAGTCCCGAACGCGAGCGAAATGATCAGCGCAAACAGCAGCAATGACTGAAAATGCGAAAAGTGCAGCGGAACCGTCACGCTTTTCGCCCGCGGGCCGCTTCATACGCATGCAGCGCCGCCAGCAGGTTCAGCACGCCGGCCGTGGCCAGAAATCGGGTGCCGTAATCTCCATCCGCGTGTGAAACATCCGCGCCCGCTCCTTCGAGCGCCCGCGCCACAAAATAGAACGCTCCGGTCCCTGCATCGGCAAAGTACCCCAGCCGCGCGAATGGGTCGTCTCCGCCCGGCTCAAATACGTTTCCGCGCATGCCCGCGCCGAGGTACACCAGAAATCCCACCGTCAGGAATATCGTCAGGGCGCGTCCCCACATTTTCTGCAGCGCATGCCCCAAGCCAGGCAACAGCCAGCCCGCCAGCGCTACGGCAACCGCCCGCGCCGCCGACGGCGCCTCCTCAGTTTCCTGCGTATCAGCTAACGCAGGGTCCGTTGTCGAGCCCGTACGGGCTCCCGCTTCGCTCGTTTGTTCGCCAACCCGCAGGCCGCCTTTTTCCACCGCCGCCCGATTGTCTGCTTCTTCCTCGAACACGCGCGTTTCTCCAGCTCTGTCGCCCACTCCTACGCTAGCAGCGCCAGGATTTCCTTCTGCACTGCCCCCGTTACCCGCGCCTCCCCGTCGCCCACGTACACGTTCACTTCGCTGCGCATGCCAAACTCCGGCAAATAGATCCCCGGCTCAATCGAGTTGCACGTTCCCGGAATCAAGAGCCGGGTGTCGTGCGTTTCGAGTCCGTCCATGTTCACGCCATTGCCATGAACTGTCGTCCCAATATTGTGTCCCGTGCGGTGAATAAAATACTTGCCATAGCCCGCCTTCTCAACGATGCCACGCGCGGCCCTATCAACTTGCCAACCTTGCACCGGCTTCCCTGCCGCCACCGATGACCGGATCAGTTCCACCGCTTTGTCCCGCGCCGCCGTCAGCACTGCAAATATCTTCGTGTATTTCTCCGGCACCTTCGCGCCAAGATACCCGACCCACGAGATATCATAATAAACGCTGTCCGGCGCTCTCGTTTTCCCCCATACGTCCAAGAGTAGCAAATCCCCTTCTTTGATCGTCGTAGGACGGTCCGCCGCCGGCGCATAGTGCGGATCGCTCGCGTGCGCATTCACCGCCACGTCCGGCCCTTCTTCGGTTGTGAGTCCCGCTTCTGCAAACTCTCGCAAAATCCATTGCTGCAACCCAAATTCCGTCACCGGCTCTTTCTCGCGCACGCCTTTCGCTACATTTGCGAACGCCTCCGCGATAATCCTGTCAATCGCCTTGCCCGCCTCCAGATGCGATTGCAGTTGTGCCGGCGTCCAGCACGCTTCGTACTTCTGCACCAGATCGGCCGATGTCGCTACTTTCACGCCACAGCTTTTCACCAACTCCACCGTGCCTGCATCCACCATCGCCACGTACGGAATGGCGCTCTTCGGCGAATACTGCATGGCCACCGTCTTTGCCCGGCTGAGAATCTTCTTCAGTCCTTTGCGCAGTTCGTGCTGTCCGGAATAGTAAAGCGTCTCTCCCGGCACCGCTGCCAGGGATTGCGTCTCGATCTTGTGCACCAGCTTCTTCGGCGTTCCTGCCGCCGGCACAAAATAAAACCACCGTCGTGTCCGCATGTGGTTCGGCAACTGTAAAATCCGGTGCGCAATCGGATCGCGTCCGCGAAAATCGTAAAACAGCCATCCGTCCAGCTTCGCCGCCCGCAAATCCTTCTGCATGTCATTCAGTTGAAGGCTCATCCTCGCCTCTTGGAGTGCGGCAACTCAGCTGCCGCCTTTCTCTCCGCAACACCGCTGGCACTTTCCCGTCCTACCTAAGAGCCTGCGCCGTGCTTCCCGCAGCTTCCTTACGCTTCGAGCAGTGCCAGCGCTTCTACCTCATTCGTCGTTACTCCCACGATTTCCACTCTCTTCAGCCGGCTCCGCTGGCCCGCCAGAATTCTAACAGCCGACTTCGGCCTCTTCAAAAGCTCCGCCAAAAACGCGCACAGCGCCTCATTCGCACGGTCTTCCATCGCCGGCGCCTGCAACCGAATCTTAAGCGCACCTTCCATCACTCCGACAATTTCATTCTTGCTTGCCCGCGGCTGCACCCGCACCGCGAGCACCACCGTCCCTAGCTCGAAATTCGGTCGCAGATCGAGCAAACTCATCGCGTTTCGCGTACTCCAAACAGCGCCGTTCCCACCCGCACTTCCGTCGCCCCCTCTGCGATCGCGATTTCAAAATCATGTGACATCCCCATCGAGAGTACCGGCAGCTTCCACCCTAGCCGCGCTTCCAGCCCTTCTTTCAGTCTGCGCAGTTCGGCAAAATACGGCCGCACCGCTTCCGCATCTTCCAAAAACGGCGGAATGCACATCAACCCTGCCACGGTCAGTTGCTTTAACCCGCAGATTTTGCAGGCAAGCTCCGGCAATTGTTCTTTCTCGACGCCACTCTTCGTGTCTTCCGCCGCCACCCTGACTTCAATCAGCAACCGGAGCTTCTCTCGACCGCCCATCTCCGCTCGCGCTCGATCCAATCGCTCTGCCACTGCAAAATCATCCACCGAATCCACCGAATGGAAGATTTTGGCCGCCCGAGCCGCCTTGTTGCTCTGCAAATGCCCAAGCAAGTGCCACTGCGCCCCCAGCTCCGCAACCGCACCCCGTTTCCCTTCCCACTCCTGTACGCGGTTCTCTCCGAAGTGTCTTACGCCGGCCTCAAACGCCTCCTGAATCGCGTCCGCCGGATGCGTCTTCGACACCGCAATCAGGGTAATCTCCTCCTCCGGCCGGCCAGCCTTCGCCGCCGCTGCCGCGATCCGCCCTCGAATCTCCGCCACCTTGTCGCGAATCGCAGTCTGGCTCATCATCCAAAATCGTATCACGTGCGAATCCGCGAATCCTCTGCGGTAGACCAGCATTATGCGAGCTTCATTCGCTCGCTCGTAGTTTTCCGTTGGAACACCACGCCCAGATCTCAGCCAGGCCCTGTTCGAGGCAGAAATCTCTCTGGGCTTATCGTACTTCCCTGGAAATCGTTCTTCACTGTGGAGCGATGCACCTGGCCTTATCCGCCTACTAAACTTAAATCCTGTGTTTTTAAAGTGTTACGAAATTTGGTTGCTGGCAACTCCTGGTTTGGACGCTCTTCACTTTCCATGTTTACCGCCCTTTTGCTTTCCAGCGTCTTTTCAAACGCTAGTTGGGGAGGGGCTAATGCGACCTCGGCACTTCCGCCGGGAATCTACTGCTCGTCTGCTTCCTCCATCGCCCGACTTCCTCTACCTCCTGCCCTCGGTTACACTACCCCTCGCGCATTCCATTCATGACCACTCCCGGAAAGCTCATCGCCGTTGAAGGCATCGACGGAAGCGGCAAACAAACTCAAGTCCGTCTCCTCGCCCAAGCGCTCGAGTCCCGTGGCCATCGCGTGCTGCCCACCGGCTTCCCGCAGTACAACTCCTGGTTCGGCAAAATGGTCGGCCAGTTTCTCAATGGCGACTTCGGCCCTCACCACGACCCACACTTTACGGCGCTGCTCTACGCCGGGGACCGCTTTGAATGCAAAGGCCCCATCGTCGCCGCGCTCGAACAAGGACAAATCGTCCTCTCCGACCGCTACGTCGGTTCCAACCTGGCGCACCAGACCGCTCGCAGTTCCCCCGAGAAACGCCCAGAGTTCCGGGCATGGATCGAGCATCTCGAATACTGCATATACGGTTTGCCCAAGGAAGATCTCGTGCTCTACCTTCGCGTCCCGCCACGCCAGGCGCAAACGCTCGTCGCCAGGAAATCCGCCCGGTCCTATACTGACTCTGCCCACGACATTCTGGAATCTGACTTGCGCCACCTGCAATCCGCGGCGGATATTTACGATCAACTTGCGCGCAGCCCCAACTGGAAATCCATCGAATGCTACGATACGCGGAGCAATTCCATGCGGCCGCCGGAAGAGATCGCCCAGGAAGTTCTTGCCGCCGTCCAGCCCCTGCTCCCACCCTTGCAGGAGAAGCGCTGACCATGGCGTTCTCTGAATTTCGCGGCAACCCGCAGATCGTCACGGCGCTGCGCGGCGCGTTGCGCTCAGGCCGCGTGCCGCATGCGCTGCTCTTCACAGGCCCGCACGGCCTCGGCAAGTTTACTCTTGCTCGTCTTTTCGCTCAGGCTGCGAACTGCGAACGACTCACCGATGACGCTTGCGGCGAATGCTACTCCTGCCAGCGTGTCGCCCTTCTCTCCGAACCGCAGCGACTGATCGAACAAGGTCTAATCGAACGCGGCGAAAGCGCCGACGCCGCTACGGTTGAACGCGTCCCGCTCATCCTGCAATCTCACCCGGACGTGTGGGCGCTCGTGCCCGATCCAGTGCGGCTCAAAACTCCGGTAGCGCGGCCCATGCTCCGCATCGGCCAGCTCCGTGCCGTACAGCGCGCCGCCTACTTCGAGCCTATGGGCCGCCGCCGCGCATTCATTATTGATGGCGCAGAAACCATGCGCTGGGACGTCGCCAACGTCTTCCTGAAAATCCTGGAAGAGCCGCCCGGCTCCGCCACTCTCATCCTGACTGCTCCATCGCCGTACTCGCTTCTGCCCACGATCGTTTCTCGTTGTCTGCAGTTCCACTTCGCACCGCTGCCGGCCGCCGAAGTCGAAGCCATTCTCAAGGAAAAGTCCGATCTTTCCCCTGCCGCGATCCGCGCGGCCGCCCAACTGGCCGAAGGTAGCCCCGGCTACGCTCTCGAAATGGATGTGGAAAAAGAATCCCAGCGCCGCCGCGAAGCCCTGAAAATTCTGGATCGCGCGTCACGTGGCGAGGAGTTCGGCCAAATCTTCGCCCAAACCGGAGCGCTGGCCAAGGACCGCACCACCTCTTTTGAGGATCAGCTTTCCGTTTTCTATAGCCTGCTCTCCGATCTTCTGGAGCTTTCTTCCGGAATCCATAAGCCGCAAATTCGTAACCAGCCTTTGCGCAAGGAATTGGAGGTTTTAGCACGGCGCTTTAACGTTGACTCTATCCTCCGCGCACTTCGCGGGCTTGACCAGCTGGCCGCCGGCGCACGGCGCAACCTCAACAAGCAGCTCGGACTCGAAGCTTTCGCCGCCGACCTTGCTGGCTAGCCCAGACTTGTTCGCCACAAGGAGGGTGGGGCGCCCATCAGCAAATGCCCGTCAGTAAAGGTTTGTAAAGAACCCTGGCAACCGCCGTCCCGACAATTTTCATCCGATGAGCATGTAACCGCTTGCTGGCAAGTCGCGTCATATGAACATTGCTGCTCAAACTCCACTCCCTTGGGCATTGAGGAGTCGTTTATAATGGTTAATCGTCGTATGTTTCGTCCTGGTTTTGCCGAGGCTAAAGAGCCGATCCCGGTGCGTCCCAACATCCACCAACCGCATCAGTCGCATAACGGCGGGCTAGCCCCGACCAAGAAGCCAACCCCGCCGGAAATCACCCACGCCGAGAATTTCTATTGGATCAAGCAGATGCAGTCCCGTACACCCATGGTCGTGGTGATGGAAGACGGCGAGTCGCTGCACGGAATCGTCGAATGGTATGACCACGACTGCATCAAGCTGACCCGGCAGGGCAGCGCTAATCTGATGATTTTCAAAAAGAATATCAAGTACGTGTACAAGGAAGGCGAAGAAGGCGGCAGCGAAGAGTAGCATTAGCCTTTCGGTTTCTTCCGCTTGGTGGGTCCGGCAACCTCAAACTTCCCGCGGCCTGTCTCCCCTTCAGGCTTGCCGGCCAATACATGTCCGGGTGCCGCTCCAAACGTCATGAGGGCCTTAGCTGCCAGGGCCCCGTCGTGCTTCCTGACCTCGCATTCGACCACAATAAAATTGCGCCCTGCGCGCAGGACTTTCCCTTCTGCTGTCAGCTTGCCGGCTGCCACCGGCAAGAGATAGTTGATTTTCAGCTCGATGGTCACCACTTCCGTTCCGCGCGGTACTACCGTATAGGCGGCGATCGCCGCAGCGGTATCGGCCAGCGCGGCAATCACTCCACCGTGCATCACGTTGTGAATCTGCCGATGATGCTCCTCGGTGACAACGTCCAGGACCGCGCCCCCGGGATAGAGCTTGGCCACCTCAAATCCCATCAAAGCGCTGAACTTGCTTAGCTTCACCCTGCTTCGTGCATATTCCAGATGCTCACGTGCGAGCCGCTTCATTACAGTCTCCTGGGCACCAACTCCGCGCCGCTTCCGCCCTGTTTCGATATCACGGTTTTGCAGCGCTCTGCGTCTAATGGGTCATCCGGCTTGCAGTCCGGGTGTTCTCGTTGCCCGACATTCTAGCAGGCCGGCCCTCGCGTCGGTCAGCCGGAGCGGGTGTGTCAGCCTGACTTGTTGAGAGTTGCTTCGTCTTCGACTATGCGTATCGGCATTACTTGCTACCCCACTTATGGCGGCTCCGGCGTCGTCGCCACCGAGCTTGGCCAGGAACTGGCCGCGCGCG
>DATMZI010000060.1:0-2715 GCA_035607085.1 Candidatus Eiseniibacteriota bacterium | reverse complement strand
AAGCCGCTGCAAAAGCGATTCTCCCTCAAGCGCGCAGCGTCAAAATCACTAAGCTCCCCAAGCGAACAAGTCCTCACCCGCGAATATCGCCGCGGCAGGAAATCTAACGCCAACTGCGATTGAACCGCGATTCACTGGCGTAAACAGGACAGGCGCCGCGCCCATCGTGATGTCGAATCTATCCACTACGACAAAATAAACAGAGAGCAGATGCTGAGTATGACTCCAATATCGAGACGAAAATTTATGGAAAAAGCGGTAATCTCTTCGGGCGCGGCCGGTTTTCTGGCCGCCAGCGCCTCAAACCTTTCAGCCGCTCCGCTCGGCCTGCCCATCGGCAGCCAGGTCTGGCCGACGCGTTCGATGATCAAGGACTTTCCAGCCTACGTGAAGATGATGGCCGACATCGGCGTCACTCGACTCGAACTTTGTTCCCCGGTTGGTTACGGCGCCGAATTTTCATCTCTCGCGAATGGAAAAGAAGTCGCGCGCATCCTCGCCGATCACGGAATGAAATCGGAGAGCTCTCATTTCACGATGGAAGAGCTGCGCAAGACCCAGCAAAAGAGCATCGACTGGGCGAAAGAAGTCAGTATCACGCAAATCATCACCGCGACATTGGGCGGGGGCAACAACCCGACCCTCGACCAGGTCAAAAAAGCGGCCGACGAATACAATAAGATCGCGGCCGTCTCAGCCGCCGCCGGCCTTCAGCAAGGCCTTCACAACGAGGGCTTCGAATTGTCGATGGTGGACGGCAAACGCACCTACGACCTCTTATTGGAGCTGCTCGATCCGAAACTGGTCAGATACCAATTCCAAATGTCAACGATCACCGCCGGCTTCGTCGCCGCGGAATACTTCACGAAGTACGCAGGCCGCTTCTACTCGATGCATCTTCAAGACATAAACATGAAGGCCCCTGCCCCGGCCACAGAGGGAACTTCCCCGCGCCAGCGCTACCCGCAAGTGGCGATGGGCAGAGGCAGCATCGATTGGGTAAAAACCTTCACCGCCGCCAAAATCGGCGGCGTTAAAAACTACTTCGTCGAACAAAACTGGGAACTAACCCAGCAAAGCGTCGCCTTTCTCAAAACCCTGAACGTTTGATGATCCAAATGAACCGCGCAGCGTCAAAAAGCAAATTCCAATCAGTATACCGCGCTCTACGTCTTCGGAATTCCAGGGTGGGAGGATTTCGATGAAAGGCATTTCTTTTGGCATCGTCACGCTGCTTTGTTTCGTGCTCCTGGCGTCGCTGCAATCGGCCGAGCCGTGGAAGCCGCTCTTCAATGGCAAGGACTTCACTGGCTGGACCGTCCCAGCGCGCGGCGACGGTCCTTCCCTGAGCCCCGCCGAGGCCGGCTGGAAAATGGAGGACGGCCTCATCGTTGGCGGACGGGCAGGACCGGGTCAGAAAGGTGGGAGTCTCGTTTCGCTAGCGCGATTCAAAGACTTCGAGCTGGAGGTCGACTTCATGCTTGCCGAGCAGCCTGCCGCCCCGGACGGCTCGTGTACCACATGCACCTACAACAGCGGCGTGTATCTGCGGACCGGCTATCAGGTGAACTTCGGGCGTCGCGAGGCGGGAGAGTTCGTTGGCGTCGTCGTCCACCGTGTGCATCCCAAAGCCATCAGAGGAAACGTCCTCTGGCTCGACACGGGCGACGAGAAGTTCCCTGATCTCCGCAAGAAGAAAGATTGGAACCATGTCCAGATCTCCTTCAAGGGCCCGCGTCTCCAGGTCACCTTGAACGGGACGAAGATTTGCGACGTCACCGACAACCCGGCGGACCCGTCGGAGGCGGCGTGGAAAGAAGCGGGTCCAATCAGCTTTCAATGGCCGCATGCCGGCGAGGCTAGGGGCTTTGCCGGATTCGTGAAGCTCCGCAACGCGCGAATTCGGGACCTCTAGACACGGCGTGACCGAAACCGCCGCTATCGGAGCGCGCGCGCTGTCTTGCGAGATTCCAGCGATTGGTTGGCCCGGCGCAACGGTTCGTCCAAAGGGCCGTGCCGCGCTCGATTACTTGATGGCCGCAAATCATTAAGGAACCGGGGCATCGTCGCCCTCTGCGACGTTGGCCCGGCTACTGTGATTGAATCTCCCGGTAGAGCCAGGCCCGGGCGAAGGCCCAGCGCCGTTCGCCGGTGGGTTCGGAAACGCCGAGGATCTCCGCAGCCTCTTTATTCGTGAGGCCAACGAAGAATCGCAGCTTCACCAAGTCGGCCAGCTCCGCATCTTCAGCGGACAATTTGTCGAGCGCCTCATGCACCGCTAGCAATTCATCGTCGCTGCGGGCCGCGGCAATCTCGACTTCGTCAATGTCCACACGCGCCCGGCCTCCACCGTGACGCAACGCGCGTTTGCGTCGTGCGTTGTCGATGAGGATGCGCCGCATCGCTTCGGCTGCGGCCGCGAAGAAGTGCGCACGCCCGTCGAACTTTGTGTTCGAATCGCCAACCAGCCGCAGCCAGGCCTCGTGCACGAGCGCAGTGGGTTGCAGCGTCTGGCCAGGCGATTCCTGCGCCATGCGGGCCGCGGCCAGCTTTCGCAATTCTTCGTAGACCAGCGGGAGCAAATCGTCCGCGCGCGCCCGGCCCTGGTCAATCGCGGTCAGAATCTCAGTGACGTCGCTCATGTAAGTCCTTCGTAGCTGGGCGACCTGACGAGGCTCAAACTAGCTGGCCGAAGGAGATCAGAGCCTCCTGACG